>JAEZDN010000092.1 GCA_023433275.1 Verrucomicrobiota bacterium
GGGTGCCCCCACCCCGCGAGGCATGGGCCACGAGGCTGAAATCCCGCGGGGTGAGGGCACCCCGCCCACAACAAACCGGTCATGCGCGTCGGCCGGCACCACCCGTCCGCCGTCGAGGGCCGGTGCCAGCAAATGCCGATGACAACGCGAAGGCCCGCCGCACGACACCGCGATCGGCGGGCCGTGACGGCGCCTATACCGCGTAGCCCTTCCGCATCGGGCGTTGCAGCATCGCGTTCGCCCGTTCATCGCCCACAAAGGCCTCCGCCGCCGGGTCCCAATCCAGCGCGCTCCGCCCAAGCCGGATCGCTATGTTCGCCAGGTGCGGCACCGTGATCGAGCGGTGCCCGACCTCGATCGGCGTAATCGTGTCGGTGCGATTGAAAATCGCGTCCACGAAGTTCCTCTCGTGGAGCCGGCTCTCATAAAGGCGGATCTCGCCGTCGCGAATTCGCTCGCGACGCAATTCGGCCGGCGTGGTCACCAGGCTGTCGCGATTCACGAACAGCGTCTTCCCGTCCTCGCCCTCGAAGAGGATGCCATTGGGGTGCTTGTTCGAAACGTTCACCCGCACGCCGCCGGGATAGATCACGTCGAAGTCGAAATCGGTGGACGTGTTGTACAGCGCCGCCGCATCGGGCTGCGTCACGCCGCGGATCTCGATCCGGGACGGTCCACTCGCATCCATCCCGAGCGCCCATTGCACGATGTCGAGGTGATGCGCACCCCAGTCGGTGATCATGCCGCCCGAGAAATCATAATTGTGCCGCCAGTTGAGCTGGAACAGGGCGGGCACGTAAGGACGCTCCGGGGCGGGCCCGAGCCAGAGATCGTAATTCACGCCGGCGGGCGGCGTCTCGGGCTGGGTGCGGTCAGCCAGTTTCGACCAATTGGTGTGCCCGCCAGGCAACCCCACCTTGATGCTCGCGATCCGACCGAGCCGGCCGTTGCGCACGAACTCGCACGCCGTCCGAAAATACTGGCTGCTGCGCTGCTGGCTGCCCGTTTGCCAGACAATGGCGTTGGCCGCTACCTCCCGAGCCATGCGGCGACCTTCCCCCACGGTGAGCGACAACGGCTTTTGCCCATACACGTGCAGTCCCCGGCGCGCGGCCAGCACCGCAATCGCGCAGTGCCAATGGTCGGGCGCACTGACCACGACCGCGTCCAGGTCCTCGCGGTCAAACATCTCGCGGAAATCCTCATACGCGCGGCAGCCCGTGTAGCTTCCCGAAGCCTGCTCGGCGTAATGCGCCTCCACGATTCGACGCCCGACCTGGCGTCCGCCGCTTTTCTCGCCGCCATAGCCATAATTGCCCAGCTCGTTCACGGGATCCGCCACCGCGACGACCTGCAGCCGCTCATCGGCCAGGAAATTGGGGGTCGTTGAATGCGCTATCGTGCCGAATCCCACCAGGCCCACCGTAAGCCGGCTCCCGGCGGCCGGACGCTTCGCCCCGGGCTTGGGCGCGGTCGTGCAGCCGGTCAGCAGGCCGGCCGCGACGAGGGCGGAATGTTTGATGAAATCACGACGATGCAGGGAACGACTCATGGGGTGTGGATCGGGGGTGAGGAGTAAGGCAACCGAGCCACAAAACCCGGAATGTCCAACGAGTTCAATCCCGCGCATGCGCATCACCTCCCTTTTCGCTGCGTGATGCGCGTCGGCCTGCCGCGCCTCCCTCATCCGGACCGAAGCTGTCGGAATGATGATCGCTTGGAGGATGCCCAAACCGGATGGCACGCGCTGATCATCGCGTGGTGCTGCGGGCGCCGGACCAGCGCGTTGAGGTCGAGTCACCCCGACTGCTCCCCCGCCCGCACAACGCTCAGGAGCCCCCGGCTCTCGTCATGGTCACGGGATCCAAGGCGCGGTCCAGGTCCGCCGCCGCCATCAACCCACGCGCCAGCACCACTTCGCGCAGCGAGCGCCCCGTCTCAAACGCCTCCTTCCCCGCCTGCGCCGCCGCGTCGTAACCGATGTGCGGCGTCAGGGCCGTCACCAGCATCAGCGATCGCTCCGTGTACTCACGGCACCGTTCGACGTCCGCCTCGAGCCCGCGCACGCATTTCTCCGCAAACACCCGCGCGCCGTTTGCGAGGCACGGAATGGCCTCGTGGAGGCAATGTGCGATCAGCGGCAGCGTGGCGTTGAGTTCGAGATGTCCCTCCCGGCCGCAGGCCATGACCGTCTGCATCAGACCCTGCACATAAAGCCCCACCTGCACGAGCATCTCGGACAACACCGGGTTAGCCTTGCCCGGCATGATCGAGGATCCGGGCTGGATGACCGGCAGTTTCAACTCCGCCAGGCCGCCCCGCGGGCCGGACCCGAGCAGCCGGATGTCATTGGCAATCTTGGTGAGGCTTGCGGCCACCGCGACCAGGTCGCCCGCCACCTCCACGCAATCATCGCGCGCCGCCTGCGCCTCGAAGTGATTGCGCGCTTCCTGAAATGCAATCCCGGTCTCGGCGGTCAGGATCCGGCAGACGTGGGCGGCGAAGTCCGGGTGCGTGTTCAGTCCGGTGCCGACGGCCGTCCCGCCGATCGCGAGTTCCCCGATCACGCCGATCGCCCGCTGCACCCGGGCCACCGACTTGCGCACCTGGCTGGCATAACCCGAGAACTCCTGGCCGAGCGTGAGGGGCGTGGCGTCCATCAGGTGCGTGCGGCCGAGCTTCACGACGCTCGCAAACTCCACCGACTTCTTCTCGATCGCGGCCGCCAGGGCTTCGAGCGCCGGGACCAGTTCCCAATGCAGGACCAGCGCCACGCTCACGTGGAGCGCGGTCGGGATCACGTCATTCGACGACTGGCCCAGGTTCACCTCGTCATTCGGATGAACCGCCAGCGGGGTCCCCGGCGCCCCGCCCGCGAGTTGCGTGGCCCGCCGCGCGATCACCTCGTTGACGTTCGTGTTGGTCGAGGTGCCGGAACCGGTTTGAAAGACGTCCACCGGGAACTGCTCGGCATGCTCACCCTCGGCAATCTCCCGCGCCGCCTGCTCGATCAATCGGCCCTTCTCGGGTCCGAGCCGCCCCAGCGCGCCATTCGCCTGCGCGGCGGCCAGCTTCACCAGGCCCAGCCCGCGGATGAAGGCGGGGGGCATCGGCCGGCCGCTGATCGGGAAGTTCAGCACGGCCCGTTGCGTCGACGCACCCCAAAGTGCGTTTTCCGGTACCTTCATCGTCCCAAGCGAATCAGTTTCTTGGCGCATTCTTATCAACGACCCGGGGAATGACCGTTTGTTCGCGCCCGCAGGACCACAGCGCCCGACTCAAGCGCAACCGGCACGGCCGCACCGCCTTGCCGGAATGACGCGCGGGCGGAATTGTGGCCCGCGTCTGGCGGCACCCGGGAAGATTCAGGCATCGCGGATCGAGGCATCCCAGGTGCGCTGGTCGCGTTCGCTGCCACAATCCGGGCACACGGTTCGGTCCAATGGCGTCGCGCAATGCGGACACTGTGCCCCGGTGACAAAGGGATCGAACGCCTGCCGGCAGGCCGGGCACAGCCAGTAGTTTCCCCGCGGGGGCGACGCGCGGCATTCGGGACAACGAAACTCCGCGCGGCGCGGCAACTGCTCGACCTGCCGCAGCTCCTTCGCCTGTTGGAAACTTTTCCAGCACGTCGACAACATGAACAGCGCCATGATGCCCGTCCAGATCGACTGGAGCCAAACGGCCAGTCCCACCAAGGCCACTCCGCCGAGCAGGCCCACGCCCGTGGCGGCGAGCAGGCTCCGCGCCTTGCCGAGCGGATACCAGAGCAACGACCGCAGGATCTGTCCGCC
Organism: Verrucomicrobiota bacterium; assembly: GCA_023433275.1. Taxonomy (GTDB): domain Bacteria; phylum Verrucomicrobiota; class Verrucomicrobiia; order Opitutales; family Opitutaceae; genus Lacunisphaera. The sequence continues at coordinate 3,795 of JAEZDN010000092.1, forward strand.
ATCCAGCGGGTACACCGGGAGCAGGTTGAAAATCAACAGCACCACATCCATCCAGATCAGTGTCCTCAGGAAGATGTGGAGGTCGGGTCGCCCGTCGAGCGCCCCGGTCGCGGCCGCGCCATAATAAATGCCCAGGAACACGGGCAACAGCACCACGTTCACCAACGGTCCCGCCGCGATGCTCCACAGGGTGGCGCCAGGCCGTGCCGGCGGTGCCACGTAAGCCACGCCGCCGAGCGGCCACAACACGATCTGGTCGGCGCGTCCGCCCACCTGCCGGCACGCGAGCGCATGGCCGAATTCATGCATCAGCACGACCCCGAACAAAGCCAGGTACTCGGCCAACGCCCAGGCCGGCGACTCATAACGGGGCGCCCGCGAGGAAACCGAATAGATCGCGACGACGAACCACGACCAATGGACGTGGACGTCGATGCTCCACAGGCGGAAAAAGCGAACGGACCCTTGCCGGTCAGGATTCATGCCGGACAGCAACCCTTCTGCCGGCCGAGCGCAATCGACAATCCACCCCCCGATCCAACCGGCGAAATTCGCTACAACCGGCTGGGTGATGAACCCGCCAGTTCGGGATTGTATGACACGCCCGGACACTTACCTTCCGCGACATGTCGGCTTCCTTCCACGCCCTATGAGTCGCATTCTCCTGGTCGACGATCACGAGCCTGTCTGCCTCTCCCTCCAGACCATGATCCGGGGGATGGGACACGATACGTTGATGGCCACCACCGGCCGGCAGGCGCTGGCCCTGCACCAACAGACCCCCGTGGATGTCCTGGTCACCGATATCTTCATGCCCGACATGGATGGCTATGAGCTCATCCAGAAATTCCGTCGTGATTACCCGGAGGTCAAGGTGGTCGCCATGAGCGGCGGCATTCCCCGTGCTCCCGGCGGACCCTATCTCGAGGTCGCCGAACGGTTCGGCGCCCAATGGCTGCTGCGAAAACCATTCAGCGCCACGCGCCTCATCGAGGTCATCAGCGAGGCCACCGGCGAAGCCGTCGGCCCGTGATCGCGTCCGCGTGAACGCGCGCCCGGTTCACCTGCCACCGCCCCCTGCCTTTTCCAGCTGCGCGATCGCGCGCGGCCGCTTTTTCCCACCCCTATGAATCGCCGCTCCTTCGTGTCCTCCCTCGCCGCCGCTGGCGCCGTCGTCGCCACCTCCCGCAAGCTGCTCGCTGCTGACACCCCCTCCCGTCCGCGCGTCGGCGTCATTGGCGCCGGGTGGTACGGCGGGGTGAATCTCGGTGTTTTTGCCCGCTGCACCGACGTGGAATTCGTCTCCCTCTGCGACGTCAACCAGCGCGCCCTTGAAAAAACCCTCAAGCTCGTCGCCGGGCTCCAGTCCCGGGTCCCGCGCACTTTTGCCGATTACCGCGAGATGCTCGCGGCCGGCGGACACGACATCGTGATCGTCGCCACCCCCGACCATTGGCACGCGCTCCCGGCCATCGCCGCCATGCAGGCCGGGGCGGATGTCTATCTTGAAAAGCCCATCAGCGTCGACGTGATCGAGGGCGAGGCCCTGGTCGCGGCTGCGCGCAAGTACAACCGCGTGGTCCAGGTCAACACCCAGCGTCGCAGCAACCCGCTCTACGCCGAGGCCCGCGAACGCTTCATCACCAGCGGTCGCCTCGGTCGCATCGGCCTCGTCGAGACCTATAGCTACCTGCACGGGCGGCCCACCGGGATCATCCCCGAAGCCGCCGTGCCCGCCCACCTGGATTATGAATCCTGGGCCGGCCCCGCGCCAAAGCTGCCTTACCGGGCCATGATGGAAGACCGCGGCTGGCGGAATTTCCAGGAGTATGGCAACGGCCAGATCGGCGATCTCGGCGTGCACATGATCGACAAGGTGCGCTGGCTCCTTGGACTCGGCTGGCCCGAGTCGATCGTATCAACCGGCGGCATCCTCACCGACCCGGCCCCTTACACGTCCACCATTTCCGACACCCAGCGCAGTGTCTTCCGCTACCCCGGCCTCAATGTCAGCTGGGAGCACCGCACCTGGGGCGCCTCGCCCATCCCCCAACGCCACTGGAGCGACCAGTGGGGCGCGCGTTTCATCGGCACCAAGGGCACGCTCAACCTGACCATGTTCGAGTGTGTGTTCACCCCCGCCGACGGCGGCCCGCGCGAAGGCCGCAACCTCCATTCGTCCTCGGGCAATTTGGAGAACATCGATTTCAATTGGGGCGGGCACACCTACGAGGAAACCGAGAATCGCCACGTCCTCGACTTCATGGCCGCGCGGGCCCGGCGCTCCCGTCCCGTGGCCGACATCGAGGAAGGACACATTTCCAGCGCCATGTGCGCCCTCGCCAATCTCTCCCAGGAACTCGGTCGCCCCCTCGCCTACGATCCGAAAACCCGCAGCATCCCGGGGGACGCCGAAGCCACCGCCCGCCTGGCTCGCCCCTACCGCGCCCCCTGGATCCATCCCGATCCCGCTAACGTCTGAGCCGGAACGATGGAGATGGAGCGAAACTGCCCCGTGCGCGCAGTCGAACTATTCCATTGTAGGGGCGTGGCTCGTCCACGCCCTTGTTGCCCGTGGCAAGTGAAGGGCGCGGTCAAGCCGCGCCCCTACGTCACCTGCATGATCCCGGCTGAGCCCGCGCGCCAGCTCGTCGCCGGACGCGGCGGTTTTCACCGGCGCTCCGTCCCGGTGAGCGTGGCTCCGCTCCGCACTTTCAGCACGGCCAGGACTTTCGGCACATAATTGCGGGTCTCCAGCGGGAGGGCCGGGGCGATCTCGGCAAACGTCTTCGCCTTGTGCTTCTGCAGCGTCCGCTGCACCCGGCCCGGTCCCGCGTTGTAAGCCGCCAGCGCCAGCGGCCAGTCGCCAAAGCGCTTGTGCAGTTGCCGCAGCATTTTCGCCGCGGCCGCGGCGGACTTGTCGGGGTGCGTGCGCTCGTCGGGCAGCACCGTGCTCAGGCCCAGTTCCTTCGCTGTCGCCGGCATCAGTTGAAACAGGCCCCGCGCCCCCGCGGGGCTGCGCGCCGTCGGATTGAAGCTGGATTCCACTTCCGCCAGCCACACCAGTTCCGCCGGCACGCCGTTCGCCGCGAATACCGGTTTCAGCCGCGCCACGTACGCTTCCGCCCGCGCCGGCTTGGCCCTCGCCTGGGCGCGCCGCACCCAATCGTCCAACCCCGGCACAAGTTGACCGGCCCGCGCAGGCGGCGTTTTTGCCGGGGTTTTGCCGGGCGCGGGACCCGGTGACGGACGCGCCGGTGGCGCCGGTTGGCTCGCTCCTTCCTTCGCGGCCTCGATGTAGTCGATCCGCTCCTCCAGCCACGCGACATAATCCTCCCCGCCTTCCACCAGCCGCAACATCGTCAGCGCCGCCCGCGCCTCCGCCTCAAATTCAATCAGCGCCGCGGGATCGCTTCCGTCCAGTGCCCCCTGCAGTCGCCCCACAAACGCGTCCCACTGCGCCCGATCGGGAAATTCATATTCCTCCTTCACCTCCTCGGGCGCAAAGGCTTCGAACAGGGTTCGTCCGAGCTCATAAAGCCCGTCGCCCGCACCCTCCGCCGCCGGAGCCTCTTGCGACGTCGACTGCGCCGACCACCCCTGGCCGACGGCCATCAGCGTCACGAAGAGCAAGGATGCGGATTTCTTTTCCACTCGCCGCACAGCTATCCCGCTCTGTTGCCGCCGCAACTCCCATCGGATCCATCGCGAAGCGAGCGCACGTTATACCATTGGTTCCTGGGCTCTGGACTCTGGGAAGCGAAGTTCTGACCAGGAATAACCCGGATGACCACGGATCAAGCTGATCTGTCCATGCCGATCCGTGCTCGCCGTGGTTCAGATCCGAATGCCTCGAGTATGGGCCTCACTCCCGCAGCTCCCGCTTCGCACGCAGCAGCGCCAGGTACAGCTCGAGTTGCACCTGCGCCCGCACCGTGGCGTCCCGCTTGCGATCGCTCGACCCGCTCTGGTCGATCTTGCGGCGCATTTCCTTGTAATCCGGATGCTCCGACAACGGGCTGCGACTGAGGACCCCGAGGAATTTCGCCTTGCGGTCCGGTGGCATGAGCAAATCGGCGGTCACATCGCCGCCCTCGGCCCAAGTGAGCCGCAGCACCGGCGCGTCCGCGGGCGCCGTTTCGTTTTCGCCCAGCACCACGACGTCTCCAGGATACCGCGCAAATTGCGCCTGCTGGTCCGCGTTCATCCGCAGGGTCGAGAGAATCAGCTCCTCGCCATCCGCCAGGCCATGACGGAATTGATGGAAGGAAATCGGATCCTGCGCCCGAATCTCCACATGAAGCGGACTTGCGACCGCCTCGGTCTCCGCTCCGCGGAGAGACAGGGCGAGGGCGAAGACACAGGAAAGCAGGACGGCAGCAGGGCGGATTTTCATGGGGTGAACTCGGGAACGAGTTTTGGGCGCCGGACGGCGTCGGGGATACCAACAAGGGATCGCGATGGGACCGACCAAATCACCCCGCGTTCCATTTTGCGATTCCTCGTCCCCGGATTCCGAGCGGACAGTCACATTCGCTTCGCGTCAGGGCCTGGCCTTGCGCTGCCCCGGAACCGGCTCGATCTCCAGGTAAACGGACGTCGCTCCCCGCGCCGCCACGGCGTCGATCTCGGCCGCGATTTCCTTCAGCGGGCGCGCTTCCGCGGTCTCGGCCGACGCGCCGATGCGACAGGCGAAATCCCATTGGGCAAAACCCTCCGGCACGGCCTGGCGCCGCGCCCGGCGGACGCACTTGTTGACCTCGTGGCGGATCTTGTCCCGCACACGTGCATCATCCTTGCCGGCCGCCTGGAGGGGAAACGTCTTCTTCATAAGGGACCATCATAGGTCCCACCACCACGAGACAACGAGAATTCCGCCGTCGCGGCTCCCATTCCTCTCGGACGCACCGCGCCGCACCCCGAGCCATTCGCCACTTGCATGCGGCGATTCGGTTTACGGAGCGATCATCTAGCTCGATTCTTTGATTCGTGTCTATTCGGGTCCATTCGTGGTTTCACGTCCCGACTCGAGCTCAATCCCCCGCGTCCTCATGGGAGGCAGCCGAGAATGCCGGCTGGCGGCGCAACCAGCGCACCGCACACAGACTGTCCGTCAAGGCTTCGAACAGGGCCGACCCAAAATCATAGGCCTGGGCATCAAACCCCGCGTTCTCCGCGGCTTGGTCGATCGCGAGCATGACGGCGAACATCCGCCCCCGGATTGCCGGAATGAGAACATCCACCTGGTCGACTCCGGCGGCGAGGTTGGTGCGACACCCCTCGAGGTTCCGACTGTGGTGTGCCCGGCACGATCCGGGTCGCGCCTCGTAGATCGAGCAGCTGCCCTCGCGCAGCAAGGCACACGGGAGCTTGAGCGCCAGCCGTTCCGTGCTGTTCCGCCCCTCGAACGCCGCCCGGTGTTCACCCAGTCGCCCGATCAGCGCCTCCAATTCTCCCGCCGAAAAATGGGTTTGGATGAACTCCGCCGCGATCAGGACTTCATGCGCCTGCACCCCCACCGGCACATGGCAGCACGTGCCGCAGCCGGCCCGGCACGCGACCACCGCGCGAGCCTCCGCCGGCGCCGTGTCGAAGGCCCGGTCAAACCGCTTCATCGCCCCACGCAGCACCGCGAGCATTTCCGCCGGATTGCGCGTGCGCCGCAAATGCGCGTACACCGCGTCCGCCGTCTTGTGGTAAAGGTTCTCTTCCTCGACTGAAAATCCACTGCTCACCCGGTCACCCAACAGCTTCCCGATCAAACGTCACGCCCCGATCGCATCCTCGGCGTACCCTTTTTTCCTGGAGCCGGGGCGCCCTCGCCCCGGAACGGCAACGGCCCCGCCCCCGCCAACACCGCTTCGTCATGGCGCGTCCCGCGGGGACCCGCCCGCGCGACACTCGGCCGGCGCGCCCCCACCCGTCGGCCGCTCTCGTCCCCGTCCCGCCAGCGCGGCAATCCGCTCCAGCAGCGCCACCCGCTCCTCCGGGGTGGTCGCGTTCAGGCACGGCCGATGCGCCAGCTCCAGCGCCTCGCCGCGTCGCACCAATAATCCCCACCCATCGGGAAGCTCCGCCGGAGTGACCACGCCCTCTTCGGCGACCAGGTACAACAAACTTGCCGCCCGCCACCGTCCGAGCTTCGCAAACTTCGTTCCCTCGACGAGCTTGCGCTGCGCCGTGCGCAGCTCGGCTTCCAATTGCCGGTGCGTCTCGTGCCGCAGGCCCCGCAGGTCATAGGCGTCAAACTCCGGAAAAAGCGCCTCACCCCGCCGGAGGTCCGGCCGGTGCAGGCCAATCAGCTCGCGCAGCGCGGACAGCCGTTCCGCCAGCGCACTGATTTTTTCCCGGGCGCCGTTCTCCCGCGCACTGTCGCGCAGGAAGTCCGCGCGCGACGCCTTGCACTCGAAGACCGCCGTGAGGCCGGCGGACGACAGCACGCGCGGCGTCGCGGCGGCCACATCCGCCCGATAGGCCGAGCGCGGCAACCGCACCTCGGTTGCCGCCAACAGCAGCCGATGCGCTCGCGCCCATCCCAGCGCCAGCCGCTTGAGCTCGCGATGCGCCGCGGACTCACCCGCGGGACGGACTGGATCGCCCCATTTGAACCCGCGCGACTCGGCCGTCATCACAGGTGAAATTGCTCGGAAACGATTTTGCCGTCCTTCACCTCATAAACGCATAGCTCGCTCATCTGCATGCGGGGCTGGCCCTTCATCGTCAGGTCCATGGCCATCGTGCACGCGAAGGAATGGCCCGCGACCACCGGTTCGGAAACGGCAAGGTGATGCATCGTCTCCACCATGGCGTCGAATTTCCGGCCCTTTTCCAAAATCGCGGGCAGGCCCCGCGTCTCCTGGGCGAATGCGGGTGTTTCGTGCGGCTCGATGCTCACGGCGTTGGCGGCGTACCATTCAGTTTGGGCGGCCTCCCAGCGCCCTTCCCGACAAAGCGCCACGAGGCGCCCGGCAATTTCATGAGTGTTCATGCGTGGATGGGGTTCAGGTTGACGGAACAGCTTACCAGATACCGCTGACAGCCCCATGTCAGGAAGGTCGCCACAATGTGGGTTGGGATTCGTTCCAGCCGTCGGGCTGGACGGCCACGCGGGCGCTCGCCCCGCCTTGTCAAACCCGGGCCCCACTCCATTGTGCCGCTTACCCCATGAAACCAATCTCCCGCTGGCTTCGCCCCGCCCGCCTCACCCTCGCGCCCCTCGTGCTCGGTTTTGCTTCCGCCGCGATCGGGTCCCCCGCAGACAACGACGGCTGGATCGATCTCTTCAACGGCCGCGATCTGACGGGCTGGACGGTGAAGATCGCGAAGCACGACCTGGGCGAAAATCATGCCGACACGTTTCGCGTGGAGGACGGAATCCTCAAGGTCGCTTACGATAAGTACGGGCGTTTCGACCGCCAGTTCGGTCACCTCTATACCAACCTCGCCTACTCGCACTACATCCTCCGTCTCGAATACCTTTTCACGGGCTCGCCGATGGCCGACGCGCCGGAATGGGCCGGACGCAACAGCGGCGTCATGGTCCACGCCGCCTCGCCCCTCACGATGGCGCGCGACCAAGAATGGCCCGTTTCCATGGAGGTGCAGTTCCTCTGCGTGGACACCAAGGCGGGCCGCCAGACCGGCAATGCCGTCAGCCCCGGCACCCACCTCGAGCGCAACGGCAAACTCGTCACCAACCACATCGTCGACGCCTCGCCCAGTTCCCTCTCGCCCATGGACACGTGGGTCGCGGTGGAAGTTGAGGTCCGGGGCCACGAGGAAATCATTCATCGCATCAACGGCGTCGAGGTCATGCGCTACCAGCATCCTCAGCTCGATCCCGGCGATCCCGATGCCGCCCGGCTCCTGGCGATGGGCGCCCCGCTGAAACTCGCCTCCGGCCATATCGCCCTCCAGGCCGAATCCCAGCCCGTCTGGTTCCGCAATATCAAGCTGCGCGTGCTGGAGCAGTGATATCTCTGTAGGCAGCCGCGTTCTCGGAACGAGCCGTTCACTCGCGCAGTTCATCGAGACGATTCGCCCCGCCCTCAGCCGGAACTATGGATGGAGCGGAACTGCCCCGTGCGCGCAGTCGAACTATTCCGTTGTAGGGGCGTGGCTTGTCCACGCCCTTGTTTCCCGTAGCTAGAAAAAGCCGCGCCCCTTCATCCATCTGCATGGTTCCGGCTAAGCGCCCGCCCACCCAGGATTGCATGAGGGGCTTTATGCCCCGACTACGCTGGACGTGAAACGCCTCCGCGGTGCCCGTCCCTCATTTGGGCAGCCACTTCTCCCAATTTTTCGCGAACGCATCGACATTCTCCGCCGTCACGGCCGTCAGCGCCGTGTCCTCGATCGCCGCCGCCGGATCCTTCTTGAAATAGAGCTTATCGATGAGCCGCTCCACCGCCTTGTAGCCATAGCCATGGACATCCTGGGACAGGAGCAGCTGCACATGCCCGCTTCGCACATAGGGTAGCTGCGGCGGCAATGCGTCCACCGACACGCACTTGATCGTGCCGGGCGGCCATTTCAGCGCCCGGTCCGTGAACAAGGGCCAGCCACCGAGAAATCCCCAGCCCGTGATGTCGGGATTCGCCTGCATGACCTGCTCGATCTTCGCCACGGCATCGAGCGGGGTTTCCTTGTGGTAATAGATGTCGAGCAGCCGCACGCCGGGATGGCGCTTCGCCGCCGCGCGGAATCCCGCGGCGCGCTGCTGGAGATTCACCGCGTTGGGATTCCCGTCGATCGCCGCCACCACGCCCTCTCCGCCGAGCAGTCGCGCCAGTTCCTCGAATGTCCGCTCGCCGCACTGGAAATCGTCGATGCCGATCGAAACCATCCGCCGGCTGGCGGGCGCATCACCGGAGAATGTGACCACCGGGATGCCCGACGCGACCGCCTTGTCGATCGCGTCCGTGAGCTTGTTCGCGTCGGAACAGCTGATGATGATGCCATCCACTCCTCCCAGCACCAGCTGCTCGACGAAGTCCGCCTGTTTCTGCGCGTCCTCCTCGTTCGGCGTGCGCCAGTCGACGCGGATCGTGATCCCGTGCTTCGCGCCCAGTTCGCGGGCGGCGTCGTTCGCACCCGAGCGCGCGGCCTCGAAGAACTGGTTGCCCTGCGACTTGGCAATCATGCCGAGCGTGTAGGTTTCCGCGGCGCGCGCGGTGACACTGAGCAACATGAGGGTGGAGAACAACAGGCGGGGTATCATGCCGGCACCGTAGCGATCGCCGGACAAAATGAAACCGAAGAAATGAGAACCGCTGACACTCCCCCGCCCCCACATCGGCGTAGGGGCGCAGTCTTGCTGCGCCCTTCTCCCTCGAGGTTGAAATTGCCGCTCTGTTTGGAAGCTCGATGGTTTCACTTGCCGCGGCCGTGACCGACCGCAAAGGTCTGCCATCCCTCGCGTCGCACAGGCGCCAGGCCCTTACATCCCATGAATCCCAAAACCATTGCCGGTCTCATTACCGGCGCCGTGGTGATCTTCGTCCTGATCATCGCCGGTTCCTCCGCCACCTACGTGGTCGAGCCGGGCCACCGCGGCGTCGAGGTCACCCTGGGTCGCGTTTCCCCCGCCTTCAAGCCCGAGGGCTTCGGCTTCAAGCTGCCTTTCGTGACCAACATCTATCCCCAGGTCATCCGCCAGCAGACCGCCACGATGGTCGCCGACTGCTACTCGTCCGACCTGCAGCAGGTGAAAATCGACGTCCGCGTCCTCTACCGCGTGCCCGAGAGCTCCGTGGTTGCCGTCTTCCGCGACTATTGGGGCGCTCCGTTCGACACGCTGGTCAAGCCCCGCGTCGCCGAGGCGCTCAATGAGATCACGGCCAGCCGCAGCGCGGAGCTCATCGTCCAGAAGCGTGAGGAGGTCAAGAGCCTCGCCCTCGAGAGCGCCCGTCGGAAAATCGGCGATGTCCTCGTCATCGAGGACATCGTGCTCGAGGACATCAGCCTCACCCGCGCGCTCGAGAATGCCATCGAGGCCAAGATGGTCCAGGAACAGGAGGCCGCCCGCGCTCGCTTCGCGCAACAGCAGGCGCAGACCGAGGCCAGCACCGTCGTCATCAAGGCGACCGGCGAGGCCGAATCCATCGTCCTTCGCGGCAAGGCGCTGCGCGAGAACCCGAGCGTGCTCGAACTCCAGATCATCGAGCGCTGGGACGGCGTCACCCCGCTCGTCGTCGGTCCCGGTGCGACCGGCGCCAACATGATGCTCCCGCTCGGTGACTTCACCACCGGCGCCAATCCCCCCACCCCAACGGAGACCCAACCATGAGCCAGCAACAATACGGCGGCGCCCACGACGGCGCGGCCGACGCCCGCAAACTCAAGCGCCTGGTCGGCGTGCTCATCCTTATTTTCGCCGCCATCATCCTCGGCTCCTCCGCGACCTACGTCGTCCAACCCGGCACGCGCGGCGTGGCGGTCACCCTCGGCACCGTCGACCCCGACTTCCGGCCGGAGGGCTTCGGCTTCAAGCAGCCTTTCCTCACCCACATCCTGCCGATCTCGGTGCGCCAGCAGACGCGCCCGATGCCGGCGGAGTGCTACTCCTCCGATCTCCAGCAAGTGAAGATGGAGGTCCACGTGCTCTATCGCATCCCGGAACGCTCCGTGGTGAAGATCTTCCAGGAATACGCGGGCGCGCCCTTCGACAACCTCATCGCGCCGCGCGTCCAGGAGGCCTTGAAGGAGGTCGCCGCCACCCGGAGCGCCGAGCAGATCGTCAAGCAACGCGAGGACATCAAGAACCGCGCCATCGAACTCGCCCGCCGCAAGATCGGCACCGATTTCCTCGAGGTGGTCGACCTCGTGATCTTCAACCTCGCGCTTTCCTCCGAACTCGAGTCCGCGATCGAGCTCAAGATGGTGCAGGAGCAGGAGGCCGAGAAGGCGAAGTTCACCCAGCTCAAGGCCAAGATCGAGGCCGACACCGCCATCATCCGCGCCAAGGGCGAGGCCGAGGCGATCTCCGTCCGCGGCACCGCGCTCCGCGCCAACCCCGACTTCATCAAGCTCCAGATCCTCCAGAACTGGAACGGCCGATCCCCGCTCGTCGTCGGCGGCAGCTCCGGCAACATTCTCATGTCGCTCGAGGATCTCGCCCGCCGGGCCGCCCCGGCCTCCGACCGATGAGACCCCGCACCCGCGCCGGCCTCCAGCTGCTCGTGCTGCTGATCGTTGGCACGGGGCTCATCCTGATCTTCCCCTCCGCGCTGCGCTTCGCCGAAGCCGCGGCGCGCGAGATCCGTTACCTCTGGTGGCTCATCCTCCTCGTCGCCCTCGCCGTCTGGCTCATCTGGGGCGCCAATCGCAAGCCGAAGGATTAAACCGTGCGACGGGACGCGAGCGCGCCCGAGTTCCGTCTTCGTCCCTTGGAGGGCCCGCGTCCCTGCAGGCCATTTCTCGCCCGGGAAAGTGATCCCCGGAAAAGGATCAAAATAGGTGGGTGGGTCTTTGGGCCTCGACGTTGAATACCCGAAGCTCCCCTCAGCCGTTCGCCCTCACCATCATCCCGAGCGGAGCGAAGAATCCGGGCGAAAGAGTGAATGTGCGCCAACTTTGTGGAACCCTTGCTCCGCTGCTGATGAATTGAACGAGCTTTGAGCCCGTGAGTCGCCTCCCTCTCAGAAAAACCTAAAACCTTCCCCGCCCGTCATCCTGAACGCAGTGAAGGATCCACGGAGTCGGCGCACGTCCGTTCTTTCCTTTGCACCCCTCGTGCGGCTGCTGATGAACTGGAACTGAACGAGTTTTGGCCCTGTGAGCCGCCGCCCTATCAGAAATACCTGGAACTAAACCACCGTCATCCTGAACGCAGTGAAGGATCCACGGAGTCGGCGCACCTCCGTCCTTTCGCTTGGATCCTTCGCTCCGCTCAGGATGACGGTAGCGATGTATTCCGTTCTCCAGAATTCATCATCACCCACTATGCAACCGTCCGGCGGTTGCTCCCGGTCTCAGAATGACGGACGCGCGAATTAGCCCACGCCCCCGCGCCGAAAATAATGTCGCGCGCGCCCGCTTGAATCCGCTGCGGTCCTCGCTAGCTTCCGCGCTTCTCCGCAGCGTCCTCCTGCTTACCCCACCCACCCCATGCCCCTGAACTCACGCCCCCTCGTCATCGCTTCGCTCCTGCTCGCGGCATTCG
>JAEZDN010000014.1 GCA_023433275.1 Verrucomicrobiota bacterium
CTGGGCGCGGCTTGACGGCGCCCTTCGTCGTCGCAGAGGAGTCAGATTCGATTGGCCGCAAAAGGCGCACAACGCGCACAAGCTGATCCCTAAAATGTGGGCCGGGTGCCCTCACCCGGCAATCGGCTGGATGGCCCGCGCCCCCGCGGGCCGGGTAGGGCGTGCTCTCCGAGCGCGCCGAGAGCAGGACCTATGGCATAGCTCGCTCCGCGAGCACTCGGGCTAGTGGTTGCACCGCGCCGCACACCACAGTGCCAAGCCGCCGAGGATCAGATTCAAAACCGCCACGGCCTGGTTGATGGCGAGGAGATCGGTCCACTGGCGTCCGCCGGGAATGAAATACAGGGCTCCGGCCAGGATCATGATGACGGAGAAAGCCCACAGAAACCCGCGCGCCCCCGACGTGAACGCGGCCTTGAGGCCCCATAACGCCAGCACCAGGTGAATGGCCGCGTGCACCCGGTTGGTGGTGAAAATCCCAAACACCACCGGGGATGTCATGCCCCAGATCCCCTCCACCAGGAGCCAGGTGGAAAGCGCCGTGGTCAGGCGATTGGTGGAAGTGGGGGACATGGGGAGTGGGAAGGGGGTTATTGGTTATCAGTTATTGGTTATTGGGGAGACTGTCGCTGCGCGGCGTACGGTGGGCGGGAGAGGAGGACGGTAGACGGTGGGCGGTTGGCAGTGGCCTGTCCTTGGCGATGCGCGAACCCGGTACGCTACGTCCGATTGTACCCTCGCGCTATCGGGCGGATACCGGTAGTTTCCGGTGGGAAGCCCGACGTCTCCACTTGGAGCCGGGGCGCCCTCGCCCCGGTGGATTGGTCAGCGTCGAACCAGTTTCCCGTATCCATTCCCGCCTAAAGCTTAAAGCTTATTGCTTAACGCTCACCCCGCCGCCTATCTCCTCTTGGGCCACGCGCGCCGGCGTTTTCCGGTGGAATCGTATCCTTCATTGCCGTTATGCGCCTGCCCTTTGAGCGTCCGTTTTTTGCGTGGATCTTCTACATCGTTGCGGGGCTGTTCGGCCTCGTCGCTTTCCTGATGATCGTGGCCCTGGTGATTGGAAACTTCGGAATGTTCGGACAAACACTCGGCGTCCTTCTCGCCACCTACGGCGTCATCATGGTGGCGATCACGGCGGCCCAGGCGCTGGCCATCGCCGCCGCCGGCTACGTGATCGAAACGGTGGCGAAGATCGAATGGAACACCCGCCGCGAGGGTTACCCGCTTTGATCGCGCGTGCGCGGAGTCGAAGTAGGAATTGTTCGCCGACGATCGCGATTAGATCGCAGTCTTTTCGTTACCCCACCAGTCGCCCCACCAGTCGCTCCACCAGTGGATGTGTTCGCCCGTCTGCTCAGACAAACCGGCGAACGGCCAACGCCGCGCAGCCCGGAGTTGGGAATCAGCAGATATCCCCACTGAAACAGATTGCTTGTCGCCTTGGGTAATTCCTGTCCTGCACCCGCTAAACCGCTTGGCAATCAACGGGCCGGCCGGCAGATTCGCCTTACCGCTTTCCCATGGCTCAACCCGACCCGGTCGAACAATTCACTTCCCGCTGGTCAAAGGCCGAAGCCTCAGAGCGCGCCAACTACGTTCTCTTTCTTTCTGAGCTGTGTGACGTTCTTGGGGTATCTCGCCCCGAACCTGCTGGCGCCAACACGGCGCAAAACGCCTACGTTTTCGAGCGCTCGGTTATTTTCCACCACCGAGGCACAACCAAAACTTCAACCGGGCGAATCGATCTCTACAAGCGCGGTTGCTTCGTGCTGGAGGCCAAGCAATACGCGGCGGTTAAGAGTGAACCGGAGGAGTTCCCGTTTGATCTTACGGAAGGAGCCCCCAAGTCCGCCAAGATAGCGCGTGGCACCGCCGCCTGGGACCGCGCCATGCTCGAGGCCCTTGGTCAGGCCGACCGCTACGCCCGCTCCCTCCCGGCCGACGAGGATCCGCCGCCCTTCCTGCTCGTCGTGGACGTCGGCCACGTCATCGAGCTCCACGCCGACTTCACCCAGAAGGGAAAAAACTACCAGCCCTTCCCCGACGCGCGTTCGCACCGGCTCAAGCTCACCGACCTCACCCGCGCCGAGGTGCGCAACCTCCTCCGCGCCGTCTGGACCGACCCCGTCTCCCTCGACCCGTCGAAAAAGGCCGCCGCCGTCACCCGCGAGGTCGCCGGCTACCTCGCCGAGCTGGCCAAATCCTTCGAGAAGAAACACGACCCCAAGCTCGTCGCCGAATTCCTCTCCCGCTGCCTCTTCTGCATGTTCGCCGAGGACGTCGGGCTCCTGCCCAAGGAAGGCTTCAAGGGATTCCTCGACTCGATCAAGGACGACCCCGGCGCGTTCGTGCCGCTCGCCGAGCAGCTCTTCGCCGACATGAACGAGGGCCGCGTCTCCGGCCTCCTCCGCAAAAAGCTCCTTTATTTCAACGGTGGCCTCTTCGCCGCGGCCAAAGCGTTGCCCGTCAACGGCACCCAGCTCGGCCTCCTGCGCCGCGCCGCCTCCCTCGAATGGCGGCACGTCGAGCCCGCCATCTTCGGCACACTGCTCGAGCGCGCCCTCTCGCCCGACGAGCGCCACAAGCTCGGCGCCCACTACACGCCCCGTGCCTACGTCGAGCGCCTCGTCCTCCCCACGCTGATCGAGCCGCTCCGCGAGGAATGGTCGGGCGTCCGCATCGCCGCCGTCACGCTCGCCCAGCGCGACACCGTCGCCGACTTGAAGCAGGCCCGGGCCGAGGTGCGGAAGTTTCACGAACGCTTGTGCGCAATTCGGGTGCTCGATCCAGCCTGCGGCTCCGGCAACTTTCTCTACGTGGCCCTCGAACAGATGAAGCGCCTCGAAGGCGAGGTCATCGCCCTCCTCCGCGATCTCGGCGAGACCGATGTGCTCGCCCTCCAGGGCGTGACCGTGGACCCGCACCAATTCCTCGGGATCGAAATCAACCCGCGCGCCGCGGCCATCGCCGAACTCGTGCTCTGGATCGGCTACCTCCAGTGGCACTTCCGCGTCCACGGCGACGCCGCCCCCGCCGAGCCCGTGCTCCGCAAATTCCACAACATCGAGAACCGCGACGCCGTGCTCGCTTGGGACGAGAAAGGCTACCTCGCGACCGACGGCACCTTCTGCCCGCTGACCGCGGTCAAGGCCGCCTCGCTCCGCTACGTCTGGGACCGCAAGACCACCAAGACCGACCCCGTCACCGGCCGCGACGTGCCCGACGACCAGGCCGTCGTCCCGCTCGAAGCCTTCCGCAAGCCGCGCCAGGCCGAGTGGCCGCAGGCGGATTTCATAGTAGGTAATCCGCCGTTTCTCGGCTCTCAACGGATGCGCGAAGATCTCGGTGATGGTTACACCGAGACGCTGCGCGCTGTATATCCTGGGGTGCCAGAAAGTGCGGATTTTGTGATGTTTTGGTGGCACAAAGCCGCGAACGAAGTGCTCGCCAAACGCACCCGCCGATTCGGCCTGATCACTACGAACTCGCTAAGGCAGGTGCTAAACAGGCAAGTCGTGCAGTCTGCCTTGGGTGCCGAACTATCCTTAGTGTTCGCGATCCCTGATCACCCTTGGATTGACTCAACTGAATGTGCAGCAGTTCGCATTGCGATGACCGTTGGGCTGAGCGGTGCCCGCAAACCCGGTGCACTAAGCCGTGTGATTGCCGAGTCACCCGACGATGAGTCAGGCGAGAATAGAATCCAACTTTCTACAGAGAAGGGAGTGATACGTGCCGACTTGAATGCGGGTGCAGATGTCGCAAACGCCTCGGGGCTTCTTGGGAACGAAGGAATCGCAGTGAAGGGCTTTGAACTCGGCAGCCAAGGGTTTCTGGTTTCGGCAGACGAAGCCAAGCGCACTCTCGCTCGGCACCCCAGTTGGACTACAGTTCTGAAGCCATATATGAACGGCGACGACCTTACGGAAGGTCGGTGCGACAGGTATGTTATCGACTTCTTCGGCCATTCCCAAGAAGAGGCGCGACGGTATCCAGATTTGTTGAACCGCGTCGCCGCCGATGTTCAGGGGGATCGGAAGGGAAACAGAGAAGATCGAACGAAGGCTAAGTGGTGGTTATTCCGCCGATCAGGCGAAGCGCTTCGAAATGCAGTTTACGGGCTTCACCGGTTCATTGGCACAACGAGAACTGCACGGAGACGCGTATTTCAGTTTTTGCCCGCGGGGCTAGTCGCTGAGAGCAAAATTGTCGTTATTGCTTCTAGCGACGCGTTCCACCTTGGCGTTCTTTCCTCTGCAATACATGTGCACTTCGCGACAACTGCAGGAGGCTGGCTCGGAGTAGGGAATGACCCTACCTACAATCACGTAGATTGTTTCAACAAGTTCCCGTTCCCCGACTGCACCGAGAAACAGAAGGAGCGCATCCGGCAGCTGGCCGAGGAACTCGACGCCCACCGCAAGCGCGCGCAGGCGAAGCACCAACTCGGCCTCACCGACATCTACAACGTCCTCGAAAAACTCCGCGCCGCCTCGAATCGTTCTCGTTCTCTCCCGTCTGGAGAATCGGAAACCAAGGCAGGGGAGAACGATTACGAGAAAGGGAGAGAGAACGAATTGTCTCTCACGCCCAAGGAGCGCGCCATACACGACGTGGCCCTCGTCTCCACGCTCAAGCAGCTTCACGACGACCTCGACCGCGCCGTGGCCGACGCCTACGGCTGGCCCTGGCCGCTGACCGACGCCGAAATCCTCGAACGCGTCGTCGCCCTCAACGCCGCCCGCGCCGCCGAGGAAGCCCAGGGCCACATCCGCTGGCTCCGTCCCGAATACCAGAAGCCCCTCTTCGCCGGCGAAAGTCAGTCCAGCCTCGGATTGGAAACAGTACAAGCGGGTTTACCCCGCGATGGCTCGGGCGGGAAATCGCGGCGTAAACCCGCTCCCACATCCAGAATCCAGACCCCAGCCCCCAGATCGCGGGCGAAGGCACCCTGGCCCAAAACCCTCGCCGAGCGCGCCAAGGCCGTGGAAGCCGCATTGCAGGCCGCCGAGAAGCCGCTCACCGCCGCCGACCTCGCGAAGCAGTTTGCCCGGGCCAAGGAAAAGGAAGTCGCCGAAATCCTCGAAACCCTCGCCGCCCTCGCCCGCGCCCACGCCGGCGACACCCCGGGCACCTACGTCCGGTGACAATCTGGACGTATGACTGACATTCGAACCTACGAATCCAACATCGTTTGGTCATGAGTAAAATGGAGCAGCTGAATGCCTTGGTGAACGCGTTGAAGCTACAGCTCGCCACCTCCGGTGCCACCGCCGAAAAACTCCTCGCCGCCCTCGTTTACGTCCGCTCACCATAGCAGTGTAACTCGTCTGTAGTTTAGGGCCGATCCAAGACCTCATGAAACCCAAAAAATGGCGCGGTAGATCGTCAGTTGAAGAAGTCGAACTTGTTGGTGTTCCCCACTACGCACAGGGAGAGGCGGACAGTCTTTGTGTTTACTACGCCATGTCCATGTTGCTCGCGGCGCTGCATCCCGAGTGGCGGCTCACGATGCATGATAAACCACGGTATAAAAGAGGGGGCAGCCCTGTATTCCAAGGGCTTCGCCGCGTCTATCGCTCCAAAACTGCATTCGAGTTGAAGGTTGCCGATTGGGTGTTCCGGGGAATGTCGATGGGCGAAGCGACACGAATACTAAATCGGTATTTCCAAGAACTTAAAGGTGGGAAACTGAATTACTTTACGCGCCATAAGGTTCGAGCACGGCGAATTCATAAATTAAAATACTCCCGCCGGCGCCATGCACTGGGGAAAGTGTGGACGGCTAATGATATTCTCCATTCGCTGTCTTGGTACCTGCCGGTCATTATTTCTGGAGGTGGTCTCGGCGCTCATGCCGTAGTGGCTTTTGGATATTCTGCTCGCGGCAGTGCGGATCGTCTCATCGGATACTTGGATCCGTCATCACTGCGCCCGGAGTGGCGCCCAATTGGTGAAATACTTACGGGCGACGCCGAGGTTATTGCCCCCAATGGCACGCTGTTTGTCGATTACAGACCAGGACGCGTCAAACGAGACGCAGGCGGAACGACGTTCGATCTTTGGGAGAAAGATACGCTGAAGTTGCGGGACTAGTTTATGCCCATCCAGCATGCCATTTGGAAAAGCGGCGCCCAGCCGACACCGCTCAGTCCCGGTAAACTTGCCAATGAGCAAGTGTTGGAGGACATGATCGTCCGCGAGCCGGGGATTTTGTCCAACGAGTGGATGCTCATTGGTCGACAGGAGCAAACCGGCTTCGGCGGACGCATCGACCTGCTGGCCATTGCGCCAGACGCTTCGCTGGTGCTGATCGAGCTCAAGCGCGGTCGGTCCCCGCGTGATCTGGTGGCTCAGGCTTTGGATTATGGTTTCTGGGTTGAGCGACTGACGTCGGATAAGATCGCCCAGATTTACCAACGGTTCTCGGGTGGGGGCAGCCTGAACGACGCATTCCGGACACGCTTTGGCGCGAAACTTGATGAGGAGACGCTTAATGAATCTCATCAGATCGTGGTGGTCGCGGCGGAACTTGACGATGCCAGCGAGAGGATCGTGCAGTACCTCAACGACCATGACATCGCCATCAATGTGCTGTTTTTCCAAGTGTTCCAGCACGGCTCGGACCAACTGCTCAGCCGGGCTTGGCTGATCGATCCGGGCAAGACTCAGGCGAACGTCGCGACGACCACCACTAATACCAAAGCTGAGAAGGAGCCGTGGAATGGGGAGTACTACGTTTCTTTCGGTACTGGCCCGACGCGTACGTGGGAAGACGCGCGAAAATTCGGATTCATCAGCGCGGGCGGTGGAAGTTGGTATACCCAGACGCTTAAGCTGCTTTCGCCGGGCGATCGTGTGTGGGTGAAGGATCCAGGCGTCGGCTATTTGGGTGTTGGTCGCGTGCTGGAATCGGTGGTGCCAGTTAAGGAGTTCATGGTGAGAACGGAGTTTGGCGATAGTCCGGCGACTGATGTGCTCTCTACGGCTCCGCAACTGCGAGACGGGGCGGACGACCCGAATAAAGCAGAACATTTCGTCCGCGTGGAATGGCTGGACACGGTCTCAGAGGGCAGTGCCATCAACGAGGTGGGTCTATTCGGCAACCAGAACACGGTTTGCCAGCCCACGACGCCGAAGTGGCGCCATACGGTGGAGCGCTTGAAGCAATATTTCCCGAAATGGGATCAACGACAGGCTCACACATGAACCAGACTATGTTTCCGGCCCTGGGATTCGGGGGCGCCAAGGAACTGCTGACCCGAAGGCACAGACGATTTCCTCTTGCCCACACCATGAAGTGGAAATCTGCGTTATTGTTTATCTGGGCGTGCACGACGGGCGTTGCAGGTCCGATGGACGACAAAGGTCCCGGGTACTTTGTTGACCGCTACGGCCAGGCGAAGGTTTCAAAAACGGTGCCCAGACACTCATTTGTTCATCCGAAACGAGGGGCTATTACCGTGAAGCAACAGTTTAGTGCACGCGAGTTTCGCGAGGGGAGGTTGTGGGTGCAACCGGTGTTCTTTCTCCCATCTTTGAAACTCGCTTCCGTACGACTGCAGATGACCAAGGGCGGATGGACCGAAGAACAGGTCGAGGCGGCTCTGAAAGCTTATGGCGGGGAATGGAAGCTCGTGAAGAAAGGAGTAATAACCGCTTGGGCCGCCCCGGATGGGTCAATGGCGATTCGGATGCTCACTTGGATCGATATTCACTCGAAAGCGATCATGGATCTGGTCGAGAGGCAGCTGGCTGATCAGGAGGCCGAGCGCAAAGCCGTGCCGAAGTTTTGAGTGATCCAGAAACTCATTGTCATCGTGGCCGTGCTACGTGGCGTGGCCGCGGATTCTCCGTTCAAAATCTGGAGAACATGCGTCTGTTTTATGGTGGCTGTGGCCCAAATGAAATTTCCCAGACACTGTCTAGGAAATCGACTTTGGCACTCTCCGTAGCTGGCGAAGTTCAAAAGTCCCAGGCAGCGTCTGGGAAATGGCAGACACTGTCTGCCAAATCTTCCCCTTTCGATTTGCCTGACCTCGCCCGCGCATTCCCGCTCCCCTGGTCGCACTACGTTTTGCTCATTCGCCGCAGCCGCTCGCCCGAGGCCTTCGCCTTCTACCACGCCGAGGCCCTGCGCGGCGGTTGGTCGGTGCGGCAGCTCCAACGCCAGATCGACAGCCAGTTCTACGAGCGCACCGCTCTTTCGCGCAACAAGACCGCCATGCTGGCCAACGGCGCCAAACCGCAGCCCGGCGACGCCGTCGGCGCTACCGACGAAATCCGCCACCCGCTCGTCCCTGGAGTTCCTCGGCCTGCGCGACGAATAAGTGACATGTCGTGGTCGTCCTCGGTCAGCTTTTCCACCGCCAGTTCGACTCCGGCCAATCCGCTTGCGCGTGAGCGGGCGGCGGTTTGCCATGGCGCATGGAACAGGGCCGTCAGGAGCGACTGAAGTTCGCCAAGCATTTCGAGCGGGCGCTGTAGTTGTTCCCAGCGGCGTTTCAGGGGCGGGCGGAAGGAGGTTGGAATTTGACGACCGGGTGAGCCTGCGGCTCACTTGCGGCACGCGCCGGGGGCCAAGGCGGGTATCTGCCCAATACGCCCCATGTCTGGATCCGCCGACGACAATGCCCGGCCTGCTCCCACCCGCGAGACCGTGCATCGGTTTCTCGATGAGACCGGCGACACAACCATCTATGGCTCGGGCAAAAAGCTGATTCTCGGGGAGAATGGCGTGTCGCTGAGTTTCGGCATGGGCATCGTGCGTATCGACCGACCACTGGGTGAAGTACGCTCCGAGATCGCGGCTTTGCAGCGGCAGGTGGAGAACGACCCGTTGCTCAATGCCATTCCCAGCGTCGCGAAGCGTATCAACTCCGGAGGGTTTTTCTTCCATGCGTGCAAGGATACGCCGGATGTCCGCTCGGTGTTGCTCCACTACGTCCACGAGCTGCCTTGCGCTGCGGAAATCGTGATCGGTCGAAAGATTCCCGCGCTCTTCGAGCGGCAGCACCACGGCAAGGATGAGGAGTTTTATGCCGACATGCTGTCACACCTGCTCAAGCGCCGCATGAGACAGGATCGCAAGCTCGTGCTCAATGTGGCCGAGCGTGGATCGAGCACGCGCGAGCATGTGCTCGCCGAAGCCCTCTGGCTGGCCTTGGAGCGCGCGCATGACCGTGACGGTATCGATGCGATCAAGACCCATGTTGTCTTCAACGTGCAGAACCCCCGGACCGAGCCGCTGTTGACGATCTCCGACTACCTCTGCTGGTCCGTTCAGCGGGTGTTCGAGCAAGGAGAAACGAGGCATTACAACTACCTCTTGGATAAGATCCGGCTGGTGGTGGATCTCTACGATCAGGCGCGTTACATCGGCCATCGGAACTACTACACCAAGAAAAACCCTCTGACCGCCGCAAACAGGTTGGGCCCGCCGTTTGCCTGAGTGGCTTTCACCACGACGTCATGGAGACGACTTTCAGCAAGGGCAGACCCGGGTTCTATATCGGCCCAAAGTGTGTCCCAGTCAAATCCCGTCTTTGGCCCGGTCCTGCTGGCCGGTTTTGCAATGGGCTTCAGGTTCGGGATAATAAACCCCTCGAATTTGAGGGGTTTATGCTCGATCATCTCGCGGAGAATACGTGAAAAGAACCGCGAAATGGGCCTGACCATCCATTACAAGCTGCGCGGACCACTCGGGTTGACTGAGGAGACCGCGCGGGCGTTGGTCGCGAGCATGCGGGCGGCGGCGCTGGCGATGAGACAGGCCGGGCGCGTCGAGGCGGTCGGCGCGATCAGCTCGTCGCGGGCCCAGCTCGCGTGGCTGAGCGAGTGGATCATGGTGCCGGTGCCGGACGAGCCGAATACGACGCGCGGCATCGAGGTGCCGGCGCAGGCGGGTTTTGTGTTCAGCGTCACCTTGGGCGAGGGCTGCGAGCCGCTGCGCCTCGGGCTGTGCGACTATGCCGTGGAACGGCGCAACCCCGACTCGCACCGGCTGGAGCGGGTCGGGAACGAGGGCTGGCGGCTGGCGGGCTCTTGCAAGACGCAATACGCGAGCCTGCACGGGTGGGAAAATTTCCGGCGGTGCCACACCGCGGCGGTGGAGCTCCTGGCGGGGATGTCCACGCTGGGCCTTGAAGTGAAAATCACCGACGAAGGCGGCTATTGGCCCGGCCGCAACGAAGCGGAGCTGCGGCGCAACGTGGAGCGCATGAACGGTATCGTTGCCGCCTTCGCCGGCGCGATGAAGGACGCCACCGAGGCCACGCCCGGCGGCGAGCCCGTGCAGTCTCCGATCTTCGCGCATCCGCAATTCGAGCGCCTCGAAGCCGAAGGCATCGCGCGGGAAGGCCGGATGGTGCGCGCCGCCGTCACCCGCACCCGCCGCGCCCGGCCGTAGCACGCCCCGGCCACATGTCACTTGATAGGTGACATTCGTGTTTCAGCCCGTGCTCCCGTTCGGCGCCCATGGTTTCTCGTTCCCCAACATGTCACTTAATAAGGGACATGTCGTAGTCGTCCTCGGTCAACTTTTCCACCGCCAGTTCGACTCCGGCCAATCCGCTTGCGCGTGAGCGGACGAAGGTTTGCCATGGCGCATGGAACCGGGCCGTCAGGAGCGACTGGAGTTTGCCAAGCATTTCGGGCGGGCGCAGGGGTGGCTGCTGTTGGAGAATTATGCGGCGGCGGATCGGGCGCTGCGGCTCATTCCGGCGGCGTTTCGGATGCGATCGGAGGTGCAACAGTTCCGGGCGCAGTTGCATCTGGCGGCCGGACGCTGGGCACAGGCGGTGCCGCTCCTGCGGCGGTTGCTGAAACAGGAGCCAACGGAGCCGCAGTACTGGGTGAGCCTGGCGTTTGCCGTGCGACGGGCGCAGTCCATCGCGGCGGCAGAGACGATCCTGCTGGAGGCCCGCGAACGGTTTCCCCAGGAGGCCATCCTCTGGTTCAACCTGGCCTGTTACGCCGCTCAACAAGGGCGGGCAGTCGAGGCGCGCGATCTGCTCGTCGAGGCGGTGAAGCGCGAAGCCGGCTACCGCGCCCTGGCCAAGACCGACCCGGATCTCGCGCCCCTCTGGGCCGCCGTCGCGAGCGGGACGGCGGCGGCGCCTTGGGAGGAGTGAACGGAAGGGGACAAGGGGCGGCGAATGGAGCAGCGGCGACCTCGCCGCTGGGCAAACCCGGACGTGTTCCTCCCCCCGGGTGACCTGGCGTCTTTGCGCCTTGGTGGGAGACCTGACTGAGAACGTTGTCATCTGGGGCATCGACGTAATCCGGCGCCGAGGAAGAAGTCGGGGCGGAAAGCCACTCCCACGTGCGTTGACGTCGGGGGCGGAGGGTGCAGCGTGGGCGCATGTCTGTGAGCCTGGTTTGTTGCCCTCGGAACTCCTAATCCCATGACTTGGAAACACGCCCTCATTGCCGGGGTTTATTTTGCGTTCTTCATGCTGTCGGCGTTTGCCATTTTGTGGTGGCAGCGGCGGCAGAAGAAACTGCGGCTGCCGTTTGGGGATGAATACCGTTTGTTGCGGGGACCGGGCGAGACGCAGCTCAAGCGAACGCAGAAGTTCGAGGAGGACATGATTCTCTGGGTCGTGGTGGCCGGCGGCATGCCGGTGCTGGTCGCAGCGACCATGCTGCAATGGACCAACTCCTTTCCCGAGGTCTTTCGGCTGGCTTGGGTCGGGCTGACGATCGCGGCGTTCATCGTGACCTTTCTCGGGGCGGCACGCTGGTTCGCGCGCAAGACGCGATCGGCGTACAATCACTACCTCGGGTACTTCGGGGAACGCATCGTCGCCGAGAATCTCGAGCCGCTCAAACAGGAGGGCTGGCGAATCTTTCATGACGTGCCCGCCAAGAACAATGGCACGCTCTTCAACCTGGACCACGTCGCGGTCGGGCCGGGCGGCGTGTTTGTCATCGAAACCAAGACGCGTCGGAAGGGGAATGCGCGGCCGGGGTTCGACGATCACCGCGTCTATTTCGACGGGCACGAACTCGTCTGGCCGTGGGGCGAAGACAGCCACGGCCTGGCCCAGGCGGAACAGAATGCGCAGTGGCTGGAAAAATGGATCGGTGACGAAACCAAGGAACGCGTGACGGTCATGCCGCTGCTCGTGTTGCCCGGCTGGTTCGTCGAGCGGAAGCCGTCGACCGGGGCGCGGTTGTGTCGCGTGGCGAATCCGAAAGTCCTGCCCGACTTGCTGGCCGGTGCCCAGGATCGCCTCAGCCGGCAACAGATCGACGTCATCGCCAGCCGGCTCGAGGCGCGGTGTCGGGATGTGGAGTACTAGGGCGAGCGGGGGGCGGAGAGCGGGGAGCGGAGAGCTAAGAGCTAAGAGCTGGGAGCGAAGGGCGAAGGGCTAAGAGCTAAGGGCTAGGGG
>JAEZDN010000003.1 GCA_023433275.1 Verrucomicrobiota bacterium
TCTTTTGAAAACCACACACCAAAACCCCGGCCCCCCGGCGCCCCGGCTCCATCAATGAAAACGCCTCAAGCGATTCTTGACGTCAGCGCGCAAGCGATCGAGGTGAGCGAGCGTGAACGCCTCCACCGATCGCGTCCGGTCATGGACCAACGGTGTGAGATCCATCGCCCACGTAATGGCGCGCGCCGCGTCCGTGGCATGGGAGGTATGAAAAGTCGCGTTCGCGAGCCGGCGCCCGGCGATGGCGCGGTCGTAGCGCTTGCCGCCGGCAATCTGGGATTGGAAGGCGCCGATGAGCTTCGCCGCCAGCGCCGGTCGGGCCGAATCATCGAGCAGGATTTTGTCGGCGTCGACGAGCCAGTCCAGGTTACGCCAAACTTCGCAGCCCAGCACCTGCTGCGGGCGGCGGTTTTTTGGCAGCCGGCGAAGCGCCTCGAGACAGCGAAGGAAAACCGCGACGTGCGTGTCGTGTTTGTCCGCCGGATTGTGCAGGTAAACCACCCGAGCCGGACACGCCGCCAGGATTGCGGCCAGATCGGCGCGCACCGCCGGGGATTTGGCACTTTTCACCACCGTGCTCGGATGGGCGAGTTGGATGACCGCGGAATACTTCCCCAGCTTTGCGGCACGACGCTGCTCCTCGCGCCGGACCGCCTTCATTTCCTCGTCCGTGTGCCGGGCGAATTTTCCCGAGCGCGGGCTGCCGCTGCCGTCGGTCAGCACCACGCCGGTGAACCACCGGTCGTGACGACCAAAACACTCCGCCACGCCGTGGTACGCCATGATCTCGATGTCGTCCTGGTGCGCCGCCAGGCAAAGGTGCGTCGTGCGAGCCAGTGCCTGTTCGACGGATCGCCCGTCGGGCACGAAACAATCGGCGGCCGGAGAGGAAAATTTCATGGGGACAGCGTGGCTACAAAAACCACCGGCGGTGCAAAAGACGAGTCCGCCGTTTCTGAAACAGGTTTCTTGTGCAGGAGCCTGTTTACGGGCGATCTCGGTCCGTGGAGGTTAAGGATTCGTTCGCCGATTAACCGGTTCCTCCCAATTGAACCCTAAAGCGCCTTCACCTGCAGCCACTCGATCGCCGTGGCCACCCCCGTGGCGCTGAATTCCACTTCCGCGGCCGAAAGACGGTTGTCGCCGGTGGCGATCTCGTAGCGCCTCGGCATGCCATCGAGAAACCGGCTGACCACCGGCTCGATCATCCGGCCCAAGACCGACTCATGCGGTCCAGTCATGCCGACATCGCAAAGGAACGCGGTGTGCCCGCGCAAGATCGCGGCGTCGGCCGTCGCCACGTGGGTATGGGTGCCCAGGACCGCCGTGACCCGTCCGGCCAGGTGCCAGCCGAGCGCCTGTTTCTCGGACGTCGCCTCGGCATGGATCTCAACCACCGCGCCATCATACTGGCCGGCCAGCCGCGCGAGCAGGGCGTCAGCGCAGAGAAACGGGCAGTCGGCCTTCAACCCCATGAAGGTGCGGCCGAGCACGGTGAACACCAGGAGGCGAAACCCGTCGCGCTCCACGATCACATGGTCACGCCCCGGGTTCGACACCGGCAGATTGGCCGGGCGGCAGACGAAGGGCAGCTCCCGGATGTCCTGCTCGAACCCCTTCTGGTCCCACACGTGGTCACCGAGCGTGATCGCATCCACCCCCGCCTCATGCAGGCTGCGGGCGATGGCCGTCGTGATGCCCGAGCCAGCCGCGGCGTTTTCTCCATTGGCCACGACGAAATTCAAGCCGCGCTCCGCCCGGAGCCGTGCGACCTCGGCGGTCACGATCTCGCGCCCGGGCTTGCCCACGATGTCGCCGATGAAAAGAAGCTTCATGGCCATCGACCCGCGCTCACCTTGCGAAGCGGGGCGCGAAAGGCTCGCGAGGCGCCGGGACATAATCCGCCCAAACCGAGGGCGCGAGCCAATGGCATCACGGCGCCAGGTAGCTGGCGTTGCCCGCGGTGCCGAAGGACGCGGGGCTGATGCGCGTCGCCTTGCCGGATTCGGTGTCGACGATGTACAGGCTCTTCGTGTTGGCGGCGCGGAAACTGCAAAGCACATGGCGGCCGTCGGCGAGCCACACGGGTTCGATCGAGTCGGTCGGCGCCTTGGAAACGATCTTGCTCGTGTTCGTCTTGAGGTCGAACACCGCGGTCTGGTACCCGCGGCCCACGCCGGCGGTGAAGACAATCTTGGTGGGATCGGCCGCGCTCCAATCGGGTTCGGCGCAGTACTTGGAAATATTCGTGGCGAGGCGCGTGGGCGTGCCGCCATTCACCGGCACGGTGTACAACTGCGGTCCGCCCGCGGAATCCGACACATACAGCACGCGGCCGCCATCCGGGGAGAATGTCGGCGAGGCCTCGACGGACTGGTTGTTGGTCAACCGGCGCAACTGGCGCGCCGACGCGTTGCCCACGTAGATCTCGGGGTTGCCCTCGCCGGAAAGGACCATCGCCAGGCGGGAACCATCCGGGCTGAACCGGCCGCCGCTGTTCGTGCCCTTGAAGCTGGCCAGCAGCGAAATCCGCCGCGTGCCGAAATCGATCACGTAGATGTCGGGAAAGCCGGTGCGGTAGCTGGTGTACACGACCTTCGAGCCATCTGGCGACCAGCGCGGGCCCATCGCCTGCTTGCCATCGCTCGTCCACTTGAAGAGGTCGCCGAAGAACAAGTCCGACGTGTATATCTCCGGCTTGCCGGTGCGCTCGCCCACGAAGGCGATTTTTCCGGCGAAATAGCCCCGCAGGCCCGTGATCTTCGTGACGGCCACGTCGGCCGCGCGCAGGAGGGCATTGCGCGGATTGGCGCCGGACACCGTCTGCGTATGGACGGTGGCTCCCCCGCGCGCGATGGTGACCGTCACCGCGTTTCCGCCCGAGGCGGTGAACGTGATCGCGTAGCTGCCGCCGCTGGCGACCGGCCGGAACCGGCCGTGGGTGCTGAATGCCGTCAGGGCGAGATTCTGGAGCTCGGCGTTGTTGGCGCTGATCGTGACCGCCGTGGCGCCCGTCCCGGCGTCGACCACGACATCACCGATGTCGCGTTGCGCGAACACGGAGCCGGAAAAAGCAAGGGCGAGGAGGAAGAGTAAAGGAGCGCGCATGGAGGGTGAGACGGGATATTATGAGAAAGGTTCGGCCGGGTTTTTGTTTTACTCCCCGCAGCCTACTCACAAGGTCAAAAGCGCCTCGTTTTCCAAGCCATTTTCCCACCCGACGTGACATCCGACACCATCAAGGAAGCCCTGAAACAAGTGAAGTATCCCGGATTCAGCCGGGACATCGTCTCCTTCGGACTCGTGCGCTCGGCCGCGTTTGTCGACGGCACCGCCAAGGTCTCGATCGCCCTCACCACCTCGGATCCGAAATTACCCACTTTGCTCAAGGGCGAGATCGAGCAGTGCCTCCGTGCCCAGCCGGGGGTCAGGGACGTGATCATCGAACTGGCCGTCTCGCCCGCGAAGGCCCCGCCCAAGCCCGGCACGGCGAATCTCGGCGGCGGCACGACGCCGTCGGGCCTCAAGCACTCCGTCGCGATTGCCTCGGGCAAGGGCGGGGTCGGCAAGTCCACCTTCGCGGTCAATCTCGCCTGTGCCCTGGCCCGGATTTTGGAAGAGCGCGGCCGGCCCGGTCGCGTGGGTTTGATGGATTGCGACATCTACGGCCCGTCGGTGCCCCTGATGATGGGCTTGGGCGGCAGCCGCCCGGAAGTCGACGGCGAGACGCTGCTCCCGCTCGAGCGGTTCGGGGTCAAAGTCATGTCCATGGGTTTCCTGGTCGACGACAACACGCCGGTCGTGTGGCGCGGTCCGATGATCATGAAGACGATCCAGCAATTCGTGCAGAACGTGAAGTGGGGCGAGCTCGATGTCCTGCTGGTGGATCTTCCGCCGGGCACCGGCGACGCCCAGCTGTCGCTCGTGCAGACGCTGCCGCTCGACGGCGCGATCCTGGTCACGACCCCGCAGCCCGCGGCCACCAACGTGGCGCGCAAGGGCGGCCTCATGTTTCAGAAAGTGAACGTGCCGCTGCTCGGCGTGGCGGAAAACATGAGCTGGTTCGAGGACGCGGCCGGGAATCGCCAGCACCTCTTCGGCGAAGGCGGCGGCGCCACCATCGCTGAGTTGCTCGGCACCGCCCTGCTCGGCCAGGTGCCGCTCTTCGCCGAGATCCGCGCCGGCGGCGACAGCGGCCAGCCGGTTTCCGTGAGCCAACCCGCGGGCGCGCCGGCGAAAGTTTTTCGCGAGATTGCCGAAACACTGCTGGCGAGACTTAAAGTCTAGCACGCGCATTGACAGGGTCGAGACCAGACCTCTACCGTTGCCACACATGACGCTTAAGCCGGGCCAATCCATGCCGACCGCGCCGGTCTGGCACCATTTGTATTGTTGCTGAGAGTCACATGTCACCCGCCACTCCCAATCCCACCGACAGCAACGACAGCCGTGACTTCGTCAAGCAGTCGAGCCTCTACCAGGAGTTTCTGGCGGAGCGGGAGGAGATCCTGAAGCACAAGTGGATCGAGTCGGAGCGGCTTGGTTACGACATCGGTTTTGAGCGTGCGCTGCTCGATTGGATCCGGAAACACCGCGACAGCTGGCGCGCCGCGCGCCGCGCCCAACTCGCCGCCGGTACTCCGCCACCCGCCCCGACGAGTATCGAACCCAACAAGAAGCCGAATTGAATCTTCCGCGCTTCGGTTCCCGCCGCTCCTCGCTCGCGTCGACCAGAAGTCAGGGAATCCCTGAAAAACAGAAGGCCGGTCCCGCGAGGAACCGGCCTTGAATCTTGAGGCGATGGTCGGTGACCACCGCACGCGCCGAAAGTTACTTGATCTCCTTGTGGAGGGTATGGCGCTTGAGGAAGGGGTTGTACTTCTTCTTCTCGATGCGCTCCGTGACGGTCTTCTTGTTGCGCTTGGTGAGGTAGCGGGAGGGCGGCTTACCTTCCTTGCGGGCTTCGGTGCATTCGAGGGTGACGGTTTCTTGCATGGCTTTAAATGGGTTGGAAAGGTCGAGAGCAAAGCCTTGCCCGGGGCTCCTGCAATCCAAAACTTGATCGGCGACGGATTACTTCCGCGATGACCGAGCTTTCGCGTTGAGTCATGCGAGCCGCCGGATCGGCGCCGCTTCCATACCCCCGGCAACTAAGCACTTACCTTGTTTTCTGTCAGCGGCATCATCACGCCCCGGCGGAAGAGCGTCACCTGTCCCGTGCTGGAAGAAACCACCAGCGCAATGCAATCGGCGGCCACCGATATGGCGGCGGCCGCGGCATGGCGCGACCCGAGCCCGCTGGGGAGCGAATGGTTGAAATCCGCCGCCTGAATCAGGGCGCCTGCGGCTTCGAGCACCCCGTCGCCTCGAATCACGAAGGCGCCATCGATGGAGGAGAATTCCTTGATCGTCTCGTCCATGAACGGATTCAGGATGTTCCGGTCCTCGTCCTTGTAACCGTGAAATGGATTGAGCACGAGGGGCTTCGTCAACTTGCCCACCTTGTCGTTGTCGCCCACGACAAACAGGCAACCGACGGGGCGCCCTTCCCTCCCCTCCACCGCCAGCTCGGTGGCCACCGCGATCAGGCGTTCCAGCACCTCCGGCTTCACATCCGCCGGC
Source organism: Verrucomicrobiota bacterium (assembly GCA_023433275.1). Classification (GTDB taxonomy): domain Bacteria; phylum Verrucomicrobiota; class Verrucomicrobiia; order Opitutales; family Opitutaceae; genus Lacunisphaera. The sequence goes on from JAEZDN010000003.1 coordinate 5,623, forward strand.
AAAAGGTCGGCATGGCCGGTGAACAGCGAGGAAAACTCCTTCTCCACGTCCACGATGACGATCGAGTCGAACTGGTTGGAATTGGCGATGCCCCCGATGCAACAGAGGCGGTCCTTGAAGGTGATGAAGCCGCGCGTGAGCCCGACCAGCACCGCGCTGCGCAACTGCGCCAGGCGGTGACTCGAAAACGACCGCACCTGGATGCTCTCGTCAAAACTCCCGAGGCGATCCTCGCCTTCCGACAGGTTGCGCGTCACCAGGATGGTCTTGAGCGATCCCTCCGTCTTCGGCGCGCGGATGCGACCGGTGAACACGTCCCCGAAAACCATCAGGCTGTTGCACCCACCGCCCTGCGCGATCTTGCCCGCCTCGCGCAACACCACGCGGTTCAGCCGGGTCTGCGCCGCGGGCAGCGCACGCGCCGCCATGCCGCCGAAACCGGCAAAGAGGCGCTCATACAACGTGTCGAGGTCCGGCGCCTTCACCAGGCTCGAGACAAAATCCGGCTCCTTGAGCAACTGCGCCAGCGCGGCCAGCAGCTGCAAATAATCCCGCGTCTTCTCGTCGGCGATCAACATGATCACCAGGTGCACCGGTTCGCTCTCGATCGTGCTGTCGTAGCGGATGCCGTAATGGCTGCGCCCCACGGCGAGGATGTACCGGCGGCCCATTTTCACGCGCACGTGCGGCATCGCCACCCCCAGGCCGAGATAGGTGGTCATCGTGCTCTCCCGGCGCAGGAGGCCCTTCAACAGGGAATCCTTGTTCAAATCCGGGAAGCGCTCGACGGTCAGGTTGAGCAATTCGACCAGCGCCCCTTCCAGGTCGGCGCTGCCGATGTCCGCCACGCGGCTCCGGGAAATGTATTTATCGAGCCGCATCGGCTGGCAACCAACCCGCCCCGCGCCCAAGCGCAAAAGCATCCGGAAGCGTCGGGGGGGTAATCATGGACGCCATGGTTGGAATGGGGCGTTGGCGTTCGGGTTCAGCCGCGCCTTGCGCGGTTTACTTCTCCCATTCCAGCGCACCCTTCCGGACCTCGTAGAAGAGCCCGAGGACGAGCACGCCCAGGAAAAACATCATCGGGGCGAGGATCGAAATGTTGTTCGCCAGGAAGTCCCGGTAGACGAACGTCCAGGGAATGAGGAACACCACCTCGATGTCGAACAGGATGAAGAGCATCGCCGTGACGTAGAACTTCACCGAAAACCGCGTGTGCGTGCTGCCATCCGAATGGATGCCGCACTCGTAAGCGGCATCCTTGATCCGGCTGCCCAGGGCGCGCTGCCCGAGCAAGTGGCTCAGGGCGATCACCACCACGGTGATGCCGCCGGCCAGCACGATCTGAACAAGGAAGGGCAGATAAGCGGAAGACACGGCGCAACAGTCCACGCGCGCATGGGTCGATTCAAGAGGAAAGTTGGCCGCACCGCGCGCGCCGGCGGTTTCTTGGTGGTTTTTCCGAACGCGGCCTGACAAACACAAGCCTGCCGCATGCCCGAATCTCCCGCCCAAGCCGCCCTCATGGTCATCGAACTCTCCCTGCTCCTGGCCGGTGCGGTGTTGTTCCTCTGGCTGATCACGAAGCCCCGCGCGCGCCAGCGCTGGCTCGGCACCCACGCCCTGCCGCATTGGGCCGTAACCCTGCCCGAATTCCTCTTCGCCGCGCTCATGGTCTTCGCCACGGGTTTCCTGGCGCAGGGCGCCGCGCAGTCCTTTTTCGGCGCGCGCATTGCCGATGCGCCCGACCGCACCGGGCTTGAGCTTTTCGTTTACGGGTCCGCCTTTCATCTGGGCATCCTGGGCGGATGCGCGCTCTTCCCCCTGTTCCGCCGCCGGCTGCACGCCGACTATGGCGGAACGCCGCCGGTCGACCAACGCCGGGTGGCCCCGCTTGGCGCCGGGGAAATCCTGCGCTTCGGCGCGGCCACCATGCTGATCGCATTGCCCGTGTTGACGGTCTTGAGCCTGGCTTGGACCGAAGCGCTTCGCCTGCTGGCGCTCCCCGACGAACCGCAGGACCTGATCGCAATCTTCGCCTCCACCCGTTCCCCTTGGGTGATTGCCGGCATGCTCGCCGTCGCCTGCGGCCTGGCTCCGCTGAGCGAGGAGATTCTCTTCCGCGCCGGACTGTATCGCTACATCCGCCAGAAACTGGGGCGCACCCCGGGACTCGTTATCAGCGGCGTTTGCTTTGGACTGCTTCACGGCAACTGGGCCGGCTTCCTTCCGCTGGCGGCGTTCGGCATGATTCTCGCGCTGGCCTATGAGGCCACCGGGTCGATCCGCGTCGCGGTCGTGGCGCATGGGTTGTTCAACCTGAACACCATCCTGATCGTGATCTCGGGCCTCCCGCAGGCGAGTTCATGAGCCCGTTCACCGCCAACCCCACGCGGTCCGTGGCCCACCTGGGCGAGCGCGAACTCATCCGGCAAATCCGTGGCTGGCTGGGCGACGTGTGCCCGGCGTCGCCCTTCGGCATCGGCGACGATTGCGCCGTGATCCCGCCCACCCGCCATCACCAGCTGGTGACCACGGATCCCGTGATCCACGGCCGGCATTTCGACGCCACCGCCACGCCGCGTGCGGTCGGCGCGAAGCTGCTGAAGCGCAACCTCAGCGACATCGCGGCGATGGGCGGCCGCCCGATCGCCGCGGTCGTTTCCCTGGCCCTCGCACCGGAAACAAGCATCGCGTGGCTCCGTGGCTTCCATCTCGGCCTGGCCGCGGTCGCCCAGGAATTTCAGGTCCGGATCGTCGGCGGCGATGTGACCCAGGCTCCCGCGGGTTTCTTTGGCGCCTTCCTGACCCTGCACGGGGAATCCCGCGGCCGCGTTGTCACCCGCCGGGGCGCGCGCGCCGGCGACTGGCTTTATGTGACCGGGCGGCTTGGCGGCTCACTCCTGGGCCATCATTTCAATTTCACCCCGCGCCTGATCGAAGGCGCGTGGCTTGCCAGACGGAGCGAGGTGATCGCGATGATGGACGTCAGCGATGGCATCGCGAACGACATCGACTCACTCACTTCCGAAGGCCTGGCCGCCTGTTTGGATCAGAACGCGATCCCGATCGGGCCGGCTGCCCGGCGCATGGCCCGTCGGTCCGGCCACCCGGCCCTGGACCACGCCCTGGGTGATGGCGAGGACTACGAACTATTGGTCGTCGTGCGTCCCGGCCCGCGTGCAGCCCAGCTGGAACGAGCGTGGAGAGCGCGATTCCCCGCCCTCCCTCTTTCACGCATCGGCCTCTTCACGCCGGCCACCCGTCCGACGGCCGGGAGCATCGATCTCGCGCGCCACCGCGGCTATGAACATTTGCGATAAGTTGCGCGAAGGGATCGTCACCGAATCCGCCGAGCAGACGCGCGCGGCGGCTGCGAGCCTCGCCCTCGTGCTGCCCGCCGACACCGTGCTCGCGTTGCACGGCGACATGGGGGTGGGAAAAACCACGTTCGTGCAGGGACTCGCGTCTGGACTGGGTATTGGCGCGCGGGTCACGAGCCCAACGTTTGCCATCTACTCGGTTTACCCCGGGACCCGCGCCACGCTCGTGCATCTCGACGCTTACCGGCTCGAAAACCAACAGCAGCTGGACGAGCTCTTGCTCGAGGAATTCCTCGATTCCCCGTGGGTTCTGGCGGTGGAATGGCCGGAGAAAACGGGGGCGTGGCTTCCGCCCGGGGCGTGGCATCTCACGCTCGCGATCGTCGACGGCGACCGTCATCGCCTTTCCCTCCACTAGCACCGTCAATATCTGCGCCGACAAACGCACCCGCGTGCGGGAGACGGTAATCACGATTGCTCCAGCGCAGGAAGCCTGCGCGATCGCGACCGGTTCTTCCGTTGCAATTCATGGGTGGAAAATTCTCTGGATGGAGGCGCGAGGTCTCCCGCTCACGGTGCAAAAAAGCCCGCTCGGTGGAGCGGGCTTTGAAGTTTAACTCAGGCTTGTACCTCGGGCTTGGGCTCCTCCGGCTTCGATGCTTCGGCCGGCGGCAACGGTTCCGCTTCCGGGGCCGGTGCCGCTGGGGTGGCCGCCGCCGATTGCGGCGCAGCGGTCGGAGCGGCGGCAGGCGCCTCCGGGAAATCAACCGGATCATGCTCGTCTTCGCCGGACTCCGCCTTCTTGGCGGCCTGCGGCGCCATCACCGGCGGGGCGAAGAGTTTTCCATCGGAAAATTCCGTGACGTATCCTTCCATGACGAGCCAGCGAAGGTCGTTGCTCATCTTGCGAAGCTTTTCCGCCTGGTCGGCTGGCAGGGCGGCAAAGGGCGCCTGCGAGGGAGTCGAGGATTCCGGCGCTCCACCCGCGTGGTCAGGCGCGGGCGCAGCGGCCGGCTGCAACGCGGTGAGATCAAGGCCGAGGTATTGCTTGGGCAGATCCTTCACGTGCACCATCGGGTGTTTCTCGATGTAATCGATCAAACTCGCGATGCTCTCGGAAAACACCTGGCCGGGGACGCGGAAGCGGCGCTTGACGGCGCAAACATACGAGACACCGCGCGATCCCTTCTTGAAGATCGTGAATCCTTCCCGGCGCAGGCGGCCGCGCAGGGCATTGGCGGTGTCGAGCGGGAAGCGACGCTGGCGCTCGACATGACCTTCGAGGGCCCGGCGGATTTCGCCCGGCGGAAGCTTCTCGATGTTTTTGCCGTGAAAGCGCACGGATTCCACGGTGCGCACGACGCGATCGCGCGCGTTCGTCAGGAGATGAAGCCGCGCGTCCTCGATGTTGTCGAAGGAAAGCGCAGGCGCGGACTCGGCCGCGGGCGCGGCTTCCGTCGCCGCGGCCGGAGCGGGAGTCGAGGCCTCCGCGGCGGGCGCCGGAACTTCAGGGGAGTTCTCCGGAGTCGCGGCCGTGGACTCCGTGGGCTCGCTCGCCGGCGCCGGCGTTTCCGTCGCAGCCTTCGACGGGCGGGCCGCCGGGGTCTTCCAGGTGTAACGCACGGTCTTCTTCATCTTCTCCAACCACGCGGCCGCAACTTCCGGCTCGCGCACCGAGACGATGCTGTCGCGGAAACGATCGAAGGACATTCCCTTGATCTTGGTGGCGTAGTGCTGCTGGAGAATCTGCTGGTAACGGTGATAATTCGGGGGCCCGAGGAGTTCGCCCGTCACGCCGCACTTGTTGATGATCGGATAGCTGCCCTTGGGCGGATCGACATCGACCTCCTGCATGTCGAAGAACGCGCCGAGGTTGTTGTTCAGCGCGTGCTGGACCGCGGCCTCCTCCGTGTCAAACGGCAGGTGATCCGGCATGGACATGTAGAGCGGGCCGGGCTTCGCGGCCGGCGCACCCTCGCCCGGAGCGGGCTTGGCGCGCTGGAGAACCACGACGAAGCGGTCGTTTTTCTCGAGCACGGCCTTCGTGATTTCGAACAACTGGAATGTGCGGCACGAAGCGCGCACGGCCTTCACAATGGCGGCAAATCCCGTATCTTCCGGATAACAGGTCGCGGTGAAATATGGGCTGACATACGGCGCGCGATCGAACGCCTGGCCACCGCCCTCACGGCGATCGTGGCGAAATTCCCCGCGGGGCTCGCCCCGGAATTCGCGACGCGGGCCACCCGGGCCACGATCGAAACGACGCGGTTCGCCACCCTGCGGCTGGCCTTCACCACCGGGTGCGGCGGGAGTGCCGGAAGCACCGCCAGACGCGGGCCCGGCCGGTTTGCGAAACGCGCGACGATCGCGCGGCTGCCCGCCTGGAGCGCCCCCGCCCTCACGGCGATCGCGGCGATCACCGCGATCACTGCGATCGAAGTCACGTTCGCGGCGGCCTGGTGAGACCGGTTTAACCTCGGTCCACTGGGTCCCGAAGTTGAAGGACTGCAACTGACTGAGGTCGAGTTTGTTCAACCCCGGTTCGTTGGTTTCGTTGGCAGGCGTGTTGTCGTCCATGAAGGGCGGAAAACGGGCGTGGCTACCCGGTGTGAATCTTGGTTTGTGCTTGGTGATCCGCGCGCCCGGTCAAGGACCGCGGGAAGAGGAGTGTGCTCCACGAGGAAAGCGCGACGCAAGCGCATTTCGGGGCTTTACAAGGCCGGATGGATTTACCTAAGTCACCGCTCCCTTCGTTGGAAATGCTCGGGTGGTGGAATTGGTAGACACACACGTTTGAGGTGCGTGTGCCGTAAGGCGTGCAGGTTCGAGTCCTGTCCCGAGCACCAACAATTTTCGGCGCGACGCCGCCGGGCGAGAGGGTACCGGCGGTCGGTGCCACCGTGCCGCTCCGCGCAAATCGCGCGACGCTTCGACGACAGCCAGCGCTATTTTTCGGCCGGTGCTATGACCGTCTTCCGCTGCCAACGGGTTTGACCACGCGGGCTTTTTGCAGAACCTGATCGCCCCGACCGCTCATGATTCCCAAAGCCATCAAGCAGGCCCTGCTCGAATCGTACGCCCTGGGCGGCGGCATCAATCACCTCGATGGCGCCAACCTGCCCTCCCAAGACCGGGTGAACGAGCTCGCGCGCGACCTCATGCACCTGCTCTTCCCGGGCTTCTTCCAGGACAGCGGCCTCACCCAGGCGGAGGCCGCCGGGTGGCTCGACAAGTTGCTCGGAAAAATCGAGTCGCGACTCACGACCGAGATCGAGAAGAGTCTCCGCTACTCCGGCGCGGCCGATCCTCGCGGCTCCGCGCAACACATGACCAACCAGTTCCTGGGCTGCCTGCCCGAGGTGCGCCGCTTGGTGCAGACGGATGTGGCCGCCGCCTACTCCGGCGATCCGGCGGCGCGCAGCACCGACGAAATCATCCTCGCCTATCCCTGCGTCCTCGCGATCTCGCTGCAGCGCCTCGCCCACGTCCTCTACGCCCTCCAGGTTCCGCTGCTCCCGCGCATGCTCACCGAATACGCGCACGAACGCACGGGCATCGATCTCCATCCCGGCGCGCACATCGGCTCGCATTTCTTCATCGACCACGGCACCGGCGTGGTGATCGGCGAAACCGCGACGATCGGCACGCATGTTAAGATCTATCAGGGCGTCACCCTCGGCGCGAAATCCTTCGAGACCGATGGCAGGAACAACCCCGTGAAGGGCGTCAAACGCCATCCGGACATCGAGGACCACGTCACCATTTATGCGCACGCCACCATTCTCGGCGGCGACACCCGCATCGGCGCGCATTCGGTGATCGGCGCCAACGTCTGGGTGCGCGATTCCATTCCCCCGCACAGTGTCGCGTACTACCAGGAAACGAGCCTCGTAGTCCGCCCGCGCAAATCGCACGAGATCCTCGTCGACGGGGCCGACTGGAATATCTGAACGCCTGGCCAGCGGCGCCCCGGCAGGCCTCGCGGCCACTTACATCCGCTGCCGCATCGCCAGCGCCCGCGCCACTTCGGCGGCGAAAAACGGGCCGCGATAGATCAGACCGGTATAGAGCTGCACGAGCGTGGCCCCGGCATCGAGCTTCTCGCCCGCCGCGGCCTCGTCCATGATGCCGCCCACGCCGATGATCGGCAGGCGGCCCGACGTCGACCGGGCAATGTAATTGATGATCTCGGTCGAACGCCGCCGCACGGGCGCGCCGCTCAGGCCGCCCGGTTCGTTGATCGCCGCGAACGGGCCGGGCCGCGCGAGCGTCGTGTTGGTTGCGATGATGCCATCGAGTCCCAGGTCGGCGATGACCTCGAGTGCCGCGTCGATCTGCGGGAACGACAGGTCGGGCGCGATCTTCAACAATACGGGACGGCGCGCCCGGCCGGCGGCGACGCGCGCCCGGTTCTCGTTCACCAGCGCGGCGAGCAGCGGCTGGAGCCACGCTGCATCCTGCAGCTCGCGCAGGCCCGGCGTGTTGGGGCTGCTGACATTCACGACGACATAATCCGCGTGGTCCGCCAGCAGACGAAAGCTGCCGAGGTAATCGTCCACCGCCTGGTCCAGCGAGGTCACCTTGCTCTTGCCCAGATTCACGCCGAGGGGAATGGAGCGGCGGCCCGGGCCCGGCAACCGGCCGAGGCGCGCCGCCAGCGCGGCCGCCCCCTCGTTGTTGAACCCCATGCGATTGATCACCGCCTGCTCCGCGGGGTAGCGAAAACAACGCGGCCGAGGATTGCCCGGCTGCGCGTGGTACGTGACGGTGCCGATCTCGACATGCCCAAAACCCAGCGCGGCCGCAGCCGGCCACGCGCGGCCGTTTTTGTCGAAACCCGCGGCCAGCCCGACGGCATTCGGAAATTTCAGGCCCAGGCACTCCACCGGCCGGTGGAGCGCCGGCGGCAGGCGGTGCCAGCGCTCGAGGAGCGCGCAGAGCGGGCGGATCCGGCCGAGAAGCGCGAGATTATTCACGGCGCTTTCGTGCGCGTGCTCCGGATCGAGCCGGAAGAATGCGGGTTTGGCGACGTTCTGATAAATCCAGCCCATGTGGCGCGCACTGTGGCAGCGCGCGACCAACTTTCAAGCGCGAGCCCCGCGCGTTTTGGCCTTGTTATCGGACATTCGCCGCCCACCCTCCGGCCCCCCGATCCGCAGGGAAAAGCGACGGTGAATAAATATTCCAACTTTTTGCGTTTCAGGATTTGACAACGCCTTCCGCCCGCCCTTTTGGTCCACACGAAATCAGTAAAAAACTATGGCGAAAGGCTCTCCCCTCCTCGAATGGTGCATTGTCCGTCTCGGTGAAGACCACAACTGGTGGGTCGACGAGATCAGCGACCCCGTGCACTGGGACGTCGACGGTCTCAGCATCATCGACCCGCGCCAGGTTGATCACATCATCGAGTTGATCGAGCCGCTCCGCGAATACGGCTTCGACCAGGACGTCTTCGAGCGCGCCTTCATCCCCTTCCGCATCGTCAAGGACCTCGGCAAGGGCAAGGTCCGCCTCGCCCGCATCAAGCAGCCGCTGCTCGAGTCGGAGGAAAAACTTTTCGCCCTGCCCGATGTGATCGACGAGGAAAACGGACCCTACGCCGACTTCCTGGATCACATCACCCGGCTGCGCGTGAAGATGCTCAACGAGGTCCTCGATCTCGAGGAGAAGCTCACCGTCGACGAGGTCGAGGACCAGATCCGCGAGGCGCAAAACAACGACTTCATCGAAGGCCGGGCTGTCCACCTGTTCGCCGAAATCACCGCCATCCTCGATTACACGCCGGAGGGACATGGCGATGACGACGATGACGCCGAGAAATCCTCCGCCGAGGAGGAAGATGACTTGCCAGACGTCGAGGAAGAAGAGGACGAAAAGATGAAGAACGACTCGTCGCTCAAATGGGACGAGGACGACGAGGACGGCGACGAGGACGGCAAGGAAAAGGACGACGGCGACGAGGATGAAGAGGACGAGGACGACGAAGACGACGAGGACGCCGAGGAAGAGGACGAAAAGCCCCGCAGCAGCAAACGCGGTCGCTAAAAGCCTTGTTGCCAGCCTGCGGAGAATCCACCACTGGATGGATCGCCGCATGACTTCCCGCTGCCTGCCTGCCTTTCTGTTCGCGTTGTTCGGCCTGGCTCTGACCGGCTGCGTTACCGACAACACCGTTTCCGGCGCCGCCAATCCCCGCATCGAGGCACCATCGATGTCGGCGCAGCTCCGACCCGGCGACACCATGACCGTATCGCTGCTGGGCATCCCGGAGCCGATCACGACGAACGTGCAGATCGATGAGCAGGGCCTCATTCGCCTGCAATACATCGGGGCCGTGACCGCCGCGGGCCTGACCACGGCGGAGCTTTCCCAGAGTGTTCGCGACACCTATATCACGAAGAATTACTATACCGCCCTCGATGTCTCGGTGAACGTGACCGAGCGCTACATTTACATCGGCGGCGAGGTCCAGCGGCCCGGTCGCATCCCCTGGTCGCCGGACCTGACCTTGTCGAAAGCCGTCCAGTCCGCCGGCGGATTCTCCCTCTACGCCAAGGAAAATCGCGTGATGCTCACGCGCGATCGGAAAGCCTACGAATTCGACGTGAAGCTCGCGCAACGCCAGCCCGAGGAGGACCCCCTGCTCTTTCCCGGTGACTCGATCCAGGTGCCGCGGTCGGCCTTCTGACGCCGGTCCCCTTCCATGAGTCTCTTCCGCACGAAATCCATTGCCTCGCTCCAAGCCGAGGCATCCGCCGAGCACGGCTACAAACGCACCCTGGGGCCCATGAACCTGGTCAGCCTTGGCATCGGCTCGGTGGTCGGGGCTGGCATCTTCGTGCTCGCCGGGACCTCCGCCGCGCAATACGCGGGGCCCGCCATCGCGCTTTCCTTCGTGTTTTCGGGCATCGCCTGCCTTTTCGCCGGGCTGTGCTACGCCGAGCTTGCGTCAATGATCCCCGTCTCGGGCAGCGCCTACACCTACAGCTATGCGACGCTCGGCGAACTCTTCGCTTGGGTTGTCGGCTGGTGCCTGGTGCTGGAGTACCTGTTTTCCGGGGCGGCCGTCGCCGTCAGCTGGTCGGGCGCGGTGCGCGACATCCTGCTGGAATTCAACCTCACGCTCCCGGTCGCGCTCTCCAGCGCCCCGCTGGCCGTCACCAATGGGACATTGGTCACCACCGGCGCGCTGGTGAACCTGCCGGCGATTTTCATCTCCCTCGCCCTCACCTACATTCTTTATATCGGCATCCGGGAATCCGCTTCCTTCAACGACCTCATGGTCTTCATCAAGGTCGGCGTCCTGGTGGCCTTGGTTGGATACGGCATCTGGTACCTGTTGAAGAATCCCGCGATCGCCCGCGCCAACCTCGCGCCCTTCATCCCTGAAAACACCGGGACCTTCGGCGAGTACGGCTGGAGCGGCGTGTTCCGCGGCGCGGCCGCCATTTTCTTCGCGTACGTCGGCTTCGACTGCGTGTCGGCGGCGGCCCAGGAAACGCGGAATCCGCAGCGCGATATGCCCATCGGCCTCCTGGGCACGCTGGCGGTGGTCTCATTTCTCTTCATTGCGGTTTCCGTCGTCCTGACCGGCATGGTGAACTTCAAGGACCTGAACGTGGACGCGCCCTTCATCTTCGCGCTCCAGCACGTGGGCGCGCCCGACTTCTTCCGTTACCTGATCGAAGCCGCCACGTTGGCCGGTCTCACGTCGGTCATTCTGGTTTCCCTGCTGGGCCAGCCGCGCATTTTCTACGCGATGTCGCGCGACGGGCTGCTGCCCAAGGTATTCGCCCGGATCCACCCCCGCTACGGCACCCCGCACATCACCACTTGGATCACCGGGATTTCCTGCGCCGTGATCTCCGGTTTGTTTCCGCTCGATCTGCTCGGGGAGCTGATCTCCATCGGCACGATGCTCGCCTTCGCCCTCGTTTGCGCCGGCGTCCTGGTGCTTCGCCGGACCCGGCCCGATCTGCCCCGCCCTTTCCGCACGCCTTGGGTGCCCCTCGTACCAGTTCTGGGCATCGGCAGCTGTGCACTCCAAATGTACTTCCTGCCGTTGATCACGTGGCTGAACCTGGCCATCTGGATGGCCCTGGGCTTCGCCGTGTACTTCGGTTACAGCCGCCGTCACAGTCTCCTGGCGAAATAACCGCTCGACCGCGCGGGAACCCGACGGGTAGCCGCAAAAGATAAAGCCCCGCACGCGGCGGGGCTTTGCTTTATTTAACTCGCGGAGGCTTCAATCCGAACCCATCCGCGGTCGCGGTTGGGTTCGCTATCTTTAGTTACGCCCCTTGCCGTTACCGTTACCGTTTCCGTTGCCGTTACCGTTTCCGTGGCTGTTGCCGTAGCCGTTTCCATTACCGTGGCTGTTACCGTGGCTGTTGCCGTGGCTGTTGCCGTGGCTGTGATTGTTGTCTCGGTCACGGTCGCAATCGTTATCCCGGCCGCGATTCCGGTCGCGTCCGTCATGGTCGTGGTCGCGGTTGCGGCAATCGCGGTCCTCATCGCAATCATCGTTGCGGTTGCGATTGCAGTCACGCCCGCCGTGGTCGTGATCCCGGTTCCGGCAGTCGCGATCGTGGTCGTGATGGCGCTCGCGGCACTTGTGATCGCGCTTCCAATCCCGGCAGGAGTCGTCGTCACGGCCCTTCTTCTTGGTGAAGATGTCCGTCGAATCGATGAGCTGCGGCGTGCCATTGGCCGTGGTGTAGACATCCACACGGTAGTGATGAACGCCGCTCGCCGTGTCGAAGTTCAGGTGGTACATGTGGCCGGTGATGGCATAATCCGGCGGATTCGGGCTGCCCTCGCCGTACGGGAACAGCGTCGGGTTGGAGATCGAGCCGTTGCCGTAGATCTCGTAGATGGCGATGACGACCTTCGTGTCGCGCACGAACTTGCCCTTGCAGTCCAGGCGGAACTTGATCGGCACCACCGAGCCGCCTTCGACCGTCTTGTTCAGTGAAATGGGCGGCAACCAGGTCAGGTCCCGGCAAGCCTGCGTCTGGGTCTGCGTCACCGTGAAGGTGCTGGATGCGGACGCCACCGCACCGGCGCTGTTCGTCAGCGTCACATTGATCGTGTGCGCGCCGCCCGCGGAATAGCTCACTGAGCCGCTGCCAGTGATGCTCGGCGAATTCAGGCCGTTGATCGTGGCGGGAACGGTCACCCCATCGACCTTGACGCTGACGCTGGCCACCGTGCCGTAAACCGCGGCGCCGGTGAAGGTGAAATTGACGACGGTGGCGGGATCGCCGGAAGTGCGGGTGAAGGTGGCTCCGTTGGCGGGCGTGGTGATCGTGACTGTCGGCAGCGGAGCGATGCCCTCGACGCGGAACGGAACCTGCACCGGCGTGGCGGCGCCGTATTCATTCGACGCCATGAATTCCAAAACGTGGTTTCCGGCCGGGACGGTCAGTGTGGTGCTGCCCGTGGCGGTGGTTGAGCTCCCCACACCGCTCTGATTCAGGGCAATCGGGGTGCCGTTGAGCGTGGCGGAAATGGCGGTGATATTGCCGTAGATGCTGTTGGCCGTGAAGCCGACGGGCACCAACGCACCGGCAGTGCCGAGGGTGTAGCTGAAGGACGCATTCGCCGTCGGACTCGACGGCGTGATCGTCGGGGGCGGGGCCTCAACGACGACGTTGATTTCAGCGGTCGCGCGGCTCGTGCCGTTGCGGTTCGTGGCGCTGGCTTCGACGACATAGGTGCCCGCTTGGGTGAGTTGGACCGAACCCGTGCCGGAGCCGATGAGGGTCAGAAGACCGGTGGTGACCAGGTTGGCAACCGAGGAACCGCTCACCGAGGCCACGAGGCTGTCGAGGGGCATGCCATTCAACCCCACGCTGGCATTGAACAAAATGGGCACCGTCACGGGCTGGCCCGTCGCCGGACGATAAACATAGGTTGCGCCATTCGGCGGGCTCAGGAGGACGATCGCCGGCGGGGAATTGTCGACGTTGTACGCGGGATTGGCGGTCGCGTTGATGGTGGCGCCGGCATCATTGAGGCCGAACGGGTTCACGGGCCAGCCGGACGGCTTCAGCTTGTAAGCGTAATCACCGGCGAAATTTCCCAATGGGACCGCAACCGTGACCGTGGTCGACTGCGATTGGTTCGGGCCAGTGAAGGTGAGCGACGGCGCGCTCAGCGAAACAAACGCCAACGCCTCAGCGTCGCTGACACCCGCAGGCTTGGAGAGAATCGTCACGTCCAGCGGGACGGTGACCGAGGTATTCGCGAGCAGATGCGAAGGGGACGTCACCGTGAGAACGTAACTCGAAGAGAACGGCTGGTTGCCCTGCACGATCTTGATCGACGGATTGTAGGTCACCGCGGAGGGATTGCCCACCGGGCCGGTCGCCGCGGAAAGCATACCGTACATGGCTACGAACGTGAAAAATGCGGTCAGCCGGGAGAACTTCATACGTGGAGTGGGGATAAGGGCCTAGATACTGCTTAGGAAGTGGCCCTAGCTAGATAGGGCCGAAAACCGGCGTCAACTCCTTATTAGGTAGATTTACCTATTTAATGGGTGAGGATCGCGGGGTTTACCCCCGTCAAGCAACTCGCCCGCGGTACACGTCCTCGCGCGCTACCCTATTGATCTGAAAAACAGCTACTTGAGTAACGATCTCTCGATTCCCGTCTGACAGCACGGCGAACCGCCGCGGGAACTAAGCCTCTGCCCCGGCATGAACACCTTCGCATTCCGCAACAAAGTCGGGATTTAGCTTTCATTTTGGAAGTAGGGATTTATACCCAGACCGCCACTCCTCAGCTTCCCTACTTCCTGAATTGGTTACCCTATATTAGGCTTTTGGTCTCAGCGCCCGCTCCGATTCTCATTCCACGATGAAACCACCTTCGGAACCTCGCATCTTCCGCCGCACAATGCGGCGCTACGTGCGCGCGCTCGCCGTGGTTTTGAGCATGCCTGCATTGGTTAGGTCGGCGACGATCAGCTGGGACGCGGGCGGAAACACGAACAGCTGGGGCACGAATAACAACTGGAGCAACAACTCCGCCTGGAGTTCAGGCAACACGGCGAATTTCGACACCGACTTGATGACGAATGCGCAATACACGATTCTGCTCGGTGGCAGCAATCGCACGGTGCGCAACATCACCTTCGGCTCCAGCGCGGCAACGCAAGGTTTCACCTTCGGCGCCGGGAATACCCTGACCATCAGCAATACCGCCGGCATCGTGAATAGCGACGCCGACACCCAGACCTTCAATGTCGCGATCTCCCTCGGAGCGAGCCAGACGTGGAGCGCAACTTCTGGCGGACTCATTTTCAACGGCGCCATCAGCGGCACGAACCGCACCCTCACTTTATCCGGTAGCTCCAACGGAACCATTGCAGGGAATATCAGCACCGGATCGGGCGGCATCACCAAGACCGGCTCCGGCACGTGGACGCTTTCGGGTTCCAATTCATTCACGGGGACCACCACGGTCAGCACCGGTGTGCTCAATATTCGGAGCAACACCGCGTTGGGTGGAACCACGGCCGGCACCTCGGTGACCTCCGGCGCCGCGCTGGAATTCCAAGGCGGCATTTCCGTCGGCAACGAGACCATCACCCTCAACGGCACCGGCATCAGCTCCGGTGGCGCTCTCCGCAATGTGAGCGGCAATAACAGCACTTCGGGCGGGGTGGTCCTCGGTTCCACCGGCGTGCGCATTAATTCCGACGCCGACACCCTCACCCTCACCGGCGGGATCTCCGGCACCAACCGGAGCCTGACCTTGGGCGGCGCCGGCAACATCACGGTTAGCTCGGGCATCATCGCCACCGGCAACGGTTCCCTCACCAAGGACGGCGCGGGCACCCTCACGCTCTCTTCCAACAACACCTACACGGGCGTCACGACGATCACTGATGGCGTCCTCTCCGTCAGCAACCTGGCCAATGGTTCATCCGCCAGCAACATTGGCAGCTCGTCAAACTCCGCGAGTAACCTCGTCTTCAATGGCGGCACGCTTCGCCACACCACCGCCGGGGCCGACTCCACCAACCGCAGTTTCACGATTAATAACGGCAAGACCGCCATCATCGATATCAGCGAGGCGACCGGCAACCTCACGATCTCGGGCGGCGCCGCGGGCACCAGTGGCGCCCTGACGAAAATCGGCGCAGGTACCCTCACCCTCACCGGCAGCAACGGCAACACGGGCGCCACCAACGTCGGCACCAGCGGTGGCGTCAGCGGAGGCACTCTGGCCATCGCCGGCAGCAGCGAACGCATTAACAACAACTCGGCGGTCACCGTCTACGCCGGCACCTTGAGCGTGGCCAACGGTCTCACCGAAACCATCGGCAGTCTCACGCTCGGCGGCGGCGCCAGCGGCACTACCGCCCAGGTCACCCTTGGCACGGGGAGCACCCTGACTCTCGGCGGCACCGTGACGTACAACGCCACCAACAATCCCAACGGCGCAACCATATCAGGTGGCACCCTCGGGTTGGGTGCCAATCGGACCTTCACCATTGGAGATTCCTCCGCCGCCACCGCCGACCTGACGATCAGTTCCATCATTTCGGGCAGTAACAACCTGACCAAGCAGGGCACCGGAACGTTGGTGCTCACGAACGCCAACACCTACACCGGTACCACCACCGTGAGCACCGGCGTGCTCAACATTCAGAATAACACCGCCCTGGGCACCACCGCCAACGGCACCTCGGTGACTTCCGGCGCCGCGCTCGAACTCCAAGGCGGCATTGCCGTCGGCAACGAGACCATCACGCTCAACGGCACCGGCATCAGCTCCGGCGGCGCCCTCCGCAGCGTGAGCGGCAACAACAGCATCTCGGGCGGAATTGTCCTCGGCTCCACCGGCGTGCGTATCAATTCCGACGCCAATACGCTCACCCTCACCGGCGGCGTCACCGGCACCGGCCGGGCCCTCACCATCGGCGGGGCCGGCGACACCACCATCAGCACCAACGGCATCAACACCGGCGCGGCCGGCACCCTGACCAAGGATGGCAGCGGCACCCTCCTGCTCAACGCCGGCAGCAACTACACCGGAACGACGACGGTCAACGGCGGCACCCTCGCCGTCGACGGCAACCAGTCAGCCAATCGCCTCGCCTCCAACGCCGTCGTCCAGGTCAACAACGGGGGCACCTTCGAGATTCGTGGCGTGAATGCCTTTAATGCATCGAGCCCAGCCAAGGTTACGGTCAACTCCGGCGGCATCCTGAACATCGTCTCCGGCGCCAGCACCTATGGCGGTAGCACCAGCCACGCCCACCTCGGCGACCTCACCCTGGCGGGCGGTACGGTCAATTTGAGCTATTCTGGCAGCGGAACCGCCTACAACGCTGAGAGCGCGCAACTGGACGGATCGGTGACTGTCACCGCCAACTCCACCATCCAATATGGCTCCGGCGCGAACGCATCGAACGCCGGCATCGCGCTCAACGGCAACACGAGCTTTACCGTCAATTCCGGCGTCACGCTCAACGTAAGCGCGGAACTGGAAGACAACGACAGCGTTGGCGACGGCTTAACGAAAACCGGCGCCGGCACCATGGTGCTGTCCGCGGCCAATACCTACACGGGAGCCACCACCATCAACCAAGGCATCCTTTCGATCTCCGATGTGGCGAACGGCGGCCTCTCCAGCCATCTGGGCTCGTCCACCAACGCCGCGTCCAACCTCGTCTTCGACGGCGGCACCCTGCAGTTCACGGGATCCGGGTCCGACAGCACCAATCGCAACTTCACCATCAACAACGGCAAGACCGGCACCATCGAGGTCACCAACCCCGCGGCCGAACTGACGCTGTCTGGCGGCAGCGCCGCCACCAGCGGCGCCCTCACCAAAACGGGTGCGGGCACCCTGGTCCTGGCTGGTAACAATCAGCACACCGGGACCACAACCATCGCCGCCGGCGTCGCAAAGACCACCAACAGCAACTCGCTCGGCGCCGCCAGCGGCGACGTTACCGTCGACGCCGGTGCCACCCTGGCCCTGGCCGGCGGCGCGGCCATCTCACCGACGAATCCCACCAACGCGGAAACGATCACGAAGACCGGCATGCTCCGACTGGCCGGGTCCGGCGTAAGCGCCGACACCGGCGCCCTCCACGCGGGAGGTTCAGCGGGCCAGACGAGCCAGTGGCTTGGCAACATCACGCTGACTGGCGATGCCACCATCAGCGCCGCCGACAATCTCCTCCGGATCGGCGACGGCGTCTCTTACGACGACACCATCAGCCTCTCCAGCCATACGCTCACCTTGCATACCAGCTCGAGCGACGGAGTCGCTGCCTACAATCTCGCGGTTCCCACGGAGCCATACGAGATCTTCAACCCCACCAATATCCTCATCAACAGCTCGATCAGCGGCACGGGCGGACTGACCAAGACTGGCGACGGCACCGCCACCCTTCTGGCCTTCTTCCTGAACCCCAATACCTATTCGGGCGAAACCCTCATCACCGGCGGCAAGCTCGTCATCGACAGCGGCGGCTTCACCGAGGTTATTTCGAGCAACGACATCACCATCGGTAACGCGTCGAACCAGGGGGCGGCGGATTCCGTGGTCCTCCAAATGGGTCAGGTGCTTCCGGGCTTCGCCGCGGTCAACGACATGATCAAGGCCACCGCCAACATGACCATCCACGAGGACGGCCTGTTCAACATGAACGGCGGCAGCAATGCCCTGAACAGCCTCGAACTCCACGGCGGGCACGTCACGGGTGGCGATCCCAGCTTCAATCCGCTGTTGACCGTCACCGCCGGCATCACCGCCGCGAATTCAAACCAGACCGCGGTCATCGAGAACAACAACATCGGCATGTCCTCGAACACGTTTACGATCAACGTGGCCAACGGCTCACAAGACACCGACCTGCGGATCGACTCGGTCCTGCAGAACGGCGTGGGCTACACCGCAGGCGGAGCCGGCAACGCTTTGACCAAGAGCGGCGACGGCACCCTCGCCCTCACCAACGCGAACACCTACAGCGGCGTCACCAATATTACCGCCGGCATCGTGGCGATCTCCGACAGCGAGGCGCTCGGGCAAAGCAGTCCCATCAATTCCAATCACGGCACCGTCGTGGCCGCCGGCGCGCAGCTCCAGTTGGACGGCAGCGGCGGTAACCTCACGATCGCGAACGAGCACCTGACCTTGTCCGGGCAAGGCACGGGCAATACGGGCAACCTCCGCAATACCGGGGGCAACAATACCTACAACGGCTTCATCAGCCTCGCCGGCGACAGCCGGATCAATGCCGACGCCGGCAGCACGCTCAACATCGCCAACACCTCCGGCTCCTCCGCCAGCATCATCAACGGCAGCGCCGCGGGCCGCACCCTCACACTGGGCGGTGACGGTGACATCAACATCGGCAGCGTCATCGGCAGCAACGTCAGCACCCTCGTCAAGGACGGCGCCGGCACCGTCACGCTGTCCGGCGACTACACCGCCAACACGACCACCACGGTCAACAACGGCACCCTCAACCTCAACATGGACGGCACCAGCCCCCGGGGCCTGTCCTCCTCCAGCACCATCACCATCGGCGATGGTGTCGCCGGCACCGCCACCCTCCTCCTCTCCAAGAACAATCAGATCTCGGATACGGCCGCCGTATCCCTGGCGACCGACGGTGTGTTCAACGTCAACGGCAAGTCGGAAACCATCGGCTCGATCGCCGGCAGCGGCACCATCCTCCTCGGCACCGGACAGCTCATCACCAACGACCACGCCGATGCCTCAACCAATTTCTCGGGCAAGCTGGCGGGCGCGGCGGGCAGCATCCTGACCAAGGAAGGCGACGGCACCCTCACCATCAGCAGCAACACGGTCGCCTCCGCCGGCGACTTCACGGGCACCATCAACCTCAACGACGGCAAACTCGCCTTCACCGCCAGTAACGACTTCATCACTGGCGACGCGTTCAGCAACAGCACCCTCAACGTCGCGGCGGGCACCACCCTCTATCTCAGCGACGCCACCGTCCGCGTGAGCAACCTGAACTTCACCGGCTCGGGCACCATCTACCTCGATTTCTCCGGCAGCAACTCGATCCTCGATGTCACCAACCTGACCATCGCCGCGGGCATCACCCTCCAGATCATCAATTGGGAGGACGCCTCGGACTACTTCTACGCCAAGAACTGGACCGGCGGCGCGATTCACGACACCACGGGACAAGCTCCCATGAACTATGTAGTCTTCAATTCGCCCACGTGGGTCGGCGACAACACCAAGTGGCAATCGTGGGACGACCAGATCACTCCGGTGCCTGAACCATCCACGTACGGCGCCATGCTGATCGGGGCCATGGGCGCTCTGCTGGGCTACCGTCGCTGGCGGACCAAGCGCACGGCTGACGGGAAATAGACCGGCCAACGGAACAGCGGTGTTTGCTTTCTGGTGGGGTCGCTTGCGACGACCCCAGACGGAACGATGCAGTTGGATGTAGGGGCGCGGCTTGACCGCGCCCTTTTCTCGCTGCGGGAAGCAAGGGCGTGGACGAGCCACGCCCCTACAACTGAACCGTTCGACCGCGCACGCTGCGGAATTGCACTCCGACTGCATGGGACAGGCTCAGGCGCAAAGTCGCTCCAAGATCCGACCCTGCCAGAGAGAGGCCACTAGCCTAAGAAGCTCTAACCCTTGCCAATTCCAGACGCCTGGAAGCCGATTTTTCGGAGCGCGGCCAGGTCCACGATATTGCGGCCATCGAAGAGGAACGCCGGCTTCGGCATCGCTGCGAAAATCCGCGCGTAGTCCAGTGTCTTGAACTCGTCCCACTCGGTCACAATGGCGATGGCATGCGCATCGGCGCACGCTTCATACGCATCCTTGGCGACGGTCAGCCGGGGGTTGTGCGCCCCCTTGCCGAGCGTATCGAGCAGGATCTCTTCCGCGGGCACCTTGGGATCATAAACACAAACCCGGGCATGCTCCGACAGCAGGTCCCGGCAAACGTTGATGGCCGCCGATTCACGCGTGTCATTGGTGTCCTTCTTGAAGGCAAAACCCAGCACCGCGATCTTCTTGTCCGCAACCGTGTTGAACAACGCCCGCACGATCTGCCCGGCAAATCGCCGCTTCTGCCAGTCGTTGATCCCCACCACGCTCGTCCAATAGGCCGCCACTTCCGGCAGACCAAAGGTCTCGCACAAATAGGTCAGGTTCAGAATATCCTTCTGAAAACAGGAGCCGCCAAACCCCACGGAGGACTTCAGGAATTTCGGCCCGATGCGACTGTCCTTGCCGATCGCATTGGCGACCTCATCCACGTCCGCTCCCGTCGCCTCACACAACGCGGAGATCGAGTTGATCGACGAGATGCGCTGGGCCAGGAACGCGTTGGCCACGAGCTTGGACAGCTCCGAGGACCAAAGATTGGTGGTGATGATTCGGTCGCGCGGAACCCAGCGCGCATACACTCCCACCAGGGCCTCGACGGCCTTTTCGCCGTCCGGCGTGCGCTCGCCGCCGATCAGGACGCGATCGGGGTTGGTCAAATCCTTGATCGCCGTGCCCTCCGCCAGGAATTCCGGATTCGACAGCACCTGGAACTTCAAGCCCCGCGAATTCGAGGAAAGGATGCTCTTGATCGCGTCCGCGGTCTTCACCGGGATCGTGGACTTTTCGACGATGATCTTGGGGCCATCGGCATGCTCCGCGATGGTCCGGGCAACCGATTCGATGAACCGCAGGTCCGCCGCGCGCCCCGCACCGACCCCGTACGTCTTGGTCGGCGTGTTCACCGCCACGAAAATAATGTCCGCCTTCTTGATCTCGCCGGCTACGTCGGTCGAAAAGAACAGGTTGCGACCGCGAGCCTGCCGCACGACCTCATCCAGACCGGGCTCGAAAATGGGGAGGCTGTCGCCATTCCATGCGGCGATGCGAGTCGCGTTCATGTCGACCACCGTGACCGTGATGTCCGGGCACTTCAGCGCAATCATGGCCATCGTGGGGCCGCCAACGTAACCCGCGCCAATACAACAGATATTCATAATAAAAGAGGCCGGCACCATGCCGGCCTCCGGAAAGAAAACCAAGACTGATTTCGAGCCTTACGCGGGATGGGGCTCAGGTGCGCCGGTCGCATGGCCCGACGACGGATGAGGCACACCCTTGTCCGAAGGTTTGGCCGCATCAGCGGGCGGGAGCTTCGGCGGCCGCACCGACACGATCGGCGACTTGATCTCGCCCTGCTTGAGGATCTCCAGGACGTGCCGTCCCTCGATCGTCTCATGCTCGAGCAACGCCGCCGCCACCTTGTCGAGCGCGACCCGGTGTTCCTCGATGATCTGCTGCGCCCGCTTGTATTGCGAATTCAGGATGTCCGAGACGGCCGCATCCACCTGCCGCGCGGTGTCCTCGCTGATGTGCTGCGAACGAGTGATGTCGCGCCCGAGGAACACGGTGTCCTGGTTCTCGCCCATCGCCACCGGGCCAAGATCGCTCATGCCATAGTCGCAGACCATGGCTCGGGCAATTCGGGTCGCCTGCTTGATGTCGCCATAGGCGCCATTGCTGAAGTCGCCCGTGACCAGTTCCTCGGCAATGCGTCCACCCATCGCCATCGCAATCTCATCGAGCAACCGCTTCTTCGGCCGCGTGAGGATGTCCTTGGTCGGAAGATACGTGGTGCTGCCCAGGCTCTGGCCGCGCGGGATGATCGTGACCTTGTGGACCGGCATCGTGCCGTCATCGAGGACCGCCTGCACAACGGCGTGGCCGGCTTCATGCCAGGCGACCAATCGTTTCTCGGCGTCGTCCATCACGCGGCGGCGCGAGAGTCCCCACAGGAGCTTGTCGCGCGCCTCGTCGACATCGGACATGTCCACCTTCTTCTTGTTGCGCCGGGCCGCCAGCAGGGCCGACTCGTTCAAGAGGTTGGCAAGTTCCGCGCCGGAAAGGCCGGGCGTGCCCCGGGCAATGACGCCAAGGTCAACATTGTCCGAAAGCGTGATCCGACGGGCGTGCACGCGGAGGATCTGCTCGCGGCCGACGATGTCAGGCAGGTCGATCGTCACCTGCCGGTCGAAGCGACCCGGGCGCAGCAGCGCCGCGTCGAGCACGTCGGGGCGGTTGGTGGCCGCGATGATGATGACGCCTTCCTGGGTATCGAAACCGTCCATCTCAACCAGGAGCGAGTTGAGCGTCTGCTCGCGCTCGTCATTGCCGCCGCCGAGGCCGGCGCCGCGCTGGCGGCCCACCGCGTCGATTTCGTCGATGAAGATCAGACAGGGCGCGTTTTTCCGGCCCTGTTCAAACATGTCGCGCACGCGGCTGGCGCCGACGCCGACGAACATCTCCACGAAGTCCGAGCCGCTGATCGAGAAAAACGGCACATCCGCCTCGCCGGCGATCGCCTTGGCGAGGAGGGTCTTGCCGGTGCCCGGGGGGCCGACCATCAAAATGCCCTTGGGAATCCGACCGCCGATCTTCTGGAACTTCTTGGGATCCTTCAGAAACTCGACCACCTCGCTCACTTCCTCCTTGGCCTCGTCGCACCCGGCGACGTCGGCGAAGGTGATGCGATCCTTGTCACGCGTCAGCATCTTCGCCCGGCTCTTGCCAAAGCTCAGGGCGCCTTTGCCCGCGCTCTTCAGCTGGCGCACAAAGAGGAAATACAGCAACCCGATCACGACCACGAAGGGCAGTACATTATAGAGCAGCTGCGTCATGGCCGTGGTCGCCGGCTTCTCAATGAACACCTTGGACTTCTGCAACTGCTCGAGATTGGTGTCGGTCAGGCGACCCGTGGCCGTAAAAGCCTTCGTTGCGTTGCCGGCCGTGTTCTGAAGAAAGGGTTCCGTGGTCTCGCCCGTCAGGACCGACCAGTCGCGACCACCCGTGGCATCGCTACGGATATAACCGCTGGCAATCCGGCCTTCCTGCGCCAGCTCCACCACCCGCTGGATATTAAGCGTCGCCGGCTGCGGGCTCTTGGGCGGGTTCAGCCAGAAGATCGCCGCAATCGCCAAGATGATGGCCACCCAGATCAGGCCCGTCTTGAGCGGAAAACCATCCGGGGGCATGCTCTTCAAGGGGCGGCGCTTCTTGTTATCTTCGTTATCGGACATGTGGAATTAGAGTATCGGCCACCGTGTAGGTTCCCCTAGGATAAGTCAATCGGGCCGGCCTTGAAAATTCGGCCAGATTCGGAACCGGTTAGCCCCGCCGAAACGCGAGTTTGCCTCGGGAAATCACGGCAAACCCGTCCCGTCCCAGGCTAAACCGCGTGTCTCCCCCGCGCTCCAGCAGCCCCAAGAGCACCTCGAATCCCTGCCGCGACAGGTCGGTCGCAGGGCGCACCGCCAACAGCCAGCGGTGCAGCGCCCGCCGAACCACACCGCGGGGCATTCCCTGCAGGGCGGACACGTCGAGCACCCCCCGTTTCAATGGGGCCAACCGGTCCACCCAGGCCTCCAGCGCCGCATCGTCCTCCTCCTGCAATTCCCGGGCCCGGGCCGCCCCGGCCATCGCGTCGCGGCCCGCCGCCGCCTGCCAGACGGGCACCACCTCGTTCCGAACGCGGTTGCGGAAATAGGCCCGCCCCCGGTTCGTCGCGTCCTCGCGCCATTTAAGCCCCGCCTGTCGCAGCGCCTCCAACAGTTCCTCCTTCTTGAACGTGAGCAACGGGCGCAGATGAACCCGCCCGTCGGGGAATGTCTGAACCGGACGCGGTGCCGCCATGCCGCCGGCTCCGCTCCCCCGGGCCAGCCGCATCAACATCGATTCGGCGATGTCATCCTGCTGGTGCGCCAGCCAAAGCACCTTGGCCCGCTCCCGCGCCATGACCCGCGCAAAGCACGCATGCCGCGCGGCCCGGGCCTCGGCCTCACTCGGCACCAAGGGCGCCCTGCGCCAGGTCTCACGAATGAATTCAACCCCCAGCGCGGCGGCCGTTTTTCGGCAGAAGACCTCATCCGCATCGCTCGCCCGTCCCCGTAACCGATGGTTGAAATGCACCGCCAGCATGGGTCGCTCCGGCCAGTGGGCGCGCAGCGCTGCGAGCAACGCCATCGAGTCGGCGCCGCCCGAGAACGCGACGCACCACGGTCCCCGCGCCTTTCTGCCCTCGACCCACCGCAGCACCGTCGGGTGCATCCGCTCCCTGGGCAAGGCCGACGCCAGGAGGGCGATTTTCGCCGCCAGGGTCGGGTTCGGGCGCGGCTGTTTCATGGTTTCAGCAACGACCGCGCGCCGGCTTCGCCATTACCCGCTTCAGCTGAAGCTCAGGTATTCCTTCCCGAAATACGGCACCAGCACGGCGGGGAGTTTGACGCGGCCATCCGCCTGAAGGTTGTTTTCCAGCAACGCCGCCAGCACGCGCGGCACCGCCAGCCCCGACCCATTCAAGGTGTGCACGAGCTCGGGCTTGCCCGTTTCCGCATTGCGAAAACGGATCTGCGCACGGCGGGCCTGGAAAGCCTCGAAGTTCGAGCAGCTTGATACCTCGAGCCACCGCTTCTGCCCGGCAGCCCAGACTTCGAGATCATACTTCTTGGATTGCGAGAATCCGAGATCGCCGCCGCACATGAGCAGCACGCGATACGGCAGCTCCAGCTTCTGCAGCAAACGCTCCGCATCGGCCCGCAGCTTCTCCAGTTCGTCGTAGCTGCTCGACGGATGAACCCATTTGAGCAACTCCACCTTGTCGAACTGGTGCACCCGGTTCAGCCCGCGCACGTCCTTGCCATAGCTGCCGGCCTCCCGGCGAAAACAGGGCGTATAGGCGCAACGGCGGATCGGCAGCGCCTCCTGCTCCACGATCTCATCACGGAAGAAATTCGTCAGCGGCACCTCCGCGGTCGGCACCGCATAGAGCTTGTCGGTCGTTTCATACATCTGGCCCTCCTTGTCCGGAAGCTGGCCGGTCGCCGTCGCGCTGGCGGCGTTCACAAAGATCGGCGGGCTGACCTCCGTGTAGCCGGCCTTGCCGTCCTCGTCCAAGAAGAATTGCAACAGCGACCGCACCAGGCGCGCGCCGTCGCCAATGAAGAACGGGAATCCCGCGCCCGTGACCTTGGCCCCGCGCCCGAAATCCACGAGGTTGCTGAAACCGCCGATTTCCCAGTGCGGGATCGCCACCGGTGACACGGCTTCGATCGAACCATGGGTCGCATGCACCACATTCTCCTCCGGCGTCCGACCCTCCGGCACGCTGGCGTGCGGGACGTTCGGCAGGCTGAGCATCGCGGCATGCCACTTTTCCTCCAGGGCCTTTAGGCCCTCCTCGCGGGTCTTGGCTTCCGCGGCGACTGCCTTCATTTCCTGAACCTTCGCCATGAACTCCGGGGAGCCTTTCTTGAGCGCCGCCATCTCGTTGTTGGCCGCCTTCTGTTTCGCCCGCAGCGCCTCGACTTCCGTCAATTGCGCCCGCCAGGACGCATCGAGCGCCAACACTGCATCGAGATCGACGTCGAGGTGCTTGCGGGCAATGGCCGCCCGGACCGTCTCGGGCGATTCACGAAGAAGTTTTGGATCGAGCATGGGAGCGGTCTTTCTGAGGGCTGCAGCGCCCGGAATAAACACAAATCGCGATCCTCGTCCCTCCGCCCTCCATTGCCCGCTTGATCAATGCCACCCGCGACGTACTTTCCACCCCTTTATTAACTTTTCCCCGCCAACTCCCTCCATCCTACCCAGCCCCTCCGGCTCGTACCGTCGCCATGCCCGGGTAGCGCTCGGTCTGCTTCTCACCTGCCTATTGGTGCCGGCCGCGGCCACCATCGGGCTGGTCCATGAGGCCAAGCCGGGACCATGGGGCGAGGTGGAATACTCGCGCATTGTGATCGAGCCGCCAGACGAGTTCATGGCCGCGGACTATGACGCCGCGCCGTCACGCTGGAACTTCGACGGCTACGACGCGGCCAAACTCGACCAGCTGTGGCTGCAGGCGTCCCTGACCGCGGATCAACTGCGCGCCCTCCGCGATCCAGCCATCCGGGAAACCAGCCCGAGGGGAATCGTCGTCCGCCCCCCAGACTCCCTCGTGGCAAGCCTGTCGACCGAATCACGCGCCGTCATCTATAACACCCTGGCGGGCCTGCCGGAAAACCAGCTCCAGACCGAGCCATTTCGATTTCGCGACGAGATGTTGGAAGAGTGGTTTTCCCATTCCAACGTCGATCCCGCGATTGTGGACCGAATCCGCCAACTGCTCTACCGGCGCGGGAATGCCATGCTCTTTTCCGATCCCGGACTGGTTCTTCCGCACGTGCCCACGGCCGCCGGTCGGGTCCACCTCATCAAGACCCTCGCGCGCAAGTCCACGCTGCTCGTCAAGCTCCGCGTCCGCCCCGGCTCCGACATCGAGTCCATCGCCGCGTACTGGAGCAGCAACGGCCGGCGGCGCAAGGACGTGACCTCGTTGTTGCATTCCCTCGCCCGGCAACCCGAGGGCATGACTCTCGATATCGTGCACCTGCTCCCTCGCTTCGCGCGCGGACTGCTCTACACCTATCCCTCGCCCGAGATCCCGCCCGAGCTCAGCCCCGATTGTCACTGGACGGCGATGAACTTTTTCAACGACGTGCCCGATCACCGCTTCGACGACATCTCGTATCTTCGCGACGTGCTTCTCACCACCTATTCACCCGTCACAGGCTCTCCCGTGATGGGCGACCTCCTGCTCATGACCCGCGCGGACGGGGAGGTCGTGCACACGTCGGTTTATATCGCCGACGAAATCGTGTTCACGAAGAACGGCCGTTCGCCGTCAATTCCGTGGACGCTGACCACGCTGCCCGATCTCCAGGCATTCTATCCCGCCAACCCGCCGCTCGAGCTTCGGACCTTTCGCCGAAAAAACTGAGTCGCCCTTAAGCAGGCGAAAGCACCGCGCCCGCCTGGCCATGGTGCAACGTTCGCTCGATTCGCTTGAAAAGATGGAAGACTTCCTTGGCGGAGAGCAGGGCCAGTTCACCGACCGGGGCCTGGATCGAGTAATTCGTGGGACTCTTCAGCGGATAGGGACCGAACTTCTGCGGATCGGTCGGCCCGAACAATCCGATGGTCCGCAACCCCATCGCGGCCGAGAGATGCATCGGCCCGCTGTCATTTGAAATCACCCAGTCCGACTTGGCCAGCAACGCCGGCAGGGACGTGAGACTCGTGTTGCCCGTCAGGTTGATAAAGGCCCCCTCGGGAAATGATTCACGGCACGGCAGGTAGTGACTGCCGGCCCACACCACCTTGCGCCCGGCTTCCCGGATCAGCAGGGCCGTGAGCTGGGTGAACCCATTCCATTTTTTGCTATCCCGCCCGCTGTCCGGAAAAATCAGGATCGGCCGCTGCCCCTTGCGCGGATCCATGAAGCCCAGGCTCAGCCGCTCGAGATCGCGGAAACGCAACGGCCCGCCGAGACGCGGCTCGGCGCCCGCCGGTTCGCAAAATTGCAGCATGACTTCCAACAAATGCGACTGCCGACCGCGCGCCGGCAGCGTGATCTTCTCATCATAAAACATGCCCCAGGCCTCCCGGGCATCCGGCCTGCCTACCTTGCGGCGACCCCGCGACCACTTCGTCATGAGCCCCGTGCGCAGCAAACCCTGGTAGTCACACACCAGGTCGAACTCCCGTTTCCTCACTTCCCGCATCGTCCGCAGGAATCCCCGCGGGCCTTCATGCCGGTGAAAAACATAAACCTGCTCGACCGCCGTCGAGGCGCGCACCAACGGCGCGAAGATGTCCCGCACGATCCAGGCAATGCGCCACTCCGGCTTCTGGGCCTTGATCGCTGACGCCACCTGCAAGCCATGCACAATGTCGCGCAAGGGCGAGGTCATGATGATGAGCATCTCTGGCATGGTGTCAGGGGTCGGACCGCGTGGTCGGCGCGGCGTTCCCAGGATTGCAGCCGCGCCGGGGAACGCAAACGCGAACCGGTTTTCGCCGACACAGATTCCCTGATTTACGCGCGGTTCGCTTCGATTCCGGCGCACCCCGGGGCGACATTATCCCGCGATACTGTGCGTTGGTCCGGTCCCGGCAACCGCGGCTTGCCAAGTCCGCCGCGGCCCGCACACCCTCGCCTTTCCATGGTTGCCGCCTCCGAGATCGCTTCCCGCCAGACCGGCCTGACCACCCTCTGGCACCAAATCGCTCCGCCGCCCTCCTCCCCCGTCGCGGCCGGTACGCCCGCCCAGCGCCTGCTTCTTCTCGCCGAGCAGAACCACCGTTGCAATTTCTGCCTTTGGCACGAGGAGGACGCCGCCCGCTGCGAGGACGTCGCCACGGTCTGTCAGGCCAAGCGCGCGATCGACCGGCTGAATCAGGAACGCAACAACCTCACCGAGGCGATGGACCAGGCCCTCGTCGACGCCCTCCAGCCGCCAGCTTCCGGCTGCCCCTGCAACTCGGAAAGCCCGGGAATGATCATCGACCGTCTTTCGATCCTCGCCCTCAAGGAATACCACATGCACGAGGAAAGCGTGCGCGCCGACGCCTCCGCCGATCACCGGGCGCGTAGCGCCGAAAAACTCGCGCTCGTCCGGCGCCAGCGCCACGACCTCATCACGAGCCTCGATGAATTACTCGCCGACGTGGCGGCACGCCGGCGCACGTTCGCCGTCTATTTCCAGTTCAAGATGTACAATGACCCCGCGCTGAACCCGCGACTCTACCGCCATCCCGCCCGCGCATGAGTCGCGCCAGCGAAAAAACCGATCTGTGGCGTCCCCGCTACTGGCCCACCTGGGCCGGCCTCGCCTTCTTCTGGGCCTGCGCCCGCTGGCTGACCTGGTCCGAGCGCCGGCGCCTCGCCCGCTTCATGGCTTGGTTTCATTTCCACGTGATCCGCCTCCGTCGCCACGTGGTGCTCGTCAACCTTCGCCTTTGCTTCCCCGAAAAATCGGAAGCCCAAATCCGGGCCCTCGGCCTGGCTCACTTCGAAGCATTGGTCTTCGGCCTGTTCGAAACCACGGCCGGCTGGTGGGAACCCTTCGATCAGCTTCCGCCCCACCGCATCGTCGGCGCGGAACACCTCACCCGCGCCCTCGACGCCGGTCGCGGCGCGATCCTGCTGACGGCCCATTTCACCACCTTGGAAATCTGCGGCGTCTATCTCACGGCGCGCCTGCCCGTCGGCTGCCTCTACCGTGAACCCAAGAATCCCGTCGCCGCCGTCCCCATGCGCCGCCACCGCGAGCGCGTCGCCTCGATCGCCATCCATCACGATGACCTCAAGGGTCTGATCCGCGCCCTTCGCGGCGGCTACGTGATCTGGTACGCCCCGGACCAGGGGAAGCGCACCCCGGGCTCCGAGGTGCTCCCCTTCTTCGGCGTGCCCGCCACCACCAATACCGCCACCGCCAAGATTGCCAAAATGACCGGCGCCGCCGTCGTGCCCTACTTCGCCCGGCGGGAACGCGACGGTTCGTACACGCTGACCATCCACCCGGCGCTTGAAAATTTTCCAACCGAGGACCTTTCCGCGGATGCCGTGCGCATCAACCACCTCCTCGAGGAAAACATCCGCCTCGCGCCCGAACAATATTTCTGGGTCCACAAGCGCTTCAAAACCCGCGGCGAGGGCTACCCCGAGGTGTATGGTTAAAATGCCCGGACCCATGCGTGCCGTTTCTCTGCCTTGTTGTAGGAGCCTGCTTGCAGGCGATCCGGACGTCCCCCGTCGCCCGCAATCCTCTTTCCGGTTTCACCGGTTGCTGAAATCCTCCACCTCCCTTTCCTGATTCCGTGCCCCTGCTCGAAGTCAAAAATCTCTCGGTCGCATTCCACACCCGGGCCGGCGTCTATCGGGCGGTTAACGACGTGAGCTTCACCCTCGAGAAGGGCGAGATTCTCGGGATCGTGGGCGAGTCCGGTTCGGGCAAATCCGTCACGTGCTCCGCCTTGCTCGGCCTCATTCCCCAGCCGCCCGGCCGCATTGAGGGCGGCACCGCCCGGTTCGATGGCATCGATCTGCTCCGCTGCCCCCCCGCCACCCTCCGCGACCTGCGCGGGCGCCGCATCGCGATGATCTTTCAGGATCCGATGACTTCCCTGAACCCGTACCTGCGGATTTCCGAGCAACTCATCGAACCCCTTCTCATTCACGAGAAGATTTCCCGCGCCGACGCCCTCGCCCGCGCCCTGCACATGCTCGAGGCCGTCGGGATCCAGGACGCCTCCCGGCGCCTCCATTCCTACCCGCACGAGTTTTCCGGGGGCATGCGCCAGCGCGTCATGATCGCCATGGCGCTCATCACCCGCCCCGACCTGCTCATCGCCGACGAACCGACGACCGCGCTGGACGTGACGGTTCAGGCGCAGATCCTGGATCTCCTGAAGAAACTTCAGCGCGAATTCCACATGGCCGTGATCTTCGTGACCCATGACCTCGCGGTCGTTTCCGGTCTCTGCGACCGCGTCCAGGTGATGTACGCAGGCCGCATCGTGGAAACCGCCCCCACCCGCGAGCTTTTCCAAAATCCCGCGCACCCCTACACCAAGGCCCTGCAACGGTGCATTCCCGCCCTCCAGCCCAAGGGCCGGCCTCTCTACGCTATCCCGGGCATGCCCCCCGACCTCTCGAAGCCCATTAGCGAGGAGGAACTGCTCGCTCGCTTCACGCTCCCGCCGGAGGAGCCAACCCCGCCGGCTCCCGCCGAGCCGAACCATGGCCCATCCATGATTGAGATTCGGAACGTTGAGACCCATTTCCCGATCGAGTCGGGCTTCGTGTTTCGGCGGCAGACCGGCACCGTCAAGGCCGTCGATGATGTGAGCTTTGAGGTTCGCGAAGGGGAAGTGCTTGGCCTCGTCGGCGAGTCCGGCAGCGGCAAGTCCACGCTGGCCCGCACCATCATGCAGCTCATTCCGCCGACCGCGGGCACCGTCGTCCTCGGCGGGCGGAATCTCACCCAGGGCTCCACCGCCGAAATCAAGGCCGCACGCCGCGACCTGCAGATGGTGTTCCAGGACCCCTTCGCTTCCCTCAACCCGCGCCTCTCCGTCTTCGCCACCCTGGCGGAACCCCTGCGCGTGCACGGGGTGGTTCCCGAGGACGAGATCCCGACGCGGGTGGCGCGCCTGATGAACCAGGTCGGCCTGGCCCCCCGCTTTCTCAACAAATACCCGCACGAGTTTTCCGGCGGGCAGCGCCAGCGCATCGCCATTGCCCGCGCCCTTGCCCTGGAGCCCAGGATCATCATCGCCGACGAACCGGTGTCCGCCCTCGACGTCTCCATCCAGGCTCAAATCCTGAACCTGCTCGCGCGCCTCGTTCGCGAAATGAACCTGACGATGATCTTCATCGCCCACGACCTCTCCGTCGTTAAGCACATCTCCGACCGCATCGCTGTCATGTACCGCGGCAGGATCGTGGAACTCGGAGCCGCCATCGAGGTGATGGAACGCCCGCAGCACCCGTACACCCGCAGCCTGATCAGCGCGATCCCCCGCATCGAATAGACCAGGACCACAGCTGGTCCGTGGTTTCCCACCTCGCTCGTCCCCCTCGACGACGCGTCGGTTTCATCCTTCCGCCTGCGTTCTTGCCGCCCCGCGGACCCGCTGGCTGCCGATTGATGCATGCTTCTGCCGTCCAACAGCCTGGGATTTCCTCCGCCCCGTTTGAATAAATCGTTCCCGGCGGGCGTCTCAAACCCAGAACCACAACTCAACCTTGGGAGGACCTAATCATGAAAACCAAAATCATCGCCCTGAGTCTCGCCGCCGCCACCGCCCTGGCCTTCACCCCCAAGCCCGCCGTCGCGGGTGACAAGGAAATCGCCCTCGTTGGCGGTCTCATCGGCGGCCTGATCATCGGATCCGCCATCGCCGACCACCATGATGACACGCGCGTGGTCGTCGCCAGCGGCTACGGTCACCGTGACCGCCCCAGCGGTTACTGGAAGCATGTTGAAACCCGCGTCTGGGTCCCCGGCTACTGGGTGACCGAACGCCACCGGGGCCGCATCCACCGCCATTTCGTGAACGGCCATTATGAGATTCGCACCGACCGGGTGTGGGTCTCCTACGATCGCCGCGACCACCGGGATTACAACCGGGGCTACGGCCGCGACCGCCACTACCGCCGTTAACAACCCAGGCCTCGCGCCCGTGGTCAACCTGGACGTCGCGAATCGGGCATTCTCATTCGCACCCAAATAGTGTCCAATGGCGCGAGGAAACTCCCCATGATCTGCCGCGACATCGAATCCCTGATTCTGGCCGAACGGGACGGCGCGCTGAGCAAGCCTCAGCTCGCCGAACTCTCGGACCATGTCGCGACCTGCCCGGCCTGCCGCAAACTCCGCACCTCCCTGACCACGGCGCTCGAGACGTATCGAGACGCCGTGTTCGCCGTCACTCCCCCCGACCCAAACCAAGCCTGGCGCGACCTCCAGGTTCGCCTGCACGAACCCGCCAAACGGCGTCCCCTCGCCCCCGTCTTGTGGTTCACCGCGCCTCTTGCCGCGGCCGCCGCGCTCGCCTTTGCGTTCTTCGTGTCGCCCCCACCCGCGGCCACCCCCGCGGTCGATCCCGGGGTGCAGATGGTCGCCGCCCGCCCGCCCCCGCCTCCGCCCCCATTGCACGATCCGTCCTTTATCGC
>JAEZDN010000006.1 GCA_023433275.1 Verrucomicrobiota bacterium
ATCCTTCGCTTCGCTCAGGATGACGGCAGCGTGGGTGGATTTATTTCCGATGGGCGGGCCGGTTCCGCGATCCGTTCGGTTCATCACCAAGCGTGAGGGATTGATGTCCGCTTCCCAATTTTGGAGTACCGCTTCCCGATGACCGATTTCACGATTCCGTCCTTCCGCATCGGCGTGGATGGTGGTGGCACCAAGACGGAGTTCATCCTCGTCGATGCCGTCGGGGCAATCGTGAACACGCATGTCGCGCCGGGGTGCAATCCAAGCCAGGTCGGCGCGGAGAAGGCGCGCGAAATCCTTTTGTCGGGTCTCCATGCTCTTTGCTCGCCTCTCCCTGCCTGCAGCGTGCGAAGCACGATGCTCTTCATGGCCGGCTCGCCGGCCTTCTGGCGTGAGCTCGCCTCGTCGCTGACTGATTACGGTGTCGTCACCGCCGGTCCCGATTCCCTGCCGGTGTTGGAACTCGCGACTGGCGGATCGGCCGGCCTGGTCCTGCACGCCGGCACGGGATCGTTTGTCGCCGCGCGCGATGCGGGTGGCGCGGTTCACTACGCGGGTGGACTCGGTTGGAAACTCGGCGACGCCGGCAGCGGCTTCGATATCGGCCGCCGCGCGATCGCGGCGGCGCTGCTCGAATTGCAGGCGCTCCAGCCTTGGCGCCGCAGTGACCTCGCTGCGGAATCCCCCGCGGCGGCGGGGTCGCCGCAGCCCCATAAGACGTCCCCCTTGGCCGAAGCCCTGCGGGCCCACACCGGGTTGACCGACTATGCCGCGAACTCGCGTTTCTTCTACAACGATGCCGGTGCCAACGCGGCGATCTCGGCCTTTGCCCCGCGCGTGCTCGAACTCGCCGAGCAGGAGTGCGGCCCCGCGCAGCAGGTCGTCGCCGATTCCGTCACCGACCTCGCCCGCCTGGCTGGCCAGGTCATCAACCGGCTTTTCCCCGCGCCGGCAGCACCCGTGCCCTGCGGCGTGAGCGGACGCATCCTGAACTCCCCGCTTGCGGGTCGCGTGCTGCGTGAGTCGGCCAATGAACGCCGCTGGCCCGTCGCACTGAACTTCATCACCGCATCCCCGGTCGAAGGAGTGCGTCGCTTGCTGGTTAAATGACAGCCCGGGTGTAGGGGCGCCGTCTTGCTGCGCGCCGAGCGGGAAGAATGCAGCTCAACCACATATCAATCCAGATTCACACACATGGATAAGGAGTTGAGGAATTCGGGTTCGGAACCAATCAATGCGCCGCGATATCGGCCGCGAGGCCTGCCGGGTCCGGATCATTGCTGTTCATTTGGGTCCATCCGCGGTTTTTCAACCGCCTGAATCCGGCTGAGGCATGCGCCGCGAACGAAGGGCGCGGCCAAGTTTGCGCCCCTGCAACCGACACGGCGGACCTCCGCCTTCTTGCCACTTGTTACTTGGCCTCGGAAACCTAGCTTGTCGGCGACTTTCCTTCCATCGCTTGCAAGCAAGCTCCGACAGAACCGATCTCATCCGTCTGCCCGAGGCCGACTGGCGCGCGCGCCAAGCGGCCCACGAGCAGCGCGTGCGCGCGTGGACCGACCCGCACCAGGCCCGGCAGGCGCGCGGCGAAAAACATCCCGTCGAGGATTTCCTGTTCGAGTATTACCGCTTCCGACCCAGTTGGCTTCGTCGCTGGCATCCCGGTCCGGATGTGGCGTTGCAGGGAGAGGGAGCGCAGGAATTCCTGCGCTGGCCGGAATACCAGCGGACGGCTGACGGCATCGTCTTGAATGTCGGATCGTTTGACGCCGGGCGCCGCGACACGCTGGTCTGGCTGCTGGGTCTCCTGCGCACCACGGCGGAACGACCGCCGCAGTTCGCGTGCTTCGGCCTGCACGAATGGGCGATGGTGTACCGGCAAACGCCGGCGGAGGTGCGCCACAACGCGTGGCCGCTGCGTTTTCCGCCCGAGGAGCTCGCCCGCATCGTCGAGGCCCAGCCGATCCGCTGCTCGCACTTCGACGCGTTTCGCTTCTTCACCGCGCCCGCGCGATCCTTGAACCGGCTCCAGCCGGAGCGCGCTACCGTCCCGCAGTTTGAGCAGCGCGGCTGCCTGCACGCCAACATGGACCTCTACAAGTGGGCGTTCAAACTTGCGCCCTTCACACCCAGCGAGCTGATCGCCGACTGCTTCGCGTTGGCCCGCGAGATCCGATTGGTCGACATGCGCGCGAGCCCTTACCACCTCGCTGACCTCGGCCTCCCGCCCATTGCCATCGAGACGCCGGAGGGCCGCACCGACTACGAACGTCATCAGCGCACCTTCGCGGAACGCAGCCAGCCGCTCCGCGCGCGCCTCATTGCGCTTTGCGAGCGGTTGCTCGCGGCGTGATCGGTTGGCGTCGTCTTGATGCGGGACGCGACGCCCGCGACTCATTCTTCCACCAGGCGCGCGCCGAAGCACGCAAAGCTGATGCCCCGGGCGGTGTTCGCGACACCTTCCTGCGCGGGAGGCGCCGGGCTCTGCAAATCGAGGTCGAGGCGCCCGCGCTCCAGGGGAAGCGATGGGAGCTCGATCCATTCGGGACGATCGCCCACGCGGCCCCGCCAGACTGTCACGCCGGCGTGTCTCACCTCGAGTTCGCGCGGGGTCACCCCGCGCACCTGCAATTGCACGCGGGCCCGCGGACGATGGGGCCACACGCGGAAAGTGAGGCGACCTTCGTCTTCGCACCAAGCCCAGCGCCACCGGCGGTTCCATTCGGCCACCGACCAGCTCGGATCCGTTTCGAGCACGTAACTATAGCCCGGTCCGGATGCGCTCGTCAGCATTCGCGGCGTGGAAGGCGCGTCCAGCATGGCCCATACTCCGGTCAGGATCGACAGGTTGCCCAGCACCAGCCAGCCCCAGGCGGCGGCGCGCCGCGCCGCCAGGATATTGAAGGCCACGGCCACGGGCAGGAGCACGCGCGAATAGGCGCCGGGCAGGCCCTCCCACACGGCTGGACCGAGGAGGACGCCCAAGGCGACAAAGAGGGCGCCGACCCGCCACCACGCGCTTCGCGGTTCGCGATGGATCAACAAGTAGGCCGCTTGTCCGGTCAGCGCGATGCAGTCGAGCCATCCACCGAGCAGCAGGCCCCGGTTGGTCTCGACCCCGGTCTGCGCCCACAGCTCCCGCCACTCGCCCACCCACCCAGCTAGCGGGAGGGAAAAGTTTTCGGTGCCCGCGCTCGATGAGGCGACCGCGACATGCAGGTAGCTCCACCAGGCAATCAGCGGTAGCGCCGCCAGCAGCCCGAGCAGGGCCCGTCGCAGCCACGTGGCCCGGTGGGATTTTTCTTCGGGTAACAATGCGCCGGCCCCGAGCAGCACCGTCTCCCGCGCCAGTCCGGCGAAACCCAGGATAACGGAGGCCGCGAGCAACCGGCCACGCTCGATGCACCGCAGACCGGCCGTGAGCAGCAGCACGGCCGCGAGGTCCGTGAGCGCCAGCCGGACGCTCGCGAGCGCGCCGCTGGCAAAAAGCAGCGCTGTCCAGGCAATGGTATTCCTCCAGCCGACGCCGGTCGGCAGCACCCGCCAGAGGAGCGCCGCCCATGCGAACCACAGGATCGGGTTCAACCACGCGTACGCGTGAACGGCCGCGACGGCCTCGCCGCCCCCGGCCACCCAC
Source organism: Verrucomicrobiota bacterium (assembly GCA_023433275.1). Classification (GTDB taxonomy): domain Bacteria; phylum Verrucomicrobiota; class Verrucomicrobiia; order Opitutales; family Opitutaceae; genus Lacunisphaera. The sequence continues at coordinate 3,638 of JAEZDN010000006.1, forward strand.
GCCACGGCGCTCAGCAGGATGCGGCGCGCGCGGTAACCCAGGTCGTCGATCGCGGTGGCGAGAGCCGGCTCCGACAAATCGGGACTCGTGGCGATCTGGGCGTAGAAGGCGCCGTCATAGCGCCCGCCTTCCCGGTGGATGAAAATGGGCGCGTCCTGCAGGCTCGCCGGCAGCAGCGCCTCGGTCCTGGCATCGGCCTGCAGCAAGGCGGTGAAGCCGTAATACGGCGACCAAAACCGGCTGATCAAAAGCGCAAACCCGAGCAGCAGGACGAGCCGCAGGCCAGCCTCGCGCCCGGCCGGGGTTCTGAGGGTCGTGCGCAGGCGGTCAAACATGTCGCGAACCACAAGGGCGCTCCGGTTCCGAGGCAATCCCGGAGCGTCCCGTTCCTGCCCGGGCGCCGCTTCCGACGCCGGTGTTGCCTCGTCCGGTGTTCACGACATGGTGCGTCACGGATGGACGACATTCCCCCGCAGCCTTTCCGGACCCGCAAAAAACCGAGTTATCCGATCGGCGACGGATTGCGCTCCTACCTGAGAAAATTTCGGCGCGAGCGCGACCTGCCGGTCACCTACGAGCGCCTGCGTCATTTTCACGAGGCCGTGCCGATCATGGACCAGGCGGGGCGTTCCACCCTGTGGGACTCCGTCGCCTACCGGGCGGAGGAAATTCCCGCGCTGAACGAGGACCTCAAGCGCATCTACGCCCTGTTGCGCGTGGATGGGGATTTCTCGGTCATGCAGCATCTCTACATCGATCGCGTGGACTTTTGCACGTTCGGCAACTCGATGCCGTTTCGCATCCGGATCGTCAATGCGTACAACGACAACCCCGACTACTTCTACATCAAGAAGGCCGACGCCTCGCGCATCTACGGCCTGGAGTTGGAGCACCTGCTTTCACCCAACCGGTTGAATTTCCTCACCCACGGCAGCACGCTGGTCGAGGAGCACATTGCGGGCGTCCCCGGCGACATCTTTGCCGCGCGCTGGCTGGACAATCCCGAGCTCAAGCCCATCCGCATCGCCAAGGAGCTCGTGAAGTTCAACGAGCGGTGTTTCGTGCGCCTGCTGGGCGATATGCGGAGTTACAATTACGTGGTGGTGCTCACGCCCGATTTCGAGGGCTGGCAGGTGCGGATACGTGCGATGGATTTTGACCAGCAATCCCATCACGGGCGCAAAAACTTCTACCTGCCCCAGTTCTTCAAGGAAAACAGTGCGCTGGCGCAGTTTTGCGTGAAGCACCTGCACCCGCAGACGGCGCTCCAATACCAGCGCGAGGAGCAATCGCTCATGCTCGCCCGCGCCGAGGTGGCCGCGACCCGGCTCAGCTCGCTGCTCGACGTGATGGAGCAGGACCCGATCGCCCCCGACGACAATGTGCGCATCTTGCGCGAAGGACTTGCGGCGCATTTCAAGTCCGACCGTTATCTGCGTTGCACCAGCATGGGCGCGCTCGTCCGCGAGAACATCGAGATGCTCCGGCGTCACCACGGCATGGGCATCGGCTCGCTCGGGGCGGACCTCATCCTCCAACCGCCGGCGGCGTCCTGATGCCGGCCCGGGGAAGGCTGGCCGCGTGGGCCCGTGGGGCGCGGGCGGCGGGCGAGTCACCCCGCTGCGACCTGCCGGAGTTGGTTCAACCCGGCCAGATCGGCTCGATCCCGGATTGCTCCCGGCCGGGGCATTGTCCATGTTGCGCGCACCTCTTCGTATGAAGTCCCTCTGGCTCGCGGCGAAAAACATCCTGTATGTGATCATCGTTCCGGGAGTGATTGCCGGCTGGCTGCCCCTCCGCATTTTTGAACGGCATCCAAAATGGCCCGCCGGCTGGGGCTGGGCGCAATGGACGGCGGTGACGCTGGCGGTGCTCGCGATCGTCGTGTTCCTGCACAGCGTCTGGGTGTTCGCCGTGCGCGGGCAAGGGACGCCGTCCTTCCTCGATCCGCCGAAGAAGCTCACCAGGCGCGGGCCCTATCGGTGGGTGCGCAACCCGATGTGCCTCGCGTCCTTCGTGCTCGTGGGCGCCGAGGCGCTGTTCTTCCGCTCCGGCCACATCGCGGTCTACCTCGTGTGCCTGATTTGCGTCCTGCACCTGCTTGTCCTGCTCCACGAGGAAAACAACCTGCGTTTCCGGCACGGCGCGGTGTATGAGGACTACAAGCGCGAGGTTCCCCGCTGGCTGCCGCGCAAGCCCCGGCCCGTCTTGGAAACGAGGCCGCCGTTCGATCTGCGCAACTGAGGGCGGGTCGATGGGGGGCGGCTTGACTGAAGGCGGGTGGGAATCCCAACGGGATTCATGAATTTGACTGCGTGAGTCGGCTCAGCCCGCGGTCGCCGCTCAATCGATGCGGCCCTCGTCGAACTCGATCAGGTCGACCACGCTGAGGATCTGGTCCACGCGGTCGGCGCAGCCCATGTTGGTCAATGCTTCCTTGAGGAATTCGCGGCCGCTCGGCGTCATGCCTTTCTGGACGTAGTTGCGATTCCACTGGGCGGCACGCACGTCCGCGGGAAAGAGCGCCCGCAGCCGGTCGTCGATTTCCTCGCTGGTGCTGGAGCTGCGCACGATGGCCTCCACGTCGTTCGGATCCACGCCCAGATGAAGGCACAGGAAACGGTCCATCCCCCGCTTGAAATTCTTCGCGTAGCTTGCTGGCAGCGCGCCGTGCTCCTTCACGTACTGGCACTTCGCAATGAACCGCGGCAGGTGCAACAGGCCGGTTGCAGCGTGGGGCTGGTAGGCGGACGGCAGGGTGGTCAGGACCTCGCCAGAGGAACCGGGAATGGGCTTGGAAGGCATGGGAGCGCCGCGCAACGCCGCGCGGTCAGGGGTTGTTGGTTAGTGGAGGAAGAATCCTGGTTCAATCCTTGGGCGGTTGAGCGGGGACAAAAAGAAGGGCCGGTCAAAGACCGACCCCACGTTTAACCAATGACTGTTAACGTATCACCGTCCGCTTCAGAAGAAGCGGACCGGCTTCGCCTGCATGCGGGCGTGCTCCTCGTCGGAACAGCCGGCGTTCGTCGCGACATCCACGGGAGCGTCGTTCGCCTTGATGAGGTTGTTGGCGAGCATGTAATTCTCGACCTCTTCGCCGGAAATATCCGCGAGCATCACCCCGTCGATCTCGACGCAGGGCGAGAGCGGCTGGCCCGACTTGCGCACCATCTCCTCGTAATTGGCGCGGTGGTTGATGATGTCGATGTCCTCGTAGGCGAGACCGTGCTTGCGCATGATGGCGCGCACCCCGTTGGACCAGCCGCAGGACGGCTTGAGATAGGCTTTGATGTTCATGGATTAAATGCCGTGGAAATTGACGGACGGCACAACTTATGCGGCGGTATTTCTTCTTCAACTTAAACTTTCGTTCCGCTTACCTCCGGCCCTTCCGTGTCCATCTCCTTCCCCTCGCTCCTGCCCGCGCAAGCCTCCGAGTACGCCCGTCTGGGCCTGGCCAATGTCCGCCGGGAATTCCCTCACCTCCTCCAGCACCCGCTGAATTCGGCCGATGACGCCCGGTCGCCGCGCCAGCTGCACCCCGCGTTCTACGGCAGCTACGACTGGCATTCCTGCGTCCACCAGCACTGCATGCTGGCGCGGCTCGCGCGTCTTTTTCCCGAGCTGCCGGAGTGCGACGAGATCAACCGCGTGTTGCACGAGCATCTCTCGGTCGAGCACATAGCCGCCGAGGCGGCTTACTTTGCCGCTCCCGGCCGGAGTTTCTTCGAGCGTCCCTACGGCTGGGCGTGGCTGCTCAAGCTGGCGGAGGAATTGTTGCGCCACGACCCGGCGCTGGCGCGGAATGTCATGCCGCTGGTCTCGGTGCTGCGCGCGGGCCTGCTTGCGTATCTCCCCGCCCTCACCCACCCCGTGCGCCACGGCGTCCACAACAACACCGCTTTCGCCGTGAAGCTCGCGCTTGACTACGCCCGCACGGCCGACGACCAGGAACTGAAGCTCTTCTGCACGAGCCGGATGGCGTACTGGTTCGGGCACGATATCGATTATGGCGCGCGCTGGGAACCGTCCGGCGAGGATTTCCTCTCCCCGGCCCTCACCGAGGCCGAGGTGATGGCCGCGGTGCTGCCGCCCGATAATTTCAGCCGCTGGCTCAGCCGCTTCCTGCCCAATTTGCACACCGGCGAACCGGTGAAGCTGTTCACCCCGGTCCGGGTGAGTAATCCCGCGGATCCCAAGATCGCGCACCTCATCGGCCTCAATCTCAACCGCGCCTGGTGCTGGCGCCGCATCAGCCTCGCCCTGGCTGAGACCGATCCCCGCCAGGCTCGCGCCCGCGAGGCGGCCGTGCGCCATCTCGAGGCGGCCATGCCCATGATCGATGTAAGCGATTTCAACCGCGCCCACTGGCTGGCCTCCTTCGCGGTTTACGCGCTGACCGAATCCTGATCCCGGAGCCGTCTTCGCGCCGGGCGCCGGGAGGTTTGGCTGGACCGCTCGCCATGCCGGACCGCGGTCGACCATTGTTTTGATTTTGCCCTAGCCGGCATTCCGGGTTCCCGGCAGCGTAGCGCGCCATGGACTGGAAAGAGTGGCTGGTGGCGGTGGTCGCGACGCTCACGCTGATAGGCGTGGCCCAGGGTCGGTATCCCTGGCTGCGCATGAATCGCGCGACGATCGCGCTCGTGGGCGCCACCGTTCTCATCGCCGCCCGCACGATGACGTTGCCCGAGGCTTACGCGGCGGTGGACTGGAACACTATTCTCCTGCTGTTCGCCATGATGGTGCTGAACGTGAACCTGCGCATCGCGGGATTCTTTCACCTGATCGCCGCGCGCATCGTGCGGCATGCCCGGACCCCGCGGCACCTGCTCGGGATTGTCGTCGTGGTTTCAGGTGTGCTCTCGGCCATCTTCCTCAACGACACGCTCGCGCTGATGCTCACCCCGCTGGTGATCGACCTGGCGTTCGCGCTGAAGCGCAACCCCCTGCCCTATCTCGTGGGCCTCGTCACCGCCGCCAACATCGGTTCGGTGGCGGCCATCACCGGGAACCCGCAGAACATGCTCGTCGGTTTGTCGTCGGGCATTTCCTTCGTGGACTTCACGCTGGCGCTGGCCCCGGTGGCGCTGGCCGGCCTGGTCGTGATCTGGCTGGTGATCCCGCTGGTGTACCGCGCGGAGTTCGCGCCCGTGGTTTTCGCGGACACCTACCGGATGGAGTCGCGTCAGTATCGTCCGCTCCTGCGGAAATCCATGCTCGCGACCGGGCTCATGCTGGTCGCGCTGGTGGCGGGCGCCCCGATCCCGCTGGCGGCGCTGCTGGCCGCCGCCTTGCTCCTGGTGTCGCGTCGATTGAAACCCGAGCGCGTGTTTCGCGAGATCGACTGGGGGCTCCTCGTCTTCTTCACCTCGCTCTTCGTGGTCACCGGTGCGATTGAGACCTCGGGGCTGGGTGAGCGGTTGTTCGCCGTTTTGAGGCCGTGGTCCGATGGTGGCCCCGCCAGCCTGAGCGGGGTCGCGGTGGTGTTGAGCAATCTCGTGTCGAATGTGCCGGCGGTCATGTTGTTCCGGCCGGTCGTGCCCACGCTCGCGGATCCCGCGACCGCATGGCTCACGCTCGCGATGGCGACGACCCTCGCCGGCAACCTCACGCTGTTGGGTTCGGTCGCCAACCTGATCGTCGCCGAGATCGCGCGGCACCGCGGGGTGCAACTGGGATTCGTCGAATACCTGAAAGCCGGCACCCCGATCGCCATCCTCAGCCTCCTGCTCGGCATCGCGTGGCTGTCGTGGTAATCCTGCCGCCTGAGTTTAGGCGGTATTTTTCCCACTCCGCACTTGCCCGGGCGGACCCCGGGGCAAATGTCTCCTGACATACCCTTGTCATCCCTTTCTGCTACGCTGTCCGCCATCAACCACCCTTCACTCGATCCCCATGTCCAAAGCCGATAAGTCCAAATCCGACTCGCGCATCGCCACCGCCGAGAAGTCCTCCAATCCCGCGCGCGAGAAAAACATCGATCTCGCCGTCTCCTCCATCACCAAGCAGTTCGGCGAGGGCTCGATCATGCGCCTCGGCAGCAACGCCAAGATGAAGGTCGAGACGCTTTCCACGGGTTCGCTGGCCATCGACCTCATGCTCGGCGTCGGCGGTCTCCCGAAGGGCCGCATTATCGAGATCTACGGACCGGAATCCTCGGGCAAAACCACCTTCTGTCTCAGTGTCATCGCCGAGGCCCAGCGCCAGGGCGGCCTCGCGGCCTTCATCGACGTCGAGCACGCGCTCGACCCGAAATACGCCAAGGTCGTGGGCGTGAACCTCGACGACCTGCTCGTTTCCCAACCTGACTCCGGCGAGGACGCGCTCAACATCATGGAGACGCTCATTCGCTCGAACTCCATCGATGTCATCATTCTGGATTCCGTCGCCGCCCTCACCACCAAGGCGGAACTCGACGGCCAGATGGGCGACGCGACGGTTGGTGCCCAGGCCCGCCTCATGTCGCAGGCCATGCGCCGCCTCACCGCGGTCGTCAGCAAGACGAATTGCGTGTGCATTTTCACCAACCAGATCCGTGAGAAGATCGGCGTGATGTTCGGCAATCCCGAGACCACCTCCGGCGGCCGCGCCCTGAAATTCTTCGCTTCCATCCGCCTCGACATCCGCCGCAAGGACCAGCTCAAGACGCCGGACGGCAAGGTCATTGGCAATCGCACCAAGATCAAGGCGGTGAAGAACAAGGTCGCCCCGCCGTTCACCGAGTGCGAATTCGACATCATGTACGACGAGGGCATTTCCGCCACCGGCTCGCTGCTCGACCTCGGTCTGGAACACAAGGTCCTCGAAAAGAAGGGCGCGTGGATCGCCTTCAACGGCGAACTCGTGGGTCAGGGCCGCGAAGCCGCCAAGGAAGCGTTCAAAACGAATGCCGACCTCGCGGCCAAGGTGAAGTCGGGCATCCTGGAGAAAGTCACCGTCAAGGGCGGCGACTCCATCACCGGCGAGAAGGAAGACTGAGCCGGAACGATGCAGTAAGAATGCGATTCCGCAGCTGCGCGGTCGAACGGTTCGGATAAGGGGCGTGGCTCGTCCCCGCCCTCGGTTCCCCGCAGCGAGCAAAGGGCGCGGTCAAGCTGCGCCCCTCCATCCAACTGCATGATTCCGCCTGAGCCGCCAGTCCCCACAGCTTGCCCTCAAACCCGCGCCATCAAGGCGCCGGTTTTTTCATGCTCGACGCGTGCGCTCGCTGCGCGTGCGCGCGTGCACCGGGCTCGATGGAAATTTGCCCTCCGCTCTACGGGAACAACCACGTGTGATGCCACGTCGTGCCGACGCGCACAAATTGCCGGCGATCATGATGCCGGAACGGCCGCTGGTGCCAGAATTCGATTCGTTCGGGCACCACGCGAAAACCCGACCAGAACGCGGGACGCGGCACGGCGCCCAACCCGAAGCGAACCGCCTCCCTCGTCACGGCCTGCTCGAGCTCGTAACGACCGTTCATCGGATGCGATTGCGATGAGGCCCACGCGCCCAGCTGGCTGAGCCGGGGCCGGGTCGCAAAATAGGCGTCGGCTTCGGTGTCGTCGACCTGCTCCACCCGTCCCGCCACGCGGACCTGGCGCTCGAGGGTCGGCCAGTGCAGGCAAAGTTCGGCCTGCGGATTGGCGTGCAGGTCGCGGGCCTTGGGACTGCCCAGGTTCGTGTAGAAGGCAAACCCCCGCGCGTCGGCGCATTTCAACAGGACCATGCGGACGGACGGACGGCCCGACGCATCGGCCGTCGCAAGCGCCATGGCGGTGGGGTCGTGCTTCTCCTGGTCGCGTGCCTCGGCCAGCCAGTCCTGAAACAATCGCAACGGGTCATCGACGAGCATGTGCCAGTGTCTCAGACCCACGTTCCCCGGACTGCGCTGGCGTTGGCGAAGCGTGCGCATGGGTTGAGCGGGCTGGCGGACGCACGAGGAAGGAATGGCTTCTGGTCACCGAAGGGAGGTCACAACCAGACGCGGGCGTCGCGGGCGAGGGCTGGCGCTCGCGCTTTTCCCTTTTGCCTTCGCCGGGGCGTTCGTTTGCGTGGCGCGCATGTCGTTCCCGCCGGACACCATTGCGGCCCTCGCCACTCCCGCCGGCACCTCGGCGATTGCGGTGGTGCGCGCCAGCGGCGCCCAGGTGCGTGCGCTGGTGTCCGCGCTTTTCGGCGAGGTCCCGCCGCCGCGCCTGGCGCGCCATGCGGATTATCGGGACTCAGCCGGAGCACTCGTCGATGACGTGCTGTTCACGTATTTTGCGGCTCCGAACTCGTTCACAGGGGAGGACACGGTGGAAATATCGTGTCACGGCAACCCGTTCATCGCGCAAAAGATCCTGGAGGATCTGTTCGACCGCGGGTGTCGCCCCGCTGAGGCCGGTGAATTCAGCAAACGGGCGTTTCTCAACGGCCGCATGGATCTGAGCCAGGCGGAAGCGGTGATGGATCTGATCCACGCCCGAAGCGACCGGGCGTTGACGGCAGCGAATCAGCAGCTGCGCGGATCGCTGGGCCGGCACATGGAATCTCTCATTGCTCAGTTGGTCAACGCGTTGGCCATGGTTGAAGCCTATATTGATTTTCCAGAAGAGGATTTGCCCGCGGAAGACCGGGAGGTCGTGTTGCGGTCCCTCCGGCAGCTGAGGACGGACACGGCTCGGCTGCTGGCGACGAGCCATTATGGGACGATGTTGCGCGACGGTATCAAGACCGTGATTCTCGGGGAGCCGAATGCCGGCAAGAGCAGCCTGCTGAACCGGCTGGTCGGTCACGAGCGCGCGCTGGTGAGCCCGGAGCCGGGCACGACCCGCGATTATCTGGAGGAGCGCATCCTGGCAGGGCCACATGCGTTGCGGCTGATTGATACGGCAGGGCTGAATGCCGCTCCGACTTCCCTCGAGCAGCGAGGGATTCAAAAAACCTTGGAGCAGGCCGCGGAGGCCGATCTTTTCCTGTGGGTGATTGATGTTACCCGTCCCCTCGCCTCGCTTCCCTCGGACACCGTCAGCCGTCTAAACTTGGGCAACACGATCGTCATTTTCAACAAGGTCGACCTGCAGGCAGTCGCGGCTCCGCTGCTCCCGCGGCCGTTTCAAACGGTGGAAGTTTCAGCGCTCAACGGAACGGGCCTCGAGGCATTGCGCGACGCGATCGTGCGGTTCGCAGACGCCTTTCAAACCGAGGTGGGTCCCGAGCTCATCGCGATCAATGCGCGGCATAGTCACGCGTTGGAACTGGCTGTCGGGTGCCTGGATTCCGCCATGGAGAAGCTTATGGCCAGTCACCAGACCGAGTTGGTGGCGAGCGACTTGCGTGGTTGCTTGGACGCTTTCGGAAGCGTGGCGGGTAAGATCGATAACGAGCGTGTCCTCGACCAGCTTTTCGCCAGCTTCTGCATCGGCAAGTAATATTGGTAATACATTGAAATAAGTGGGAATTGATGATCTACAGGGACTCACCGTTTGATGTCATCGTTTGCGGTGCTGGACATGCCGGAGTTGAGGCGTGCTTGGCTGCAGCTCGCACGGGGGCGGCCACCCTGCTGCTTACCGGTAATATCGACACCATTGCGCAGATGAGCTGCAACCCGGCGATCGGGGGCCAAGCGAAAGGCCAAATTGTACGCGAAATCGATGCACTCGGGGGCGAGATGGCCATCAATACAGACGTCACTGGCATTCAGTTTCGGCTCCTGAATGAATCCAAGGGACCGGCTGTTCAATCGCCCCGGGCGCAGTGCGATAAGAAGGCCTACCAATATCGGCTCAAGCACACCCTGGAGCTTCAGCCCAATTTGGAAGTGTTTCAGGCGACGGTGACGGGCTTGATCTTCAAGGACGGCAAGGTTGTCGGCTGCCGAACGAATCTGGATATTGAGTTCATGGGCCGAACGGTGGTCGTGACGACCGGGACGTTTTTGCGGGGGTTAATGCATGTGGGTCTGAACAAGAATGAGGGCGGCCGCTTGGGCGATTTTAGCGCGAAGACGCTGTCCGCGAGCCTGCTGGAGGCTGGGATCGAGTTGCAGCGATTGAAAACCGGTACGCCTCCTCGCATTTTGGGACGCAGCATCGATTTCTCCGTACTTCAGGAACAGAAAGGCGATGCCACGCCCACCTTGTTCGCCTTCCACGATACACGGGACCCGGAAGATCTGTTCCACGTGGAACGGACCGGCGAACAGCGGTTGGGATGGAAGCCTGGCAGCGAGCAGGTTTCCTGCTGGATGACGCATACGACCCCTGAATCCGCCCAGATCGTCCGCGACAACCTGCACAAGTCTGCCATGTACTCAGGCGAAATCGTGGGCGTGGGCCCTCGCTATTGTCCCAGTATTGAAGACAAGTTTGTGCGCTTCGCCGACAAACCCCGGCATCTGCTGTTTCTGGAGCCCGAAGGCCGAACCACCAATGAGTATTATATCAACGGTCTTTCCACGAGTCTCCCGTTCGATGTGCAGCTGGCGTTGGTGAGGAGCATCCCCGGCTTGGAACGAGCCCATTTGCTCAGGCCTGCTTATGCGGTGGAGTATGACTTCGCGCCGCCCACGCAGATGTATCCGTCGCTCGAATCTCGGAAGGTGGAGAATCTGTTTTTGGCGGGCCAGATCAATGGCACCTCGGGGTATGAGGAAGCTGCGGCCCAAGGCCTGATTGCTGGCGTGAATGCCGCCCGCAAGGTGAGGGGAGAGCCGCCGTTGATCATCGAGCGCCACGAAGGTTATATCGGAGTTCTGATCGACGATTTGGTTACCAAGGGAACCACGGAGCCCTATCGAATGTTTACCAGCCGCGCTGAGCATCGACTCCTCTTCAACCATGGGAGCGCGGAAATGCGCCTCTATCATCACGCGAGAGAGTGTAAACTATTATCGGAGAGTCGCTTGAGACGTGTATCTGACAAGGCATCGGCGATTGATCGTTGGGAGCGTCACCTTGAGACTGCGAAGACAAGCGGGGGCACGTGGGCGGATCAGATCCGTCGTGCGCCGGATGCTTTCAACCTCCCGCCGGAGTTCGCCGCGCAGCCGAAGGAGGTGCGCGAGGAAACCCTCTACCGGGTGCGTTATCGCGGCTATCTGGATCGCGAAAATCGTCAGATCGAGAAGCTGAAACACGTTGAGCGAATCCGCCTGCCCGACTCCATCGACTATCTGAAGATCCCCGGTCTTCGTCGCGAAAGCGCCCTGAAGCTGCAGCAATTTCGTCCTATGAACCTAGGCCAGGCCGGTCGCATCAGCGGCGTGAATCCGGCCGACATCAGCATCCTCATGGTCTTGCTCGCGGCCGAACGTCGCGAAGGCGCGACGGAGTGATGGCTGGTTGTACGTGACGAGCGATTGGTCGCACGGATAACCTGCGCGGCAATGCCCGCACCTCGTGGGATCCCGCGGTTGTCCCTGTCTCGGTCCTCCCTTCCCCGGTCATCCCTCTTAACCCCGCACCCTGATGCCCCGCGCTTTGCGGCGACGTGTGACATTCACGTGACGTGGGCAAATTCACTGGAAGGCCTGCGGTCGACGGGCTAATCCTCCGGTGTGGAGACGAAAAAAATTCTCGTGGTGGACGATGAGCCTGATGTCACCGACCTGGTCGCGTATCATCTCAAGGCCAAGGCGTTCCACGTGGAAACCGTCAACGACGCGACCGCGAGCATCGCGAAAGCCCGAACCGTCGTTCCCGACTTGATTATATTGGACATAATGATGCCCGATTTGAGCGGTATCCAAGTTTGTCGCATTCTCCGCGCCGACCCGAAACTCGCCCGGGTACCCATCATCTTCCTCACCGCCAAGGCGGAGCCGCACGACCGGATCGAGGGCTTGGAATCGGGAGCGGACGACTACATGAGCAAGCCCTTCAGCCCGAAGGAGCTCATACTTCGCGTCGAATCCATCCTTCGCCGCGTCGCCGCCCCGCTGGAGCCCGCGCGCACCAAGCTCCACGTGGGCGACATCGAGCTCGATTGCGAAAGGCACCAAGCCTCCGTCAAAGGCAGGGCGCTCGATCTCACCGCCACGGAGTTCAAGCTGCTCAAACTCATGATGGAGCGGCAGGGCAGGGTGCAGACCCGGGAGCACCTGCTGATCAACGTCTGGAATTACTCGACCGAGATTGAAACCCGCACCATCGACACCCACGTGCGCCGCCTCCGGGAAAAACTCGGTCCCGCTGCGGTCTGGATCGAAACCATTCGCGGCGTGGGCTATCGCATCGCGGAAAAGAAACTTCCCTCATGACCGGAATGCTGATCGCTGCGCTGTCGGCAGCCCTGTTGCTCGTGTTGCGCGCGTTCTGGAAACAGAACCGCGCCCACGCCGAGCTCGAAAACGCCGTGCGCCGCGGACAGCCCCTGCTCCCCGAGCAGTCTCCGGGCCGCCATTTTCCATCCTGGCCCGCGCTGACCGAGGAAGTGAACCGCCTCATCGCGGAAAACAACTCGCTGCAGCAGCAACGCACCGACCAGCTGGCGCAGCTCGAGGCGACCCTCGGCCACCTGCGCGAGGCCGTGCTCATTGTTGACGCGGGAAATTACATCCACCTCGCCAACCGCGCCCTGCGCGAAATCTTTCCCGCCTCACGCGACCTCATCAACCTCCGCCTCGAGCTCATCGTCCGGAGCGCGGCCTTCCTCGACTACGTTCGCGCCACGCGCGACGGCGCGCCGCTGCCGCGGCAGGAATTCGAAATCATCGAGGGAGACCACACCCTTTGGATCGAGGTCTCGGGTGCACCGATCCCATCGCCCGACGGCCGGGAGCGCTGGGCGCTGTTTGTCATCCACGACATGACCAGCCAGCGCAAGCTCGAGCGCCTGCGCCGCGATTTCGTGGCCAACGCCTCCCACGAGCTCCGCACGCCGCTGAGCATCATCGCCGGTTACGTCGAAACCCTGGTCGATGGCCACCAGACGATGGAGGTCGCCGATCGCGACAGATTCCTCCGCACGATCCAACGCCACAGCAGCCGGCTCAAATCCATCATCGACGACCTGCTGACCCTGTCCCGGCTGGAATCGGCGACCCCTGGCCTGAACTTTGTCACGCTCGACATCGCCCGTTACCTGGAGGAACTGGCCGGCGAATACCGCCGGCGCCCGTCCGCCGCGAACTACGAAATCGTGGTCACGGTCCCGGCCGGCCTCGGTACCATGGAGGGCGACGACGGCAAGCTCGTCCACGTCTTCAGCAACCTCGTCGAGAACGCGTTCAAGTACACGCCCAAGGGCTCGCGCATCGAGCTCGGCGCCACCGCCGTCGGCGCCGATGAGATCGAGTTCTTTGTGCGTGACGACGGCCCCGGCATCCCGGCCGCCGACCTGGCGCATATCTTCGAGCGTTTCTACCGGGTCGAAAAGGGTCGCTCCCGTGAAACCGGCGGCACCGGCCTGGGACTCAGCATCGTGAAGCACATCGTGCAACTGCACCACGGCCGGGTGTGGGCCGAAAACGCCAGCGACCGCGGGCTCATCATCCGCGTGCGCCTGCCGCGCCGTCAGCAACGCTGACGCTCACGCCGGGGGGTTGAGGTCGACGGATGGAGGCGCGGACTGCTTGCCGATGTCGCTATGGCGGATGTCCTGGCCGCCCGCGAGAAACACCATCTCCTCGGCGATGTTGGTTGCATGGTCGGCAATGCGCTCAACGGACTTCGAGATGAACATCAGCTCCATCGCGCGCGCGATGGTGTCGGGTTTTTCCAACATATAGCTGGTGAGACGGCGGTAGAGCACGCGGTTGAGATTGTCCACCTCCGCGTCGCGGCGGATCACCCCCAGGGCCTTCTGCTGGTCCTCCAGCACGAAGCAGTCGAGGGCCGTGCGGAGCATCTCGAGCGCGATGTTGGTCATGCGCGGGAAGTCGGCGTAGAGCTCAAGGCGCGGCTCGATCGCGAGCTTGCGGGCGCGGCGCGCGATGCTGGTGGCTTCGTCGCCCACCCGCTCGAGATCGTGCGATGCCTTCATGCCCACGACCACGAGCCGGAGTTCGGACGCGACCGGGCCGCGGAGGGTCATGTAGCGGATGGCCTCCTCGTCGATCTTCACCTCCAGCTGGTCGATCTCGTCGTCGGCCGCGATGACCTTGTCGGCGAGGGCCAGGTCGGACTCGGTGAGGGCGCGCATGGCGAGGCGCACCTGCTCGATGGAGCGCTCGCCCATCTGGAGAAGAGTGGAACGAAAGGCTTCCAGCTCGGCGTCGAAGAAACGTTTCATTTTTTGAAGGGGGGATTTGCGGGTAGTGAACGGCGAGTGGCAGGAGATCGGGCCGGGGAGCATCTGTGCTCACTCCCCGATGCCCGCTACTCGCGGCGGGTCGGTTTGGTTCAACCAAACCGGCCCGAGACGTACGCTTCCGTCTGGGGATTGGCGGGGTTCATGAAAATGGTGCGCGTCTCGGCGTATTCGATGAGGCGGCCGAGGTAGAAGAAGGCGGTGCGGTCGGAGCAGCGGGCGGCCTGCTGCATGTTGTGGGTCACGATGACGATGGTGAAATCCTTCTTCAATTCGTGGATCAGCTCCTCCACCTTGGCCGTGGCGATGGGATCGAGGGCCGAGCAGGGCTCGTCCATGAGAATGATCTCGGGCTCGACCGCGATCGCGCGGGCGATGCAGAGGCGCTGCTGCTGGCCGCCGGAAAGCCCGAGCGCGCTCTGGTGCAGGCGGTCCTTCACCTCCTCCCAGAGGGCGGCACCGCGCAGGCTGTGCTCCACGGCCTCGTCGAGGCGGGACTTGCGCTTCTCGCCCTGGATCCGGAGGCCGTAGGTGATGTTCTCGTAAATGGACTTGGGGAAGGGGTTGGATTTCTGAAAGACCATGCCGACCCGCTTGCGCAGCTCGATGACGTCCACGCGGGGATCGTTGATGTCGACACCGTCGATGCGGATCTGGCCGGTGCCGATCCGCGTGCCGTCGATGAGGTCGTTCATGCGGTTGAGGCAGCGCAGCAGCGTGGACTTGCCGCAACCGGAGGGGCCGATGAAGGCGGTGACCTCCTTCGCGGCGATGTTGAGCGTGATGTCGTACAGCGCCTGGCTGGAGCCATAGAAGAAATCCACGTCGTCGATCTCGATCATGGGGCGCGCCGTGCCGCGAGCGGGCGCCGGCTGGCCGGACGACGGCGCGACGGCCGCCGGCACGTTGACCTGGCGGACGGTGACGGGAGAGGAAGGAGCTTCGGGCATGAGCGTGGTTACCATTTGTATTTTTTGCGCAAACGGACGCGCAGCACGATGGCGGTCATCGCGATGGCGGCCACGGTGAACAGGAACACGAACGCCGTGCCGTATTGGACGTCGTGCGTGTATTCATTCTGGGGGATCTTGGAGGCCACCACGTAGATGTGGTACGGCAGCGCCATGACGCCCTGGAAAAAAAAGTCGGTCGCCTGCTGCACCTGCCAGGGCAGCTCGTCGCGCACGACGAAGGCGGCGGTGAACATGATGGGCGCGGTCTCACCGGCCACGCGGGCGATGGAGAGCACGGAGGAGGTGAGGATGCCCGGCAGGGCGTAGGGCAGGACGTTCGTCATGATCGTCTGCAGTTTGGTGGCGCCAAGCGCGAGCGAACCCTCGCGATAGCCCTTGGGCACGGCCTTGAGCGCCTCCTCCGAGGCGGTGATGATGATGGGCAGCACCATGAACGCGAGCGTCAGCCAGCCTGCGAGCAGCGAGACGCCCATGTTCATGGCGATGACGAACATGCCGAAGCCGAAAAGGCCATAGACGATGGAAGGCACGCCCGCGAGATTCACGATGGCCAGGCGGAGAAACCGCACGAACGGGCCGTCGGTGGCGTATTCGCTGAGATAGATCGCGCTCAGCACGCCGAGGACCAGGGCGATGAAGATCGAACCAACCACGAGCAGGACGGTGCCCACGATGTTGGGGAAAATGCCGCCGGCGGAATAGACGTAGGTTTCAATGGGCACCCCCTTGAGGCGCCCCGCGTTGGCGGGCTGTTCCTTGAAGGCCCGGAACTCCCGGTCGCCCATGGTCTGCTTCCTGCCGTCCAGTTCAAAGACGTTGAGCGTCTCGGGCGCCTGCGTGAGGAACGGCACGTTGATGAACGGCGCCTTCGTCTGGAACACCACCGCCCCGCCCTTGATGCCGATGTCGAGAAACACGAACAGCGCGCAGGCCAGCACGAAGTAGGTGCTGGCGCGCAGCACCCAGAACACGCACTTCTCGGCGCGCTTGGCTGGCGTGGAACGGGCGAAGATTCTGGCTTCGGTGTCGCTCATGGGATTGGGTGCCGGCGGCCGGGGCGCTC
>JAEZDN010000113.1 GCA_023433275.1 Verrucomicrobiota bacterium
CCTGCACGATGCCGACGCGTTCCTTCTGCGGGCCGGTGACGGCGGGATCGCGCAGCAGCACTTGGGAATACCCGATGATGCCGTTGAGCGGCGTGCGCAGCTCATGGCTCATGTGGGCGAGGAAGACGCTCTTGGCGCGGTTGGCGGATTCCGCCTGGTCACGAGCCACGCCCAACTCGGCCGTGCGGGCCTCGACCAAGCGCTCCAGACGACGCTGCTCGCGTCTCGCCGCACCCAATCGCCAGCGGATGTACCCGACGATCGCGGCGACAGCCAACAACACATAGGCCACGCGGGCCACTGGCGAGCTGTGCCAAGGGGGGATGATCGCGAAGGCGAAACGCGCGGGTTCGCTTTCCAAGCCGTCGGCATCGCGCGCGCGCACCTCGAAGACAAAATCCCCGCCGGGCAGGTTGGTGAAATCCGCGCTGGCGCGGGGCGACCAGTCGGACCACGTGTCGTCGTAGCCCGCCAGGCGGTATTGAAATTGGATCGGGCCGGACGCGGCGAACCGCGGGGCCGCGAAGGCGATGGTGAGCGGGCCTGAGGAGTGGCTGATGCGGGCGCCGACATGCGCGGGATGCCAGTGGCCGCCGCGGGCTTGGGCCACCTCGCGGATGACCGCGCTCCAGCGGAAGGATGGCTTCAGTGGCACGTCGGCGGCGTCCACGCGCACGAGCGCCTCCGTTCCGCCAATCCACACCACGTCGCGCCGATCCACGGTCTGGCGGGTCATCGCTCGCGCCCCATCATAGCCGGCGGCCTGGAGCACGCGGTTGGGGTAGCGTTGCCAGACAGAATTTGACGGGGAGTGGAAATCGAGCCGGCCGAAGACCTTGCCGCTTGGCTGGGTCGGATGATTGGCCTGGATATAAACCGATCCCTGATGATTCACGGTGAACGGGGCCAGGCTGTAACCGGCGAGGCCGGGCAGGATCCACCGGCGGTCCGGCACGAACATGTCGGTGTCTGCATCATAGCGAAAGATCCCGTCATTGTTCAGAAAAGTCATGCCGCCCGGGGTGCGCACGGCGATGCACCAGCCGGGTTGTTCCGAAATGCCCCGGGTGCCGAGGTAGCGCCGGGCCTCGGCCCGCCCCCAATCCTTTTGTCCGGGCTCGCGGGTGACACGGATGAATCCTCGCGTCGTGGTCCCCAGCCACAGCGTATCCGGTCCATCCGTTTCCATCATCCTCACTTCTGCCGTGAGACCGGCGATGAGGCCCAGGTTGGTCCAGACCCCGTTGTCGTGGTGGAGCAGGCTGATGCCGCGAACCTGGCCGACAAAGAGCAGGTCGGGATCATCCGCGGCAGGCATGAAGGTGAAGACGGCATCCGGAAACCGCTGCAAGAGCTTCAGCCCGTCCTTGCCGTAGAGATAGAGCCCGTCCTCGGTGCCCATGAGGATGCCCTGGGCGTGAGGGCCGGCGGACCAGATCGAGCGCAGGGGCAGGTCAATCTTCTTCAAACTTGCCGGCTGGCCGCTGCCCGCGGGAGCGGGCTCAATTTCGTAGAGCGAGGAAAGGGAGTACGTGAACAGGCGTCCGTCGTGCTCGATCATGTCGGCGAGATTGCCCGTCTCCTTGCCATTCAGCCGGTCGAACAGGGTGTACCCGGCGGCGAGTTCAATGCGCGCGGCGCCCTCGGAGTGGCCCACCCACAGGGAGCCCTCGCGATCCTCGGTCAGGCGGAAAAATTGCTGGGCCTCGAGGCCGGAGCGCGCGTCGAACACGCGCAGCAGTTCGCCCTCGGCGGAGAGCAGCGCGACGCCCTTCGCGCGGGTGGAAAACGCAAGGCGTCCGTCGCGCAACCGGTGTCCGAAATTGATGCCGGCCTCGCGCAGCCAGCCCGACGCGGACACCGTCCAGGGAACGAGTTGGTCGCCGCGCAAGTGATGGAGCGTGCCGTTGTCGAGGGCCACGATGGGCTCGCCGCCCGGGCGATCGAGCAGGCTGAAGAGGGTGCTGCCCACGAGCGCCTCGTCGCGGTTGATCGCGGTGAGTTCCCGCCCGTCGCCTGAAAGCCGGTAGAGCCCGTCGCCGGTGCGAAAAACATACAGGTGCCTGCCGGCAACGGCGAGGTACGCGCGCGCCGCGATGGGGAGGGGGAAGGATTCAATGGCCCCGCCGCGCCAGCGGTGTACGTGGGTGCTCGTGGCGAAGTACGTGTCGCCAGCGAAGCGCTGCACGCTCCAGACCTGGCCTGGCTTGCGCTGGTCGGCCGGCAAGTGATCGCGCAGCGAGCGGTAGACGAAATTGCCGTTGGCGTCGTGTTCGCAGAACCCGAGCTCGTCGTTGCCCGCGATCCAGGCCCGGCCCTCGGCGTCCAGTTGCAATTGCCGGATCCAGGTGGTCGGCACCGTGGCGCGCCGCCAGGTGACCCCGTCGTACGTGAGCACGGCGCCCCGATTGGTCAGGTACATCACGCCGTCCGGTCCCTGCGTCAGGTCGAACACCTGGTTGTGTCCGTCAAAATCCCGCTGCGTGAAATGCTGGATCGGAGTACGCCCCGCCTGCGATCCGGCGGCGCCCAAGGTGGTGAACACCAACGCGGAGAGCAGGATGGAGCGAAAAACCGCGCGGGGTGACATCGGGGCTCGAATCTACGGATCGTCCAATCGGCGGGTCAAATCCTCATCGGGTCATGGGGGAGGTTGGTCGCGGAAATTACGCCTGAAGCTGGGCGCGGCCGCCCCTCGCTGGGTGGAGCGACCGTTCATCACCGCGGGATTGCCACGGGCGTTGGGACGGACTTGGTTGACGGCAAATGAAACATTCCTTCCGACAGTTCCTCATCGGGGCGGCGCTGGGCGTCGCGTTCACCGTTGCTTCAGGATCCGAGCCCGCCCCACTGCCCGACCCGGGCTTCGGGGTCGAAAAGATGGATCTCTCGGCCGATCCGCGCGTGGACTATGTGAAGTTCGCCGCCGGCGGGTGGTACGCGAAGAACGAGATCCCGTCGGACAAATCGCGCTGGGGAGCGTTCGAGGAGCTGCGGGAGCAGAACTGGATCAAGCAGAAGGCGATCGTCGAGGAGGCAGCCGCCAACCCGGCTGCCGGTGGCATCCGCCAGAAGGTGGGCGATTTCTACGCCGCGGCCATGGATGTGGAGGCGATCAACGCGCTCGGCCTGAAGCCGATCGAGGCGGACCTTGCGACGATCGCCGGGGCGAAGTCGTTCGATGACCTGGTGGCCGTGGCGGCGCGGATGCATCTCGAGGTGGGGTCGCCGTTTTGTGGCTTCGCGTTTTACCCGGACCAGAAGCAGAGCGACATCTATGGATTCTATCTCGTGCAGGGCGGCCTGAGCCTGCCGTCGAAGGAATATTACTTTTCCGACAAGTTCGCGCGCGAGCGCTGGGAGTTCGTCGGCCACGTCGCGAAGATGCTGGAGCTGGCCGGGACGCCCCGCGCCGCCGCCCACCGCGATGCCGAGACGGTTTTCGCGCTCGAGAAGGCGATGGCGGAGCACGCCAAGCTGCCGGTCGAGCTGCGGGACCGGATGGCCAACTACAACAAGATGTCGATCGACGAGCTGGCGGCGGCCAATCCGGGGTTCCCGATCAAGCAACTCGTGGCCGGTTTGAAACTGCCGGAGGGCGTGCGGGACGTGATTGTCGGCCAGCCGAAGTTCATCGAGGCGGTGGGCCGGTTGATCCAGGAGCGCCCGCTCGACGATTGGAAAATCTACCTGCGGTGGCAGTTGCTGAACGCGTCGGCGCCGTACCTCTCGGAACCCTTTGAGCAGGAGAAATTCCGCTTCAACGGTACGGTGCTCAACGGCACGCCCGCGCAGGAGCCGCGGTGGCAGCGCGCCACGCGGCAGGTCGACGCCTCGATTGGCGAGGCGCTGGGGCAGCTCTACGTGGAGAAGCATTTCCCGCCGGCGGCGAAGGCGCGCATGATGGAGATGATTGGGAACATCCAGGCTGTGTTTCGCGACCGGCTCGCGACGCTGGACTGGATGACGGAGGAGACGCGGCAGAAGGCGCTGGCCAAGTTTGACCGGTTCGAGCCGATGATCGGGTATCCGGACGCGTGGCGCGACTATGCCGCCGTCGACGTGGCGCGGGGCGACTATTTTGGCAATGTGCACCGCGCCGCGCATGCCGAGTCGCGCCGGCGGATTGACCGGGCCGGCCAGAAGGTGGATCGCCGCGAGTGGAGCATGACCCCGCAGACGGTGAATGCGTATTATTCGCCCGTCACCAACCAGATCGTGTTCCCGGCGGGCATCCTCCAGCCGCCGTTCTTCGACTTCAACCTCGACGACGCCGTGAACTACGGCGCGATCGGCGGCGTGATCGGCCACGAGATCACGCATGGGTTTGATGACCAGGGGCGGCGTTCAGACGCCGATGGCAACCTGACTGATTGGTGGGCGCCCGAGGATGCGTCACGGTTTCGCGAGCGGGCGCAGAAGGTGGTCGATCAGTTCAATCGCTACGAGGCGCTGCCGGGGCTGGCCATCAACGGCCAGTTGTCGCTCGGCGAGAACATTGGCGACCTCGGGGGTGTTTCGATCGCGTACGAGGCGCTGCAGCGCTCGTTGCAGGGCAAGGAGCGCAAGCTGATTGACGGCTTCACGCCCGAGCAGCGTTTCTATATTTCGTGGACGCAGATGTGGCGCACGAAGTTCCGCGACGATGCGATGCGCCTGCAGGTGGCGCGCGGACCGCACGCGCCGGGGAACTTCCGCGCGTTTGGCGCGCTGATGAACCAGGCGACCTTCTTCGAGGCCTTCGGAATCAAGGAAGGCGACCCGATGTGGGTGCCGCCGGAACAGCGCGCGAAGGTGTGGTGAGGCCAGGCAGGGCGGGGTCTCGCGACCCCGCTCGTGTTTGACGCATTTTCAGCGCGGCGCGGGAGGGGCATCCCGGACCGAGCACGCTCGGCCCCTTCCGGCGATAACCGGTTGAGCGGGGACTCAGCCGGGAGACGCAGATGGATGGAGGGGCGCGGCTTGACCGCGCCCGTTTCTCGCTGCGAGAAGCGAGGGCGTGGCCGAGCCACGCCCCTACAACTGAACCGTTCGACCGTGCACGCTGCGGAATTGCACTCCGACTGCATGAGTCAGGCTCAGGGGGTGTCGTCGCGTCGGCCCGGGGACGGCAAAAAACGCTGGTAGGCGAACGACGCGAGCATGGCGATGATGGCGACGGCGACCAGGGCGCCGACGCGGTAGAGCGCCTGCAGGCGGGCGAGGTCGTGGAGGAAAAGTTTGGCGAGTGCCACGCTCAGCAGGGCGATCGCGGCGTAGCGGGCGGCCTTCCGGTTTTTCCAAATGCCGGCCCCCAGGAGCGCGAGGGCGAAGAGCGCCCAGGCGATCGTGTAGGTCATGTCGCGCGCGAAGTTACCGCGGAAGGAAAAGGCCAGGCTGCGCGCGCCGGGGGCGGTGAAGAAGTCGGCGATCTGGAGATTGAGGAGGACGAAGGCGAGCACGACACCGAGGGTGTTGAGCAAGGCCGGGGCATTGAGGCCCAGCGTGCGCTCGCGGGGCGGGGCGAGAAGCTTCGCCCCGACGAAGAGGGCAACGATGACGATCCCGTAAGCGTAGAGGTACCAGTTGAGGATCGGGGTGTCGCCGCGGACCTGGTAGGAAAAGACCGCATCGTTGCAGGCCAGCCGCACGAAGGCCACGACCAGCAGCACCACGCCGGTGCCGCGCAGGCCGGGGTGCGGCACGCGGTGGAACAGCCAGAGCAGGGCGACGCCTTCCAAGGCCCAGCCGAGCGTGATCCATTGGCGCTCGAACTGCAGCGGGAAGATCAGAGTGAGGAAGAACAGCGCCGTGCCGCCGAACCAAGCGAGCTGGTCAAGCCGCTTGGAATTGTCCGCGGGCATCGTTTTAAAAATGGCGACCAGGCTGAGCAGCGGCGGGATGGCGAACAGGGTGGGGAGCAGGCCCATGAACTCGTTGGGCGCAGCGCTCACGACGACGCGGTGCACCAGCGGGAAGGTGACGATGCCGGACAGCGCGGCCGCCGCCCACGGTCCAGTGGTGTCCGCAAAGGTGCGCCGGAACGTGAACGGAAAGGCGGCAAAAAGTGCGTGGAAAGCCAGGTACCAGGCCATCGGCAGGGCGGGCTCGGCGGGCGTGAAATGACGCGCGTGCCACGCGGCCTCGAGCGCCGCCACGCCGAGCAGGGCGCTGAGCGGCAGCCATTCGCCGCCCGGGTGAGGGCTGCCATGGCCATTGGCTCGCAGCGCAAGTCGGCGAAGGACCAACGCGAGGGCGAGCGCCATCAGGACCAGCAGCAGCGCCAGGCCGAAGATCATCGAGGGGTTCGGCACGGCCAGCCGCGCACAGGCCAGGATGAGCAGAAGAAAGGGCAGCAGGGAGGAGAGGGCGGGAAGTTGCGCGACCCCACCGACGTTTTGCGGTTTTCCCGGCGTCAGGTTCTCCAGCCGCCGGGCCAGCCAGAAGCTGCCCGCAAAGAAAAATGCGGCAAAGCCGCCGATGACCAGGAGCAAGGGGAAGGGCAGATCGAAGCCTGCGGGCAGGCGGAAGAGGCAGAGACCGGTGGCAATGACGGTCAGGATCAGCACGGCGACCACGCAGCCGAGAGAGGCGGTCGCCAGGGCGAGGCCGATGGCCAGGACATCGATCAACAGGATGGCGGGCCAGATCACGAACGGCACGGGATCGAGTTGGTAGATCGGCAGGAGCAGCAGCAATAGGGTGAGCGGCGCGAAGAGCTGGCTCGCGCCCCCACGGCTGCTTCCGGGTCGGACACGATCCAGCCAAAGCGGGAGGGCGGTGTGCAGCGCAGCGAACAAGAGATAAAACGCCAACGCCCAAAGGAGATTAGCATCGGTCAGACGGGTGCCGGTCCAGAGGCCGAGCAAGGCAAAGGCGGCCAGCCCGCTGACGAGATGAATGCGCGGGACGAAGTCGTCGCGCCACGCGAGGGCAATCAGGATGACGTCGAGCGCCAGCACGTAGGCGAGGAAGCGGGGCGCGGCTGCCGCCATCGTGCCGTGGAGCAGGAAGACGAGAGCGAAGCCGTAGCCGAGCAGCGGCATGGCGGCGGCGGTGAGCGAGAAGGCGCGCGACGACTGCTGGCGGCGGCGGGCTAGTTCGGCGGCCGCGAGATAAAGGATGGCAAATCCCAGGCAGACGATCATCGCCACCGGCACCTTGCCGGCATTGAGGAATTTTGTGGCCCAGCCGATGATCAGGAGGACGGTGCCCCCCGCGCTGAGCGGCACCAAATACCGCCAGCCGGTGTGGAGGACCGCCGCGACGAGCCCGAGGTCGAGCAGCGCGAGATAACCGAACAGCCCGAGGGGGTTGTCGATCCCGGTGGACAACAACGGGGGCGTGAGAAAACCACCCAGCAGGCCGAGGATGGCGACGACCTGCGCGCGGAGCCGGACCGCGAGCGTGAACGCGGCGGACGTGATCAAGGCCATCAGCAGGAACGACGAAACCGGGCTGAACGCCGCGAACCGATAGATGGAGCCGGCGGCGAAGGTCACCGCGTAGAGCGAAACAATGCCGGCGGCGATCAAGGTCTGGGCGGTGACGGCGTATTTGTCGCGCGGCACGCGCATGCCGCCGATGATGAGGCCCAGTCCCGTGACGAAGCCGATGGCAACGCGGACTTCCGGCGGAACAAGATCGTGCTCGAACGAGTACTTCACGAAGAACACCACCCCGAGAAAGAGCGCGAGCCCGCCGAGCCAGGCGAAAAGCCGGGCGCCCATGAACTGTTCCAAGTTGAGCGCAGGCGGTGGAGGAAGAGGCGGCGGCGGAGAAAGGGGCGGCGGAACCGTCGGGGCGGACGAGACGGTTCCGATCAGCAGGGGAGGGACGTCGGTTGACGCGGGGCGGAGCGGCTTGTCCGGAAGAGTCGCCCTGCCTGGGAAGGGGATGGGGGCCGGGCTGAGCGGCGGGGGCTCGGTGAGAACCGGCGGAACAGCAGCGAGGGATGGCGGAGCCACGGGGGCGGAGGGCTGGGCTGGAGCTGCGGTGGCGTGGCTGGCTTTGGCCCGGAGCTCCTTGAGTTCGGCGTCGAGATAGCTGAGCCGTTGGCGGAGGGCTTCCACGTCCGCGTCGTGTCTGCGAATCTTGATGATCGTCCAGATCGGCAGCAGGACCACGGCCACGGCGAGATAGATCAACAGGAGGATCAGCAGGGATTCCATGGGTGCGATTCAGACGGGTGAGGGTCGGACGCGGATGCCGGGGGGATGGAATGTTTTCAGCGGGATCCGCGTGCGACACCGACAACGCAGGGCGGCGGGAGACCGGAGACAATCACCCTCGCGAGGGGCAGGCAATTGAGAAGGCGGCGGCGTTCTTCGGGTTTTTGGGAGTACACGGGCGCATCGTCGAAGGCGAAGGCCCGCTCGTCCGGAGACTCGCCCACCCATAAAAAAGGCGGGGCCGAAGCCCCGCCGTGGGTTTGAAGCCGCTCGGGCCGCTCAGCGCTTTTCCAAGTGCTGGAAGGCTCGCAGGGCGCCTTGGGCGCGGGGCTTGACGGGTTCCTTGAGCGAGGCGAGTCCCTCGACCAGGTCGCGGATTTCGGATTTCGTGAGCACGAGCGCGGCGACCTCCGGCATGGCGGACGGCGCGGACTCGACGGACTTCACCTCCGCGACGGGAATCTCGATCGAGTCGCTTTCGGCGGTCTTGAGGCGCACGATGCGGGCGTCGCGGTGAAGGAGGGTGCCGATCACGGACTCGCCGTTGGCCTTGGTCACGGAGACGATCTCAAAGCCGGGGGCGATCTTGGCGCTGGGCTTGATCAGAGCCTCGAGGAGATATTCGCGGGATTCGCGGGCGCCGATGCCGGCAAGTTGCGGGCCGGCGTCGCCGCCGCCGCCTTCGCCCACGCGGTGGCAGCGAATGCACTGAAGGACCGGGTGGCCGTAGAAGAGGCGGAAGGCATTGCGGGCGTTGCCGCCCTCGAGGGTCACGCGGAACGGGGCGAGCGGATCGGGATCCGCCGCGAGGGCAGCTTCACGATCGGCGAGGACCTTCTTGATGCGCGGATCGGAGCGAAGGGCCGCGGCGTCGAGGAGGTCGAGCTGCGCGGCCGGTGCGATCTTGCCGGCGGCGAGGCGGTCGAGCTGGGCAAGGACCACTGTGTCGGCGGCCGGGTCCTTGGCATTAGCGAGGGCGCGGAAGGCGGTCTGCTGCTCAACGGCGGTGCGGCGCTCTATGTGGGGGGCGTGCGCGGCGACGGCCTGGTCCGGCTGAAGACGACTGGTGACCGGCAGCGCGGCCAGGCGCAGGTCGGGAAGATCGCTGGCGGCGGCGATGCGGGCGGCTTCGGCCAGACCCGGGGCGTCGAAACCGTCGAGGGCCTTGAGCGCGGCGCTGCGCACGCTGCCCGACTGCCCGTTGTCGGCGACCACGGCCTGGAGCAGCGGCGAGGCATCCTTCAGGCCGAGGGACGTGAGCGCGCTGATGGCGGCGAGTTGGACGCTGTCGGGCGTGCTCGCGCCAAACAGGGTGGCGAGCGCGGGTTGGAGTGCGCGGGCGGCCACGTCGGCCGGGCGGGATTTTTCCCCAAGGGGCATGTACACGCCGACGATGCGGTCGCGGGCGGGCGGGGAGGGCCAGAGGGCGAGGAGGGAGAGGGCCTCCTCGCGGAGGGCGGGGGCGACGCCGCGGGTGGCGAAGGTCGCGAGGGCGGCGGCCTGCTCGGTGCCGCCGAGGCGGAACGCGGCATTCAGCGCGCGCAGCATGACCGGTTGGTCGTTGGACGGCCGCGCGACGAGGGCGGCGAGGGCCGGATAGGCGGCGGGAATCGGCGCGTCGTTGATGGCCAGCGCCGCCTCGCGCCGGATGTAGGCATCCGAGTCGGCGAGGAAAGTGGCGATCTGCGCGTCCTGCTGACGGCGCAACGCGAGCACGGCGGCGAGGCGGACGGCGGGCGATTCATCCTTGGCCAAGGCGGCGAGTTGGTTCGCCGTGGCGCAACGGGAAAGGGCCACAAAATGGGCGTGGCGCAGATAGGCGTCCTCGTTGTTGTTGGCGCGGACGGCGTCGAGGAGCGCCGGGGTGGCGTCGGCGTGCCGCAGTTTTCCGAGGGCCTCGGCGGCGAAGAATTTCACGCGAGCGGATGCGTCGGCGAGGGCGGCGACCAGCGGCCCGGCCGAGGGGGCGTCGCGCAGGTCACCGAGGGTCCGGGCGGCCTGGGCGCGCGACTCCGGGTCGGAGCCGGCGAGGACGCGGCGGAGGGGATCGAGGGCGGCGGGATGCTGGCGGGCAATCTGGCCGAGGGCCCAGATCGCGTGGAGGCGGGCGAAGCCCTCGGGCTGGGCGGCGACGCGCGCAAGGGCGTCGATGTTTTTCGCGCCGCGCTCGGCGAGGGTGTACTGGGCCTCGAGCCGGATGCGCCAGTCGGCGTGGGCGAGGAGGGTGACGAGATCCTGGTCGGACTTTTTCGTGTAATCGGAGCCGATGAGTTCCTTGACGGCCTTCAGCTCGGGCGAGTTGGCGCGCTTCGGATCGGAGATCGTGTAGATGCGACCGCGCTTGGACTTGGGCCATCCCTCGGCCCAGTCGGAGTAATAGAGCTGGCCGTCGGGACCGAATCGCACGTCGGTGGGCAGCGCGCCCGTCAGGAAGGGCGCGGCCTCGTCGATGGCGTAGGTCGCGCCAGCGGGCTTGAGCTTGTAAGTGAAGATGCCGGAGTTGCTGATGGCGCCCTTGAAGTGGGTGATGAAGATGTGGCCGGAATACGCGGGGGTGAGGCCGGTGCCCGGATAATACGCGATGCCGGACGGGCCATCCTCGATGTTGCACACGGGCGGCGTGAGGTAGGCGGGCTGGCCCTCGTGGCGCGGGTGCCAGAGTTTTTCCGCGTTCCACGGGCCGGCGGAGCCGCGGGGCGCGTGTTGGTAGCCGATACGCCAGCCGCTGTCGCTGTCCTCGACGAGGTGCACGAGCCGTTCCTCGTCGGTTTGGTCGGAGTCGTTGTCGCCGCTGAAGAGGTCGCCGTATTCGTTGAAGATGAGGGATTGCGGGTTGCGCAGTCCGGTGGCGAAAAGTTCGAGGCCGGTGCCGTCGGGCCAGCTGCGGAAGACCGAGCCCGTATCCGGGGCCTCGATGACCGTGCCTTCCTTGGTGGGCACGGAGGCGCCGCGGTCGCCGATGGAGAAATAGATGCGGCCGTCGGGGCCGAGCACGAGGCCGTGGAAGTCATGGCCGGTGTAGTTGAAGCGGAGACCATAGCCCCGGTGAAGTTCCTCGCGGGTCTCGGCCTTGTCCTTGCCGGTGAACTTCCAGAGCGAGGGAATGTTGGTGAACCAGACCTGGTTGCGGCGGATCAACACGCCGGAGGCGATGCCGTCGATGGGGGAGCGGAAATTGTCGGCGTAGATTGAGCTCTTGTCGGCCGTGCCATCGCCGTCGGTGTCCTCGACCAGGCGGAGGATTTCGGATTCCTTGGAGAGTTCCTTGACGCCCTCGGCGCCGAAGTTGCGGTGGAGTGAGGCGAGGAAGTCCGCCTGGTTGCGGTTGGCAAGGTCGTCCTCGAGGGTCCACATGTAGTCGCGGATATCGAGGACGCTGGTGCGGTAGCGATAGGTTTCCGCGACGAAGACGCGGCCGTGCTCGTCGAGGTTGAAGGCCACGGGGTTCGCGAGCATGGGCTCGGCGGCCCAGAGGTGGGCCTGGAGACCGTCGGGCAACTGCATGCGGCTGATGGCGAGCAGGCCCTCGTCGGAAGCGGCGTTGATCTCGGGCTCGGCGATGCGGGTTTCCTCCTTGAGTTTGCCGCGCACCTCGGACGGGACGCCGCTGGATTCAGCGGCGAAAAGCGCGGGGGCGAGGTGGGCGAGAACCAGGGCCAGGCTGGCGGCCATGACACGGGCGAACGGACGGGGTGAGCGGGACGGCATGGAGCCGAGCACCCTAGGAATCCCGGTATGAATAGCAAGGAGGGGCGCCGGCTTTTTGCGCAACTTGCGCTTGCCGCGGCGCGCGTGGCCGGCCGGGATGGAGGCATGAGCCTCGTCGTCTGGACCAATCATGTTTTTCGTCCTGAAGCCCTGCCGGTGTTCCAGGAGCAACTGCGGGCTGCCGGGCACACGTTGATCGTGTCGCCCAGTGCGTCGCCGCTGGTGCTCGCGGCGGGCGCGGACGATCCGACGCTGGCGGAGGCCGACGTGGCGTTCGGGCAGCCCGATGTGGCGCAGGCGATGGCGTGCCCGCGGTTGAAGTTCATCGCACTCAGTTCCGCCGGGTACAGGCGCTATGACCGCGACGATTTCCGTGCGGCGATGCGGGGCCGGGGGGTGCCGGTGACGAATGCGTCGCGGGTTTTTGCCGACCCGTGTGCGCAGCATGTGCTGGCGCAGATGCTCGCGCTGGAGCGCAATTTGCCGGTGCAGTTGCGCAACCAGGACGGCAAGCGCGAGTGGCGTTACCTGGAGGATCGTTTCACCAATGGCACGCTGACGCATCGCACGGTGCTGTTGCTGGGTTACGGCACGATCGCCCGCCGGCTGGCGGAATTGCTCAAGCCCTTCGGCACGACGGTAACGGCGTATCGCCGCACGGCGCGGGGCGATGAGAACGTGCCCATTGTCAATGAGGCGGGGCTACCCGTGGCGCTGGCGACGGCGGACCATGTGGTCAACATCCTGCCCGATTCGCCGGCGACCACCGGCTGGATGTCGGCGGCGCGCTTTGCGCAGATGAAGCCCGGCGCGCGCTTCTATAACATCGGCCGGGGCACGACGGTCGACCAGGCGGCGCTGATGGCGGCGCTGGAGTCAGGACAGGTCGGCGCGGCTTACCTGGACGTGATGGATCCGGAGCCGTTGCCGCCGTCCCATCCCCTGTGGGATGCCAGGAATTGCCTGATCACGTGTCACATCGGCGGGGGCACGCGCGACCAGGATGCGAATCTTTCCGCCCATTTCCTGACGAACCTGGCGGCCTTCACCGGCGGCCATGACCTGGTGGATCGGATCATGTGAACGCGCCAGCCGGCGATATCCGCACGGGATGGGTCGACCATCAGGAGATTCCGGGAATAACACGGTCCGCTTCGAACTCCCACGGCACCTCCACATTTTCAGCTGTTCGCTGGCATGGTGCCGGTGTGACGGCCTCGAAACCCCAAAAAACCCATACTGCTCCCATGAATAAGTCCACGCGTCTCGTCATTACCGCGGCCGCCCTTGCCGGCCTCTATGCCGGCGGCCTCGCCGTCAAAGCCACCGCCGCTGAATCCGGTTCCGCGGCTCCCGCGGGCGAGAAAGCCAAGGATGCCTGCAAGGGCAAGGACGGCTGCAAGGCGAAGGAAGGCAAGGACGCCTGCAAAGGCAAAGACGGCTGCAAGGCCAAGAAGGACAAGGATGCCTGCAAGGGCAAAGACGGCTGCAAAGCCAAGGACGGCAAGGAATCCTGCAAGGCCAAGGACGGCTGCAAGGCCGCCGACAAGAAGGGCTGAGTGATCGGCGTGTCCGCTCATGAGTTTCCGAAGGCCGGGCCCCTCGGCCCGGTCTTCGTTTTTTGAAGTTCGCGACCATCATGGACCACCGCTTCACTGGCTTCACTTTTCGCCATGCCCGCCAATCCCTACAACGGTTATACTGATTATGGCATCGGGCTCGGCCTGCGCGTGCCGCACTACGACCACATCCTCGCGGAGAAGCCGACCGTGGACTGGTTCGAGATCATCTCGGAGACCTTCATGGTCGACGGCGGACGCCCGCTCGAGGTGCTGGACCGCATCCTGGCGCAATACCGGGTCGTGCAGCACGGGGTTTCCCTTTATTTCGGATCGGCCGACAATCCCGACCGCGCGCACCTCAAGAAATTGAAGGCGCTCACCAAGCGGACCAAGACGCCGTGGTTGTCCGATCACCTTTGTTGGGGCAGCGTCGACGGCACCTACTCGCACGACCTGCTGCCGATGCCGTACACCTTCGCGGCCGCGAGGCGGACCGCGGAAAAGATCCGCATGGTGCGCGACTACCTCGAGCTCCCGATCGCGGTGGAGAACGTCAGCTCCTATACCGAGTTCCATGTCTCGGAGATGACGGAATGGGAATTCCTCAGCGAGGTGGTGGAACTGGCGGACTGCGGAATTCTGCTCGATGTGAACAACATCTACGTCTCCTCGCAGAACCATGATTTCAATCCCTACGATTACCTCGACGGGGTGCCGCATCATCGGGTGGCGCAAATGCACATCGCGGGACACACGAAGTTCGAGAAGTACATCCTCGATACGCATGATCACCCGGTGCTCGATCCCGTGTGGAAGCTTTACGCCCATGCCATCAGGCGCTGCGGCGTGACCGCCACGCTGCTGGAGTGGGATGACAAGATCCCGTCCTTCCAGGAAGTGCACGACGAGGCCCTGAAGGCCAACCAGTTCATCGCCGGGGCGCGGGCCGCGAAGATCCCCGCGCCGGCGAAGGCGGCACGGGCGAAGGCGAAGTGAAATGCGCGACGATGATCAACAACCTGTCGACCGTCATCCTGAGCGCCGCGAAGGATCCAAGGGGACTTGCGAAGACGCCAAGGTCGGCGGGCGATCGCTTGGATTCTTCGCTGCGCTCAGCATGACGGATTCCGCGTATGGCTTCTAAATCGAACGGGTCAAAGGTTCCGGTGACGAAAGCCCCCGCGCGCGTCGCCTCCGCGCGTGACCTCGCCGCGCTGCAGCGCGCCATGTGGGAGCTCGTGTCGCAGCCGCTCACGTCCGCGAACCGCATGGGGCCGCGCACGCGCGACGGCCGCTCCACGGCGGCCGCGGCGGCGGAGATCGCGAAGCCGAACGACCGCCTGACTTCGTTCGAGCGGCTGGAGATCTACAACCGCATGTATTGGTTCCGGGTGCTCGACAGCCTGTACGAGGACTGCCCGGGATTGCGCGCGGTTTTGGGTGACCGGAAGTTCATGCGCCTGGCCGAGGCGTACCTGCAGAAGCATCCCTCGCGCTCCTTCACGTTGCGCAACCTGCCGTCGCGGCTGGAGGAATTCATCCGCGAGCAGCCCGAGTGGACGCGGCCGCACACCGCGCTCTGCCTTGATCTCGCGCGCTTTGAATGGGCCCAGGTGGAAGTCTACGATGGCGCCGCGCGACCGCGCTTCACGATCGACGACTTGCGCGGCGCCAACCCCGCGCGGCTCCGGCTGGCGCTTCAGCCCTACCTACAGTTGTTGCTGCTCGATTACCCGGTGGACGACTTCCTGATCGCGATCAGGAAACGGGAGGCGCTCCTGCGCGGCGATGCGAGCAACGCCCCGACCGGCGTGCGCACGGCCAGGGCGCGAACGGTCCCCCGGCCCAGGCGCGCACCGTGCGCGGTGGCGGTTCATCGCCTGGAAGGACGCATCTATTTCAAGCGACTCGAACCCGCCGCGTGCAAGGTGCTGCTCGCGATCCGCGCCGGCCAGCCGCTGGCGCGCGCGCTCGCCGCGGGGTTGCCCGCCCGCGCCGGGCAATCGGCCGAAGCGCTCGCCGCGCAGGTGCAGGAGTGGTTCCGCACCTGGATGCAGCTCGGCTGGTTCTGCCGGAGGTAGGAGCGGCGGTACGCCGTGATCCCAACACCGCCGCCATGCACCCGTCCTGTGCGGCGGGGGTCGGGGTCAGGCCACCGGGCGGCACAAATCCTCGTAGGCGTAGAGAATGGCGCCGTACGCGAGGGGGATGGTGAAGATGATGCCGATGAACAAACCGATGATGCCGAGCATCGCGAGGATGCCCGCGAGGATGAGGAGGAAAAACATGCTGAACCAGCGCCGGGTGATCACGCGCCGGCTGACCTCCAGGGCGGTCCAGGGGCCGAGGCCCTGGTCGATGACCAGCGCGTAGGCGAAAATCCAGGACACGGCGAAGTAGACGAGGGGAATGAAACCGACCATCATCCAGCCAAGGGCGAAACCGCTCAGCGCGGGCATCTGGAAGTTTTCCGGCGAGGCGCCCATGCCCGCTTGAACCAGCGCCAGAAACAGGGGCGTGAAGAAGACCGCGATCAGGGCGAACATGAGGAGATTCATGATCAGCCCCGCGAGCATCAGCGGCACGAAGCCCTTGGTGAAGCCGGCAAAAACGTCGCCCACCTCGCGCGGTTCCCCGCGCATTTTTCCGAGATAGTAGTAATAGATGCCGCCGGTAAACACGCCGGTCAGCAGCACGCTGCTGAGGAAACCGAGGACCGGAATCATGTTCGCGACAAATTGCACGACGAGCGCGAGCACCGTGACGCCGACCAGCGGCAGGAAATTGGCCTTCCACAGCTCGAAGCTGCGCGACAGGCAGCTGAAGAGGTCAAACGATGAAGCCTGGCCGGCGAGCCGGGCGGAGATTTCCGCCGCGGTGCCCTGCAGCGGGGCGATCACCGGGGTGCTGGGCGCGACGACTGCAGGCGGTTCGCCGGCGGTGGTGACCGCGGCGCTGCCGTTGAATTCCGGATAGTCCGCGAGGGTTCGCCATTCCGTCTCGTCGACGCGGCGGGCTTTGGTTTGCAAATTGGCCCGACCGCCCGCGATCCATTCAGAAATCTTGGCGGCGGCCACCGGCCCGTATTCCTTTCCGTCTGCTCCGAGGATGGTGAACATAGTGGCCGCAGTCTGTGGGAGCGGGGGACGAGGTCAATGACGGCGAATGGCAAACTCGCGGGTGATTCGTCCGCCGGAGATGGAGCCACGGCGACCCCGCCGTGGGATTCGGCCGCCGTTACTCCTCCCCTGATTTCTCCTGCACGCGCTGGCGGAGCGCCTTGGTGAGTTTCTTGAAATCGGTCTTTTGCCGGCGCTGGGCATCGGGGCTGACGCGGCGAACCTCATGGGCGGCGGCGCGCTGCATGCGCAGGTAGGTTTGCCAGCGGACCGGATCGAGCGAGCCATCGGCGAGCGCGGCGCGGACGGCGCAGCCGGGCTCAACCGTGTGCGAGCAATCCCGGAACTTGCACTGCGCCGCGACGGCGGCCACGTCGCCGAAGGCCGCGTCGATGCCCGCGCCGGCGTCCCAGGGCTGGAGTTCGCGCATGCCGGGCGTGTCGATCACGATCACGCCGGAAGGCGCCACGATGAGCTCGCGCTGCGTGGTGGTGTGCCGGCCCTTGTTGTCCGCCTCGCGCACCTCCTGGGTATCCTGGAGGCGCTCGCCGACGAGGCGGTTGATCAGCGTGGATTTGCCCACGCCCGATGAGCCGAGCAGGGCGATCGTGTGGCCCGGCAACAGATAAGGGGTGAGCGCCTTAAGGCCGCGGCGCGTTTGCGCGCTGATGACATGTATGGGTACGTCGCGGCAGACGGCGGCCATTTCGGCAAGGACGGGGGCGGTGTCGTCGTTGAGGTCGACCTTGTTGAGGAGGACGACAGGGTGCGCGCCGCTGGCCCACGCGGCGGCGAGATAGCGCTCGAGGCGGTGGAGGTTGTAGTTGCCGTCGAGGGCGCTGACGAGAAACACGGTGTCCACGTTGGCGGCAACGACCTGTTCCTGGACGTGGTCGCCCGCGGTCTTGCGGGAGAAGCGGGTGCGGCGGGGCAGCACGGCGTGAATGTTGGCTCGGGTGTCATCGCCGGGCTGGGGCGTGATCGCGACCCAGTCGCCGATGACGGGATAATCCGCCGCCGAGCGGGCCTCATGGATGAACTTGCCCGTGACCTCGCCGAGACGGGCGCCGTCCTGGCCGGTGACCTCGAAGAAACCCTTCAGCTCGAGCGTGACGCGCGCCGGCACGGTGCCGGCAGCCGCATGGGGCGCGAAGGCCGCGGCGAAGACGTCGTTCCAACCGAGTTGTTCCAGGGTCACGGGAGGAGGCTGTCAGTCCGGAGGCAATCGGAGCAACGCTGCGTTTGCGCGAGGGAAGGGGTGGGCGGCCAAGACGTGCCCATCATACCGCAAGGGATGCGAAGGCTTTCGCCGGCAACGGTCGTATCCTCAGGTATGCCCAAAATGTCCCACGCCATCGAGGGTCGGTATCCCACCGGTATGCTCGACCTCAAACCCCGTCCCACCCCACCCGCCGCGCGATCCGAGAGCCATCCGGCACCGCAGGGCTTGTGGAAATACCAAGGCCTGAACCGATCCGGCGGCATCGTCGCGCTGTCGGTTTTCGTCTCCGTCGGCCAGCACGCCGTGGCCCTGCTCGGATTCAACGAAAAGGCGCCGCCGCCGCGGCCGGTCCAGGTGGATGAGGGGCCGTTGATCCAGATGGCCATGCCCGACGTGTTGGAGGAGGAGGAAAAGCCGGTCGAGAGCCTGGAGGATCTCGAGGCGAGCGAGGCTCCCGCCATTGTCGTCCCGATGCTCGTCGACACGCTGACCATCGTCCCGGTCGACGCGTTCGTGCAGCCGTTGGATTTCACGCCGCAAGTCACGGTGGATCCCAACGCCGTGCGGATGTCGGCCATCCCGGTGAACATTGCCCGCGGCAGCGGCGGAGCGGAGAAGCTCGGCAAGATCTTCGACATCTCGCAGCTGGACCGTCAGCCGCAGGCCGTTTTCCAGCCCGCACCGGTGTTCCCGGCGGACATGAAGAGCTCGTTCGATGAAACGCAGGTAACGCTCGAGTTCATCATCACCAACAAGGGCGAGGTGACGATGCCGCGAGCCATCCGCAGCGAGCATCGGCGGTTCGAGGACGCCGCGGCGTCCGGCGTGCTCAAATGGAAATTCAAGCCGGGCTACCGCGGCGGACGTCCGGTGAACACGCGCACGCAAATCACCATCACCTTCCGCGTGGATCGAAGCTGAGCCGGCGGGCCGGCGTCTCGGCCGGAACGATGCAGTTGGATGGAGGGGCGTGGCTTGACCGCGCCCTTTCCTCGCTGCGGGAACCGCGGGCGTGGACGAGCCACGTCCCTACAACGGAACCGTTCGACCGTGCCCGCGGCGGAATCGCATGCCGACTGCATGAGTCCGGCTCAGCCGGCTCGCGGTCTCCACAACAGGGCGGTATGGCCCACCGCGCCCACGCACTGGCAGGGCGCGTCCGTTTCAATCTGCGTCGTGAGTGCCGCGCGCTCGTGCCGGTCCTGGCCGCCGGTGAAACGGAGCTTCACGAGCTCGTGCGTTGCAAATTGGCGGTTCAACTCGGTGAGGAAGGCGGGACTGACGCCCTCCTTGCCGAGCCAGGCGCCGTCGGGCATCGTCTGGCCGAGACCGCGAAGCTTGGTTTTCTGGGCGCCGTTGAGGGAGGGAAAAGTCATGGGAGACCTCGGAATAGGCAGAATACGCGGAAGAAATCCACTCTGGATACGACGAGTTGTTCGTGGCGTGGCGTGCGGTTGGGGTGCGCCGCGGGCGTCGACGAGCCACGTGCCTACAAGTGATTCATTCGAGTCGGTGATTCCGCGGGGATAGGGGCGTGCTGCGAGTTTCCTCAGGAATCCCTGGGTGGAAGGTGGACCGCGCTGACCCAGCGCGTTGCGGCAAAGTGACTCCGATCCAGCGCCTTGAGATCGAATCGCTCCCCGTTTTCCTCCATGGATCCGATTCAGGTCGGGTTCGAAAACGCGTCCAGCGGGAGCTCGCGCCACTGACCGGCCGCCAAGGTGTCGAGGGCGAGGTGGCCGAAGCGAGTGCGGTGAAGCGTGAGCACTTCGCAGCCCTGGCTGGCGAACATGCGGCGGACCTGGTGGTAGCGTCCCTCGGTGAGCGTGAGCTCGGCTTCACGGGGCCCCAGCACGTGGAGGGTCGCTGGCGCGCACGGTTCGTCCTCGCCCTTCAGGATGAGCGAGCCGGAGGCGAACAGGTCGGCGAGGCCGGGGGGCAAATCGGAGTCGAGCGTCGCGCGATAGACTTTCGGCACCTTGTGTTTCGGTGAGGTGAGGCGATGAACGAGATCGCTCTGGTCGGTGAGCAGCAAGAGCCCGCTGGTATCCTTGTCGAGCCGCCCGATGGTGGTGACCTGCGGGTTGCGCTGGCGCCAGCGTGGCGGGAGGAGCGAGTAGACGTTGGGACCCTCGCGCTCATCGTGCGAGCACACGAGCCCGAGCGGCTTGTGGAGGAGGAGCAGCAGGCCCTCGGGATGGTCCGCCGGCTCACCGTCGATGCGGACGTCGTCGGCGTGCACCTTGGCACCGAAATCAGTGGCGATCTGGCCTTTCACCGTCACGCGCCCCGCGCGCACCCAGTCACGCGCCTCGCGGCGGGAGCAGTAGCCGAGGTTGGCGAGGAGCTGGTCGAGGCGTCGCATCACCCGCACTCAACCACGAAGGGCGCGAAGAACACGAAGAAAATGCAGATTGCGGGGCGGGCGTGCGGATGCCCGCCAAACGCCATCGTCATCCTGAGCGGAGCGAAGGATCCAAGGAAAAGGACGGACGTGCACCGACTTCGTGGATCCTTTACTGCGTTCAGGATGACGGTGGGGGGAGGACTTAGGTTTTTCTAAAAGGGGAGGCGGCTCCCGGGCTCGAAACTCGTTCAGTTTATAAGCAGTCTGAATCATCTCTGGAGCGCGATTCCGCCGTGGGAGCGGTGATCTGTTCCGTTGTAGGGGCGTGGCTTGTCCACGCCCTCGTTTGCCGCAGCGAGAAAAGGGCG
>JAEZDN010000114.1 GCA_023433275.1 Verrucomicrobiota bacterium
CCTGCACGATGCCGACGCGTTCCTTCTGCGGGCCGGTGACGGCGGGATCGCGCAGCAGCACTTGGGAATACCCGATGATGCCGTTGAGCGGCGTGCGCAGCTCATGGCTCATGTGGGCGAGGAAGACACTCTTGGCGCGGTTGGCCGATTCGGCCTGGTCACGGGCCACGCCCAACTCGGCGGTCCTAGCCTCGACCAGGCGCTCCAGGCGACGCTGCTCGCGTCTTGCCGCTCCCAACCGCCAGCGAATGTAACCCACGATCGCGGCAATCACGGCGAGGACATAGATGAGATAAGCGCCCAGGGAACGATACCAGGGAGGAGCCACGAAAAACGTCAGGCGCGCGGTCTCGCTGACGTGGCCGGAGGCATCGACGGCGCGCGCCTCGAAGGTGAATGGTCCGCCCTCGAGGTTCGTGAAGCTTGCACTTGGCACAGCGGAGGGTTCCGACCATTGCGCGCTGAAGCCCGTGAGGCGGGTTTGGTAGCGCAGTCCGGTCAGCGAGCCGAAGTGCGGCGCCCCGAGCGCGAACACCACCGGCTCATGCGAGTACGAGAAACGCAGCGCGCCGCCATCGGCCGGGAGATTCTGGCGGCGATCTTCCGCCATCACGGAGCGAATGATGGCCGACCAGGAAGTCCGGGGCGGTGATGCCTGGCCGAGGTCGATCCGCACAGTGTTGTTGTAACCGCGGGCCCAGAGGACGTCGCCGGTGGGCAGCGGATCTATCCACATCACGGCGGCCCCGCCGAAGCCGATTTCCTCCAAGGCCTCGGCACTGCCCGGTTCCCACTGAAGGGAGCCTCCGGCCCGGGGCGAAAACCGGCCGAGGGGCGTGTGGGCAACCAAGGTTGAATTCAGGAAGGCCGAGGCCCAGGTTTCGCCGCCGGTCACGATGGTGGGGGTGAGCATCAACGGGGCCTGCCCCGGTACCACGTAGCGGTCCTCGGGCACGAATTCCTTCCGCTTGGCATCGAATCGCACCGGGTCCTTGCCGGTGAAGAACACCGGACCTGCGTGGCCGGGTGTCACCGTGGTCCACACGATGCCATCGGGAATCCCGCGTCCCTGGTGATACTGTTCATAGGTGGCCGCGCTCCAGTCATCCAAGGCATCGGCCTGCGGAATCCGCCAGAACCCGCGGCTGTAGGTGGCCAGCCACAGCGACCCATCCTCGTCGAGCAGGGCGGTATGGGAATCGCCCAAGCCGAGTCGTTCGGACAACACGCGCCAGCCGCCGGCGTCGTGCTGCACGACCGTCAGCCCGCTGCCGCCGGCGAGATAGAAGCGTCCGGGCGTGCGGCGCGACGGGATCAGCGCGAACGAGGTATTGTTGTCGGCTGTCGGCACGACCACGCGTTCCTTTCCGCTTTCGTCCACCTCATAGAGCCCGTGCAGGGCCGCGACCAGGAGCCTGCCCTGGTACGACTCGATGCCGAAGATATTGATCAGGTCGCGATTGATGCGGACGAAACGCCCGCCGTGGCCCGCGGCGTCGGGTGGCTCCATCCGGTAGAGTCCGTCAAACGTCCCCGCGTACAGCCTGCCTTCATGCCGTCCCCAGCAGTCGATCGTTCCGGGGGTGGGCCCGTTCGAGGCGTCGAAGACGGAGACATTGCTGGAAATGGCCAGACGCGCGGCACCGGAGTTGTAGCCCAGCCAGAGCCCGCCCTCGCGGTCGGTGGCAAGCGTGAGCACCGCATTGTCGGCAAGACCGGTGGACCGGTCCATGCGACGAATCGTGGCCAGGTCCGGCGAGAGAAAGTAAAGCCCCTGTCCGCTCGTGGCAATCAGGGCGGTGCCATCGGGCAACGTGTGGGCGGCGGCCACGCGCGTGGTCTTGAGGGTGTTGTCGAGGATGCCGGGCACCGGATCCAGGCGCCGGGTGGCCGGATCGAGCACATAGAGGCCGACGTCGGTGAGGCCGAACAGGGTGCGGCCGTCTTTCAAGAGCGTGGAGACAGCGCGGGTGGTTTCGCGCAGCGGGCCGTCGACGACGAAGGGCTCGCGCGAGCCCGGGGCCAACTGGAACAGTCCCTGACCGTTGACGTGCACCATGATTTCCCGACCGACCCGGTGCAGCGTGGTCCGGGCATTGCCGCTGGAGGGCCACACCTCGATGGCATCGCCCTGGATGCGGATCACGCCGCGCGAGGAAGCGGCGTAGATGGCGCCGTGATGTTCCCGGATGGAGGTGGTGCGGCCCCACGGGCTGACGGACGCCGGCAGCTTGTCGCGGAGAGAGTGATAGGCCATGTCGCCGTCGCGGGTGGCGGTGAAATAACCGATCTCGTCATTGCCTCCCGCCCAGAGCCGTCCATCCGCGGTGGCGACCAGTTCATAAACCTGGGCCGAGGGCATTGGATGGTGAGTCCACCGGGCGCCATCGAATGAGATCACGCCTTCCTGCGTGGACAGGTACATCAGACCGCCCGGCCCCTGCACGAGTCCGTACACCTGGGGATGGCCGCGGTATTCGGTGGGGCGGAAGTCGCGAATGGCGGGGCGGCCGGCTTCCGGATGGAAGAGTCCCAGGTCCGCCCGGGCGCGTTCGGCGATGCACAGGGCGGCGACGAGGCACAGCAGGCTGAGGATCGGGCGCGGTGACATGCGGAGCCCCAGCTTGGGCGGCAGGTCCGACCGGTCAAATACGCATGCTGCCGCTTGCAAGCGGCAAAACCTGCGGGGCTCGCGCTGATCTTCCTGACAGGGAGGGGCGGGCCTCGTGCGCGCCCCGGGCGGTCACGCCACGCCCCTACAAAAGGAGCGGCTCAGGCGGGGGGCTGGCGCAATAGCTCGCGCACGCGTTCCAATTGGTAGGAACCGGCGAGGGTTTCGAGACGACCAATCAGCGCGGTGGAATCCGGATGGCTGGCGCGGGCGGCTTGGAGCACCGCGCGGAGAGCAGCGATGTCGCCCGCGTCCGCGGCGGACAGCAGACGGGCGCGCACGTCGGGCGGCAGGGGGCGGTCGACGGGCGGGGCCGCGGTGGTGGAAGGCGCGGGCCGCCAAGTCAGGCCGAGCAGGCGGCTGAGCTGGTCGAGGAGTTGGGCCTCGGTGAAGGGTTTGGGGAGGAAGTCGTTGGAGCCGGCGGCGGTGGCGGCCGCGGAGTCGAAGGTGAGCACCGAGGCGGAAGTGAGCA
>JAEZDN010000032.1 GCA_023433275.1 Verrucomicrobiota bacterium
CCGAAGGGCGCAGCAAGACTGCGCCCCTACCCGATGCGCAAGGCGTGGACCGACCAAAGTCGGCCCCTACCAGAAGAAGATGGCAGGTCCCGTGTTTCATTGGATGACTTTTTCGTAGGGGCGCAGACTTGCTGCGCCCGCGTGAACGACGGCCGAAGGGCGCAGCAAGACTGCGGCCCTACCCGATGCGCAAGGCGCGGACCGACCAAGGTCGGCCCCTACCAGAAGAAGATGGCAGGTCCCGTGGTTCATTGGATGACTTTTTCGTAGGGGCGCAGGCTTGCTGCGCCCGCGTGGACGACGACCGAAGGGCGCAGCAAGACTGCGCCCCTACCCGATGCGCTAGGCGTGGACCGACCAAGGTTGGCCCCTACCGAGGAAAGATGGGAGGGACCGTGGCTCACTGGACGACGAAGTCGGAGAAATAAACCTGCTCGGCGATGGCGCTGCCGAGGGCCTGGTTGTAGGCGGTGACGAGCTTCTCGCGGAGGACGTTCTTGGCGCCCGGTTCCTCGAGGTCGGCGAGGCTGAGGGACGACAGCACGCTGAGCGTGACGTCAGTGAGCTTGGCCTTGTTGCCCTCGAAGGCCGCTTTGATCGTGTCGGGCTTGGCGCCGGTGATGACGAAGCTGGTCTTGAGGTAGCGCGTGCCCATGGTGCCCGAGAGGTTCACCACGACATTCGAGAACTCGTAGGTGTCGCCGGCGCCGGCGGTCTCCGCCTTGCCGTCGGCCCCCTTCTTCTTGTCGTCGGGTTTTTCCTGGGGCAGCGCCTTGGCGGCGGCCTCGGGACCGAGGGCGACCACGGCGGTGAGCTTTTCCTGGAGGCGCGGCAACAGCACGAACTCGGCGACGGCCCAGCACGTGGCGGGTGCGGCGACGACGGCGAACGCGACGGGCAGCCAGGCCTTGAGGCCGGCAAGCTTGGAGCGCTTGGGCACCTCCATCGGCGGCGTGCTGCCGGATTTCTCCGGCGGCGCGCCGGCGGCGGGCGCTTCCTTGGCTTCGGGTTTGGCGGCCATGGCGCGGCGGTGAGGCGGTTTAGCTGCGCTTCAGGTTCACGATGTCCTCGAGCACGGTATCGGACACCGTGATCAGGCGGGACCCGGCCTGGAAGCTGCGCTGGGTGGTGATGAGCTGGGAGAACTGGTCGGTGAGGTCGACGTTCGACGACTCGAGCACGCCGGCCTGGATGGAACCGAGACCGTCGGAGCCGGGATCGTTCGAGCCGGAGAGGATGCCGCCGCCAACCGGGCCCGCCGCGGCGAGGCCGGTGAAGAGGTTGTTGCCCTCGCGCATCAGCGCCGAGAGGTCATTGAAATTCTGAAGCTGGATCTGACCGGTGACCGCCGAGGTGCCGTCGGAGTAGGATTCGACGATGTTGCCCTGCGGATCGAAGCTGATCGCCTGGAGCTGGGCGCCCGCGGGGAGCGACGCGCCGATCTGGAGGTCGCCGATGGAGCCGCCGACGAGGCCCTGCACGCGCTGGCCGCCGGTGGTGACGAGATAGCCGTTGTCATCGACGCGGAACTGGCCGTCGCGCGTGGCGTATTGCGTGCCGCTGGTCGCGTCACGGACGATGAAGAAGCCCTTGCCGGAGATGCCGAGGTCGGTGATGTTGCCGGTGCTGTTGAGGGCGCCTTGGGTGAAATTGGTCTGGAGGCTGGCGAGCTGGACGCCGGTGCCGATCTGGAGGGCGGACTGGCTGGAGGCGGTGCCGCTGGACGGCGAGGAGTTGCGCAACGTGTTGCTGAAGCTGTCCGAGAAGCTGGCCTGGGAGCTCTTGTAGCCGGTCGTGTTGATGTTGGCGATGTTGTTGCCGATGACTTCGAGGCCCTTGCTGAAGGTGCGAAGCGCGCTGACGCCGGAGGTGAGGGTGCCGATGAGTGCCATGGTGGGATGTTTGGGTTATGGTTAAGTTTGGGGGATTCAGGCCGCAGGCGGGAGATCGGCAGCCGTGGGGGAAGTGAGCAGCGGGGTGTACTCCACGCGCGACACGGCGGAGAGCGGGTATTTGGTGTCGTCGATGACGAGGACCGGGCCCTCCTTGGTGTTCTCGATGGCGGTGACCTGGCCCGTGACGGGCAGGCCGTCCTCGTCCTCGACCGTGACCGTGCGGCCGAGCATGCCGCTGGCGGTGAGGTTTTGCTGATCGGAGCGGAGCAGGGTCATTTCCCGGACAAGGCTGTTGCTCTGCTCGAGGGAGGAGAACTGCGCCATCTGGGCGATGAAGGCCGTGTCTTCCATGGGCTTCATCGGGTCCTGGCTCTGGAACTGCACGGCGAGGAGCTTCATGAAATCCTCGGAGCCGAGGGCGGTTTTCTTGGGAACGCGGGCCGTGGCGGCGTTGCCCCACGCGAGATTGCTCGCGGCGGTGCTGGTGGATGAGTCAGTGGCGGAGACGGGCATGGGGAAGAGAAGTTGGAATTAAGAAGGAAGAATTAAGAAAGCGGAGGTGGGCGGGGGCTGGTTGGGTGAGTTCGGAATTTCTTAATTCCTAATTCCTCCTTCTCACTTGGTTGTTCAGGCTAGCGCCGAGAGGCGCAGGGACGTGGGGAGGAAGGCGGCCACGCGCGGCGTGGGCGTTTCGGGAACGAAGGTTTCGCTGACGAGCGAGCGGCGGTTGAAGGCCGGATGATCCGAGAACGAATCGCGCGGGGCGCGCTGTTGTCCGTCGGGTTGCGCCTGGT
This sequence comes from Verrucomicrobiota bacterium, assembly GCA_023433275.1. Classification (GTDB taxonomy): domain Bacteria; phylum Verrucomicrobiota; class Verrucomicrobiia; order Opitutales; family Opitutaceae; genus Lacunisphaera. Next base: position 2,690 of record JAEZDN010000032.1, read on the forward strand.
GCTGGGGCTGCTGCCGGGCGTCGCCTTGGGTGAACGAATTCGACTGGCTCGAGCCGGGCGAAAACACGGGCTCGGCAAAACGGTGGAGGTGTTCCGGCGACGTGGCGGCGACCGCCTGCCATTCGCGCTCGAGCGCGGCACGCAGGGGGGCCGAATCGGTGCGGAAGGCGGTGTGGACCGCGCCATCGCGCAACTCGACGCGCACGCTCAGATCCTCGCCGCCAAATTTCAGGTGCAGTTGCACGCTGCCCGACTTCTGCATGCTGGCGGAAAATTGCGTGTCGATGAGGTTGGTAACCGTGTCGACGGCGCGCTCGGCCAGGTTCTGGGCGGCGGGGGCGGACATCGGCGCGGCCATGCGCTCGGCCGGGGCGGGAGCCAGTTGAAACTCGGGGCGACCGATCAACGCCAGCGGATCGTGCGGGAGGCGAACGTCGCGGGCTTCGAGCGGGGTGGCGGGCATGGCGGGTTCCGATTTAGCAACGGTGATGCCAGCGGGTGCGGGGGAGGTTGTAAGTTGTTCTGCGTTCGCCGATTCAAAATTTCTTTCGCCGGCCTTCCTGCGTGCCTCGGGACGGGATTCGTGGGCGGATCCGTTCGCGGCAAAATTTGCCTGCGGGGCAACGGCATTGATGGCGGCGCTTGTCGCGGCGCTCCGAGCTTCGAGAGAATAGCCGGATGACTCCACGCGAACGACCGGTTGGCCGGGCAGGGTGAGGTCCGCGCGGAACTCCATGGGCTCGTCGGTCCCCTGCCCTGCGACAGACACCGCGTCGGCGGGAGGCGTCGGCGGAGTGGCGAGCTTGAACGCAAACGCGCCCTCGCCCGCGAGAGCGGGACGGGCGCTGGTGAGCGATGCCGACGAATTCGCCGGGACTTGGGGCGGCACGTTTGCCTGGTCTTTGGGCAAAGGGGCTGGAGCGGCGTGCTCTCCCACCGTCATGAACTCAAAGTTGCCCGAGCCCTCGGGCGCGGACGGCCGGACAGCGAGCCCTGCAGTGGCACGCGCGTGCATCGGTGAAACAACGGGCATCGAGCTATCCGTGGAGCTTTCCGTCGTCGGGATGGACATCGCCGGGACCAGCGTCGCTTGGGGTTCGGGCGTGAGGTCGGGCAGGAGCGATTGCAGCAAGGTCGCGGCAAAGGCGACGGCTTGCTCGCGGATCTCTTCCGGAACGGTCTTTGAAGGAGAGGCCTCGCCGGCGATGGTGCTGGAGAAAACTTCGGGGGTATTCGCTGCGGTGAGGGTTGACGCGGCTTCCGGGGCGAGGGCGCCCCCGCTCCAGGAAGGAGTCGGAGTGGGATTGGATTCAGCGGTAAGGTCGTTGCGGTTCCACTTGGTGGGGCGCGGGGCCAAGGGACGGGCGACGGAGGTGCAGTCGCCGGCCTGAACCGAAGCGATATCCGGTGACGGGTCGCCCGAGGGCCCACGAATCACGGGAGCCGCGCCGGTCACGGCTCCGGACAATTCCGCCGCGGGCGTGAGGGTGGCGTGGAGCGTGACGCTGGCCGCCGTGGGGCCACTGGCCGGGGCTGGCGTCGCCGCCGGACTCGCCGGCATGAACGCCGAAAAATCGGCCGGCCGCGTTCCGGTGGTTTCGCTGGTGGTGGCGGCTCCGACACCAGGCATGAGGCCGGCGAGGATTGCAGCGTTGGGTTGGGCGACGGTGGCGGAGGCGGCCGGAAGAGCGGACAAATTGGGCAAGGTGGAATTCATGGGGGAAATCCATCCTTGGAACCGGAAACGGAGCCGGCCTTGGCCCCCCGGGTTATCGGGCGATCAGGAAGCGGTCTTGTTGGACTTCATCAGGCGAAGTTTCTCGGAAAGGGAGGCGGCGCGGCGCGCGAGCGTGCCGTCGGGGCCCGGCGTGTTCGCCATTTCCTCGAAGATCGGGCCGACGACATCGGCCTTCATGAGGGAAAGGATTTTCACGACGGTGGTGTCATCCATCTCGCGCAGGATCGCGACGGCCGCGCCCGGGCTGAGGCTGGCGTAGGTGGCGGCGAGGGACTTGAGGTTGCGCGACTCGTCGGCCGTGATCTCGATGACCTTGCGGCCGATCTCCGCCCGCATGGCCTCGATCTCGGTGCGAATCTTGGCGAGTTCCTGTTGCTCGGAGGCGAGGCGGGCGGCGCGCTGGTTGAGGCTCTCGGCCTGGGAGCGAAGGCGCGCGCGCTCCTCCTTCAACTCCGAGGAAAGTCCCTCGATCTCGATGGTCCAGAAGTCCCAGCCCTGGGCCTTGCCCTCGACGACGACGGGCGGCGGAATGGACGCGATGGCGTGGGCCATCAGGATTTCGCCGGCGCGCCAGAACCAGCCGAGGCCCACGAGGGAACCGGTGACGATGCCGATGACGGCGACGAGCGCGGGGTTGGTCAGGACCTTGTTCATGAGAGAGCGGGCGTGCGGAACGCGCGGAAGCCGGCGAGTTCGTCAAGTTCCTCCTGGCCGGCGCGCAGGGTCGCGAGGCGGTGGTCCTCGCGGGCCTTTTCCTCGAGCTTCTGGATGGTTTTCAGGCGGCGGTTGGCCTCGATGTATTCCTGGCGGCGGGTTTGCATGGCATCGCGCGCCTCGATCACCTCGCGCTCGAGTTCGATCACGGCGTTGCACTCGCCGCGGTAGACGCGAAAGAGCGCGGCGGCGTCGGCCGCGAGAAACCGATCGGTGCGGCCGTGGAAGAGGACTTCCGCCAGCTCGGCCACGCGGGCGCGGAGCGCGGCCAGCCGTTCCTCGGCCTGGACGTAGCGATGGACGGCGGCGGCAAAAACCTCGCGGGCGCGCAGTTCCTGATGGGACCGCAGAACGCCCACGGGCTGGAGGGGAAAGCGGAACTTCTTCATGGGGCGACGATGGTTTTGATGCGTTGGTAACTTTCCGGCCGGGGGGAAAATTCGTTCACGCCCTGCCGGAGGAATTGCTTGAGCGGTTCCTGCAGGGCGATCGCCTTGTCGAGCGAGGGGCTGGAGCCCTTCTGGTAGGCGCCGATGGACACCAGGTCCTCGTTCTTGCGGTAGAGGGCGAGGTGCTCGCGCGCCTGGGCGGCGTGGGTGACCTCCTCGGGCGTGCAGATGTCGCGGGTGAGGCGGCTCACGCTTTCGAGCACATCGATCGCGGGGTAATGGTTAAAGTGGGCCAGGTGGCGGGAGAGCACCAAGTGGCCGTCGAGAATACCGCGCACGGCGTCGGCGACGGGCTCGTTCATGTCATCGCCTTCGACGAGCACGGTATAAATTGCGGTGATCGAGCCGTGCTCACCCGCGCCGGTGCGCTCGAGGAGGCGGGGCAGCATGGCGAAGACGGAGGGCGTGTAGCCGCGCGTGGTGGGCGGCTCGCCGATGGCGAGGCCGATCTCGCGCTGGGCCATCGCGTAGCGGGTGACGGAATCCATCATCAGCAGGACGTTTTTGCCGGCGTCGCGGTACGCTTCGGCGATCGAGGTCGCGGTGGACGCGGCGCGCAGGCGGAGCGGCGCGGACGTGTCGGAGGTGGCGACCACCACGACAGAGCGCTTGAGGCCCTCGGGCCCGAGGTCCTTCTCGAGGAACTCGCGGACTTCGCGACCGCGTTCGCCCACGAGCCCGACGACGACCACGTCGGCGTTGCAGCCGCGGGCGATCATGCCGAGGAGCGTGGACTTGCCCACGCCCGAGCCGGCGAACAGGCCCAGGCGCTGGCCGCGGCCGAGGGGAACGAAAGTGTCGATCGCGCGCACACCCGTGGGCAGCGGCTCCTTGATGCGCTGGCGGCGGAGCGGGTGCGGCGGCTTGCTGTCGTGTTCCTTGCGATCCACCGGCAACAGGCCCAGACCGTCCATGGGACGACCGAGCGCATCGAGCACGCGGCCGAGGAGTTCGGGGCCGGGTTTCGGCAGGGGCGGACGATCGGCCGCGGCGACCTCGCAGCCCACGTGCAGGCCGGCGGTATCGCCCAGTGGCATGAGCAGGACGCGGTGCTCGCGGAAACCGACGACCTCCGCGCGGACCGAGTAGCCCGTGCGCGGCGAGCGCACGACGCAGATCTCGCCCAGGCCGACATTAGGCCCCTCGGAGTCGATGATGAGGCCCGCGATGCCCGTGACCGTGCCCACGCGTTGGACCGCCGGGGCATGCCGCACCTGCGAGCGAAGGACGTCGACGAGGGGACCGATGGAGACGGAGCTCATGCGTTCGGCATGCACGAGTAACCTATTAGGTTACTGGTGCATGGGGGAAGGGGTGACCTTGAGGTACGCATCTTGGGTTGGGGCGAAGGCTTGCCGGGCCCTGAGGTGTGCGCCGCGAGGGGGCGGAGGGCGCAGCGAGTCTGCGCCCCTACATGAGACCCTACATGAGACCCTGCACGAGACCCACCGGCAAGAGACCCACCGGCAAGAGACGCTGGAGCCGGCCCGCCCTCGGGCCGGTCGGGAAGAAAGCTGGGGGAGCGGAAATCATGTTCCACCGGGGCGAGGGCGCCCCGGCTCCAAGAGAGGGCGGATGTGAGAGCGCGCGCGAGGAACGAGCGAGCTCGGCCCCTACCAAGGAAAATGATGGTGCCCGTGTTCCGACCAAACTCCGCCACCGTCATCCTGAGCGCACCGAAGGATCCAAGGGGACGGACGAGAGTCTCCCGTAGGGGCGCAGACTTGCTGCGCCCTGAGGCATGCGCCTCGAGGGGGCGAAGGGCGCAGCAAGACTGCGCCCCTACATCAGACCCTACATGAGATCCTACATGAGACCCTCCTGCACGAGACCCACCTGCAAGAGACGCTGGAGCCGGCCCGCCCTCGGGCCGGTCGGGCGAGGGATTGACGAAGCGAGGCTCTCTTCCCACCCGGGCGCGGGCGCCCCCGCTCCAGGAGAGGGCGGATGTGAGGGCGCGGGCGAGGACCGAGCGAGCTAGGCCCCTACCAAGGAAAATGATGGCGACCGTGTTCCAACCAAACTCCGCCACCGTCATCCTGAGCGCAGCGAAGGATCCAAGGGGATCGACGGATGCGAGAGCGGAGACTTTTTGTTGGTGAAAGTTCATTCTCCCGTGAGGCCGCGGGTGAGGACGGCGAGTTTGGTTTGTTGGCGCGCGTCAGTGAGGCCGAAGCGGCTGCGGACCTGGCAGTCGCCGGGGGCCAGGTTGGCATCCTGGCGGACCTTCAAACCGGGGTAACGCGCGAGCCAGCCGGGGCTGACCTGCTCGAGGAGGGCGGCGTCGCGCGGACAAAGGGAGAGTTCGAGATTCTCGCGCTCGGGGAAAAGCTGCTCGAGGGCCTCGTGGCAGAGCTTCTCGACGAGTTCCGCAGGCGGTTCGAAACCGGCGAGCAGGCGGCGGGCGATGTCCGTGGCAAGGGCGGGCAACGCCTCGCGGAGTTGGGCGACGGTGGCGGACTCGACGGTGCCGAGCTTGGTGAGCACGCCGTCGGCGAGTTGTTCCATTTCCACGCGCATGTCGACGAGACGCTGGTCGAGCATGGCATGGGTCGAGTCCACGCCCTTGCGGTAGGCTTCCTCGGCGCGCGCCGCGACCTCGGCCTCGGTGAAGAGGCGGCCGCCGCGTCCGGGCAGAACGGCGCTGGCGAGCGGGCGATCAAAGGCGATGAGCTTGGCGAAGGACATGGGGGCGCTGCGCGCGGTTAGGGGTTATTGGTCAGGAGTTATTGGTGATACGGGAACCGGGGCGGCGGGTGGCGCGCCGTGGGCGGGGCGCGCGGGGGGCCGGGTGGTAGGCCGGGAGGTCGTCGTCACCGAAACTGCGCATGAGGCCGCGTTGGACCCAATCGGGGACAGAGGGCCGCAGCGCGACGGGAGCGCGCGGGGTGAGGAAAATCGGGGTTTGGAGGAAATCGTGCATGGGGATTTTCGACGGGCGTTTTCTATGCACCCCGCCCGGCCGGGCACCGGTCTTCGTCCGGAGCCATGCAGATGGAGCGGGATCCGCCGTGTGCGCCATCGAATTGCTCCGTTGCAGGAGCGTGGCTCGTCCACGTCCTCGTTTCGCGCAGCGAGAAAAGGGCGCGGTCAAGCCGCGCCCCTACATACAACTGGATGGTTCCGGCTTCATCGAGGGGTCTCAAGGCGACGGAGCGGAGGGCGATCGATTCGATGATTGATGGCGATGGGCGCAGCCGAGGGCGCAGCAAGACTGCGCCCATACCCTCTGAGCCCGCTTGATGAAGCGGGGCGACGCGGAGCGTCGGGGTACGCGGGGACTGGTCGAAGGGCGGCATGATCGGCTACGCGACGAGGGCTTGGGATTCGGAATCTATCGAGATCTGGCCTTCTTCCTCGAGGCGGCGGACGGCCTGGATGATGACGTCCTGCGCGGCTTCGACGTCCTTGAGGCGCACCGGCCCGAGCAACTCGATCTCCTCCTTCAGGCCCTCGGCGGCGCGCTTGGAGAGGCCGGCGAAGACCTTGTTGCGGAGCGACTCGCTCGCGGACTTCATCGAGATGGCGAGGTTGGCCGAGTCGACCTCGCGGAGGATGCGCTGCAGGTCGGCGGCCTGGAGGCGGTTGAGGTCCTCGAAGCTGAACAGCTTCTTGCGGATCGCGGCGCTGAGGGCGGCGTTGCGCTCCTCGAGCCGGCCGAGGAGGGTCTTGCTGAGATCCTTCTCGAGGCTGTTGAGCAGGCCCGCCACGGCGCGGACGCCGCCGCTGTGGTGGAAGGCGGGGCGGGTCTTGTTGTCGAAATGTTTGCCGAGGCTGCGTGCGATCTTGTTCACGAGGTCCAGGGACGTGGACTCGATGGTGCCGAGACGCTCGAGCACCTCCTCGCGAAGTTCGGGGCTGAGCAACGGGAAAACCTCGGCGGACTTGGCCGGCTCGAGGTAGGACAGGATGAACGAAATGGTCTGCGGCTGCTCGTGCTTGATGAGATTATAGATCTGGCGGCCCTCCATTTCGGAGATGTCCTTGATGACCTCGAGGGAGGTGCCCATCGCGGGACCGACGCGGCCGATGATCGCGGAGGCCTTGTGGCCGCCCTTGGCGATCTCGAGCGTGCGCTGTGCGAAGGTGAGCCCGCCGGAGGCGGATTGGACGCCGCCGGCGACCACGCCAGCGAATTCGTCGAAGGCCTGTTTCTGCACGGCGTCGGGGATCATCGGAAACCCGGCCATCTCGCGGCACAGATTCTCGATCTCGACGTCATCGAATTGTTTCAGCACCTCCGCGGCGGCCTCGGGCCCGATGCAGATCAGGAAGATCGCGAGCTTTTGCTGGCGGGTGAGCTTGGGGTAGTCGATGTCGGCCATGTTCGGGAAGGCTAAGGGCTAGGCGCGAAGGGCGAAGAGCGAGGCAGGGCGCAGCAAGTCTGCGCCCCTACGGGAAGAAGTCGGGACGCAGGCGGGAGAGGACCGAGCACGCTCGGCCCCTACCAAGCTCGCTGCGCTGTGCGGCCGGCGGTTCATGCTCAGTTGTTCTTGTTGGCCGCGGCGGCGGGCGGGGTACCGACCCAGTCGCGGAGCGCGGTACCGATGTTCGTCGGCTTCTGGCGGATGAGCTCGTTGAGCATTTCCGGCGTGATCGTGCTGCCGTTCTGGAGGGAGCGCGCGGCGAGTTCGGGCGGCATGGCCAGGACCTCGACCGGGACGGGCTCGGGCTTCTGGCGGGAGAGCATGCGGAGGAAAACGAGAAGGACGACGCCGGCGCCGGCGACGGCCGACCAGCGGCTCGCGGCCTCGATCCAGCCCTGCCATTTGTTCTCGGCCTGGATGGCCTGGAGTTGCTCGGTGACGGGCTCCGCCGCGAAGGCGACTTCCTGGAGGGTGACGATCGAGTCGAGCGACTGGCCCGGTTCGGGTTTGAGGCCGAGGGCGTTGACGACAACCTGGCGGAGGGCGTTGAGCTCCTCGGCGGAGCGGGGACGCGGCTGCGGCTGGGGCGCGGCGGCGCCGTCGGCCGGCGTGGCGGCGGCGACAGCAAGCGGCGCGCGCTGGGCCACCATGACGGCGGCGGTGACGTTCTTGATCGTGCCCGGATTGCGCGTGGTGCTCGTGAGAGTGCGATTGATCTCGTAGGTGGTGGTCTTGTTCTTGCGGTTTTGCTCGCTGCTGGAAGTGGGACGGTTGGTGACGGACTCGGCGGTGGCGGCCTTCTCGGGCACGTTGGCACTCACGCCAATGGCGCCGCCGCCGGAGCGCGTTTCGCTCGTGGTGTTGATGTCGTCGCTCTGGGTTTGCGACCGCACGACCTGGCCATCGGGATCGTAGACCTCGGCGGTGATGGACGTGGCCTCCGTCTCGATGTCGGCGGACACGCGCACGACGGCCTGGCCGGGGCCGATGACCTGCGCGAGCATCGTCTCGACCTTGCGGGAAAGGTAATCCTCGACCTGTTGCTTGTAGCGCATCTGCGAGGAGGCGGTGCCGAGCGTCGGGTCCTGTTTGAGTTCCTCGGAGAGGACGCGGCCGCGGTTGTCGACGACGGCGACCTGGTCGGGCAGCAGGCCCTGCACGGAGTTGGCGACGAGGTGGCGGATCGCGTTGACCTGGTCGATCTCGAGGCGGCTGCCGCCCATGTCGACGAAGACGGAGGCGGTGGGCTTGATGCCGTTGTCGGTGAGGAGCAGGCGGTTTTCCGGCTGGACGATCATGACGCGCGCGGCGCGCACGCCGGCGAGCTGGCCGATGGTGCGGGCGAGCTCGCCCTGGATGGCGCGGAGGTAGTTGGTGCGCTGGACGAAGTCGCTGAGGCCGAACTGCCCCTTGTCGAAGATTTCAAAACCCACGCCATCGCCGCTCGGGAGACCTTTCGCCGCGAGATCCATGCGGAGCTTGTGCACGCGGTCGGCCGGGACGGAAACGGTGCCGCCGCCGGAGGAGATCTGGTGCGGGACGTTGAGCGTCTGCAGGTGGCTGATGATGGCGGCCGAGTCCTTGTCGCCGAGGCGGGCGTAGAGCAGCTGGTAGTCGGGTCGGCGGGACCACAGCACGACGGCGACCATGCCGCCAATCACGGCGGCGGCGGCGACCACGAGCGAGACGCGCTGGTTGAGCCCGAGTTGGGACCAGAGATCGAGCAGGGACTGGGCGAACTTTTTCATGAACGGAATTGGATCTGGAATCTAGGAACTGGGCTCTGGGATCTGGAACTCGCTTCTGGGGCTCGGGTGTCGGCTTGGGTGCCGATTAGCCGCGCGTGGCAATAGCGACGCCCGCGACTTCATCCTGAGCGAAGTTCAGGATGACGGAGATGGGAGTGGGGTTGTTCTTAAGGGTGGTCACGGGATTGGGCGGAATTGTTCTCGAGAAATCGGGGTGTTGCTCGGAGGTCGGGAGAACGAGAAAGACTAAGAGAAGGAGAACGATGAGGGCTCACACCTGCATGCGCATGAGTTCCTGGTAGGATTCGACGAGCTTGTTGCGGACCTCGACCATCAGGGTGAACGCGACGGAGGCTTCCTGCATGGCGATGACGCTCTGGTGGAGCTGGTCGCTTTCGCCGAGGAGCACGCGCTTGGTCAGGTCGGCGGAGGCGGCCTGTTTGTCGGCCACGGTGGACACGAGGCCGTCGAGCATCGTGCCAAAGCTCTCGGTCGGCGCGGCCAGGCGCATGCCATCGGGCAACGGCGCGGCGATGCGGGCCGGGCCTTGCGCGCCTTCGAGGGGCTTGAGCGGAAAGGCGGCGGAGAGGGCCTGGGTGGAACCGATGGGAGACATGGGCGCTGCGCGCGGTCAGGGTTAAGTGGGGCGGGTGATGGGGGCGGCGGGCTGGATCGTTCTCTTTCTCGTAATCGTTCTCTTTCTCTCGGGTGGCTGTGGCTGGAGTCGGATGCGGGGGAAAGGCGGGCGAAGGGAACGATTAAGACTACGAGAAGGCGAATGAGGGGGCGGGAGCGGAGGGTTGAGGGCTGGGTGACGCGGAGCGCGGGGGTGGTTTGTTTTTTGTTGGCTCGGTCTCCCAGCTCTCAACTCTCGGCTCGAGGGTGGCTTACTTGCCGATTTGGAAAACCTTCATGGCGAGGTTGCGGGCATTCTTCACGACGGAGAGGTTGGCCTCGTACGCGCGGGTGGCGGTGATGAGGTCGACCATCTCGAAGGCGAGATTGACGTTCGGCATCGTGACGGAGCCGTCGGGGCCCGCGTCGGGGTGCTGCGGGTTGTACACGGACTGGCCGGGGCTCTTGTCGACGGTGATGCCGGACACGCCCACGCTGGAGAGGGAGGCGCCGCCGGCGCGTTTCACGAGCTCGCTCTCGAAGGAGATGATCTTGCGCTTGTAGGGACCGCCCTCGGCGGTGCGCGTGGTCTGGGCGTTGGCGATGTTTTGCGCGACGATGTCGAGGCGGAGCTTCTGGGCGTTGAGGGCCCCTGCGGTGATGTCGACGCCGGCGATGAGATTCATGGGGCGGATCAGACGCTGCGGCCGGTGATGGCCATCTTGAGCTGCTTGATGTTGCCCGAGACGATTTCGGTGAGGAACTCGTACTCGACGGCGTTCTTGTTCATGGCGAGGAGCTCCTTTTCCAGTTCGACGGTGTTGCCGTCGGGACGGACGGAGCGGGCAAATGGATCCTGCACGAGGGTCGGCTGCAGGTGGGCGGCGGCGCCGCGGGCGAGCTCACCCCGCTGGCTGCGCGCCTTGAGCTGCTCTGCGAAATCGGCGGTGACATCGAGGCGCCGGTAGCCCGGGGTTTCGGCGTTCGCGATGTTGGAGGCGATCGCCTCCTGACGCAGGGCGGACGCGTCGAGAAGCTTCCGCGCCAACTGGTAGTTGTCGGACTGGAAGACGGGATCGATCATGTCCGCGTTAATACCATGCGGCGTGCCAGCGGCCGGCGCGCGCGCTGTAACTCATGATGGACAAGACGATAAAATTTTCTGGGGCGGCGATGGGTGAAGCGTGCGCGGGCGGGTCGGGGCGAAGCGGGGGACGGAGGCAATTTTTGCCGCACGGGGATGCGGGGCGTCGGGAGGGTTTGGGATTTGGGGTTTGGGTTTTGGAGCTCGGATTTCGGAATTCGGGATTCGTAGGGGCGCAGACTTGCTGCGCCCACAGGGG
>JAEZDN010000060.1 GCA_023433275.1 Verrucomicrobiota bacterium
CGCTCGGAGAGCGCGCCCTACCCGGCCCCAGCGGGAGTTGGCCCCCCCATCTCCAAACGAACCGCCGATGCCGTCCCCTACAGAGCCGCCTGCAAGCCGCGGATGTAGCCGGCGGATTCGGCGAGGCCGGTGGCGGGATCGTTGGGATCCTTCTCGTATTCGAGCCAGGCGCCGTGGCGGTAACCGATCTCCTTCAAATTCGCGACAATCGCGCGCAGGTCCAACCTCCCCCGCCCCATTTCCACCGGTTGATCCTCGCGCGCGCCGGTCGGGGCCACGGTGTCCTTGAGATGGACATCATACAACCGGGCTGCGTGCCGCCGGATCATCTCCACCGGGTCCTCCCCGCTTCGCGCGCAATGGCCGACGTCGAGGCAGAGGCCGATGCGCTTGTCGAGCGACGCGATCGCATCCATCACGCCTTGGACGGACGGCCAGGATTTGTCCTCGGGCCCGTGGTTGTGGATGGCGGCGCGCAGTTCGTATTCCTTCACCAGCTTTTCGAGCAGCGGCAGCGCGGCGGGTTCGGGACTGCAACTGAAGAGCGTGAGGCCGTTGGCCTTCACGTATTCCATCATGCGGCGCATCGCGGGCTCGTCGTTCTTCAGATAAAGCACACCGCAGCAATGAATGTTGATGCCCGCGGCGCGGATTTTCGCGGCGATGTCCTTCCACTGGCCGGGCTGGTTTTCCCAGGGCGAGTGCGCGCGGTGGAGCGAAATCGTGTCACACCCCACCCGCTTCACGGCGGCGATCATGTTCTCGAGCGGCAGGCTCTTCAGGGTCACGGTCGCGACCCCGAGCGTGAAAGCGTGCATGCGGCGAGGAGCCAGGGGCGAGGCGTCGGATGCCAAAGCGCGAGAGCCGAGAAACGGCAGCGCGGCGCCGGCAGCGAGGGTTTTGAGGACGGTACGACGGTTCATGGTTCGGGGGTTTTGTAGGGGCGCACCTTGTGTGCGCCCTCGGAGCGGGAACGGGCGCACGCAAGGTGCGCCCCCACATTTCGGGTCGTCAGGCCAAACCCAGTTTCTCCAGGACTTCCTTCGGCGGGCCCTTGAACTCGGCGAGGGGCATGTTGCCGCGGTAGCCGAGGTCGATCATGCCCTGGGGCGTGGTGAAGAATCCGCTGGCGGTGAGGTCGCGAAACTTGGCGAAGAAACGCGCTCCCTCGGCTAGCTCGGGCGGGGCGTCGGGCGCGTGACAGATGTCGTCCGCGATGGCGGCCATCTTCTCGTGGTTGAGATCGGCGAAGTCGCGGCCAAACCGGCGCCGGGCCTCCGCGTCAATCCAGGCAAGGCCGGTGAGCACCGTTTCGCGATCGGCCTTCTGGTCCGGGTACGGAGAGCTGATCCATTCGTCGATGAAGTCATGCACCTTCAGGTCGGCGGCGCTGGGCACGTCGCCCTCGGCCGGGATGATGAGCGCGCACAGCGCCGCGGAGGTCCGGCGCTGGTGATCCGTCATCGTCAGCGGCCAGAACGCCCCGGGAGCATATTCGGCATTGAGCAGCGGGTCGGTTCCGTAGCCCGTGGTCGCGGGGGTCGCGGCGCCGGCCTGCCCCGCGAGGGCGGCGCGATCCGTGACGGCCAGCGTGGCCGTGGCGGCGAGCATCCATTTGATGGCGGTGCGGCGGTCGAGACGGGGAAGGGATTCGCTGGAGCTCATGATACGGAGAAACCCGAGACTTGAAACCTGAGACCTGAAAACGATCCGAGGGTAGCTGAGGGGGACGAGTGGGTTAACATGGTCTGGGGAGGATTGGGTGACGTGGGATTTCTCGGAGCAGGATCGAACCTTTCAAGTTTCAGGTCTCAGGTCTCGGGTTTCACATCTCGGTCTTTCAGAAGTTTCCCTTCCGCATTTCCTCGAGCATGTGTTCGCCCGCGCGCCAGGCGAGGGCCATGATCGTGATGGTGGGATTCTTGTCGGCGTTCGAGGGGAACGTGGCGCCGTCGGTCAGGTAGAGGTTCGGGACGTCCCACGTCTGGCAATATTGGTTGGTCACCGACTTCGTGCGGTCGCTGCCCATGATGGCGCCGCCGACCTCGTGGATGATGCGCCCGCCCTTCTCGATCGGGGAGTTCGGGCTCACGCGCTTGCGGTTGCCGGAAGCGCCGAGGACCTTGCCGCCCATGGCCGTGATGATCTCGCGGAACGTGCGCTCCATGTGCTCGGATTGCCGCAACTCGTGGTCGGACCACTGCCACGAAAAACGGAGGACCGGGATGCCCCACTTGTCCTTCACGACGGGATCGAGTTCGCAATAGGAGCCCTCGTTCGGGATCATCTCGCCGCGGCCCGAGAAAAACATGAATGAACCGTAGAAGCGCCGGGCGTCCTCCTTGAGCTTCAAGCCGTAGCTGCCGCGCGTGTAGTTCTGGAGCCCGCCGCCGGCGCCCATCCCGGGCATCGTGCGGCCGCCGCCGAATTCGATGTGGTAGCCGCGCGCGAACCCGAGATCGCCGCGGAGCTGTTCCTTGTACAACCACCAGGGCGCGTACACGTGGAGGCCGCCGGCGCCGTCCTCGTTGTGCGGGGGCAGGTTTTCCAAGGCCGGGATCTGCCCGCTGAGGCTCGCGCCCACGGTGTCCATGATGTATTTGCCCACCAAGCCGGTGGTGTTGGCCAGGCCGTCGGGAAAGCGCGCGGACTTCGAATTGAGGAGGACGCGGACGGACTCGCAGGAGCTGGCGCCGAGGACGACCACGCGCGCGCGGGCGCGGCACTCGCGGCCGGTGGTCTTGTCGATGTAGATGACGCCGTCGGCGAGGCCCTTGGCGTTGAGCGTCACCTCGCGCACCATCGCGTTGGCGACGATGTCGAGGTTGCCGGTCGCGAGGGCCGGCGGCAGGTGCACCGTGGTCGACTGGTAGGTCGCGCGAATAGAGCAGCCGCGGCCGCAGGGCGTTGCCCAGAAACACGCGGCGCGCTCGCTCATGGCCTGGGCGAGGATGCGCTGGGCCTTGGGGTTGTTTGGGTGGAGAATCCTGGACAGGCGCTCGCCGTCCTGCCGCTGCGTGAGCACCGCGCGATGGATCGGGATCACCGGAATGCCGAGCGGCGCCATGTGTTTCTTCGCCAGCAACTCGCAGGCGCGCGGCGCGGGCGGCGGCTGGAGCACGCCGGGTGAGGAGTCGGGCGTGTTTTCCATGCCCTCGTTCTCACCGTACACGCCGATCAACATCTCGGCCCTGTCGTACCAGGGTGCAATTTCCTCATAGGAGAACGGCCAGTCGAAACCGAGGCCGTCGCGGCTGTAAGGCTTGAAGTCGTAGGGACCGTTGCGGAGCGAGTGACGCGCCCAGTGGTTGGTGCGCCCGCCCATCATGCGCGCGCGCCACCATTCGAATTGTTTCGCCGGGTCGTCCGAGGACTGCGTGTACGGCTCGCCGGGCACGGTCCAGCCGCCGTCCACGGTCGCATCATGAAAACCCATGTGCTTGTCCGGCGTGGCCACGCCCCGCAACGGCGCCTGGCCGTTGGTTTGGAACATCGGCGTTTCCTTCACCGGGTCGTAATCGCGCCCTGCCTCGAGCATGAGCACGCGCGCCCCCTCCATGGTGAGCGTGTAGGCCGTCTGGCCACCGGCGGCGCCGGAACCAACGACAATGACATCATATTCGGACTTAACCTCGGCGGGAGTGATGAGCGGCATGGGGTGGGCCGGATGGGCGGGGTGCGCCCAACTGAGGACACGCGCGCATTTTCAGCAAGAGGAAACCCGGCAGGCGCCACTCACTCAGGTGAGTACGCCAGGGAGCGGTTAAAATAACTCAATTATCGAGCAAGAATTCTCCACCGCCCGGCCGGAGGGAACAGACTTTCCCGCGGACAGCGCGGATCGGCGCGGACAAAGTGAAGTCGGGTCGGATCCGCGGTTATCCGCACTATCCGCGGACGGGATTGGATTCGGCGGACTGCGCGAGCGGGGTCGCCCACGTTCCACCAACCGGAATGCCTTTCCCGCGGATTACGCGGATGGACGCGGATATGAGCAGGTTGGATCGAATCCGCGGTTATCCGTGTTATCCGCGGGATATGATTGGGTCGGTCACAGGGAGATCCGCGAGCGAGGGTTGCCCGAGCCACTTTTCCCACCTTGCTCCTTGCCCCCTGCCCTTCGGTCCCTTCTCTTTCCCGCTCCATGGCCAAAATCGAAGTCAGTCAGGTCGCCGAGATCCTCAAGAAGCACAAGCTGGAGCCGTCCATCCTCCGCGAAATCGTCGAGGAGATGAACGAGATCACCCAGCCCGCCGCCGACGAGGACATCAAGCCGCCGGCGCCGAAAAAGCAGTTCGTCATCCTGCTTTCGGACATGGAGGGAAAACTGCCGCAGAAAGACCTCACCGGCTGGGTCGTCCAGATTCCGGAGAACGCGAGCCCCTACTCCACCACCGACCGCATCTTCAAGGGCGCCTACGATTTCAACGCCTCGAAAAAAGGCCGGCTCCTTCCCGTGAAGTCCGTCGGCGAGGCCCTGGAGAGCGCCAGCGCGAAATATTTCAAGGAATCCGAACTTTGGGTGAAAACGAAAATGCCGGTGGCCGTCGTCGTGACCGACAACGTGCTGCCGAAGGACGAATTCAAGGTCGAGAAAGTCGACCGCCGCCGGAAGCTCGAGGAAGCATAAGAGCCGGGCGATCACGGGCAATATTGGCAACGCGGGGAATCCGATCCCCATCGTTCTGCGCGGCAATGAACCTTCAGCGCTAAAACGAGTCGTACCCAGCATGCCCTACTTGCGACAACGTCAGCGGATCGCGACGAATGGACGCGTGGGCGTCCGGTTCAGCGTTGAGCAGCGCGATCAACTCATCCGCTCGCCGCATACGCCCAGAGAAGTGGCGCATCGACTCCACCGTGCGCCGGTGCGCGGCGGCAAACTGGAAATCCGCCTCGATCGCGCGGCCCTGGACGCGGTGATTCTAGCCGTCGCCCACGAACCCGAGAACGACACGCGTCCCGCGAAGACACGCGACCGCCGCGCGCAGGCCACCTTCCTGCGTTATCTCGAGAATCTTTCGGATCGGTTCGAGGACGAGGACGACGGCAACGCGGATTCCGCAGCCGAATCCGAATTAACATAATTGCAGGGGCGCGGCTCGACCGCGCCCTTTTTGGCGAGACTGGATGAACGCGACCCAGCCGGGCGAACGAGCCACGACACTCAGCCATATCCCGACGTTTGCTCACTGAAGGGCGCAGCAAGACTGCGCCCCTACCCGGCGGCGCGGAGGAGAAGACCGGCGCAATTCATCGACGAATTCCGTTTCCCGAATCGGACACTTCCGTGCGTGGGGCGGTGGTCTCATCCCCCGCACCACCGTTTGCCCGGGTCAAGCCACCGGACGCGACCGGATGGCGCGCGGCGCGCGCGAACGGTATTCTCGCCTCGCTCCCGGCTCGCGCCGCAACCCCTTCATTCAATCATCATGAACTCCACCGACACTTATTCATCCGCCAATCCGTCCGCGGCTGGCTCCGAGTCCAGCCCGGCTTCCAGCACCATCCGCCAGGCGGCCGACAAGACCTGCCGCGCCGCCGGGAAGGTCATCGACCAGGCCAAGGAAAAGGCCGGCCAGGCCACCCAGGAACGCCAACAGGCCACCGCCGGCAAGATCGGCGGCTATAGCGACCGCCTCCGCGAGACCGCGCGCTCGCTGGAAGAGGAAGACCCGAACATCGCCCATTTCGCGAACAAGGCCGCCGACCGCCTGCAGGAAGTGGCGGACTATGTGCGGGACGCCGACTTCGCGCGCCTGCGCGCCGACGCCACCACGATCGCTCAACGCCATCCCGTCCTCTTCATGGGTGGCCTCCTCGCCGCGGGCCTGGTGTTGGGCAACATTGCCAAAGCATCCGTCCAGGGTCTCCACGACGAGGGCGAGAGCGACGCCGACATCCTCGATGAGGATGTGGGCAACAGCCGGTACGCCGCCGACGACGATCCGCTCGACGGCGTGACCGAATCCTTCGGCGATGAGCCGAGCCGCGACCAATCCTTTTCCTAAACTCCCATGAACCGCGAACCCGGCACCAGCACGATCGGCAACCTCCTGACCGATCTTCGCGAGGAAAGCACCACGCTCCTCCGCCAGGAGGTCGCGCTCGCCAAGGCCGAACTCGGGGAGAAGGTCTCCCAGGCCACGCACAGCGCACTCGCCCTCATAGCGGGCGGCGCCGTGGCCTACGCGGGCGGCATCGTCCTGCTGCTGGGCGTCGGCCGCCTCGTGCAGATGCTCCTCATCGGCGCCGGCGTGGACGAGACGATCGCTCAGTGGCTCGGCTACACGATCGTCGGATCCATCGTGACCCTGGTCGGCTGGCTCATGCTGTCAGCCGCGAAGAAAAACCTCAACGCCGAGCATCTCATGCCCCGCGAAACCCTCGCCTCCCTGCGCGACAACAAGCGCTGGGCCCAGGCCAAAATCCATCACGCCCATGAACCCGCAACCTGACCAACCCGCCGAGACCAACCGTCTCCGCCACCAGATCGACCAGACGCGCGAGCGCATGGATCACACCATCGACGCGCTGGGCCGCCGTTTCCAAGGCCGCCACCTCATCGACGAAGCCCTGCATTTTGTCCGCATCCAATCGGAGAAAGCCAACATGACACAAATTACCAACCGCCTCAAAACTTCGGCCGACACCGCTGTTCACACCGTTGTCGATACCGTGAAATCCAATCCCGTGCCCACCGCGCTCATCGGCGCGGGCCTCGCGTGGTACCTCTACTCCCAAACCCGCCGCGCCGACAGCAACGGCTACACCTACGATGATCCGATCCAGGGTTATTACGATGAAGGTTACGGCAGCGCCGGCCCGGGTGACTCGGACGTCGGTGAACCCGTTGCCGGTGCCACCGAGGGCGTCGGCGAGCGCATCCGCGAAAAAGCCGGCCGCCTCCGCGAGCGCTCCCGCGATGCCGTGGCGACCGCGCGCGAACGCCTGCACTCCGTCGGCGAACGCGCCGGCGAGGTCGGCAATCGCGTCCGCCACCGCTCGCAGGCACTGTTGCGCGACGGACGGCAACGCGTCTCCACGGCCGTTCACCAGCACCCGCTCGAGAGCGGCATGGCCTGCCTCGCCCTCGGCGTGATCATCGGCCTGGCCCTCCCGACCACGCAGCGCGTCCGGTCCACCGTGGCTCCCGGTGCCCGTCGGCTCCGCCAGCGCACGCAGGAAATGGTGGAACGCGGCCGGAACGTCGCGCGCACCGCCGCGCACGCGGCCATGCAGGAAGCCGAGGCGCAGGGCCTCACCCCGCGCAACCTGGCCGACAAGGCGACGCAGGTCGCCCAGAAGGCGGGCGGCGCAGCGCAGGAATACGCCCGCGAGGAAAGCTCGTTCCAACCGGCGGCCACCCGCCCGGAATCCTGAAATTTCAACCGACGCCCGCCCGCGTCCCACCTCCCATGAATGTTCCTGAACCGAGCTATGATGACATTTCCCGCCAAGCGGAGGAATTGTGGCGATCCCGCGGTTGCCCGCAGGATCGCGACGAGGAGATCTGGCTGGAAGCCGAGCGGTCGCTGAAACAACGCGACGCCGGGGACTCCCCGCGCATCCCCGATCTCACCGAGCGCGGATCGCGCGACGCTTCCGATCCCCTGTCCTCCGGCGCCGAACAAGCGGCGAAACGCAACCAGCCGCGTTCCGACAGCACCCGCGGAGGCTCGATGCCGCGCGAGGCCTCCCGGGCGGCACGAACGGCCGGCGATGGAAAAATCGTGCGCGACCAGACGCGCGACTGATTCGCGCCGCGAAAAGCAAATGGTGGGTGCGCCGTCGGGTGCGCACCGCGGAAGTGCCGGGAACATGGAGCGCAGCCGACCCCGGCTGCATGGATTTTCGGCGGCGGGGTCGCCGCCGCTCCACCCGCCGTCGCGCCCTGCCCCATGCACTTTGCGATGCCCAGGCACTGGAGCGCGGCCGACCCCGGCCGCGTGAGTTTTGGCCGGCGAGGGCGCCGCCGCTCCGATATAATCGTCATCGGCGTCGAGAGTGCGTCACCCATTCACGGCCGGCATTCCAAAATTTTTCTGGCACTTTCCAGAGGGGACGGTGTTATGGCTGCGGGGTCGCTCACGATACGACACCCGGATATGCTTCTCGTGCACCGAGATCTCCTCGTGAGCGGCGTCACCGCCCCGGATTCTCCGGGGCCCGCGGTCCACGACCGCGTCCACGCCCACCAGCCCTCGTTTGCGACTCAGTGAACGGAGGCGAAACCCAACAGCATTATGTCAGTTAGTCTTCCTGAGTCTGCGCTTCCGCGCATCGCCATGGTTTCCACGCACGGCTACGTCGCCGCCGATCCCCCGCTCGGGGCGGCCGACACCGGCGGCCAGGTTGTCTATGTCATCGAGCTGGCCAAGAAGCTCGCCCAACTCGGATTCGAGGTCGACATCTGGACCCGCCGCTTCGAGGACCAGCCCGAGATGGACGTCGTCAACGAGCGCGTGCGCGTCCTGCGCGTCCCCGGCGGCGGCCGCGAGTTTGTCGACAAGGAATACCTGGTCCGCCACCTGCCGGAATGGTCGGAGAACGCCCTCCGCTTCATCAAAAAGCACGGGCTGAAATACCAGTTTCTCAACAGTCACTACTGGGACGCGGGCTACGCCACCCAGCGCCTCGCCGAGGCGCTCGACGTGCCGCACGTGCACACCCCGCATTCCCTCGGGCTCTGGAAAAAGCAGCTGATGGAGCGCGATTTCCCCGACGACGCGGCGACCTTCGAGAAGAAGTACAACTTCACCCAGCGCATCAACGAGGAGACGCTGCTCTACCGCACCTGCGACGAAATCATCGCCACGACGCCCGACCAGTTGGACATGATCGTGAAGGACTACGGCGCCCCGGCCGAGCAGGTGAACATGATCCCGCCCGGCTATGACGACAACCGGTTCTTCCCGGTCAGCTCCGCCACGCGCAACGCCATTCGCGCCCGCCTCGGTTTCGAGGGCAAGGTGGTCCTCGCGATCGGGCGCCTCGCCCGTAACAAGGGGTATGACCTGCTGATCGACGGTTTCGCCGTGGTCGCCTCGCGCATTACCGACGCGGTGCTGCACCTCGCGGTCGGCGGCAGCGAAATGAATCCCGCGGAGCAAAAGATCCTCGATGAGCTCAAGGCGCAGGCGCAGGCGCTGGGCCTGGCCCACCGTGTGAAATTCACCGGGTTCGTGGCGGACGCCGAGCTGGCCGACCACTACCGGGCGGCCGACGTCTTTGTGCTTAGCAGCCGCTACGAGCCCTTCGGCATGACCGCCATCGAAGCGATGGCCTGCGGCACGCCCACTGTGATCACCACCCACGGGGGCCTGTACCGGGCGGTCACGTTCGGCCGCCACGCCCTCTATGCGGACCCGTTCGACCGCGAGGACCTGGGCATCTCGATCGTGAAGGTGCTGCGCCATCCGCGCCTGTCCCATCGCCTTGCCCGCATGGGCGCCCACAAGGCGCGCAGCCTGTTCACCTGGACCGGCA
Organism: Verrucomicrobiota bacterium; assembly: GCA_023433275.1. Taxonomy (GTDB): domain Bacteria; phylum Verrucomicrobiota; class Verrucomicrobiia; order Opitutales; family Opitutaceae; genus Lacunisphaera. Next base: position 9,490 of record JAEZDN010000060.1, read on the forward strand.
TCGCGCAGCAACTCACCAGCCTCATCGAGGAGCGGGCCACCGCCCTCGCCTTCACGGACAACGAATGGGACGAGCCTTGGAACGACGGCGACTGATCCGGGGCGCGAACCCGCGCCCGGGATCCGCGTCCGATGCACCGGCCCCACCCTGCCTTCCTCACCCTCATCACACCCAACTGCATGCCAGCCCTCGACCAACCCACCCTTGTCCGCCTCATTCAAACCTGCGTCATCCTGGTGATCGCGTTCACGCTCTTCTTCGGCCTGCGCGGGCGCATCCTGCGCTTTGCCCAGTGGGCGGGACTGCCGCGCCTCGCATTCGCGCCGGTGCGGGTGATCCTCCGCTATGCCATCCTGTTGATCGCCGCCGCGCTCATCCTGAGCCTCTGGGGCTTCCAAATCGGCACCATCCTCGCCCTGCTCGGCTCGGTGCTCGGCCTGGTGGCCATCGGCTTCGTGGCGGTGTGGAGCGTGCTCAGCAATTTCCTCTGCACCTTCGTGCTGGTGATCTTCAAGCCGTTTTCCGTCGGCGATGAGCTCGAGCTACCGACCGACAACGTGAAGGGGCGCGTGACCGACCTCAGCCTGATCTTCACGACCCTGCAGATCTCGGCCGAGGAATCGGTGATCATCCCGAACAACACGTTTTTCCAACGTGTCTTCAAGCGCCGCCTCGGCTCGAACACCACGGGCCTGGGCGACCAGTTGCGACACCACCAGGCCGCCGAGGCGGCCGTTGCCGGAGGGACTGCCGCATGAGCGCCGCCAGCCGCCAACCTGCAATCCGTTCCGTGCTGGGAGGGGTGCGCACCTCGTATCCCCGCCTCCTTCGCATCCTCGTGCCGCTCGATTTTTCGGGCAAGTCACGCCAGGCCCTGCGCTACGCGATCCCGATTGCGCAGAAGTTTTCCGCCCGGATTCACCTGGTGCATGTCCTGCCGCCCCCGGGGAAAACCCCGAAGGACGAGCAGTTGAAGCAACGCATGGCCGCCCTCAAGCGCCTGGGCCAAACGGCTGAGCAGCTCATGCCCCCGCGCCTGCACGCGGGCAACGCCGTCGTCGCCGGCAAGCCGGGCCGGGAAATCCTTCGCCTCGCGGAGCAGAATGGCATCGACCTGATCGTCCTCACCACCAAGGGCGGCAGCGGCGGCCTGCAGCGCGCGATCATTGGCAGCACCGCCGAGGAGATCATGCGTCACGCCTCGTGCCCGGTAATGTCGGTCCGCCGCCACTGATCCGTCATGGAGCTGCTGGATTACTCCATCATCGTCCTGTACCTCGTCGGTCTGGCGGTGATCGGGGTGTGGATCGCGAAAAAGGCGGGCCAGAGTTCGGAACATTATTTCCTCGGCGGGCGCGCATTGCCCTGGTGGGCGCTGGGCACGTCGGGCATGGCCAGCAACCTCGATGTCGCAGGGACGATGACGGTCGTGGCCCTGCTCTACCTTTACGGCATCCATGGGTTCTTCATCGAAATGCGGGGCGGGGTCGTGCTGCCCATCGCCGTGTTCCTCGCCTTCATGGGCAAATGGCACCGGCGCAGCGCGGTCATGACCACGGCGGAATGGATGCTCCTGCGTTTCGGTGACGGTGCGCAGGGGCGGGCCGCGCGAGCGACCGCGGCACTGACCTATCTCGTCATCACGATCGCGATGACGGTGTTTTTCTTCACGGCGGGCGGGCGCTTTCTCGCCGAGTTCCTGCCCTTCACCGCCTTCCAGTGCACCCTGGGCATGGCGATCGTCGCATTCGCTTACACGCTCGTGGGCGGCCTGTACGGCGTCGTGTGGACCGATGTGTTCCAGGCCGGCATCATCGCCGCGGCGGCGATTTACCTGTCGGTCGTGGCGGCGCGGGAAGTGACGCCGGAGCTGCTCGCCGCCTGGCCCGGGGCGCAATTCAACGAGTTTATTCCCCGATGGGAGGCGGACGGGCTGGCTCCGTATTCGGCCTTTGGCTGGTTCCTGTGCGTGTGGGCGGGCAAGGGCCTGCTCGAAGGCTTGGGCGGCAGTCCGGGCACGGCTTACATGGCTCAGCGCTACTATGCCGCCCGGACCGATGCCGAGTGCATGAAGATCGGTCTCCTCTGGACCGTGCTGTTCGCCTTTCGGTGGCCGATGGTGCTGGGGTTTGCGATCCTGGCGATCCGGCTGGGCCTGTCCGCCGAGGGGCTGGATGCGGAGCGCGTGCTGCCAGCCGTCCTCCAATCGGAATATTTCCCCACCGGCATGCGCGGCCTGATGATCGCCGCGTTGCTGGCGGCCGCGATGTCCACGTTCGACAGCACGGTCAACGCCGGTGCCTCTTACGTGGTCAATGACCTGTACGCGCCCTGGCGCCCACGGGCCGGAGCCCGCGAATTGGTCTGGGCCGGCTATGCCGGCTCGGCGTTGATCGTCGGCGCGGGCCTCGCCATCGCGCTCGCGGCCGGCGCGTCGGTACTGGGATTGTGGGTGGGGATCGTGATGCTGCTGTTCCCCGCGTTCCTGGTGCCGTTTGCCCTGCGTTGGTATTGGGCGCGGTTCAACGGCGCGGGCTTCACGGGCGGGGTGGCTGCGGGATTTGCCGCGGCGGTCTGGTTCCACCTGCGGCCAGCCGCCGGCTGGAACGAGGCGCAGCAGTTCCTCGCCATCGCCGGCACCTCCCTGCTCGGCTCGCTCGCCGCCACGCTGGCCACGTCGCCGGTGCCGGACGCGGCACTCCGCCGTTTTCACGACCGGGTGGCGCCCTTCGGCTGGTGGCCGCGGGACTGGCGTCAGGCGCACCTGGAAAAAGAACACCGCGCCGACCGCCTGCGTCTGGTCGCCGCGACGCTCTGGCAAATTTTGACCTTTCTCCTTCCCATGGCCATGGTGTTGGGCCGCTGGGACGCCGTGGTTGGACTGGCCTGCCCCTGGCTCATTCTCCTCATCCACCTCCTCCGCGAAATCCGCCGCGCCACGCCCCGACTCCCTTCTTCATGAGCAACGAACCCGCCTTCAAACCAATCCGGCTTTTCTCCTCCGACCTCGACGGCACGCTCCTTGGAAACCCTGAATCCTCGGCGCGGTTCAAGGCGGCGTGGGAGGCGCTCTCCCCCGGCGCCAAGCCCCTGCTGGTTTACAACAGCGGGCGGCTCGTGGATGACCTCCGGACCTTCGTGGACGACGGCACGCTGCCGGCCGCGGACTATTACATCGGCGGGGTGGGCACGGAAATTTATGATGTAAAGGCCGGCACGCGGCTGGACGACTTCCTGGAGCACCTGACCGTCGGCTGGGATCTCGAGAAAGTCCGGCAGGTGGTCGCGGCCTTTCCCGGTACCCGCCCCCAGCCCGCCGAATACCAGCATGCATTCAAATCGAGCTGGTTCCTCGATCGCGCCACGCCGGGCACGATCCGCGAGCTCAAGCGCCGGCTCGTCGACGTTGGCCTCGAGGTAAACGTCGTTTACTCGAGCGGGCGCGACCTCGACGTCCTGCCCGACAACGCCACGAAGGGTGGCGGACTGCGGTGGCTCTGCGAGCGGATTGGCGTGCCGTTGGACACGGTGCTCGTGGCCGGCGACACCGCGAACGACGCGAGCATGTTCCGCCTGCCGGGCGTGCGTGGCATCGTGCTCGAGAACACCATGCCGGAGCTCTACGAAGCGACCGTCGACGTGCCGACCTACAGCTCGCGCCACATCCTGGCCGATGGCGTGCTCGACGGGCTTTGCCACCACGGGATCGTCTGCGTGATCCCCACCAAGGAAAAATCACGCGTCCGCTCCGAAAAGATGGACCCGGGCTTCCGCATGCTCTTCACCGGCACGAAGCTGGGGTCGCTGAACGAGAAGGAGCGCGAATTCCTGCTGACCGCCTACGAGCAGGCCATCGCCGCCCTCCGGCGCAACATCACGCCCCTCGGCTTTTCCGCGTGCTCGCTCAACGACAACTCGGTCACCGGGACCGATGCCAACTACCGCAGCGTCTGGGCCCGCGACGGCGCGATCACGGTGTGGAACACGCTTTACCTCGAGGACGAGGACATCCGCGCGTGCTCGCTCGCCACGCTCGAGACCCTGCTCAACGCCGCGACCCCATTCGGCCAGATTCCCGCCAACGTGCGCATCGACACCGGGGAGCCGGATTATTCCGGCGTCGGCAACATCGCCTCGATCGACAGCGGGCTGTGGCTGATCATCGCGATCTACAACTACGCCTACCGCACCGGCGACCTCTCCCTGCTGTATCGCCACGCCGATCGATTGCAGACGGTGATGAACTGGCTGGGCGCGCAGGACTCGAACAACGACGGCTTGCTCGAGATCCCCGAGGCGGGCGACTGGACCGATCTTTTCGGCCGCAGCTACAACGTGCTCTACGACGAGGTGCTCTGGTTCCGGACGAATGTCTGCTACGGGCGCATCCTCGAGCTGATGGGCAAGTTCGATCGCGCCGCGGACTATCTGCGCGCCTCCCAACGCATTCGCGGCCGCGTGCTGGATCTCTTCTGGCCCACCACCAAGCCCGGCGACCCCGTGCAGTCGCCGAGCGTGAGCCGCTTCGCGCACCGCCAGGCGGGCTTGGGCGACGCCCAGTACCTCCTCGCGGAGATCACGCCGTTTTCCTACAACTGGCGTTGCGACACCTACGCCAACATCCTGGCGTTCCTGATGAACCTGCTCGACGTGGATCGCGCGCGCACCGCCTTCCGTTTCATGTGGGGCGTCGGCGTGAACCAGCCCTGGCCCGTCGCCAACCTCTATCCGGTCGTGCAGGCGGGTGATCCCGACTGGCGCGCCTACTACACCGTGAACCTGCTCAACCTGCCGCACCACTATCACAACGGCGGCATCTGGCCGTTCATCGGCGGCATGTGGGTGCGCTTCATCCACCGGCTGGGCTTTCACGAGGTCGCGAGCCGTGAATTGCTGCGGCTCGCGCAGGTCAACCAGCTCGGCTCCGATCACGAATGGGAATTCAACGAATGGGCGCACGGCCAGACCGGCCGGCCCATGGGCAAGGCGTACCAGGCCTGGAGCGCGGCGTCGTTCATCCGCGCCTGCCAGGAAGTCGAGGTCGAGCCCGGGCACGTCACGGAACACTGAGCCGGAGCAATTCAGTTCAACCACAGATGGACACCGATATACACAAATGCTGCGGAGGTTTCCGAATCGGACATCCGAACCATTCGCCGGACGAGCTGCTTCAAGGCGGTCATGCCGCCAGACTGGATCTGCGTTCATTTGTGACCATCTGTGGTTTCCTCCTGCCCAAGTCAGGTTAAGTCCCCTGCCGCCGGTTAAAGATCATGCGCGACTCCCCCCGCCCCACCGTTGCCTGCTTCGGCGAAATCCTCTGGGATTTCCTGCCGCGCGGCGCATTCCCTGGCGGCGCACCGTTCAATGTGGCGTATCACGTGGGCCGACTCGGCCTGCATGCGCACCTCATCAGCGCCGTCGGCCATGACCTCCTCGGCGACGACCTGCTCCGGCGCCTGCGGCATTGGGGATTGGACACCGACGGCGTGAGCCGGCACCTCGGCCTGCCCACGGGCCATGTGCGCGCCACCCTCGACGCCGGCGGCAACGCCGCCTACGAGATCGCGACGGAGGTGGCGTGGGACCAGATCATTCCCGGGGAGGACAGCATTCGCGCCGTGCACGGGGCGCGCGCCCTGGTTTTCGGCACGCTCGCCCAGCGCTCGCCCGTCAATCGCGCCGCGCTGAACCGCTTGCTCGCCATCCTACCCCCCGACGCGCTGCGCGTCATGGACGTGAACCTGCGCGCCCCCCATGACGACCTCGCGCTCGTGCGCACGCTGGCCCGGAAATGCACGTTGCTGAAACTGAATGCCGGCGAGGCGGCGCGGCTCAACGACGACCAACCCGGCTATGGTCGGGAGGAAGCCCATGCGCGTCAGCTGGCGGAAAGCTGTGGTTGCGCGATCGTCTGCGTGACCGCAGGCGAGCATGGCGCCGGCATTCTGGCGGGAGGCCAGTGGCACTGGACCCAGGCGCGCCCGATGACGGTGCGTGACACCGTGGGCGCGGGAGATGCCTTCATGGCCGGCCTGCTATCCGGCCTGCTCCTTCATGGTGAAAGTGCCGCCCGGGCGCTCGAACGCGCCTGCCGGCTTGGCGAGTACGTCGCCGCGCAGGACGGCGCCACCCCCGCCTACACGCTCGACGCGCAGGGCATGCCCGTAAGCCCATCGTAGGGCCGGTCTCCGAC
>JAEZDN010000080.1 GCA_023433275.1 Verrucomicrobiota bacterium
GCTTGGGCGAGTTCGGTTGTAGGGGCGCGCCTTGTGCGCGCCCGGGCGTGGACAAGCCACGCCCCTACAAGAAAGAGGCGCTACTTTGCAACGGGCGCGTTCTTGTCGTTCACGGCTTCCAGCATGAGGACGGAAAGGCCCTTGGGGTCTTCGAGCATGGCGGTGTGGGAGCCGGGGAAGGGGCGGACGGTCCAGCCGCGGACGACGGCGTTCTTCCAGTTTTGATCGCGGGCGGCGCGCTCGGTGGCGTTCTGATCCTTCGCGATGAACGGCACGTAGGTGACGTTCAGCTTGAACGCGGCGGGGTTGTTGTAAGCGACAGCTTCGTAGGACGGACCGATGGGCTGGCCGACGTTGTGCGGGTAGCTCGTGGGATTCTCATTCAGCCAGGAGGGAATGCGCCGGCCCTTCTTGATGACGAGGTCGGCGGGCGGGCCACCCTGGCGGGAGAAACCGGTTTCGCCGTCATTGGGCACGGCGGCGTCGAAGAACATCACGTGGCGGATGCGCTCGGGAATGCGGTTCATCACGCCGGTGATGACGCGTCCGCCGTAGCTGTGGCCGGTGAGGATGACGTCGTGCAGGTCCTCGAACAGGATGGTGTTCACCACGTCGTCGATGTGCGTGGTGAGCGTGACGCCCTCGGCGCTGAGGTGGGAGCGCTCGCCGAGCGCGGTGAGGGTGACGCGATAGACGGTATGGCCGTTCGCCTGGAGGTATTTGCCGGTTTCCTTCCACTCGTAGCCACCGGCGGTGGCGCCGTGGACGAGGACGAAGGTGAGTTTCTCCGCCGAGTCTGCGGCGCGGACGAGGACGGGAGCGAACGCGGCGAGCGCCGCGAAGAGGAGAACGGTGAGCCGGAGGGGGAGTTTCATGGGGTGGCGGGGTGGGTTTTTGTAGGGTCGCTGCTTGCGGCGACCTCGTTTTGAGGTCGGCCCAAGGGCCGACTCTACAAGGAACACAGGCGGGATTTGGAAATCCCGCCCTACAGTTACTTCTTCAGGGCGATTTCCAATTGCGTGAAGGAATGGGCGGGGAAGGTGTGGGCGATGCGGTTGCCGGTGAACGAAAGGTCGGTCGTAACCGTGCGCACCTGCTCGGACTCGGCGGTGTTGGTGGCGGTGATGGAATCCGCGTGGACGAGGTGCGCGCGGGCCTTGCCGGTGTAGGCGCCGGATTGCAGCTCGACTTCGGTCGCGATGGCGTCGGTCTCGCTGCGGTTGACGACGTTGATCAGGACCGTGCCGGCGGCCTCGTTGTGCACGGCGGTGACGTCGAGGTACGGGACGTCCTTGAAGGCCTTGTTGCTGTAGGTATCGCAGCGCGTGTAGACGTCGAGCGCGGTGCCGCGGGCGTTGTTCGAGTACAGGTGGAACGGGTAGTAGAGCGAGGTGTGGTAGCTGCCCTCCGGGGTAATGCCGACGAGGCTGGTGAGGAAGGTGAGGTTGGCCATCTTCACGACGTCGGCATGGCGGATGAAAGCGTTGAGGTGCTGGGCCAGCAGGAGCGGGCCGGCGAGGTTGTTGCCGCGCGCGCCGTACTCGTCGAAGGCGATGTAGATGGGGCGGTCGGTCTCGGACTTGACCATGGCGGCCTGGATCTGGCCCTTGGTGACCTGGATAATGCGGTCGATCTCCATGCCGAGGGACATCTCGTCGGCGAAGGTCGGCTTCTCGAAGCCGCGCAGCACCTGAAACACGTAGCGGTGGAGGGAAATGTAGTCCACGTAGCCGGCCATCTGGTCGAGCACGTAGGCGTTCCAGTCGGTCCAGCCGTCCTTCGGGTCGTAGCGCTTGGTGACGAGCGGGTAGTTCGACGCGCCGGCGGCGACCAGTTTGATGTCCTTGTCCACCGCGCTCATCATCTTGGCGGCCTCGATGGCAAACTTGACGTAGTCCTCCTTGTTCTTGTGGCCGAGCTGCCACGGGCCGTCGGGTTCGTTGCCGAGGGCCCAGAACTTGACCTTGAAGGGCTCGGGGTGTCCGTACTTCGCGCGCAGGTCGGCGTACTTTGTGCCGACCGGGGCGTTGCAATATTCCACCCAGCGCGCGGCCTCCTCGATCGTGCCGGTGCCGGCGTTGATGCAGATGAAGTTCTCGGCGCCGACGAGGTTGCAGAACTTCACGTACTCGTCGGTGCCCATCTGGTTCGATTCCTTGCGGGTGCGCGAGAGGTCGAGCGAGACGGGGCGCTGGTCCTTCGGGCCGATGGCGTCCATCCAGTTGTGGCCGGACACGAAGTTGCCGCCCGGCCAGCGGACGGACGAGACCTTCAGCTCGCGGATCTGCTGGAGGTATTCCTTGCGGAAGCCGTTCTCGTCGGAGTTCGGCGAGGCCGGATCGTAGAGCGGGCCGTAGACGATGCGAAACCCGGGGCGGTCGTCGCGGGAGAGCGGCTCGAGGAAGCTGCTGTAGATGTTGGGGTCGATCGCACTGATGGTGCGGTCGAGGTCGACCTTGATGAGGGCGGGTTCAGCGGCCGAGAGATTTCCGCCAGCGAGGGCGGACAGAACGAGAGCGGACAGGAGGGAGCGCAGGTTCATGGGATTCATGGTTTCTAGCGTGTCCCGACTTGCAGGAGCCCGCTTGCAGGCGATCCGGGAACGGTGGGCGAGGACGAGCGCGACAAATCGCCTGCAAGCAGGCTCCTACAAGCGGAAGGATCGGGCGGGACGGACTAATTCGCGGCTTTCTTCAGGAAGCCGTTGTGGTCGAGCCAGTGGGTGAACGGTTCGAACCAGAACTGGGTGGGGTGACCGGGGTAGCCCATGCCGAAGCCGTGGCCGCCGTCCTGGTAGAGGTGGAACTCGACGGGACGCTTCGCCTTGTACCAGGACTCGATCAACCCGAACTGGCCGTTGAAGAGGAAGTCGTCGACGGCGATTGCCACGAAGAGCGGCGGCGCATCCTTCGGCACCTCGACGGGGCCCATGCCGCCGTAGATGGGGGCGATGAAGGCCAGTTTCATGGTCTTGGAATTGAGCGTGCTGTGCATCGTGAGCCCGGCGCCCGCGGAGAAACCCATCATGCCGATCCGATTCGTGTCCACGTTCCACTCCTTGGCGCGCGCCATGATCATCGCGTAGGCGGCCTCGGCGTCGGCGAGCTGGTTGTCGAGGTTCGGACGCGGCGGGCGCGGCGGAGGCGCCGGAGTGGGCGTGGCCGCGCCGTCGGCGGGCGGCGTGACGGCCGCGAAGGTGCGGTTCATCGACTGCTGCAGGCCTTCGAGGGTCGGCGGCGTCGGGATGAGGCGGTATTTGAGGACGAAGGCGGCGACGCCGCGCTCGTTGAGGGCTTTGGCAATTTTCCAGCCCTCATTGTTGATGGACAGCCAGCGGAAGCCGCCGCCGGGGGCCACGATGACGGCGGTGCCGTTGGCCTTGGCGGGATCGGGCAGGTAGGGCGTGAGGGTGGCGTTGGTGACATTGCGCACCATCGGCTCGCCCCATTGCTTGAACCATGATTCCTGGGCGGGCTGGTTCTCGACGCCGCCGGTATTGAGCGGGATGGCGTTGGGCTCGGCGGGAGCGTCGAGCGGATAGATGGTGCCGTCCTGCGCGATTGCGGTTGCGGCGAACGCAAGGAGGGAGGCGAGAGCGGCCTTTTTGGACAGGGTCATGAGCGATCCGGGCATGGTGATGCGGTTTAGGGGTTGGAATGCCGAACGAAGCCTGGGTTAGGACGAACCAGGTCGCGGGACCGTCGGGTTACGCCCAAGCGGAGGCCTTGGCAACGGATGGCGTAGGATTACCGTTCAGTGACGGTCATTCCTGCGCGGACGGCGCCGGCGATCAGTGGGCGCGGAGCAGCGGCAGCATGGTCTCGGCATAGCGCCGCCCCAGCTCGCGGTAACCGGCGGGGCTGAAATGCAGGCGGTCCTTCGTGGCTTCGCAGCCGTCGGAGGCCACGAAGTGCGCGGTGGGAATCAGCTTTGGCAAGTCGGCGATGACGGCGTTCATGCTGGCGCACTTGCCCTCCTGGTCGGCGGGCACGAGTCCGCCGACGAGGAGCGGCACGTCGGCGGCGTTGAGGCCGAGGTCGGCGAGCAGTTTTTCATAGACCGCCTTCACCTTCGCCGGCCACGCGGCGTCGCCGACGTTGGATTCACCCTGATGCAGGAGGATGCCGCGGATTACGCCCGATTTTTGCGCGAGGCGAGCCATGTCCACCAGGCGCTGGTAGGGATTGCCGGCGTAGGCGTTGAGCGCGCCTTTCATCCAGGCGGGCGCGTTCGGGATGTACTCCGGAAAATGGACCGGGTCGAAGAGCTCGATCTTGCAACCGCCGACGGAGACGTTGACCACGCCGACTTTGGCGTCGGGTGGCAGCGCGGCGACGAGCGTGCGGCCGAAGTAGTCGGCGGGGCTCATGCCTGAATTCGGCCGGCACAGCGGTGGCACGGCCGGATACCATTTGCCCTGCTCGCGGCCGAGCGCGGGAAAGTCCACCGCGGCGAGAACCTGAAAGCGGGGCTCGTTGTAGGTTTTCTCTTCCGCGGGGATGCCGGGGAAACCTTCCATGTTCGACTGCCCGAGGCAGAGGAACACGTGGAAGTTCGGGTCTTGGGCGCCGGCGGAGGCGGTGAACAGCAGCAGGGCGACGACAATGAGGCGGTGGAACAGGTGCTTCATGGTTTGAAAGGCGTGGGCAGGGGGATTTCGCCGCGCACAGATGTTTTTTCCGCCGTGGGGAAATCCGCGAGCACGGGATAATCGGCGGTACGCCCGGCGAGCCATTGGAGCGCCCGCACGACGACGGTGTGCAGGCCGGCGCAACGCATGCGCTCGGGTTGGGTGTCGCCCTTCCACACATGACCGAAGGTGGACGTGTAGACGCGGCCCTGTCCGTAGGCGACCGTCCACTCCAGCGGCCACGACTGTTGGGTGCGCGGATCATGCCCGTGCGACAGCACCTCGAGATTTTTTGCCGGACCGCGGGCGAAGTAATAGACCTCGATGTCGGGCGTGAGCCACTGGCGAGGCAGGCCGGCGTGGATCGGGTGGTCACCCAGTCGCCGCACGACGGTATCGAGGCGCGCGCCGTGCCCGGTGTCGCCGCCCTCGCCGGCGGGAATGCGCACAACCTTTCCGTCCGCCCCGACCGCAAGGGCCCAGCCAAAATCCTTCCGGCGCCAGCCGAGGCCGATCATCTCGTTGTAGGCGGGCCAGGCGGCGAAAGCGTTGTTGCCCGCGTGCCACACGTACACGCCACCGCCGCCGCTAACGTAAGCCTCGAAGTCTTCCTCCACCTGGCGCGGCCAGCGCGGACCACCGCCCAAATCATTGCAGGTCTGGATGACGACGTCGTGATCCCAGAATGCCGGGCGCCAGGCGTCCCAGCCGGGGGAGTCGCGGGTCGGTGGCGCGGTTGAGACGCTGACCTCGAACAACCCCGTGGGCTCGAGGATGCCGCGGATGAGCGCGGTGGTGAGGCGCCAGTCATGGTTGCTGTAGCCATCGACGATGAGCACGCGGATGCGCGGATCGGCGGCCAGGCCCGGGAGGGCGAGCAAAAGGAACAGGAGCCACGCCGGGGTAATGCGTTTCATGGGAGAAATGATTTCCGCGCGACGGGCTGGAGTTTTCGAGGGGGGCGAAGGATGACCGTCATGCGCAGGAGGATCGACCCGCAGGGGGGAGACGGGTCCGCTGGGAGGGGGGGGCGACGTGTTGCGGGACGGGGATCCGGCCGCAGTCACGGTGGCCAGACCAGCACCGAAACCGGGGTGGGCGGGACGGCGGCGGCTTCGCGATCGTTGCCATCGCGTTGGACGACGGGTTGCACGACGAGGTGAAGTTCGCCGGTGCGATCCCACGCGATGGGATCGAAGGAGGGTTCCCACGCGCCAACGGAGTCCGCGGTGAGCGGGGTGAAGCGCCAGTCGGTTTTCCGCAGGTCTTCGCACGTGGCGGCGATGATGCGGCCGTCGCGCTCGTCGTCGCGATACACGAGCACGGCCTGGCGACCGCCGTCGGCGTCGGCGCGCGTGGCGAGGACCGCGCGCGAAATCGGCGGGTTCTTCGTGCCGCCGCCGGCCAGCGTGAACGAGGTGGTGCGCGCCGTGACCTGGGACACCTGCCAGCGGTTGCCCCCATGACGCACGACATGAAACTGGGGGATGTCGCTGCCGTCCGGTGTCCAGTAATTGGCGATGAGCGGGCGGCCGTCGGCATCGGCGGCGAGGCTGGGTGGGTTCATGAGCGAACGGTTCGGACCGACGCGCAGCGCGTAGTCGGCGTTGGCGGCGGTGAAGGGCACCTCGAGCGGGCGACCATCGATGCCGGTCCACGTGACGCCGCCGTCGATGGAACGCGCGTAGGCGAGGTCCTGGTTGGTGGCGACATCGGGCGTGGCGCGCCAGACCCAGGCGAGGTGAAGGGTGCCGCGCGGGTCCACGGTGTAGGCGGGATAGGCGCTGCGCGCGCCCTCGCCGTCGATGAGGCTGGCGTGAACCAGCGACCAGCGGCGCGCGCGCACGTCGTAGCGTTTGAGCACGAGATTGCCGCGCCCGGAGCCGCCATCGCGGTGGAAGAAGAGCAGGTCGCCATTCGGCAGGGGCAGGAAGGCGGGGTAGGTGACACGTTGCTCGTGCGCGCCGGTCATGGTCTCTCTCGCGCCGAGCTCAAGCGAGCCGGGCGCGGCGCCGCGCACGTAGTTGAGCGGGTTGTTGTGATGATCCCAGGCGACATGCAGGAAGCCGTCGCCGTCCACGCCGAGGGCGATGGTGTTGTGAGCGTCGGCGGTGCGGCCCTTCAGCCCGGTGCGATGGACGGTCCACGACGCGTCCGCGATCGCGCGTTTCGCGAGCACGACATGGGAGCTGGCGTCGTAGAATGCGGCGTATTGCGTGTCGCCGTGGGTGAGGAGCGTGTGCTGCGAATTGGCGAGCACGTTGACCGAGCTGCCGGCGAAACCGTTGTCGGCAATCTTCAGCAGGCGAGCGCCGTTGGCGGAAGCGAGGTCGGCGGCGGGCGCACGCGTGCCAAGGGCGACGAGGGTAAGGAAGATGAAAGGGAGAATGCGTAAGGGCATACAGAGTCAGACAAATTCCGTGAATGAGAGAAAACCCTCGCTTCCGTCATCCTGAGCCGTGCGAAGGATCCAAGAAGAAGGACGGATGTGCTCCACAGGCTTGGATCCTTCGCACGGCTCAGGATGACGGAGACGGAGAATCATGGGGCGGGATTCACCTCCAGCGGCATCAACCGGAAAGCACAAAGCAGCGAGGCGTGACCGAAGGCGGAGCGTTGTGGCGAGAGGCACCAGAAGCCGCGCGGGGTCGGGCCGTCGTAGTCGATCACGATCCAGGACAAGCCGATGATCTTGTTTTCCTCGAGCAGGGAAGTCACCGACCGCTCCGGTCCCTCGGCGCCGGCGTAGTCGAAAGGCGTGACGTAGAACTCGACCGTGACCTTGCCGTTTTCGCCAGGCTTCACGGTGAAGCGCTGGGCCGACTTCGCCCAAGGCGCGTCCTTGATCCAGGTGCCCGCGCCGAGCACGAAGGCCCAGTCCTTGTTTACCGCGGGCGTGAACACATGGTAGTTCTGCGCATGCACGCCATGAACAGCGCGGCGCGCGGCCTCGGCATCGATGCGCGGTTCGGGGCGCAGGTCGGCGGGGGCGATGAGTTCGGGCGTCCAGACACTTTTCTGGTCGCGCGCGACGAAGGGGCCGCCGGACGCGTCGCCGTCGACCATGATTTCGAAGGTGTCATTGCGCAGGCCGGGTTCGGCGAAGTCCCAATAATCGTCCTCGGCCTCGTACAGAAAGTAGAGACGGTTCTCGCCCTTGACCCAACCGACCTTGACGCGCACCGCGAGGGTCCGGTCGCCGGCGGCGGGCGGCTGCGCGGCGGTGTTGTGCATGTGCGAGCGATCGACGACGTAGCTCTCGGGCACGAGATCCCAGTCGGAGGCATCGCCATCGATCACGGGCGCATGGCCGGCGGGAAATTGGAAGATGCGGTAGGTGGTGTCGGGTTTCTCGAGGGCGAGGGTGGATAAAGGCAGAGCGAAAAAAAGCAGTCCCAGTGCGAGGCCGGGGAATGTGGGAGGGGCTTTATGCCCGGACTTGACCGGCAACGATAGTCCCAAACCACACACCCCGCCCTGCGGGCACCCCTCTTGATAGAGGGGAACCAAACCCACGTAGCGAGAAATCCCCTCTATCAAGAGGGGTGGCGCGTAGCGACGGGGTGTGTGGTTTGGCCTCTGATTCATTGGGCCGGTGCAAACTCCACCACCGGCGCGGGGGGCAGCGGGAGCGATTCGTCGAGCGCGAAGCTCGGGTGCGGGGGCTGGTTGTAGGCGGTGTTCTGCCAGGCGATGGCGGCGCGGTATTGCGGATCGTGCATCAGCGTCACGAGGCGGTGCCGGGTGGGAACCGTGCTCGTGTAGATGCGGAGTTCCTTTTTGTCGCGCGTGGCCCAGATCACCTCCTCACGCCAGTCGCCCCAGAAGTCGGCGCTGACGGCGGGCGTGGCCTTGGTGCCGTTGGCGGAGGTGGAGGCGTGGGCGATGAGCAACGGGTCGAGGGATTCGGTCTCCCAGTTCCATTTCACGATGCGGTTGCCGTCGAGCAGTTCGCGCAGGAAGTCGCCGTCCCAATAGATGCCAAAGTTCACCGGCATGCCGCGCGGGCGTTTCTCCACGATTTTCCGGCCGGTGGCGTCGTGTATGCCGTCCATCTCCGCGCCGGCGGCCCAGGATTCCGCGCCCGGGAAGCGCGGGTCGATGTTGAAGGTGTTGCCGCGGCCCGGGCCCTCGCCGCGGTCGCCGCCGTCGGTGGCGGCCTTGACGGACGGGATGGTGAAGACCGCCTCGCCGGTGCGGGCGTCGCGCAGGCTCAGCCCCTCGGCGCCGAAGCGTTCCTGAATGGCGCCGATCTCGAGGCCGGGGCGATCGGGGACGAAATCGCCGACGTGCAGGGCGTCGCCGTGGCCCCAACCCGTGGAGTAAAGGCCGGTGCCGTCGTCGTCGATGACCATGGCGCCGTAGATGATTTCCTGTTTTCCGTCGGCGTCGACGTCGGCGACGGAGAGCTGGTGGTTGCCCTGCCCGCGCCACGGGTTGGTGCGGTCGGCGGGGCCGAGCTTGTCGCTGTCGAAGACCCAGCGGGAGGTGAGCTGGCCGTCGCGCCAGTCCCAGGCGGCGATGACGCTGCGCGTGTAGTAGCCGCGGCACATGACAATGCTCGGCCGGCGACCGTCGAGCCAGGCCACGCCGGCGAGGTAGCGTTCGGAGCGGTTGGCGTTGCCGTCGCCCCAGACGGCGCGGAGCTCGTCGGTCGTCGGGTTGAGCGGATTCTCCGGGTGGCGGGCGGGCAGGTAATCCACGGTGGCGAGTGCGGCGCCGGTCCGTCCGTCGAAGACCGTGAGGAACTCGGGCCCGCGCAGGATGTGGCCGTTGTCGTTGCGGTGGTCAGCGGAGGCGTCGCCGATCGGTTTCCCCGTGCCGTCGATGGTGCCGTCGGCGGTCTTGCAGGCGAGCTCGGCTCGGCCATCGCCGTCGAAATCGGCGACCATGAACTGCGTATAGTGCGCGCCCTCGCGGATGTTTTTGCCGAGGTTGATGGTCCAGAGCAGCGTGCCGTCGACCTTGTAGGCTTGGAGGAGGGTTTCGCCGGTGCGCCCGGGACGGGAGTTGTCCTGGGGGTTCTGTTCCTGTTTCAGGATGATCTCGTAATCGCCGTCGCCATCGAGGTCGCCGAGCGAGGCGTCGCCCGGCGTGTAGTCTGCGGGCGTCTGGAGGGGCACGGAATGATAGGGGCGCGGATCGGAAAGGGCCGGGATCACGTGGGCTTTGGAGGGCTCACTCTCGACGTCGGCCACCACGGCGCGGACAAAGTAGGTCGTCTCGCGTTCGAGATGCGGCTGCGGGTCGAGGAACCACGTCGGGCCGGAGAGCGGTTCAGGGTTGAGCCTGGTCGTGACGGGACCCTGCTCGCGGTTTTGCGCGGGTTGTCCCGGAACGGCGGGGCGGGCGGGACCGGGGGCGGTGCGGCGATAAACATTGAAGGCGGTTCCCGGTGCATCGTCCGCGAGGAGGCGCCAGCTGACGAACACCTTGCCGTCGGGCTGGTGGACGGCGGTGACCCCGCGGGAGAGGCGTTCGACGACGGGGGCGGCGGAGAGGGAGGTGGAGGCGAATGAGAAGGCGAGGATCGCGATCCGGATCACGATTACCTGCAGGGGCGTGCCGTGAGCACGCGCGCGTGGGCGCACGCAAGGCGCGCCGCTGCAAAGATGAGAGGTGGAGACGGGGTTCATGGGGTGGGTAACTTGTAGGGGCGTGGCTTGACCACGCCCTCGGGGGACGCGCGCGCGAGGCGCGCCCCTACAAGGAAGTCAGTGTGGGGCGGGCGTCAGCAGGCCGCGGGCACGGAGCCATTCGCGAGCGCGGTCGGGCCAGTCGGAGGCGGTGCCGAATTCCGCCTTCAGGCCCATGCCGTGCGAGCCGCGCTCAAAGGCGTAGAACTCGGCCGGGACCTTGGCGCGCGTGAGCGCTTGGAAGAAACGGATGCTGTTTTCGATCGGAACGGCGGTGTCCTCCTGCGTGTGGATGAGGAGCGTCGGGGGCGTGGCGGACGTGACCTGATTCTCAAGGGAAGCGAGCGCGAGCATCTCGGGCGTGCGGTTTTTCCCGAGGAGGTTTTCGCGCGAGCCCTGGTGCGTGACGCCATCGGCCATGGAGATGACGGGGTACATGAGGATCAGGAAATCGGGGCGCGCGTTGACCGCATCGAGCTCGGCGCCGGTTTTGCCATCGGCGTGGTCGAAGAGCGTGCCGGCGCTGGCGGCGAGGTGTCCGCCGGCGGAGCTGCCCATCACGCCAATGCGCGCGGGGTCGATCTTGAACTCGGCGGCGCGCGAGCGGACGAGGCGCACGGCGCGGAGGACGTCCTGCAGGGGCGCGGGGTGGCCGTATTCCTTCAAGCGGTTCTTGAGGATGAAGGTGGTGACACCGAGGTGGCTGAGCCAGTTCGCGTACTGGATGCCCTCGCGGTCATTGGACAAGATACCATAGCCGCCGCCGGGGCAGACGATCACGGCGGTGCCGTTGGGCCGGTCGACGGCGGGATAATAGACGGTGAGCGTGGGCTCGGAGATGTTGGAGAGGCGTCCGCCGGCCTCGAGTTTCTCCGGACCCAATGGTCCGAGTGCGGCGGGCGAATCGGCGCGCACCGCGGCGGGCACGCCCTCGGGCCAGAGCGGAATGACCGGGTGATCGGAGAAAGCGGCGTCGGCGGTCGAGGCGAGGAGGAACGAGGACATCAGGAGGGCGGCGAGTTTCATGGGGAGAGTTTATTGCAGGGGCGCGCCTTGTGCGCGCCCGCGCGGGCGCACGCAAGGTGCGCCCCTACAAGGGAATCAAAGGGGAGAAATGGAATTTCATGGCGTGTTAGCTTTCACCGTCTTCCCGCGGGTCCAGCGGTCGAAGACAGTGATCACGGGGAGCGCGTTGCCGTCGGCGTCGAACATGCCGCGGCTGGCGATGCGGGTTTGCAGTGGGACGGCGGGCTCCCACCAGAAGACGCCCTTGCCCAAGCCATGGGGGGTCGCGAGGACGAGTTCGTGAACGGCGGCGAGAAAATCGCGCTGGCCCTCCGGCGTCTCGGGAAAGGGCGGAGGGTCCTTCAGGTATTCGGTGGGACGCCAATTGTACGCGGCCTCGACGATGATGATTTCCTTGCGATAGGTCTCGGCCATGAACGCGAGGTTATCGCGCAGGTCGAGCAGCGAGCCGTGCCACCACGGGTAATAGGACTGGCCGATGACGTCGAACTCCACGCCCCGCGCGAGGAGGTTGTCGTAGAAGTATTTCGTGCGCGCGCGGTCGCCGCCCTTTTCGATGTGGATCATGATGCGCGGCCGGGGGGCGTCGCCGCGGCCGGCGTCGACGCCGGCAATGCCGGCTTTCACGAGCTCGGCGAACTTGTCCCAGTTCTCCGGCAACTTGCCGTCGGGCCAGAGCATGCCGGGGGTGATCTCGTTCCCGATCTGGACCATCGCGGGCATAACGCCCGCGGCCCGGAAGGCGGCGATGGTGTCGCGGGTGTAATCGTGCACGGCGGTCACGAGCTCGGCGTGCGTCTTTCCTTCCCACGCCTTGGGGAGGAACTGCTTGGCCGGATCGGCCCACGTGTCGGAATAGTGATAGTTCAGCAGGAATTTCATGCCGCGGGCCTTCGCGTCCTGCGCGAGCGCGATGGTGTAGGCGAGGTCATTGGGCAGCGGCCGCGGCTGGGTCGAAGGCGTGTGGAACAGCCGCAGGCGGACCCAGTTGTAGCCGTGTTCCTCAAAGATCTGCAGGCCGGGCTTCACGACGCCGCCGTCCTTGAATCGCGTGCCGCGCTCCTCGGCCTGGCGAAGGAACGAGAGGTCCGCGCCGATGGCGTAGTCGTGCGCGGCCGGGAGAGGGAGCGCCGAAAGCAGGCAAAGAATGCAGCCGGCGAGGATTGTTTGTAGGGGCGTGGCTTGACCACGCCCGTCGCGAGCGCGCACAAGGCGCGCCCCTACATACGAAATGGATGACGGCGCTCGCGTCATCGCTTCTTCAGCACGAGCGTGTCGCCGGCTTCCTCGAGTTCGAGGAAGACCTCGCGCTCGTGCGGGGTTTGGTTGGGCCGGTGAACGGCCATCATCAGGCGGCCATCAAAGGTGCGAAAGAGCATCGGGTGTCCGCCGTCGTCGGCGAAAAGCGGCGCCGGTGCCTGCCGCCACGGACCGGCGAGTCTGCCGCTCTCGGAGGTGGCGATGCCGACCGCGTAGCCGGTGGCGGTGAAACTCGACCACAGCAGGAGCAGCTTGCCCGAGGCGGTGCGGTGAAACCACGGGCCGTCGGTGACGGTGCATCCATATTCATCGGACTTCTTCGCCCAGGGTGCGTCGCTGCCGTGGAACAGGCGTTTCGGTTCGCCGACGGTGGCGGAGAGATCGGGCGTGAGTTGGACGGAGCATACGGTGCCGTCCTTGATCTGCACCCACTCGTGGCAGAACACCATGTGGGGCGTGCCGTCCTCGACGAAGAGCGTGCCGTCGAGCGTCATCATGTCCTCGGGCAGGGTCGGCTTGTTCGCGAACGGTTGAAACGGCCCCAGCGGCGAATCGCTCACGAGGACCTGCGAGGCGCGTTTCACGCGCGGTCGCCAGTCGCGCCATTGCTCGGGGAACAGGTGCGAGGAGTCGAAGGTGAGAAAGAGATAATATTTCCCGTTGTAGGCGTGCATCTCGGGCGCCCAGATGCCGCGGTCGGACCACCACTCGGCGGGGCGCTCGAACACCACGGTGGGCCCGGTCCAGGTTTGCAGATCCTTGCTCGTGTAGGCGACGACGGCGGGGGGGGGGGGGGGGGGGGGGGGGGGGGGGGGGG
>JAEZDN010000088.1 GCA_023433275.1 Verrucomicrobiota bacterium
CCGGCCCGCCCGATCCGGCGCCGCCGCCCTCCTGCTCGCCCCCGCCCTCACCCTCGCCCAGCAGGCCAACGTCAACCTCGACTGGAACCCCCAGCACAACGCCGAGGGCCTCACCCCCTTCAGCGCGCCGCTCAACTCCCCCGAGGTCCACGCCGACCGCACCGTCACGTTCCGCGTGAAGGCGCCCGACGCGGAGAAGGTCGAGCTCAACGGCGCCGTGCTCGCCGCCGTCGGTCGCAACTGGGGCGAGACGCTCCCGTTCACCAAGGGCGCCGACGGCATCTGGACGCTCACGATGGGCCCGCTCCGGCCCGACATGTACGCCTACCTCATCCGCATCGACGGCGTGCAGGTCGCCGACCCGAGCAATACCCAGGCCGCCTTCACCGGAATGCCGCCCTACAGCCAGCTCATCGTCCACGGCGACGGCCCGGCCTACTACGACGCGCGCCCCGTCCCGCACGGCGCCATCACCCGCCACATCTACCACTCCGACGTCACCCAGGGCGAACGCGATCTCTTCGTCTACACGCCGCCCGGTTACGACCGCAGCAAGACCTACCCCGTCCTCTACCTCGTCGGCGGCAGCGGCGAGCTTCCGCACAACTGGATCTATGACGGCCGCGTGAACTTCATCATGGACAACCTCCTCGCCGAGAAAAAGGCCGAGCCGATGGTGATCGTGATCCCCAACAACCAGGTCGTGCACCGCAACCACCCGAAGCACGTCGAACTCACGTTCAAGAAGTTCGAGGCCGAGCTCCGCCAACATGTCCTTCCGCTCGTCGAGCGTGAGTACTCCGTCCGCCGCGACCCCAAGGGGCGCGCCCTCTCCGGACTCTCGATGGGCGGACGCCACACGATGTTCGTCGGCTTCAACTCGCTCGACCTCTTCGCCAATTTCGGCGTGCTCAGCGCCGGCGACGCCGACACCGGGAAATCCTTCGCGACCTTCCTGAACACGCCCGACGTGAACGCGAAGATCGACTACCTCTTCGTCGGCCTCGGCACGATCGAAGCCCAGGGCCGCTTCGGCGAGCGCAGCGAAAACCTCCGCCAGGCGCTCGAGAAACACGGCATCAAGCACGAGTACTACGTCGGCGGCCACGGCGCCCACGACTGGGCCACCTGGCGCCACCTCCTCCACGAACGCTTCCTCCCGAACCTCTGGCGGAAATGAGATCGCTTCGTGCCCTCCCCGCGCACCCCGGCGCTATCGCGCCACCCCTCTTCCTAGAGGGGATCTTCGGCTACGCAGGTTTGAAATCCCTCGATGAAGAGAGGCCTGGGAGCCGAAGGCTCGGCGAAGGCTGCTGCCCGCCTTGTCGTCCGTAGCCTTGGCGAAGGATGAAAGGCGGGGTGTGTAAGGCCGCGTTCCCAATTTCCTGAAAACTTACAATCCCCGTCATCCTGAGCGCAGCGAAGGATCCAAGCGAATGCACGACAGCCTTGATGGCAACGCACCGACCCTTGGATTCTTCGCTGCGCTCAGAATGACAGGCGGTCTTTGAGAAAGACATGCCCAGGCATCACAAATTATCCCGATGAAAATACTCATTGTTCCCCTCCTCGCCCTCGCCGCCGCTACCCTCGGCTTCGCCCATGGCTCCGTGCCCCTCATGACCGAAACCGGCCTCGTGCAGGGCGTGGCCGAAAAAGACCTCATCGTCTTCAAAGGCATTCCCTTCGCCGCACCGCCCGTCGGCGATCTCCGCTGGCGCGCGCCGCAACCCGCCGCGAAATGGGACGGCGTGCGCGCCGCCGACAAGTTCGGTCCCGATCCCTACCAGGGCGACGGCAAGGGCGCCGTCAGCGAGGACTGTCTCTACCTTAACATCTGGACACCCGCGAAATCCCCTTCCGACAAGCTTCCCGTCCTCGTCTGGATCTACGGCGGCGGCTTCTCGTTCGGTTCCAACTCCACGCCGACCCACAACGGCGAGCACCTCGCGCGCAAGGGCGTCGTCCTCGTCACGATCAACTACCGCGTCGGCCCGCTCGGTTTCCTCGCGCACCCGGAACTCAGCGCCGAGAACCCGCGCAAGGCTTCCGGCAACTACGGCCTGCTCGACCAGATCGCCGGCCTGCAATGGGTGCAGCGCAACATCGCGGCCTTCGGCGGCGACCCGGACCGCGTCACGATCTTCGGCGAATCCGCCGGCGGCATCGCCGTTAGCATGCTCTGCGCCTCGCCCGAGGCGAAGGGCCTGTTCCGCGGTGCCATCTCCCAAAGCGGCGGCTCCTTCGGCCCCACCCGCGAGACGACCTATCCCGGCGAAAACATGCGCACGCTCGCGCAGGCCGAGGCCTCCGGTGTCGCGTTCGTGCAAAAGGCCGGCGTCGCCTCGATCGCCGAGCTGCGCAAACTGACGCCCGACAAGCTCCCGGCCGGCTGGGGCAGCGGCGCCGCCTGGCCGATCGTCGACGGCGTCGTCATCCCCGACGACCAGCACAAGCTCTACGAGGCCGGCCGCTACAACGACGTGGACATCCTCGTCGGCTACAACTCCGACGAGGGCCTGAGCTTCGCGCGCGAGAAGACGCCCGAGGAATACCGCGCCAACGTCGAGAAACGCTACGGCCCCTTCGCCGAGAAACTCCTCGCCGCCTATCCCGTCGGCGCCACGTCCGTCCCGAAGTCTGCGCGCGACCTGATGCGCGACGCCGCCTTCGGCTGGCAAACCTGGGCTTGGGCCACGCTCCAGGCGCGCACCGGCAAATCGAAGGTCTTCTATTACTACTTCGACCAGCACCCCGAGCGCCCCGCGGATGCCCCCAACGCCGACCACGGCATGCCGCACGGTGTCGACGTGCCGTTCGTCTTCCAGACCCTCGACCGCAACGACGCCAAGCTCACGCCCGGCGACTGGGCGATCTCCGACACCGTCTCCACCTACTGGACCAACTTCGCCAAGCGCGGCGACCCCAACGGCGAAGGCGTGCCCGCCTGGCCCCGCTACACCGACCGCGACCGCCGCGTGATGTATTTCAAGAACACTGCCCAACCCGGTCCCGTGCCCAGCGCCGACGCCCTCGCCGTGCTCGACAGCTACTTCGCCTGGCGCCGCACCCCCGAGGGCGCGGCCTGGGCCAAATGACACGTTGAATCCATCAGGTGGAATCGGCCTCCGGACAAGTTTGCCTCGTTATAGGGCGGGATCGCCGATCCCGCCTTTGGAGGGCCCAGCTCCAGCTGGGC
>JAEZDN010000036.1 GCA_023433275.1 Verrucomicrobiota bacterium
CCCTCCGGGGGCGGGGGCGGGCCGCCCCCCCCCCCACTCCTCGCTGCGGGAACCAAGGGCGTGGACGAGCCACGCCCCTCCAACGGAACGGTTCGACCACGCACGCTGCGGAATCGAGCTCAACGAAGCCGTCCGCGCGCTGGCGAAAGAGTGCGGCCGGAGACCTTCCGAACGGATACCTGTCGAATCCGCCTCCCTTTCTGGACAACGCTGTCATCGCCTCTACCTTCCCCGCCATGCCTCTTACCCGCCTGCTGGTGCTCGCCTGTCTTCTTGCCGCCTGCGGGCGGTTGTGCGCGG
This sequence comes from Verrucomicrobiota bacterium, assembly GCA_023433275.1. Taxonomy (GTDB): domain Bacteria; phylum Verrucomicrobiota; class Verrucomicrobiia; order Opitutales; family Opitutaceae; genus Lacunisphaera. The sequence goes on from JAEZDN010000036.1 coordinate 301, forward strand.
CCAACGCCGCTTTCGATGCCTGGGTGGATGACTTCTCCGCCGAGTGGATGCGCGCGGATCCCATGGGCGCGACCGAGGCCCAGTATTTCGAGGGCGCGGAACAGGACGCCCTCGACCGTTTGCTCACCCCGAACACCGCAGCCGCGCGCGCCGCCTCGATCGCACGCGCCCGGGACGGCCTCGCCCGGTTGGGCCAATTCGAGCGCTCCAGCCTCAGTCCCACGCAACGCGTGTCGGCCGACATGCTCGCCTGGCAACTCGACACCATCGTGCGCAGCGAACCGTTCGCCGACCACGATTTCGTCTTCAACCAGTTCTGGGGGCAACAGGTGAACCTCGTGAATTTCCTCAGCCGCACCCATCCCATCCGCAACCGTCGCGACATCGAGAACTACCTCGCCCGCCTCGACCTCGCGGCCGCCTACATCGACGAGGGCGTGGTCCAGGCGCGCGAGCGCGGCGAACGCGGCTTTCTGCCGCCCCGCTTCATCCTCACCGCCACCCTCGGCCAGTTCGATCGCTTCCTCGCGGAAGCTCCCGCGAGCAACGTACTGGTCGCATCGCTCGACGAGCGCATCGCCCAGGTCGAGGGCCTGTCGGGCGAGGACCGGGCCGCCTGGGTGGCCGCCGCGGAAAAAACCGTGCGGACGGCGATCATTCCCGCATTCCAACGCGCCCGGGCGCTGCTCGAGTCGCAACTGCCCGCCAGCACCGACGCTGCGGGCCTCTCCCGTCTGCCGAACGGCGACCAGGCCTACGCGGCGGCACTCCGCCAATACACCACCACCGACCTCACCGCCGCACAGATCCACGCGATCGGCCTGGAGGAGGTGGCGCGCATCGAGACGAAGATGGACGGCCTGTTCCGCCAGCTCGGGTACCACGACGGCTCGATCAAGGACCGTTACCAGCAGCTCAACCTCGATTCCCAGCCCCCGGCCGATCCTGATCCGCGCCCGGCGCTCATCGCCCGCTATGAGGCAATCCTCGCCGACGCCGTGAAACGCGCGGAACCGCTCTTCGACCTGCGGCCCGCCGCGCCTTGCGTCGTGAAACGCGTGCCCGCCTTCACCGAGAAAAACTCGTCCGCGCACTACACCGTCCCCGCGCGCGACGGATCGCGTCCGGGCACGTTCTGGGCCCCGCTCCCGGGCCCGGTCTTCCGCATCCTCTACATGCGGACTCTCACATACCACGAGGCGATCCCCGGACATCATTTCCAAATCGCCTTGCAGCAGGAGATGACCGACCTCCCGCGCTTTCGGCGGGACGGCATCTTCGGCTTCATCTCGGCCCACGGCGAGGGCTGGGCGCTCTATGCCGAGCAACTGGCCAGTGAATTCGGCTGGTACGACGGCGACCCCCATGGGCTGATCGGACAACTCGAAGCCGAGCTCTTCCGCGCCCGCCGCCTCGTGGTCGATACCGGCCTCCATGCCATGGGCTGGACCCGCCAACAAGCGATCGACTACGGCCTGCTGCCATCCGAGGTCGAACGCTACGTCGCGATTCCCGGCCAGGCCTGTTCGTACAAGATTGGCATGCTGCGTTTCCTCGAACTGCGCGAGAAGGCGCGCCAGGCCCTGGGTGACCGGTTCGAGCTCAAGAAATTCCACAACGCCGTGCTCCGCGCCGGCAATGTGCCGCTGGCCGTCCTGGAAACCGTGGTGGACGACTATATCGCCACCACCCGCGCCGAATCCGCAGCATCCAGTTAAGAAAACTTCAGCCGGAAACCTCCGCCGGCTGGAAGAAGGCCTGGATCCGGCTGCATGGTTCCGGCTTAATTGTGGGCCGGGTGCCCTCACCCGGCATTTGGCGCACGCGGGCGAGGTCGCCCGCGCTCCAAAAAGGGCAGCTCTTAACCCGCCCCAGGCAGGTTCGTCCTCCGGAAGACCGCCCTACCCCGCTGCCCGGAACGCCAGTCCTTCGTTTCTCTTTTTGCAAAAGCCCGCATCGCCCGTAGCCTCATCAGCCTCTTTACCTCGCATGCCCCACCCCGCCCGCCTGCCCGCCCTGCTCCTCGTCACCGTCTGCCTCGCCTCGAGCGTCGCGGCCCAGAATACCCCGATCAAAAAGGACGTGGCGAGGATCTATGAGGAGATCTGCTCCAACTGCCATGGCCGCAATCTCGAGGGTGGCCAGGCGCCGTCCATGCTCGATGACCAGTGGTCCAGCGGCAGCGGCGACGACGCCAGTCTGGCGCGGATCATCAGCGAAGGGTCGCTCGACAAGGGAATGCCCGCCTTTCATTCGCTCATGTCGGAGGGCGATGTGCGCGCCATGGTGATCTTCATTCGCGAGCGCCGTGCCAGCTACAGCCGCAGCCGCCAGACCCAGCGAATCCCGACGGGCCGGATCGCCACGGCCGAGCACGCCTATCAGATTGAAACCGTCGCCACCGGTCTCGCCACGCCCTGGAGCATCGCGTTCCTTCCCGGCGATCGCGTGCTGGTCACCGAAAAGCCGGGCCGCCTGCGCATCATTGAGCAGGGCCGCCTGCTGCCCGAACCCGTGACCGGCACGCCAGCCGTGCGCGACGATGGCCAGGGCGGCCTGCTCGAAGTCGCGATCCATCCCCAGTTTGCCGAGAACGGCTGGATCTATCTGGCCTACTCCGATCCCGCCAAGGACGCCGCCGGCCGCAACGTGAGCCTCACCGTCCTTGTCCGCGGGCGCATCAAGGATGGCGCCTGGGTGGACGAGGAAAAAATCTGGCAGGCCCCGCTCGAGCTCTACGTCGGCGGTGGCGCCCATTTTGGCTGCCGCATCGCCTTCGATGGCGCCGGCTATCTCTATTTCTCCCATGGCGAGCGAGGCCGCGGTCCCGACGCCCAGGAACTGCGCCGCCCGAACGGCAAGATCCACCGCATCCATGACGACGGCCGGATTCCCTCCGACAATCCGTTTGTGAACACGCCGGGCGCGTTTCCCTCGATCTGGACGTACGGCAACCGCAACCCGCAGGGGCTGGACTTCGATCCCCGCACCGGGGTGCTCTGGGAAACCGAACACGGTCCGCGGGGTGGCGACGAGTTGAACATCATTCGCCGCGGCCTCAACTATGGCTGGAACACCATCACCTATGGCATGAATTACGACGGCTCGCCCATCACGAGTGAAACCGCGCGCGAAGGGATGGAGCAACCCGTCACGTACTGGCTCCCCTCGATTGCCGTCTGCGGCATCGATTTCTACGAGGGCGACCGCTTCCCGAAATGGCAGGGCAACCTCTTCGTCAGCTCGCTCGCGCAACAGGAGCTCCGTCGCCTCGTCATCGAGGGCGACAAGGTCACCCATCAGGAAATCATCCTCAAGGACATCGGCCGCCTGCGTGATGTGCAATGCGCCCCGGACGGCACGATCTACGTCGCCGTCAACGACCCCGGCTCGATCATTCGCCTCGTCCCCGCCCCCTGATCAGGACGGTTCCGCCGGTCGCGCATGACACCCGCCGAACTCGCTGCCTACTTCGAGCGCATCGGCTACTCCGGTCCGCGCACGCCCGACCCCGTCACCTTGGCGGGAATCATGCACGCGCACGCCAGGGCCATCCCGTTCGAGAACCTCGATGTCCTGCTCGGGCGGCCCATCCGCACGGAACCGGCGTCCCTTCTGCAAAAATTGGTCCACGCCCGGCGCGGCGGCTACTGCTTCGAGCAAAATCACCTCCTGCTCTACGTGCTGCGTGCCCTGGGTTTCGCCGCGGACCCGATGATCGCCCGGGTGCGCTGGCAGGTTCCCGCCGACGTCGCGACGCCGCTCACCCACATGCTCGTGCGAGTGAGCCTCGACCACCAGCCGTGGCTCGCCGACGTGGGAATGGGCTCGCTCTCGCTCACCGCGCCCCTGCTCATGGCCGACGGCCTCGAACAAGACACCCCGCATGACCGTCGTCGCCTCGTTCGGCAGGGCGCTCACTTCGCGCACCAAGTCCTGTTCGACGGCGCCTGGCAGGACGTCAGCCATTTCCTGCCCGAAATCGCCGCGGCGCCTGATCTGGAACTGGGCAATTGGTACAGCCACACGCATCCCCAGGCGCATTTTCGAAACAACCTCATGGTCGCCCGCGCGACCGACGGCGGGCGACTGACCCTCTACAATCGCGAATTCACCCGCCGGGACCGAAGCGGAGGGACCATGAAGCGAGAACTCGCCACGCCCGACGACTTGCACGCCGTGCTTGCGGAGGAATTCGGCCTGGCCTTTCCCGCCGGCACGCGGTTCGAAGCCCCGGGTCTCGTCTGGCCTTAGTAGCCGACACGCTCGGTCGTCCCTCGTACATAAGAGGGTCGACATAGCGCTGTCGCGACACGCGCCACGGCGGAGACCGCGAAGAATACGATACACCCCCACCTCCGTCATCCTGAGCTACGCGAAGGATCCAAGGAAAGGGACGGATGCGCAGCGACCACGGGGATCCTTAGCCGGAACCATGCAGTTGAATGCAGGGGCGCGGCTTGACCGCGCCCTTTTCTCGCTGCGGGAACCGAGGGCGTGGACGAGCCACGCCCCTACAACCGAACCGTTCGACCGCGCACATTGCGGAATCGCATGCTGACTGCATCGTTCCGGCTTAGCTGCGCCTAGGATGACGAGGCGAGAGCGGAGCTTTTCCGATGATCAACCTACCCCCTCATCGGCGGCGGCTCGCGGTCCTCGCTCTGCTCGATGATGTCGAAGGACGTCACGCCCGTAATATTCTCCCAACCCGGCTCGCCGCGGACCGCGGCGAGATAGGACGAGACGCGGTCGTTCCAGCCGATCTTTCTCGAATGCTCGTTCCACACATGGGTCTGCATGCGATTCGGTCGGAGCCCGGTTTGGAAAATCCATTCCGCCACCTCCGCGTCACTCGCGCCCGCGTGGACCTTCGCCTCCACTTCTTCAAATTTGACGCCGAGAAATCCACAAAGCTGCCCATCGAGCCCGATCGACAGACCGTAATTGCGATCGAAATGCCCCGGCAACTGGCCCGCTTGCTTCAATCGCATCTTGTCGAGCATACGGCCCAAGTGATGGAGACCGCCGACCGTCTTGTCGTAAGGAGACCGAAGGCCATCAACGCGGGGCATGGCCGGAGCGCACCACAGGTTCACCGCTTGCGCGAACCATTTTACCCGCGGTCGTTTCGTGGGATTCTTGATCCAAAGGGAGGGTCACGGCTCGTTCGCGCCCTTGAATCGCTCCCCGGG
>JAEZDN010000041.1 GCA_023433275.1 Verrucomicrobiota bacterium
CGGTCAAGCCGCGCCCCTACATCCGACAGCATGAGTCCGGCAGCTTCGCGAAGGATCCGAGGGAAAGGACAATCGTGCGTCGACTCCGTGGATCCTTCACTGCGTTGAGGATGACGGTGGGGGGAGATTTTAGGTATTTCGAATAGGGGGCGGCTCCCGGGCTCAAAACTTGTTCAGTTTATCAGCAGTCTGAATCATCTCTGGAGCGCGATTCCGCCGTGGGAGCGGTGATCTGTTCCGTTGTAGGGGCGTGGCTGGTCCACGCCCTCGTTTGCCGCAGCGAGAAAAGGGCGCGGTCAAGCCGCGCCCCTCCATCCGACTGCATGAGTCTGGCAGCTTCGCGAAGGATCCAAGGCGAAGGACGTACGTACGTCGACTCCGTGGATCCTTCACTGCGTTCAGGATGACGGTGAGGGGAGGTTTTAGGTATTTCTAATAGGGAGGCGGCTCACGGGCTCAAAACTCGTTCAGTTTATCAGCAGTCTGAAGCATGTCTGGAGCGCGATTCCGCCGTGGGAACGGTGATCTGTTCCGTTGTAGGGGCGTGGCTTGTCCACGCCCTCGTTTGCCGCAGCGAGAAAAGGGCGAGGTCAAGCCGCGCCCCTACATCCGACTGCATGAGTCCGGCTCAGCTTCGCGAAGGATCCAAGGGAAAGGACAAACGTGCACCGACTCCGTGGATCCTTTACGCGCTCAGGATGACGGTGGCGGTGGCGTGCTGGACTTCCGGGATGTTATCTCCGCTCGCTACGAATCGCTCGCGGTCGTTCCTGGATGAGAATGACCGGGTGGCGATAGCCGGAAAGTTCAGCACCGACGTTCAGTGACATTCCAGATTCTCGATTCAGACGCCCGTTTTCAGATTTCCGAAGTCAGCGCGCGGCGCCCTTCACCTTCGTGCGGACCCGCAGCAGGGCTTCGTCGGCGGTGATGTAGAAGGTCTGGTGGTCGGCGTCCCCGAAGGCGCAATTGGCGGTGGCGCGGCCGGTGAGGATCGAGCCGAGGTGCTTGCCCTCGGGACTCACGATCACCACGCCGCCCGGGCCGGTGGCCCAAACATTGCCGTTGGCGTCCACTTTCAGGCCATCGAAGCCGCCGCGGCGGCCGGCTTTCATGAGGGCGGTGCCATCGAAGAAAATTCGGCTGGAGGCGACGGAGCCGTCGGCATTGAGGGTGTAGGATTTCACCCACGGTTCATCTCCGTCGGTGCTGCCGACGTAGAGCGTGCGTTCGTCGGGTGAGAGCGCGACACCGTTCGGGCGGCTCATGTCGTCGCCGATGACCGTGAGTTTGCCGTCGGTCGACAGGCGGTACACGCCGTGAAAGGCGGTCTCCTGTTTGGTATCGGAGGGCAGGCCGTATGGCGGATCCGTGAAGAACAGGTTGCCGGCGCGGTCGAAGCATAGGTCATTGGGGCTGCTGAAGCGTTTGCCCTCGAACTTGTCCACGACCGTCTCGAACGACTTGCCGTCGGCAGCGAGGCGGGCGATGCGGCGGTCGCCATGTTGCGCGAGGGTGAGCCGGCCCTGAGCGTCGAGCGTGAGTCCGTTGGAACCGCGCTCGCGACCGTTGTATTGGGAACCGGTGAAACCGCTCGGCTCGAGATAAACGCTGATGCCTTCGCCATCCTTCCAGCGGTAGACGCGGTTTTCGGGCACGTCGCTGAAGAGCAGTGCGTTTTGGGCGGGCACCCAGATGGGACCTTCCGACCAGTTGAAACCGGAGCCGAGGTGCTCGACGACGGCGTCGGCGGAGAGGAGCGCGTCGAGCGCCGGATCGAGGCGCTCGATCGTGGTCTTCGCGTCCTTGGCGTACGGCGCGGAGGAGGACTTGATGGGGGCGGGCGCGGCGGAAAGCATGGCGGCGGCGGTCAGGGAGGTGAGGGCGGCGAGGGTTTTGTTCATGGGGTGGTTGCCAGCGTGCCTTTCTTCGCGAATCGCGCAAGCGACGCTCCGGTCTAGTAATAGTCCGGGGGTGCGGCGTGGGAGAGTGTTCGGATCGCCTGTAAACAGGCTCCTACACCGTCCGTTCCTACCAGACGAAACGCACGCCGCCGAGCACGAGGCGCGGGGTGCCGGTGTTCACGAGGCCGTCGGAGCTGCGTCCGGTTTCGATGCGTTCGTCGGTGAGGTTCTCGGCGTTGAGGAACACGGCGACAGTTTCGTTGAAGCGGTAGTTGGCGCCGAGATCGACCACGAGGGCGGCGCCGAGGCGCAGGTTGTTTTCGTCGTCCTCGAACTGGCGGCCGAGGAAACGCACGCGGGGCGTGAGCGTGAAGGATTTCGCCGGCGACCACGATGCGCCGAAAGCGGCGACGTGTCGCGGCACCTGGGCCAGGCGCTTGCCCGCGAGCGCCGGGGCCGCACGGGCGGAGCGGACGCTCGCGTCGTGGTAAAGGTAGTCGGCGGTGAGGGAGAGCGTGGCGGAGGGCGACCATTTCGCGGAGAGCTCGATCCCCTGCACGCGGATGCGATCGAGATTCAGGCGCTGGCGACCGAGGCCGCCGGCGGGCACGAAGCCGACGATGGGAAAACTGCCCGGACCGCGGTAAAGTGTGACGTTGCCGACGGCATCGCGGAGATCGTTGTGAAAAGCGGCGGCGCTGATCGTGAGGGCAGAAGTGGAGTATTCGACGCCGAGTTCGGCGCTGGTGGCGCTCTCGGTCGCGAGCGCGGCGTTGGCCTCGGTGATGACATTGCCCACGCGGAAGGGGCGGTAGAGCTCGTTGAGGGTGGGCCGGCGGAAGGAATGCTGCGCGGCGGCGCGCACGCGCCAGCCGGGGGCCGCGGTCCAGACCAGGCCGGCGCTGGGGGAAAACTCGACGCCGTCGCGGTCCGCGTAGCTGTCGTTGCGGAGCAGGGCGCCGGAAGCGCGATCGGTTTCGCGGCGATGGCCATCTCTTTCCCGCCAGAAATCCAGCCGCCCGCCGAGCGTCACGCGCAGATTCGGCGGCAGCGCTCGCTCGTGAAGGAGAAACACGCCCGCCAGATCCTGCGCGCCGCCCGCGATGCGCTCGCGGGTGAAGTTGCCGGCGCTGTACGTGTAGTGTTCGCGCGTTTCGCCCCGCACGCTGCGGAAATCGGCGCCCGCGCTGGTGCGGGAGTCACCGGCGTTTTTCCAGACGCCGGTCCAGGCCGCGCCGAAAGCCGTGGCGGGCACCGCGTATTGGTTGCTCGCGGGAGTCTCGGCGGTGCGCGTGGCATTGACCGAGCTGAAGGTGCTGGCGAACTCCTGGTCCTGGACGTACGCGACGGCATCCCAGGAAAAGGCGGAGCCCGGCGCGCCGGCGAGGGCCACGGAGGCGAAATCCTCGCGCGAGGCGTTGCGCTGGTAGGGGGTGCCGTTGTTGCGGTCCTCGTCGTAGGTGCGCGCCGTGACGGTGTATTGGACGCCCGAAGCGAGGGTCTGGCGCCAGCGGCCCGTGAACCAGCGGTGTTCGCTGGCCGCCGCCTGGTCGAGGGAACCGCGGTCTTCCGGAGCCACGAGATGAAATCCGTCGGAAGCAAAGTCGCGGGCGAGCAGTTGAAAAGTGCCGGAGCCGACCGGCTGGCTCGCGGCCAGCTCGGCGCTGTGCGTGCCCAGGCCGCCGTAGGATGCGGCGAACCGGCCGCGGGTCGCGCCGGGGGCCTCGGTGAGAAGCTGGACGATGCCGCCGAGCGCGGCGTTGCCCCAGGCGGTGGCGCCGCCGCCGCGGACGATCTCCGCGCCCGCGAGGGATTCGCGCGGCACCTTGCTCCAGGCGACCCAGCCGCCGAAGGGATCGTTCAGCGGCACGCTATCGAGCAGCACGAGGGAGCGGCTCGCGCCGCTGGGGCCCAGCCCGCGGAGCGACACGCCCTGGGCGGTCGGGTTGGCGGAGAGACTGTCACTGCGGCGGAAGAGACTGAACCCGGGAACGGAGCGCAGCGCGCCGTCCGGCGTGAGCGCGGGGTTGGCGCGGAGTTGTTCGCTGGAAAACGCCGTGACGGAAAACGGGACCTGTTCCGGCGGTTCAGCGGTGCGCGCGGCGGTGACGAACAGCGTCGGCAGAGTGACCTGGGCCGCGAGCGGTGAGGCGAGCAACAGCGCGGGCGCAAGAAGGGGCGGCAAAGCGAGTTTCATTCGGGCAGGCCCGGGCGGGCACGGGCGGTGGCGACTTCAGCGGGAGTGACGGGCTTCTCGATCGGCGTCGCCGCGAAACGGGTGCGCACGTAGGTGGCGACCGCCGCGATCTCGGCATCGCTGAGGTGTTCCTGCGGGGCCATGTCATTGTCGAAGGCCTTGGCGCCCTCGCCGAGAATGGCGGAACCGCGCAGGATGAGCGAGAGGAGCAGTTGCGGATCGGGATTGGAGATCCACGCGCTGCCTTTGATCGACGGTTGGAGGAAGGGAACGCCGCTGCCATCGGCCATGTGGCAGGTCGCGCAGGTCGAGGCGAAGAGGGCCTCGCCGTCGGGCGCGGATTTCGCCGCGGGAGGGGCGGGGACAGTTGCGGTAGGGGCCGAGCTAGTTCGGTCCTCGGGCGATGTAATGGCGGGTGCGGCGGAGGACCGAGCGAGTTCGGCGCCTACCGAAGAGGAGGCAGCGGCGGAGGGTGGCTCCTGTTTGGAGCATCCCGCCAGCGTGAGGATCAGAAGCAGGCTCGCGGCGCTTCTCACTTATCGCCCGTGTAGAAGATGCGCCAGATGCGGCCGACTTGGGAATCGGAAACGTAGAGCGAGCCATCGGGTCCGAAGGCGACGCCGTTGGGACGGTATTTCGCGTCACCCGGCGAGGCGAGTTCGGCCTTCCCCGCGAAGTTATCGGCGAAGGTCTCGTACTCGCCCGTCGGTTTGCCGTTGGCATCGACGGGAATGAAGGCGACGCGGTAACCCTGTTGCGGACGCGGGGCGCGGTTCCAGGAACCGTGGAAGGCGATGAAGCCGCCGTTGCGATATTTCGCGGGGAACTGGCTGCCGGTGTTGAACGCGAGTTGCATGGGCGCCCAGTGGGCGGGGAACGCGACATCCGGATCGGGATACTTGCCGGCCTCGGCGAGCTTCTTGCCGTCGCCGCCGTATTCGGGGTTGAGCTTTCGCTGTTTGGCGCGGGTATCCCAATAGGTGAACGGCCAGCCGAAATTCGCGCCCTCGGTGAGGACGTGGAGCACTTCCGCGGGATTCTCGGCGTTGTCCTCCGCGGAATAGAACTGCGGGGCCACGGTGTTGAGCTGGTCGCGGCCATGAAGGGCGACGTAGAGCTGTTTTGAAACCGGGTTGAGCGCGATCGTCGTGGAATGGCGATGGCCGGTGGAAACATGGCGACCGTCGGCCTGGGTCTGGTCGGGCTTATCGGCGTCGAAGCTCCAGTAGCCGCCGAAGGTTTTCAGGAACTCGGTCGGGTCCTCGCCCTTGGCGCCGAGGGCACGGTCCTTGGCGCCGCCGTAGGCGTTGGAAGGCGAGCCGACCTCGACGTAGAGCCGGCCGTCGGCTCCGAACGCGATGGCCTTGGCCGCGTGCTGGCGGCGATTGGGCAGGTCGCGCACGATGCGCTCGGGTTCGCCGGACGGGACGAGTTCGCCGGGGGTGAGCTTGTAGCGAAACACGTTGCTGTCGGTGGAATGGTAGAGCCAGTCGCCGCGCAGGGCGATGCCGGTGCCGCCGCCGGAGCCGAATTCCTTGACCACGTCGGCGCGGCCGTCGCCATCGGTGTCGCGCAAGGCGAGGATGCCGGCCTCGCGGGTCTTGGCGTAAAGGTCGCCGTTGGGCGCGACGGCGATGTTGCGGAGGGATTTCAATTTGTCCGCGACGACGACGGCGCGGAAGCCGGGGGGCAGGGTGATGCCGCCGTTGTCGGTATCGGGAGCCAGGGCGGCGCGGGCGAGGGAGGTGAGCAGCAGCGCGGCGAGCAGAACGGGGGTCGTTTTCATGCGTGGCGGAAAACTGGCCAGAAAGGGAAGGGACGCAAGTGGCTGCCCGGTCACATGAACCGCGGAATAAATAGGCTCGCGTCAATCCGGGCGTTGCGGGAACCCTGTCGGCCTATGTCCAACTGGGAATACAAGATCATCAGCAGCGGCAAGGGCGGCTTCGCGAGCCCGGCGCTGATGGAGAAATTTCTGAACGACCTCGGCCAGGAAAACTGGGAGATCATCAGCTTCCACCAGCCGGCCGAGAACGCGCTGGCATTCCACGGCCTCGCGCGGCGCTCCACGCAGAAGGACTGGACGCTCGAGGACGCCGCGAAGGCGGCGGCCCGCGCCGAGGCGGACAAGTTGCGCGCGGAGTTCGAGGCCAAGTTCAAGGCGGGTTCGAGCCAAGCGGCGGCGGAGGACGAGGCGGAGACCTTCCTCGCCGATGAGAAACCGGGCGCCGACGGCGACCTGCGCCGCCTGCGCGACACCTCGCGCGACGACGACCAGGACGCGCCCGACGAGGAGAACGGAGCCGCGCCGAAGGACGATTGGGACAAGCTCGCGGAAGAGGACGAATTGCCGGCGTTTTTCGACGCCATCCGTCCGCACATGCGCCGCAACCAGCGCGGGCCGGGCATGAGCGTGGGTCTCGATCATTTGGCCAAGAAATGGTCGCTCGATGAGTCCGACCTCAAGGGCGCGCTCGTGGAGTGCGGCCTGCAGATCCCGGCGGACGAGAACGCCAAGCCCGTGTACGCGGAGTACGAGGGGGAGCTTTATTGGGTGAACATCAATCGTCGCGGCGAGATCTGGATCAACTTGCGCGACAAGCCGCAGCCCGTTTTCCGCGTCGTCCAGGCGAAGCGCGTCGAAGGACAGGACGAACCGACGGCCGCGGCGGCCCCGACCGGCGGCGAGGGCGGCGGTGCGGGTGCATCGCCCGAAGGATCGGCCCAAGGGGAATTCTCCAGCCAGCAGGCGTTCGTGCCGCGCGAGCAGCGTCAGCCGCAGAACCAGCGATCCGATGCGCCGCAGGGCCAGCCGGAATCGCGCGGGCCGAAGACCTTTCTGGACCGGATCCGCGGCATGATGCGACGCAATCGTCGCGGTCACGGCATGTCGGGGAGTTTCCAATATCTCACCAAGGCACTGAAGACCGATGAGGCGGGATTGCTCGCGCAGTTGGGCGAGCAAGGCTTGCAGCTCGGCGCGGAAGGCACGCCGCCCGTGGAGGTCCAGGTGGGCGATTTCATGTACTGGTTGAACAAGAACCAGCGCGGCGAGATTTGGATCAACGCGGAGCTGAAGCGCCGGGAGCGCGGTCCGCGGACGGAGGACCAGCCGGCCGCCGCAAATGGCGAGGCGAAGCCTGCGACAGAAGGAGCGGCGGCGGGCGAAACGCCCACGTCGGATCCCGCCGTGCCGGACGAGACCGCGGGCGTGCCCGTGCGGGAAACCGCCCCGATGCCGGCGGCCGCGCCGAGCGTGTCGAGCCTGCCCCCTGAGAACACGTTGACGGCCGTGCGCCTCCTGATGCAGCCCAAGAAGCGCGGCGAAGGTGTGACGGCGCAGGTGAGCGAGCTGGCGACGCAGTTGGAGAAGACGCCGGACGCGCTGATGGCCCTGCTGGCCACTGCCGGCCTGACCCCGCCCGAGTCACCGAAGGGCAAGCCCACGTTCGCCGAACATGGCGGCGAGCTCTACTGGCTCAACGTGAGCGCGAAGGGCGAAGTCTGGATCAACGCCAAGCCGGTGTCGGCGACGAAGAAGCCTCGGGCCAAAAAGTCGGCGGAATAGGAGCGTCGCGGGAAAATCAGCGACGCTCCGCCAGCGGCACACCCGTCAACGCCCCCCAGCCGGACTAGCATTGAGCAGGTCCTAAGGTAAAAGGTAAAGCATGACCCCTTCGGTCTTCGAAATGCAGGAGGCGCGCGAAGCGGTGCGGCAGGAAGAACTGGACCGGCTGTTGCGGAGGTTGCGCCGCCAACCGGAGTTGGCCCGTACCGGCAAATCAGCCGATTGGAAGCTGGCGATCGCCGCAATCTGAAGGTCCGCACCACGGCGACCAACCGCTGGCTGGCCACGACCCTGCACATGGGCAATCTGCACGAAGTCAGCCGCAAGGTGAACTCCTGGACCCGCCAGCCCGATGCGGCCTCGCAAAAGAAACTGCAATCCCAAGGCCTGACCCCGTCGCTGCTCCTTACTATCGCAGGCGGCAAACTTTTCATCGACGCGTCCTTGGCAATTTATGAGAGGAACTGGAGTAATCAACTAAGAGCAGGATTTACGAAGACAGTAGCTCAGGCCAAACAAGCTAACCTAAAGGCGAACGAAACCGTGAATACAATTCAGTCGGAAATGGTTGCCAAACAATGCCCATGAGTGGACGACGACAGACCGGGTCGCCAACGAATCTATACTATTCCTATATAGTAGTATTCACAATCATGTGCTTGGGATCGGGTGTCTGTTTATTCGGTGTAATTCTATTTTTAACTCAAAAGGACCTCATTGGCGTCGCCGTCACCGCGCTTGTACTGCTAGCCCAGAGTTTGGTGAGCGGCATGGCCTTAAGTCGCGTTAAGTATTTTTCCAGATTACGTAAAATCGAATCGGGGATTATCGCCAAGCGAAGAAACTAGGACCGAGGCCGGACGATCCGAAGGGCAAACCAACGGGGTCAGGCCTTGGGGTTTGGGGTGGACGACCGAGGGTGGAGGTGTGGGACGCCGGCCATGGCACGACCGCTGCGAATGGAATCCGAGGCCGGAGTGTATCACGTACTGAACCGGGGCAATTACCGGGCGGACACGGACAAGGCAGGCCTTGCGGCCAAGATCGCGGCGGATCGATTGGTTTCGAACCTGAATACCTCAACTTCTGATCCATCTTTGTGAATCCGTGTTGATCTGTGGTTGATCTGCATTCTTCCGGCTGGAGCGGGGAGAGATGGATCGCGGAGCACCGGCTCAAGTCTCGGCCTACGTCGGTTCTGTCGATTGGAACGGCGCGATCGTGCCTTGGTAGAAGGGGGCGAGGGCGGCGAGTTGGTCGGCGATGAGGCGGTCGGGGCGGCAGCGGGGAAGCTTGCTGGCGCTGGCGACCTTGCCCTGCTCGAGGGCCCACCGCTCGAACAGCCCGGGCATCACGAGGCGCACCAGGGGCAGGGCGAGCGCGCCCTGCTCGCGGCAGCGGGCGTAGTGGCCGTTACGATGGCAGAGCTCCGCGTCGAGCTCGGGACCCAACACATTGGCCATCGGCGTGCGCACGGAATGGGTGCGAAGCTCGATCCACCATTCGTGTACATTCGACAACCGGCCCGGGCCCAGGCGTTGCGCATAGGGCGCGACGTGGAACGAGATCGGTTGCCAGCCGTTGCGCTGACAAACCGCCTGCAGGGCGTCCACCAATTCGCGCTCGGTCACGTGTTCGCCCTGGGCCGCGAGTTGGAAGGGCGCGCGTCCGATCACCTGCAGGCGCGGCGGATTCGTGGAAACGAAACACACGACATCGTCCGTGATATAGCGGCACAAGCCGGCGGGCGTCGTGATGACCGGCACGTAGTCCACCCCGACGCGCACCTGTTCCAACGGCACACAGAGCGAGCCCGCCTGGTCGAGCGCAGCCTCGCCAGTAACGGTAACGGGAAGGAACTCGAAAAATATGCCCGCGTCCGCGATCAGGCGCAGCGCGGCGGGAGCGGTGTCGTCCTGCGCGGCGAAGATGCCTTCGGCGGATGCATAGATTTCATGCAGGCGCGTTTCGGGACCCACGGCCGCCCGCAGGGCATCCGCATGGACTCCCAAAGGCGCGCCGAGATGGACGCAGCATTCGAGATTGGGCCATACGTCGGCCAAGTGGATCGGCGCGGCGCCACCCGGGCGGGCGGCGGCGAGGCGAACGGCCTCGGCCGCCGCGCACAGCTGTGCAGGAGTTCCGCCGACCAAGGTGACATCCCGGTCGAGCATGGCGCGGGCGAGGGCGGCGTACTTCTCTGAACCCTCGTCGAGCACGGCGATGTCACCGGGCGGCGACCGAAGGTTTTCCTCCACCCAGGCGGAAACGCAGAGTGTGAAGATGCCGTCGAGGCTGGTGCGGTAACGACCTTGGGTTTCCGTGACGGCGGTGCTTGAACTGACGTGCAGGTGACGGCCGAGGAAAACGCCGGCGTGGCCGGCGCGGCGCGCATAGTGAAACAGCGAGTCACGCAGGCCCGCGCAAAAGTGGTCGAGCACCGCCTCGGGGGCGGGCAGAAGACGGCGCGTGGCGCCGGCGGTGCCGGCGGACTCGACGAAGAGCGGACAGCGGCCGGGGAGCAGCACGCCGGTCTCGCCGGCGGCCATGCGCGCGATGTACGGCTGGAACCAGTCGGCGGAGCGCGGTGGCACGCGGTCGCGGAATTGGGCGTAGGTCGTGCTGGCGGTCAGGCCGTGCGCACGGCCGAATTCCGTGCGGGCCGATTGCGCGATGAGGCGGGCGAATGTTTCATGCTGCGCGCGCACATCATGGCCGGTTTGGTGGAGGCGGCGCGTGAACCGCGCGATCCGGAGAGCGGCCCATAAATTGACGAGAAATCGCGGCGCCAGCGTCATGGAAGGACGTCAGCATTAAACGGCGCGGTGGTGCAGGTCACTGGGATTTTTCCGGCGACGAGCGACTTTTCGAAACAAGTTTTCTGGCGCGCGATGTTGGTGAGGACGAGTCATGTCGATGAGCCGTTCGGGGGCCGGCTCATCCAGAGGGTTCGCCCCATCCATTGGCGGCTCGTCCGAGGGATGATCGGCAATCAGGGCCATTTGTCAGGGTTGGGGTTTCTCGGTGTCTCGGTGCGACAATAGGGCCGGTATGGTGCGGTTCTGTTGGTGGGCAGAGGAAAACGGGAAGAGAATGGGCGCACAGAGGCACGGAGACAGAGGGTCGGAACAGGCAGGTCCCGTTGATTGGCCGATTCTGGCGAACGGGAGGATGAGGAGTTTCGAACCGAGGTTGGTTGACCGTGGTAATTGGATTGCGGGGCGCGCGGTTCGGGCCGACAACGCGCGGGTGCCATCGCTGCCCCCGGTCATATTCGAGGACGAGTGCCTCATCGCGTTCGACAAGCCGAGCGGCCTCCTCATTGCGCCGGACCGCTGGGACAAGTCGCGGGTGAACCTGATGGACCTGGTCCACGACCGGATGGGCCATGGCGTGGCCAATGTGCACCGGATCGATGCCGACACGAGCGGGCTGGTGCTTTGCGCGAAGACGAAACCGGCGCTGGATTTCCTGAGCGGGCAGTTCCAGTCGAAGACGGTGGGCAAGCTCTACGAGGCGATCACGGTGGGCCTGCCGGCGCAGGACGAGTTTGTCGTGGACCTCGTGTTGAAGGAGGACGACGCGAAGCCGGGACGGATGTGCGTGGTCAAGAAGCACGGGAAGGCGAGTGTGACGGAGTTCACCGTGCGCGCGCGGTTTCCGCAGCCGGCGGGGCGGCCGTCGTTTGCGCACCTCGAGTGCCGTCCGCAGACCGGGCGCACGCACCAGATCCGCGTGCACCTGGCGGCGAGCGGCACGCCGATCCTGAACGATCAGTTTTATGGCAACGAGACGCGGTTGATGCTTTCCGACCTGAAGCGCGGGTACAAGGGGCGGGCCGACGAGCGACCGCTGATCGGCCGGCTGGCCCTGCATGCGGCATCGCTCACCTTCACGCATCCATTGTCGCGGGAGAAAATCACCCTCGTCGCACCGCTGCCGCAGGACATCGGGGTAGGGCTGAAATACCTGAGCAAGTTTGCGCGGCGGTGACGATATTACAGTTGTCCGTTCTGGACCGGACCCTTATCCAGCCGGTCGTTCGTCGCGATGAATTCCCCTTCCTCCAGCTCGCTCGACTCATGGTTCCCGCCGGCCGCCGCCGATGCGCCCGTGCCGAAGGCGTTGCGGGCGATCGGGGTCATTGGGACTGGTCGCGCGGCCACGGCGGTGGCGCATTGGTGCGCGGTGCGGGGCTTCGGGGTGGTCATGCACGACACCGAGGCGGCGGCGCTGACGCGCTCGGTCGAGGTCATTCGCACGCTTTTCCGCGAGATGGAGGAGCGCAACGAGATCGAGCATGCGGTGGCCCACAAGGCGATGGGCGGCATTGGCATCACCACGGGGCTGGAGGACATGGAATTTTGCGACATGCTGCTGGATACCCTGATGGAGGACGGGGCGAGCAAGCGGACGCGGTTCGCGGAGTTTGCGCGGATCATGCCGCCTGAAGCGGTGCTCGCGACGGGAGCCTCGTCGGCCGCCTTGGACGAGCTGGCGGCGGCGACGCCGGGGCCGGAGCGGGTGATCGGCCTGCAGTTCTTTGAACCGGTGGCGGCGAGCCAGCAGGTCCAAGTCGTCATCGGCGCGCGCACCTCGCGGGCCACGGCCGAGCGGGTCCTGGGATTCGTGGGCCGGCTCGACAAGCGCGCCGTGATCCAGGGCGTTCCGCGCAACGGGGCCTGAAAGCCGAGAAATGCATTGCAGTCGGCAAGGGGTTACGGGGTAATTTGGCCCATCCTGCCATGGCCAAGGTCGCCGTCCTAAACAAAGAACAGAAGCGCCACCTGCTGGTGACGATGCTCGAGAGCCGGCTCGCCGATCTCCGGGAGGAGAGCCTGAACCGGCAGGGTAAGGGCCATTTTCACGTGTCCGGTCGAGGTCACGAAGGCCTGGCGGCCGTGGGTGTGCAACTCCGCCAAGGCGATTATGTTGCGCCGTATTATCGGGACCGCGCGCTTTGCATGGGCCGGGGAATGACCACGCGGCACATGGCGATGGAATATTTTTCCAAACGCGACTCGGCCTCGCGGGGCCGCATGATGCCCTCGCATTACTGTTCGCGGGAACTGAACATCGTCAGTGTGCCCACGCCCACCGGTGCGCAGTTGGTGCCGGCCTGCGGCATCGCCTGGGGCATCCAGCTGGACCAGAAGGACGGTGTGGTGGTGACGAGCATCGGTGACGCCGCCACGCGTCAGGGTGATTTTTACGAGGCCACGGCCTTTGCAGTGGAGCGCAAGTTGCCGCTGTTGCTCCTGGTGGAGGACAACGCCTACGGGATATCGACGCCCACGCGGCGCACGAACCCGCTGGCGTTGCAGGTCGTCAATCCCAGCCAGTGGCAGGTGATCGACGGCGCCGACCCGCTCGCGGTGCATGCCGCCACGCAGCAGGCCCTGGCGCGGATCCGCGCGGGCGAAGGACCGGCGTTTCTCTGGGTGAAGGTCGAGCGTCTCTCGAGCCACACCAGTTCGGATGACCACACGCTTTATCGCTCGAAGGAGGACATCGCCGCGCTCGAGCACCGTGACCCGATCCGCACGCTGAAGGCGCGGATGATCGAGGACGGCGAGTTGACCGAAGGTGAATTTGAGCAGCTCGAGGCCGATTTGAAGGAGAAGGTCCGGCGCGACTACGGCGTGGCCGAGAAGGCCGAGAACCCCCGCGCCGACGAGCTTTTCATTGAATCGCTCGCGCCCTCGCCCGAACTGGCGGGCGAGTTGTTCAAGCCGGGCAAGTACCGCATGGGTGACTTGATCAATCGCACGCTGCGGGCCGGGCTCGATGCCGACCCCGGGCGCGTGATCTTCGGTGAGGACGTCGAGGATCCGAAGGGCGGCGTTTTCCGCCTGACGCAGAAGCTTTCGACGGATTTTCCCGCGCAGGTTTTCAATTCCCCCCTGGCCGAGTCCACCATCATCGGCGTGGCGGGGGGCCTCGCACTTTACGGCCGGCGCCCGGTGTTCGAGATCCAGTTCATCGATTTCATTTATCCGGGGTTCAACCAGCTCGCGTCGAACCTGGCCAACCTGCGGTGGCGGACGAACGGCGAATGGAAGGTGCCCGCGGTGTTCTATGCGCCCTATGGCGCCTACCTGCCCGGTGGCGGGTTGTGGCATTCGCAGGCGAACGAGGCGGTGTTCGCGCATTTTCCGGGCATCAACATCGTCATCCCCTCGACCCCCGAGGACGCCGCGGGCCTGTTGTGGACGGCGATGCACGCCGAGGACATCACGCTGTTTCTACTGCCCAAGCACATGCTCTGGGCGGAGCGCGAGACGGCCGACCCCGTGACGGCCGTGCCGTTTGGCGTCGCCCGCCGGATGGTAGAAGGCTCTGACCTCACTCTGGTGGCATGGGGCAACACGGTCGAGAAAGCCACGGAAGCGCTGGCCGAGTTGAAGGACGCGTCCGTGGAACTGATCGACCTGCGATCGATCGTGCCGTGGGACAAGGCGGCGATCGAGGAATCCGTCCGCAAGACGGGCCGGCTCGTGATCGTGCAGGAGGACACGGAGAACTGTTCGGTCGGCCAGATGATCATCACGCACCTGATGTCGCAGCCCGACATCTGGGCCGCGCTGAAGGCGCCACCGGTGCTCGTCTCGAAGGGCAACGTGATGATCGGCTACAATCCCATTTATGAGTACGCGGCGCTGCCTGACGCCCCGCGCATTCTCGAGGCGTTGCGCCGCACCCTGGCCATCGACGTGGCGCGGGGCGACGAGCTCGCCAGTCTGGCGCCGGCCGCCGCGCTGTCCGCGCCCGCCGCTCCGGCGCTGGCGGACGTGCATGCGCCACAGACGACGGTGCTGGCCGGCACCAGCGACATCGTTGTGCGGGTACCGATCATGGGCGAGGGCCTGCGTTCCGCCCGGGTGGTGGCGCTGAACAAGAAGCCCGGCGACCCGGTAAAGCACGACGAGGTGTTGTGCGAGCTGGAGACGGACAAGGCGGTCTATCCGGTCGAGGCGTCGTTTGCGGGAGTCTTCAAGGCCTGGTCGACGAAGCTCGATGAGACGGTGTTGATCGGCCAGGAGATCGCGCTCGTCACGGGCGACGCCGCGAGCGTCGCCGGCCTCGCGGTGGAAGCCCCCGCCCCCCGCAGCAACGTCGCCGCGTCCGCAGCGCCTGCGCCCGTGGTGACGGGAAGACCGGCCGCCGTGGCCGTCGCCGTTTCGGCCGAGCCAACCCCCAAGCTTATGCAAGGCAATGTCCGCCCGCCCGCCCGTTCCCCTGCGCTCACCAAGCGGCTCGACACGGTCGTGCCCGCCAACCTTTTGATGGATTGCCGCTGGGAACCGATCCGCCTCGCGCGCGAGGCGGCGAAGGCCCGGCAGGGCAAGGCGGCGGCTTCACCGTCGGCGATGATGGCGTGGTGCGTGACCCGCACGATGGAGCTGCACGCGGGTTTTCGCCGGATTGTGGCGAAGGACGGCGTGATCCATGAGCTGGGCGATTTCGAGCTGGGCGTGGCCGTGGCCCTGGAGGGCGATCGGCTCGGCACCGCGGCGCTGGCCGCCGCCAACAAGCTGGCCTGGCCGGATTTTGTCGCCGCTTACAACCGGGCGATCGAGGAAACGCGGGCGGGAAAGATGGCCGAGGTGCAGGCGCCGCTCAACATCAGCAGCCTCGGCGCGTTTGGCGTGGAGAACGCGACGCCCATCGTGGTGCCGCCGGCGATGAGCACGCTATTCATCGGTGCCGCCCATGAAAAAATGATCAAAGACGGCGGCGTGGTTTACCCGATCGAGGTGGTGACACTCTCGCTGACCTTCGATCATCGCGTGGTGAACGGGGCGGGTGCAGCCGCGTTCATGATGGAGCTGAAGCGTCAGTTTGAGACGTTCCAGTTGCCGGGCTGAACGAACTAGCGCTGGACGGACGCGGGTCGCCACGTATTGTGCGGGCATTGGGCAAGGGCCGGCCTGATCCACGCATGACTGCATTGCTCACACCCCATTCCTCCCCGCCTGGATTATTCGGCAAGCGCTCCCTGCGGGTGCTGGTCATCGAGGATGACACCAACTGGCGCACCTGGGTCGAGTCGCACATGCAATCGGCCGGCCACACCGTCGAGGTGGCGCCCGATGGTGAGGCCGGCCTCGCGACGGCGATGCGTTTCCGGCCGGATCTCATCCTTTGCGACGTCGAGATGCCGCGACTGGATGGCTACGGCGTGGTGAGGGCGGTGCGCCAGCGGCCCGCGCTGTCCGCGACGCCGTTCATCTTCCTGACTTCGCGCCAGGCGCGGACCGACCAGCGGCAGGGCATGACGCTCGGCGCCGACGATTACCTGACGAAGCCGTTCTCGCGGGAGGAATTGCTGGCGGCCGTCAATGGCGTGCTCGCGAAGCGCGCCCCGCTCGAGGAGCGACTGCAGCGCTACACGGAGGAATACCGCCGCGAGCTTTCCGCCCCGTGGGCCCATGAACTCCTCACGCCCCTCAATGGCATCCTGGGGATCGCGTCGCTGATCGAGTCCGACCCGGGGGCCGTCAGCCAGCAGGAGTTGCGCGATCTCGCGCGATCCATCCATGAGAGCGCGCGGCGCCAGCAGCTGCTCGCGCGCAAGCTGGTGAACTATTTCCAACTCGAGCGCCTGCGCGAGTGCGGCTGGAGCGATCCGTCCGCCGCGGTGGAGGCGGCCTCCGGGATCGAGGACGAGGTGCTCGGTGTCGCGGAGCGGCTGGGGCGGAGCGCCGACCTGCAAATGCAGTGCGCGCGCGCGGCCGTGCGCATCAGCCCGCAATGGTTGCGGGCTGCGGTGGATGAGCTGGCGGAGAACGCGTTCAAGTTCTCGGCGAAAGGCACGCCGGTGAAGGTGACGGCGCGCATCGAGGACGGGCTTTACCGGCTCGAGATCATCGATGCGGGGCCGGGCATGGCCGCGGTGGAAAGGGCGAGCATCGCCCCGTTCCGCCAGTTCGGGCGGGCGCGGCAGGAGCAACAGGGTCTCGGCCTGGGCCTCGCCATCGTGCGCAACGTGGCGCGATTGCACGGTGGATCGCTCTCGCTGCAGGCCGTGGAGGAGGGCAGCGGCGGGTTGCACGCCATCCTCGAATTGCCGCTGGCGGAATGAGCGGGATCGCGCGACGCGGGAATAAGACGCAATCGCCGCGCGCGTGACTTGCGAATTCACCCATTTCCGGACAAGGTCCGCGCACCCCATGAAAACCCCGCCTGATTCCGCCTTCGTGTCGCGTCGTCGTTTCCTCGGTAACCTGTCTGTCGCCGCCGGCGCGCTGGCGCTGGCACCGCGATCATTGCTGGCGCACAGCGCGGGAGGAAAGAAGCTCGGCGTCGCGTTGGTGGGCCTGGGCGGCTACAGTCGCGGCCAGCTCGGACCCGCGCTCAAGCTGACGCATCACTGCCAGCTGGCGGGCGTGGTGACGGGTTCCGCCGAGAAGGGACGGAAGTGGGCGCAGGATTACGGGTTTCCGGAGAGCAGTGTTTATGATTACGCGTCGATGGACCGCCTGGCGGACAACCCCGCCATCGACATCGTGTATGTCGTCACGCCGAATTCGTTGCACGCGGAGCACGCGATCGCGGCGGCGCGCGCGGGCAAGCATGTGATCTGCGAGAAGCCGATGGCCACCAGCGTGGCGGATTGCGACGCGATCATCGCGGCGTGCCAGAAGGCGGGCGTGCGCCTGGGGATGGGTTACCGCCTCCATTACGATCCGTTTCATGAGGAGCTGCGCCGGCTGGCGCGCACGAAGGAATTTGGCCCCTTCATGAAGATGGACGGCGGCTTTGCCTTCACCATGGACCGCCCGCAGTGGCGGGCCGAGAAGAAGCTCGCCGGCGGCGGTCCCCTGATGGATCTCGGAGTTTACGTCCTGCAGGAATCGCTGATGGCGGCCGGCGAAGTCCTGCCGGTCGCGCTCACCGCGCGGGAGCAGCCGAAGCAGCGCCCCGAGTTTTTCAAGGATGTGGAGGAGACGATCGAGTGGACGATGGAATTCCCCAACGGTGCGACGGCCCAGGGCTACACGAGCTACAACAGCAACCGGAATAATTTCCGCGCGGAGGCGAAGGACGGCTGGTTCGAGACGGGGCCGGCATACAGCTATCGGGGCTTGAAAGCCGCGACGAGCCGCGGGCCGGTGACGCCCACGCCGCCCGCGAGCCAGCAGGCATTGCAGATGGATGCGTTTGCGCGGCACGTCGCCTCGGGCGAGCCGAACTTGGTCCCCGGCGAAATGGGCCGGCGGGACATGGTGATGGTCGAGGCGATCTACGCGTCGGCCGCCGCCGGGGGCAAGAGACAGGTGTTGAAGTTCTGATCCCACGCGGCCACGCCTGTGACCAGCGAGCTCAAGTCCGTGTTGCGCTCCCTGGTCCGCGTGCCGGGATATTCGCTGACGGTGGTGGGCACGCTGGCGCTGGGCATCGGTGCCGCGGCCGCGTTCTACAGCCTGGTGGCGGGGAGTTTGTTTCCGCCGATGCCATTCACCCGGCCGGAGGAGCTGGTGCGCATCGAAACGTTCAACCGGGAGCAAAGCCAGGGCCAGGCGGTGTTTCTGCTTCGCTTTGCCGCCTATTGGCAGGAGCGGTCGTCGTTCAGCGGGATCGCGGGATCGACCCACGATTCGCTGAATGTGTGGCTGAACGAGGAGCCGGAGGGCGTGAACGCCGCACGGGTAACGGCGAATTACTTCACGGTCCTCGGCGCGGCGCCCGCGCTCGGGCGCACGTTCCTGCCGGACGAGGGCCAGGCGGGTTCCGATCAGGTGGTGGTCCTGAGCGACTGGTTCTGGCGGAACCGGATGGGCGGGGACCCGACCGTGCTGGATCGTGAACTGATGGTCAACGGCCGGCCTCATCGCATCGTGGGGGTGCTGGACCGCGATTTTCGCGCACCGCTGTCGTTGCCCAATGGCCGGATCTACGTGCCCCTCGTGGTGCCGGTTGAGGTATCCAACCAACAGGCATTCAACCCGGTTTTCACGGTCGGCCGGTTGCGCCCGGGTTTCACCGCGGAGCAGGGCCAGGCGGAATTGCGCACGCTCCTCCCGGAGAAGGATGGGCCCTTTGCCGCGTTCATGGAGAAATTTGACGCCGTGGTCGCCCCGGTCGATACCCCGCC
The DNA here is from genome assembly GCA_023433275.1 of Verrucomicrobiota bacterium. GTDB lineage: Bacteria > Verrucomicrobiota > Verrucomicrobiia > Opitutales > Opitutaceae > Lacunisphaera. The sequence continues at coordinate 18,768 of JAEZDN010000041.1, forward strand.
CCAGTGGCCGGGATACATTCGCTACCGGATGATGCTCTGGACCGGGGTGGGTGCGGTCGTGTTTCTCTATGCGATCGCCTGCGTGAATGCCGGCAACCTGATGCTGGTGCGCGCCCTGGGCCGGCGGCGGGAGACCGGGATCCGGCTCGCCCTGGGCGGTGGTCGATGGGATGTCGCCCGCCCCCTGTTGTGGGAAGGATTGTTGCTCGCCACGGCCGCGATCCTGCTGGGGATCGTGGTGGCCAAGTGGCTGATGCCCGCCCTCGTCGCCCTTGCTCCGGGCGCGGACGAGATGTTGACGCGAAACCTGAAGCTCAGCTGGGAGGCTTTGGGCGTCCTGGCGTTGGTGGGGTTTCTCAGCGGGATACTGATCGCGGCCGGACCGGCGTGGCGGGCCGCGCACCTCAACGTGAATGACGCGGTGAAGGAGGGAGGCGCCGCGCTGGGTGAGAGCCCGCGGTTGCGGCTGGTGCGCGGCGGGCTGGTGGTGCTCGAAGCCGCGCTCGCGGTGGTCCTGCTCACCGGAGCGGGGCTCATGGTGCGCACGTTCACCCGACTGCAACAGGTGAATCCCGGGTTTACTCCCGATCTCCGCTTTAGCGTGCAACTCCAGATATCGAGGGAGGAAAACCTGTCGGCCGCCGTGCGGACCGAGCGTTACAAGCAGATCGCCGAGCGATTGGAGCGGGTGCCGGGCGTGGTGTCAGCCAGCCTGGCGTCGACCATCGTTCCCAACTACTACTACGGCCAGAAGCTGAAGATCGCGGGCCGGTCCGACGACGCGGAGATCGAAGCACAAGCCATTCCTGGTGCGCCGGATTTCCTGGAAGCCATGGGTGTGCCGGTGCGCGCCGGACGTTCGCTGGCCACGGTCCGCCAGGGCGATGCGCCCGCCGTGGTGATCAACGAGACCATGGCCCGGACTTATTTCGAAGGCCGGAACCCCGTCGGCGAGCAACTGCAGTTGGACGCCAAAACGCGATGGGAGATCATCGGCGTGGTGGGGGACATGCGGTCGGCGCGCGAAGGAGCGAGGCCGCGGTACTATTTTCCCTACTGGCAGCCGCGCGGCCACGTGAACGGCGTGTTGTTGCGCACCTCGGGCGAGCCGGGCCCGAAGTTCATCAACGAAATCCGGAGCGCGGTCTATGAGGTGGATCCGAAGTTTGCCGTGATGGGCGTGACCGCGCTCGACCGGCAGTTGAAGCAGGAGGTGCAGATGGAGCGGAACATGCTGGTGATCCTCGAGGTGTTGTCGGGGCTCGCGCTGTTGTTGGCGGCGGTCGGGCTCTTCACGATGATGGCGTTCACGGTGGCGCAGCGCCGCGCGGAATTCGGCATCCGGTGTGCGCTGGGCGCCACGCCCGACATGATCCATCGACTGGTGTTGAAGCGAGGCCTCGCGCTCGCGGCGGCTGGCGTGGCGATCGGCCTCGGGCTCGCGTTGGTTCTCTCGCGGTTGCTGGCGGCGATGCTCTATGAGACCAAGGCGGCTGATCCGCTGACCTACGCGATCGTGGGCGTCGGGATGCTGCTCGTCGCGGTGCCGGCCTGTTGGTTGCCGGCGCGACGCTCGAGCCGCGTCGACCTCGTGAATTTGTTGCGGACGTCCTAGGGCAGATTGAGTCGACGCAAGAGCGTGCAGGTGAGTCCTAGCCGGGTCGGCGCTTGCGGAGCCCTTGCAGGTGATACTGCTCACCGCCAGGACGCCAAAGCCATGGCGTGAGTGGTGAAGGGTGGCTGTTGAGCGTGATCGCGCAGGCTAATACCCGTTCGGGGCACAAGGGATGCGGAGCCGTTCTGGTGGGATGGGAGTAGGATGGGCCTGGGTCGGACGGGCCGGATCAGGCGCATCCTTCCGTTTTACACCGATGAAAACCCAATCCCGTCGCTTCCCTCGCCAGTATCTCATGTTTGCCTTGGGGCTCGCCACCATCGCCGGTGCCCGGGCGCAAAATATCTTCACGCTCCACACACCCGCGGCCGGCGATGCGGGATACTCCTGGAATTCGCGTTATGCGGGTGACGCTTATGAGGGGGTGAATGCGCTCACCTTGGAATGTTCGACCAGTTTCTATTCCGGCTCGCCCTCGGACACGCAATATGCCGTCGGCATCTTCATGATTCCGATCAGCCCGTTGGTCAGCGGGACGCTCTTCAATGCCACCCTGCACGTCGCCTCGGGCGGCTTCAGTGACTGGTGTTATACCTATCCGGCCACCGCGAGCATCGGCTGGTTGGACACCGGGAACATGGTCCTGACCGGGGATGTGGTGGCGGATGGCCTGGGCCCCGCGGCCAAGGCGCGTCCGGGCGGGATGACGATCTACAATTCCGGCGACACGGCCACCTACAGCGGCGCGCCTGGTCCGCTGAGCTTCGACGTGACGGCGTACGTGCAGGCGGATCTCATCGCGGGCCGCAGCTACAGCACCTTTGTCCTGTCGGCCTCGCGGGACACCGCGGGCAGCTTGCATGCGGCGGAAAGCGGGATGGGACCCTACCTCGTGGCCAGCTCGTCCGCGATCCCGGAACCGTCGGCCTATGCGCTCCTGGCCGGGTTGGGGGCGATCGGGCTGTCTCTGGTCTTTCGACGAAAGCTGGCCGGCTGAGGTTTGGGCCCCGCGCAGCCGGAACGATGCAGTCAGGATGCGACTTCCGCAGTGTGCTCGGTCGAACGGTTCGGTTGTAGGGCGTGGCCTCGTCCTCGCCCTCGGTTCCCGCAGCGAGAAAAAGGCGCGGTCAAGCCGCGCCCCTGCAACCCACTGCATGATTCCCGCTCAGAATTCCGCCGTGCCGGGCGTACGGGCGAAGGGGATCACGTCGCGAATGTTGCCCACGCCGGTCACGAACATGAGCATGCGTTCGAAGCCGAGGCCGAAGCCGGCGTGCGGCACGGTGCCGTAACGCCGCAGGTCGAGATACCACCAGTACGCTTTCTCGTCCAAGTGATGGAGCGCCATGCCCGCGCGCAACTTGTCGAGGCGTTCCTCGCGCTGGCTGCCGCCGATGATCTCGCCGATGCCGGGAACGAGCAGGTCCATGGCCGCCACCGTTTCCCGGCCCGGTTCACAGCCGTCGGTCTGGCGCATGTAGAACGCCTTGATCGCGCGCGGGTAGTTATAGACCGTGACCGGACATTTGAAATGTTCCTCGGTCAGGAAGCGCTCGTGCTCGGCCTGGAGGTTGGCACCCCACGATATCGGGTGTTCCCAAGTGCGGCCGGACTGCTCGAGGATCTTGACCGCTTCCGTGTAGCTGCAGCGGACGAAGGGTTTCTCGAGCACGAAGTCGAGGCGCGTGAGAAGCTCCTTGTCGACGAACTTGCTGAAAAACTCGAGATCCGCGGCGCAGTGCTCCCGGGCGTCGCGGATGAGGTATTTCACGAAGGATTCCGCGAGGTCCATGTCGCCATCCAGGTCGCAGAAAGCCATCTCGGGTTCGATCATCCAGAACTCGGCGGCGTGGCGGGAGGTGTTGGAATTCTCCGCGCGGAACGTCGGCCCGAAGGTGTAGATGTTGCTCAAGGCACAGGCGAAGATCTCGCCCTCGAGCTGGCCGGAAACGGTGAGAAAGGTTTTCCGGCCGAAGAAGTCCTGCGCATGGTCGACGCGCCGGTCCGCGTCCCGCGGCGGGTTTTCCAGGTCGAGCGTGGTGACGCGGAACATGTCGCCCGCGCCCTCGGCGTCGCTCGCGGTGATGATCGGCGTGTGCACGTAGTGGAAGGCGCGTTCCTGGAAGAACTGGTGAACGGCGTAGGCCAGGCGGCTGCGGACGCGGAACACCGCGCCGAAGAGGTTGGAGCGCGGGCGGAGGTGGGCGATCTCGCGGAGGAACTCGAGCGTGTGACCCTTTTTCTGCAGCGGGTAGGTGGCGTCGGCGTCGCCCACCACCTTGAAGTCGGTGGCCACGACCTCCCATTTCTGGTTCTGTCCCTGGGAGGCCACGAGCCGGCCGCGCACCTCGATGGATGCGCCGGTGTGGGCGCGGGCCACCTGCGGGTAGTCGGGCAGGGTGGCGTCGACGATGACCTGCATGCCCTTGAGGCTGGAGCCGTCGTTGAGCTCGATGAAGGAAAGGGCCTTGGCGTCGCGACGGGTGCGGACCCAGCCTTGGAGCAGGATGGCGTCGTTGGGGGCGGAGGCGTTGAGGGCGTCTTTGACCAGGGTGCGTTGCATGGCTTCGGTTGGACCCCTGATTACAGCGCCGGGAGCCGGGGCAGAAGCTTTTTCAGGAAGCGTGGGTTGTCATTTGCCAACCGTGCGGAAGTGACAAACCTACGGGGCTACCCCATGACCCGCCGACTTAGCTGGTTGATTCCCGTGCTTGCCCTCGCCGCCTCGCTCCCTGCCGCCGATTCCGCGAAAATCGGCTCAACCATTTTCCCGTGGGAGAGCCTCGAGGTGAAGCCCACGGGCGTCGGCGAGCGAAGGGATGTTGCGCGCAACCCGACGGCCACGTTGCGGGAATTCGAGTGCCATATCAGCACGCTCAATCCGAACCTCGCCTCGCACCCGCCCCACACGCATCCGCAGGAGGAGCTGATCATCCTGCGTGACGGGGAGCTGGACGTGCACATCAACGGCACCAACACGCGGGTGGGCCCGGGCGCGGTGTTCTTCTTCGCCGCCAACGACCCGCATGCCGTGCAGAATCGCGGGGACAAACCGGCCACCTATTTCGTGTTCAACTTTTCCACCGCCGCGACGGCCACCTTGCGCGGCAAGGCGCCGCTGGCCGCCGACCCTGCACGACAAGGCTCGGCGATTTTCCATTGGGACCAGCTTGCAGTCACGCCGACGAAAGTCGGGGAGCGCCGTGCGATGACCAGTTTGCCCACCGCGACGATGGCCGGATTCTCCTGCCACGCCACGACCATCAACCCCGGCGAGGCGCCCCATGCCCCGCACCGTCATCCCGATGAGGAAATCGTGCTGGTGAAGGAAGGTCGATTGGATGTGACCATCAACGGCGTGACGACCCGCGTCGGGCCGGGATCGATTTTCTTCGTGTCGTCCGGCGACGAGCACGGCTGGAAAAACGCGGGCGATGTGCCGGCGACCTATTATGTGCTGCGCGTGATCACGGAATCCACGCCGCCGGCGCTGGCGCGAAACTGATCCGCGAGCGGTTGACCGCGCTCCGTGCGGCCCGGCCGCTGGGCCTGAAATTTTTCCAACTTATGAAAACCATGCTTCTGTCCGTTGCCGTCTTGATCGCCACCAGTGAGGCGGTGTCCGCCTCCGCGACCATTGGGGTGGGGGCGCGTCCCATCCCCGGCGCCGAGATCATCCTGGATGGTTCCCGGGAGATGCTCCACGCGAAATGGACCTATTGGGAAGGACCGCGTTATGGCTCGTCGTTGCCCATCAAGTGGCCGGTCGTGGCCGATCCTGTGGACGGTGGTACGGCGGTGCAGACGTCGGATCCCGCCGCGGCGGGTGGCAAGTACGGGGCGGCGGACATCATCACGAAGCAGGTGTACCAGGATTTTCGGTTGCACGTGGAATTTCTGGTCGCCTCTCCGGGCGGCAACAGCGGCGTGTACCTGCAGAACCGGTATGAGATCCAAATATGCGACGGCGACCGCACCAAGCACGGCATGGGAGCGGTGATCAACGAAACCGAATCGCCTTACCAGCACTATGCGGGCCTGGGAAAATGGAATGCCTACGACATTGTGTTTCGGGCCGCGCGGTTCGAGCACGGGCGTCGGGTGGAGCCGGCCCGGGTGACCATGTATTTCAACGGGGTTAAGGTGCACGATAACCAGCCGATCAACCAGGTTTGGGGCGGCCCCAATTCAGGATTGGACGGTGGTAATGACGGCGGCAAAGGCATCACGGACGTGCCCGGCCCTCTGAAGCTCCAGGCTGAGGGCCATGACGTGCGTTACCGCAATATCTGGATCAAACCGCTCGACCTCGCAGTGGCAGAGACGAATTTCACTGAATAGAGCCGCCCGGCGCTAGCGGCCTTCCAAATCGGTGGTGGCGGCTGGATTGGTTTCCTGAGGCGCGGCGGTGGCGAGCTGTTGCGCGTTGGCGATTTCCTGCGTGTCGGGGACGACGATGATCTCCTTCACCACATAGGCCACGGTATCGCGGTGAAACCAGCCGTCCGAATAACGGCTGCTGACGCCGCTGAGGTAGAGGTACTGGCCGTTGCGACTGATGTCCGCGATGTAGTGGAGCACGGCGGGGACGTCGCCGCGGTTGAACTCCACCATTTGACCGCGGCGGAGTGGGGTGTCGGGCCGGCAGGGTTCCATGGCCATGACCTCGCGGCCGCCTTGCAGGACCGGGTGCATGGACCCGGTGTCGCGATAGCCGCGGATGACGTGGGATTGCAGGCGCCAGTTGGCAAAACGAGCGGCGGCCTCCGCGTGAGTGGGCGCGTGGAAGTAAGGCGTGCTTACCTCCGGCCATCCGAAGCCCGGTTTGTAGCCGGCGTGCGACGTCGGGGTGAAGCACGCGAGGGCGAGGAACGAAACGAGGGTGGAGAGAGCAATTCTGGAATGGGAAAGGGCAGACGTATCCATGCTGCCGAGAATACGCCGTCCACGCGGCACGCGGTATAAGGCGGGCCGCCACGCAATGCATCGGGAAATGCGCCGTTCGGGTCAGGGATTAAAACCCCACCACGCCGCGGCCGGGCATCCCACGGCGCCGCGGGCTTTCCCCTACCGCCGGTCGGCCGCGCGCGCGGCGCCGCCTTGTTCCCCCGAAGAGGGGCATGTTGCCAAAGGTCGTTGCTCCCCGCCCAGCCGATGCGATGCGATGCTCGCGCGCCATGCGGCCGCCGACGTCACGAGGGGGCGCGGTCGTCGCAACCCGCGCGGAGGCGAAGCCAGAGATTGCCCGGGGTGGGACTCGAACCCACACTCCTTTTCAGGCCACGGATTTTAAGTCCGATGCGTATACCGATTCCGCCACCCGGGCGAGGTTTGGGATTGCCGAGCAGGAATTGCGGAATGAAGTGGGGCCCGTGGCAAGAGCGTTCCCCATCCCGTCCTCGCGAACCCGCCCGGGTTTGGACCGCCCGCGCGCATGAAGATCGGCTTCCTCGGCGGTAGTTTTGACCCCGTGCATTTTGGCCACTTGATCGCGGCGCAGGACGTGCATGAGCAATTCAAGTTCGACCGACTGTTCCTCGTGCCGGCGGCCCAGGCTCCGCTGAAGCCGAATGACATCCAGTCGTCGGTCGGGGACCGGCTGGCCATGCTCCAAGCCGCCTGCGAATGGGACCGCCGGTTCGAGATTGCCGATTACGAGCTCCGCAAGGGCGGGGTCAGTTACACGATCGATTCGGTGCGGCATTTTCGCGCGATGTTTCCGCATGACGACCTTTACTGGATCATCGGTGGTGATCAATTGCCCCTGCTTCATCGGTGGAAGGAGATCGAGGAACTGGCCCGGCTCGTGAAGTTCATCTTTCTCGAACGCCCGCGGCATCCCGACAAGCCGCACGTCGACATTCCGGGGATGCGCCTGGAGCGATGTGATGGCCATTTGATCGAGATCAGCTCAAGCGAGCTGCGGCAACGGGTGAAGGCGGGTTTATCCCTGCATTATTTCTGTCCGCAGAAAGTGATCGCCTATATCGAAAGCCGGCAACTTTATCGCTGAGTCCGCATGAAACCCAAGACCTCCCGTTCGACCTCCAAGGCCAAGGCCGCCAAGCCCACCGCGGCAAAACCAGCGCGGGCTCCGCGCAAGTCGAACCCAACGCTCAAGCTGCTCAAACAAGTGGTGGGGGCGCTGGACGCCAAGAAGGCGGAGGATTTGCGCGTCCTTGACGTGAGCCAGCAGTCGAGCATCACGGATTTTTTGGTCCTCGCGAGCGGGACGTCCGAGCCGCATCTGCGCGCCCTGCGCGTGGAGTTGGAGAAGGTGCTCGACGCCCAGCAGGCGCGGATTCTGGGCATGGACGCGGCCAAGGGCAGTGGCTGGACGGTGGTCGACGCATTTGAGGTGATGGTTCACTTGTTCACGCACGAAAACCGGGACAAGTACCGCATGGAGACGCTTTGGAAGGACACGACTGAAGTGCCTCTGGGGAAGCTGTTAGCGTAAACGCTCTCGCCCTCCGGCGGCCGTGTGATGCGCGGATGGCACTGGGGAATTGTGAAGGATATTTTACCGTATTTACCAGCGGTAGAGCCAATTACGTCTTGTCAATCAGGGCATCTACCGGTCCTATCGCAAAGTGCTCGCGCGAGTTTCGGGCGGGCCGGTTAGATAACAATACATAATACATAATATGAATACTCGTTCCACCAAGGGCTTCACCCTCGTCGAAATCATGATCGTCGTCGTCATCATCGGCCTCCTGGCCGCCATGGCGATTCCTGCCTTCCAGAAGGTCCGCCAGTCCTCGCAGGACAAGGCGGTGCTGAACAACGCCCGCCAGCTCTCCGCGGCGGCCGACCAGTACTTCCTGGAAAACGGTGTGTCTTCCGTTCTCTCCACCGACCTCATCGGTGCCACGAACTACGTGAAGGCCGTCAACACCGTCGCTGGCGAAACCTATCCCGCCGGTTACACGCAGGGCATTACCATCACGATCTCCGCGATCGCTGGCGCCCGCACGGTCACCTACGCCCCGTAACGCGAGGCCCGTTGTCCAAGACTTCCGAAGCCGTCCCGCAAGGGACGGCTTTTGTTTTGCCCGCGCGCAGCGACGCCTGCGCCCGATGCCATCGATTTTTTAGCTGCGGAGGTTCTCGCCGCCCCCCATGAATTTTCCCCGCCCCGCCATGGATCGACGTCTTATCCTGTTTTTGCTCAGCGCTGTGTTCGCCGTCGTGCTGGGGTTCCTGACCCTTTCGCCGTCCACCGCCCTCCAATGGGTAATCTACGGCGGGTACTGGGCGATGCTCTTGCTGACCGTCCTCTTCGGCTGGTCCCTGCTGCGGCTGCTGCGCGCGGAATCGCCGGGGCTGTCCGCTTCGCTAAGGAGTCGACCCCGTTGGCCGGCGGTCCTCGTCGCCGGGTGCGGCGCGCTTTTGCTCGTTCACGAGGCTTACGGGTTCAAGATCCTCATGGACGAGGTGATGTTGCTCGGAACGTCGATGAGCATGCACTTGGACAAGACGGCGGTGGTGCCGATGCGAGGCCACGACATCCAGGGCGCGTTCCAGCTGATGGCGGGCCAACTCGACAAACGACCCTTGCTCCACCCGTTCCTGGTTTCGCTCCTGCACGGGGTCAGCGGATACCGGCCCGAGAACGTTTTCGCGCTGAACACCGTGCTGACCTTCGTGCTTCTGGGCTTGGGTTACCTCCTCGGTACGCGGATCGCCGGCCGGGGAGCTGGTGCTGTCGTGGTGCTTTTGCTCACGAGCCTCCCGCTGCTCGCCCAAAATGCCACCGGCGGCGGATTTGAGCTGCTCAACCTGGTGCTGATCGCGGGGACCTTGTTGTTGGGCATGCGCTACCTGGCGCGACGCGACGGGCCTTCCCTCGACGCGTTTGGGCTTTCGGCCATCCTGCTCGCCAACACGCGTTATGAGTCGGTCATTTTCCTCCTGCCGGTGGGCCTCGTCATCCTTTGGATATGGTGGCAGGAACGCGCCCCGCGGGTCACGTGGATGCTCATCGGCATGCCGTTGCTGATGCTGCCAGCGGCCTGGCAGAACAAGGTTTTCAGCGTGCGGGCCTCGGCCTGGGAACTGGGAGGTCAGCCCGGATATGAGCAGGTGTTTTCGCCGTCCTATATCCCGGCCAATGTCGGCCATGCGCTGTCCTTCCTCTTCAGCACGACGGGTGAGCATTCCAACTCGCCGGTGTTCTCGATCCTGGGGTGCCTGGCTCTGCCGTTCTTCGCGTTGTGGTGCGGCCAGCGCCTGGCGCGGCTGCGAGAGACGCCGCCCGCGCCGGCGGCCCTGGCGCTGTTTGGCCTTGGGTTCGCCGCACACACGCTGCTGCTCCTTTGCTATTTCTGGGGCAAGTTCGACGATCCGGTCATTCGCCGCCTCAGTTTGCCCCTGCACCTGACGTTCGCGCTGGCGATCGTCACGGTGGGAGGGGAAATGATTCGCAGCAAGCGGGGCTGGCGGGCGCTGGCGGCGGTGATTGCCGCGGGGTTCTTTGCCTACTCCCTGCCGGCCATGGCGCGGCACGACTATTCCGTGGATTATTACGTGGGTCGCGAAATGGAGTGGCGGCGTGAGTTCATCGCCGCCCACCCGGAGCGGGACTACCTGTTCATCGACAACAATTCCATCATCTGGCTCACGCACCAGGTTTCAGCCACTCCCATCCAGCAGGCGACCGACAACAAGGGGAATCTGATCTTTAATTACCGAAACCGAATCTTCTCCGCCTTCTACGTCTTTCAGCGGCTGGATGTGGATCCCGAATCCGGCGAAGTGCAGGTGCAAAAGGATGACCGCCTGGGGGCGGATTACCGCCTCGAGACCGTGTGGGAGCGGCGGTTCACCCCGCTGACCGTCAGTCGCATCAGCCGCGTGACGGCGATCGACGAGGAAACTCCCCCGCCGCTCGAATCCCGCACCACGGCCCTGTCCAAGCTCGCCCCCGCCGAGCAGGAAAAAGTCAGGCAGGAGTACATGGATAACTTCATCAAGCGACTGCCCTGACGCTGGCATGGCCCCTCCCGCGAGCGAACTCCGGTTTACCCTGTTGCAACGTCCGGTGACCCGGCTGTGTGCCTTCGGGCTGACCGCGGTGCTATCCGTGTATCTGGGCTTCATCGCGCTCGGGGTGGAGGCCGCCGGCAACGTGGTCAAGCACGCGGGATACTATTTCATTCTCGCGGCCTTTGTTCTCTGGATCGTGAGCCTGGTGCGCCTGTGGCGCGACCGGGCGCCGGGCGCGCCGATGTCGCGGCGCGAGTGGTTCCTGGCGACGCTGGTCATCCTGGCGCCGACCCTGATGGCGTGGTCCGCGGAGCCTTTCCGCAGCAAGGTGCTCTTCGACGAGTTCGTGCTCCAGTCGACCGCGTACAACATGCATTTCTTCCGCGACACGGTCACGATGGTGCGCGGATACGAGATCGGCGGCGTATTCCTCTCGCTCGACAACTACCTCGACAAGCGTCCCAACTTTTACCCGTTCCTTATTTCCCTGGTCCACGACCTGACCGGGTACCGGAACGCGAACGCCTACGCGCTCAATGCCGCGCTCTATCCGATCACGCTGGCGCTCGCGTACTACCTCGGCCGGCGGTTGCAGGGCATCATGGGAGGAATTCTGGCGGTGTTGCTCCTCGGATCGCTGCCGCTGCTCGGACAGAATGCCACCGGCTCGGGCATGGAGTTGTTGAACTTTGCCATGATCCTGGCGGTTGCGGCGCTCGCCGCCACGTACCTGCGCCGGCCGGACGAGACGCGGCTTTCGGCCCTCGTCCTCGGGGCCGTGCTTCTCGCCCAAAGTCGCTATGAGTCCGCGCTCTATGTTCTGCCGGTGGCCTTGATGATTATCCTGGGGTGGTGGCGGGACCGGAGGATATTCCTCTCATGGCCCGCCGTCGTGGCCCCGCTGCTGTTGCTGCCGTCCGCGTTGCAGAACAAGGTGCTGAACAACACGCAGTGGATGTGGGAGCTGAAGGAGAACCAGGAATCGCGGTTCAGCACCGAATATCTGGCGGGCAATCTCGATGGGATTTGGGGCTTCCTGTTCAACAGCTCACCGATGTTCGCCAATTCGGTCATCTTGAGTGTGCTCGGCTTGGCGAGCCTGGGCTGGGCAATCTGGCGCGTGATGCGCTCAGTCCGGGACGCGGAGGGGTGGAATCCAGACCACACGGCGCTCGTGCTCCTCGGCGTCGCGGCCTGCGCCAACACGGTGCTGATTCTTTTCTACTACTGGTCCAACTTCACTGATCCGATGGCGTCCCGCTTCAGCCTGCCGCTGCATTTTGCGTTCGTGTTCGCGGTGGTCGCCGCCGGCGCCGCGCTGGCGCGTCGCTGGCCGGTCGTGCCCCGGGTTGCGGTGGGCGTCGCCTGCGTGGCGTTGGCGATCGCAACGAGCCGGTTCGGGCAATCGCTTTATTCCCACACTGGTATCGATGAGGTTGAATGGGAGCGGCGCTACGTTGCCTCTATGCCCGTCGCACCGCGGATAGTCATCACCAACAAATCCACGCTGCCCTGGCTCCTGCAGAAAACCCCGTCGATCCTCATCGGCCGCGCAGGAATCGTGGCGGACCGGCTGAAGTTTCACCTCGATGCCGGTACATTCCGCGACGTGCTGGTGACCCAGTCCTTCCGTCCGTCGGCCGCCGACGGCCGGCATCAGTTGGTGCCCGAGGACATGATGCCGGCCGGTTTCAGGCTCGAGCCGCTGGCTGAACGCCGGTTCGGCACGAAGATCACCCGGATCAGCCGGCTGGTCGAGTTGGAAGTCCCAGTCCCGGATCCAGCGAAGCACGCCGCCCTTCGGTGAAGGCGGCGGAACAGACAGCCATGCAGGCGCGGCCGGATGCCCGGCGCGTGCGCTTTGCCTTTGTCGCGGCCGTCCTCGGGGGCCTCTTGGGTTTCGCTCTTCTGCCCTCGGGCGTGGCGGCGAAGTTTGGCATAGCTGGGGCTGACACGTGGTTTCTCGACACGTATGCGATCCTGGCCTCCAGCGACGCGGTGCAGGCAGGGAAGGATCCCTCGCAACCCAACCCCTTGGATGTGTATGGGCGGCCGCATAGCTATTCGAGCTGGTGGTTCGTGCTGGGCGAACTCGGTTTCACGCGGAGCCACAATGCCCTTTTCGGCGGGATCGTCGTCAGCGGCTTCGTGCTCGCCGCGTTGCTCTATCTTCGACCGCGCACGCGTGCGGAAGCATGGTGCGGTGCCCTGGCGGTATTGTCGCCGGTTGTGCTGCTCGCGTTCAATCGCGCGAACAACGACCTGGTGGTGTGGGCGGTGCTGGTGGGAGGGTTGCTGGTCCTGAAGGAAACCGCGCCGTGGAGACTGGCGCTGTTTGCGGCGTCGGTGACCCTGGCGACGGGCTTGAAGTTTTATCCGGTGCTGGCCGGAGCTGCGCTGCTGGTGATACCTTGGCGGATCAGCGGTTGGGCCTTGGTGGGCACGGCGGTTGGTTCGGCGGGCGTGCTGGCTAGCCAATGGGACTGGTTTCGACGCGCGGTCATTCCGGTGCCCGAAGGCGTGTATCTATTTGGCGCCGGCGTGTGGTGGCGGGAATGGGGATTGTCCGGGTGGGCCCTGCCCGCGTGCACCTTCCTCCTGCTGGCGACCGGAGCATGGTGGCTGAATCGCCGGGGCTGGTGTCGCGATCTCGCCGACGACGCCGGCGCGACGTGGGAGCGCGCAGGCTTCGCGGCGGGCGCCGCGCTGCTCGTCGGGTGCTGGCTGGCGGGAATCAGTTTTGCGTACCGTTGGGTCTTCGCGCTGCTGCTCTTGCCGTGGCTGTGGCGCGGCGTGCAAAGGGGGGATCGCGTTGCGCGCCTCGGGCTGGCGCTGGTCATCGCGTGCTGCTGGCTCGACAGTCTTTTCTGCCTCGCCACGAACATGGTCATCGGTCCGATGCCCCTGGGTCGGCTCCGTTCCCTGCAGCATGGATGGCAAATGGTCCTGCAGCCGGTTGTGGCGCTGCTCATGCTTCTCTGTGTCGCCTGGCTGCGCGCGCTGCTGGTGGTGCGCTGGCGTGAGATCCCGTGGCCTTCGTGGCGGCTGTCGCCCGCGACGCGCGGCTGGTTCCTGATTTTCGTGCTCCTCGGCGCACTCGTATATGTGCAATCGGACCGGCTGCGCCAGGTGTTCGGCCTGCCGAACAGCGAAACCTGGTTCCTGGATTCCTACGCGGTGCTCGCGGCGAGCGACGCCCATCAGGCGGGACTGGATGCCGCCGCGGTCGGACACTTCGATCCGCTGGGGCGTCCGCATCGCTATTCGGACTGGTGGTATGGGCTGGGATGGATGGGTGTATCGCGGGACGACAACTTTGCCTTTGGCTTGGTGTGCGTGGGGATGGCGCTGGCGGCCGCGGTGGCGACGTTCCGCGTCACTTCATGGAGCGCGATGGTGTGGGCCCTGCTGGTGCTGCTGAGCCCGGCGGTTTTTCTGGGGTTCAACCGGGCCAACAACGACCTGGTGATCTTCGGGCTGCTTGGACTGGCGTTGATGGCTTTGCGCGGGAATCAACCTTGGCGCCATGCCATGGCGGCACTGGCGATCGGGTTGGCCGCGGGACTGAAGTTTTATCCCGCGGTGGCGGCACTGCCCTTGTGGTGGTTCCATTTCCGGGCCGGGCGTCGTTTGACGGCGTGGGTCAGCGCGTCGGTGGTGGGCATCGCGCTGCTGGCGGTGTGGCCTGACATGGCGCGAGGACGCTTTCCGGTTGAGGTGAGCGTGCATGTCTGGGGCGCGGCAATCTGGCCGCAGGATCTCGGGCACGGAAACGGCCTGCTCTTCGGGCTGCTCGGGGCGTTGGTCCTCGCGGCCGTCGTGCTGGCCCGCCGCACGCATGACGCGAAACCTGTGGGGGAGACTGACGCACACGACGAGCTGACCATGATGATGGGGGCCGTCGTGCTGCTGGCGTGTTTTGCGGCGGGCCTGAATTATGGGTATCGTTGGATCTTCGCGCTTTGGCTGGGCTCGTGGTGGCTGCACCGCGCGAACAATCTTGCCTTGCCCGGGAGCGAGAGGGCGATCGCGAGGCTGACGTGGATCTTGGTACCGGTGGTGATCTGGCTGGATGGGCTGCTGTGTCTGGCGGCAAATACCGGCGGGTTGGATGCCGCCGGGCTGAGCCATGCCCAGCTACAACTGGCCTGGCGCCTGCTGACCCAGCCGATCGTGTGGCTGTTGATGGCCCTGCTGGCGTCCGCGCTCATCGTGATGGTGCGGCCACCCTGGCGCCGGAGGAGGCTTGCTTCGTGAACGGCCGGAGGCCCGGCCCTCAATGGGCAGGTGACTCGACCGCGTGCAACCAGTCGCTGTAGCGGCCATTGAGCGTTTCATCGATCTCCGCCTTCGAAAGGCGATGGATGAACATTGCGTGGCCAATCACGGCATCAGGATGGCGGTTGCGCAGGTAAGCCGCGAGGCGGGAGAAACGGAGCCAGTTGTAACGCTGCCAGTGGCGCAGCAGTTCGTCCTCGGCGATCTGGGCCAGCGCCCAGGCCCGGGTTTCCGGGTCGTGCCAATAGGCGCGAAACAGCGGGGCGAGCATCTTCGTGGACTGATATTCGTGTTCATCCTCCGCGCGATAGGGTCCACCCACCGGGCTGTAGACATTCTGAAGCATGGTCGCGCTCACGCAGTAAATCCCGGGTTGGGTTTCGTAATACGGTGGGATGAAGCCGAACCCGTCCACAAACGGGAGATGGGTGGCGCGGATGCCGTAATACTCGGGCTTGCCGGAGCCGAAGTAGGAAAGGAAAACGGGCTCGGCACCTTCGCCGGCATTATGTTCGCGCAGCCACCGGGCGAGTCCGGGCAGTTCCTGTCCCCAGTCCAGCGAACTGTCGACTAGCAAGCGGTATCCCTGCTCGGGACCGCCCGCCGCCCGATTGAAGTACGCGAGGTAGTGGGGATGGATGCCGAGAGCGGCACCCACCTGGATCGTGACGAGCAGGAGAAGGAGCCCGGTGCGCGCCCGAATGGCCGGCACCAAGCGCACCGCTGCCACACCTCCGAGAATGAAAAGCCCGGGATAGAGCGGCACGAGATGACGATGCCCGATGTTGAGTTTCGATGTGAGCGCCGCTGCGCCGTAGATCGCGCCCCAGAGCAACAGCGGCGACAGGCGGACGAGCCAGGGTGCAAGTTTCCGCCAATGCCAGCCCGCCGCCACGGCTGCGAGCACGAGCGCCGCGAGCTCGGCGAACGTGGATTTCCAAAAGAAGGCCAGGGGGAAAAATTGCACCCAGCCCGTCGTCCGGTACTCACCCGCGAGGAACGCGGCGCGGGCCTGGGCACCGACGTAGGTGTGGGTGAAGCCAAAGAGGAACGACTCGGGCAGGAGGCGCCAGTCCCGGCAAAAATTGATGATGGCAGCGGGAGCACCGAGACGGTCGAGCATCCAGTCCCAGTTACGGATAAAGTGATCGGCGGAGGGGACGTCCGGCGCGAAGGCGCTGTAACGAAAGTTGAATGCCGTCCAGATACAGACGAAGGCGCCGACGCCGTGTCCGGCCAGGGCAAGCAGGGCGTGGTGCGCGCTGCGTCCCCGTGGGCCCGGCGCAAACCAGTCGACGACGAGGAGCGCCACAAAGACCGGCAGGAGCAGAACCGCGGAATATTTGGAAAGGCACGCCAGCCCAAAGAGCACGGCACTCGCGGCAAGCCGAATGGCCCCGCCGGAACGCAGCTGCCACCAGAAGGCGCCGGCGCTGGCGGTCAGCAGCAGGCCGGCGCAGACGTCGGAGGTGGCGAGCGGTCCATGGGCCAGGAAGGTCGGCGAGAACGCGAGCAGCGCCAGGGCCGTCAGCCCCGCCAGATCTCCCGCCAGCCGGCGCGCCCAGAGGAACACGAGAAGCCCGCAGGCGAGGCTGAACAGGAGGCTCATCGCACGCGCCTGCATAAGGATCGGCCAGTGGTCATTCCCACTCTCGTAGAAAAACTGGTGGCTCATGCCGTGCACGCTCGACTGTCGCCAGCGATCGTTGTTTTCGAGGATCGGGGGATTCACGCCACGCAGCGACGCCGGCAGCGCCTGCCAGCGCTGCGGCAACACGCCGTTGTCCGGATGAATGCGGAAGTCGCCGAACCGGTTGTAGAGGTAACCGCCCGTGACGTGAAAAATCTCGTCGGTGGTCACGCTCTTGGTCCGCACCGCCGAGAGCGCGAGCCAGCCGTGGATGGCCAGCAGCGCAACGACCAGGGGCCAGAGCCACCGGGGTGACGCGACGCGCGTAGTCACGCGGGCGACGTCCCGCCGGGCCGGATCCTCGTTATCGGGACGACTGGCGCCGGGCTCCGGTGGGATGGGATGAGCCATGGAGCGAGCCGTCCGGGCGGTTTACTTCAGGGCCGCACGCAGGGTTTCGCACACCAGGTCGCACTGGGCGCGGGTCATCTCCGGGAACATCGGCAGGGAAAGGATGGAACGGGCCGCCGCCTCGGCGTTCGGGAAGGCGCCGGGCCGGTACCCGAGATCGGCATACGCTTTCTGCAGATGGATCGGGATCGGGTAATGCACGACCGTCTGAATTCCGGCGTCCGACAGTTTTCGGGCAATCGCGTCCCGGTCGTGCGCGGGGAAACGCACCACGAACAAATGATACACGTGTCGTCCGCACCACGCGGCCTCCGCCGGCAGCACCAGGCCGGCGCAATCCCGCAGGTTGTTTCGATACCAGCCGGCGATGGTGGCGCGGGCTTCATTCCAGGCGGCGAGATGCCTCAGCTTCACGCCGAGGATCGCGGCCTGCAGGGTATCGAGGCGGGAATTGTAGCCCTGGATCTCATGATGATACTTCACGACCGAGCCCCAGCTGCGCAACAGGCGCAGCTGGCGGTCGAGGGCAGAGTCGTTGGTCGTGACCGCGCCGCCGTCACCGAACGCGCCGAGATTTTTTCCGGGATAGAAGCTAAAGGCCGCGGCGGCGCCCAGCGTCCCGCAGGCTCGCCCGTCCTTCAAGGTTGCGCCATGGGCTTGCGCGGCATCCTCGATCAGGTGCAGGCCGTGCTGGCGGCACAGGGCGGAGATGGCGTCGATGTTCGCCGGCTGGCCGTAAAGATGCACGGGCAGGACGGCCTTGGTGCGCGGGGTGATGGCCGCCGCGATTGCCGCGGGATCGATGAGGTAATCCTCGAGCCGGCAATCGACGAGCACGGGTTTGGCGCCGGCATAGGAAACCGCTTCCGCTGACGCGATGAAACTGTTGGCCACCGTGATGACTTCGTCGCCCGGTCCGATGCCGAGGCCGCGGCAGATGAACTGCAGTGCGTCGGTACCGGAGCCGAGGCCGACGGCGTGTTTCGTGCCGACGAACCCGGCAAAGGCGGTCTCGAAGGCGGCGCACTCGGGACCGTGGATGAAGCCACAGTGCCGCAGCACGGCGTCGATCGCCGGATCAAGTTCGGCGCGGAGGGCGGCGGTTTGCAGCGGCAGATCCTGGAAGGGGACTTTGAAGGGAGTGGCCATGTTGGATGGAAATGGAAAAACTCGAGAATCAGGCCGGACGCGGGGCGAGCGGCGCCCGGTCCTTTCGCCATAGTTTCCAGAAGGCGAGGAGCCCGGTCAAGGTGCGCCACATGACCTTGAGGCGTGAGGCGGACGCGACGCCGCCGACGCGCAGTTTCATGTGCACGTCGACCTCGGCGAAGGTGGCACCCAGGTCCCGGAGGCGAACGAGCGCCTCCACCAACATCGGGATCCCCTTTTGGGTTTGGGTTACGCGGGCGATCAAGGCGCGCCGGTAGGCGTGAATCCAGTTCACGTCACGCAGGCGGAGGT
>JAEZDN010000167.1 GCA_023433275.1 Verrucomicrobiota bacterium
TCTGATGTGTATAAGAGACTGGTCCCGCCGGCTCCCAAGCCCGCGCCAGCCCCCGTTTATCGCGCTCCGGTCGCCCCTGCGCCCGTGGCGAAAGCGCCGATGACCCCGCCGCCGATGCCCGCGGCGCGTCCGCCGATGCCACCGCCAACCCCCGCGGCCAAGCCCGCTCCGGCGGCGACTCCCACGGCTGGGGCGCCGGCGGCAAGCTCCATGACGGTCACCGAGGAAGGGGGCGTCAAAATCATCCACCTGAAGCCGCCGATCATCGTGCGCGACTTCGCGGTCGCGCTAGGGCTCAAGCCCTTCAAGCTGATCTCCGAGCTGATGGAGATGAGCATCTTCGCGTCGATGAACCAGTCGATCGATGAGGCCATCGCGACGAAGATCGGCGAAAAGCACGGCTTCCTCCTCGACATCAAGCATCGCGGTGAAGCCGCCGCCCCCGCGGTCACCCCGGAGAAGGCCAAGATCAACAAGGAGGAAAAGGCGCGCGAGGAAGACCTCAAGAATCTCGCTCCGCGTCCGCCCGTGGTTTGCATTCTCGGCCACGTCGACCACGGCAAGACCTCGCTGCTGGACGCGATCCGCAAGGCCAACGTTGCCGCCGGCGAGGCGGGCGGCATCACCCAGCACATCGGCGCCTACCAGATCGAGCATCAGGGGCGCAAGGTCACCTTCCTCGACACGCCCGGCCATGCGGCGTTCACCAAGATGCGCGCCCGCGGCGCCTCGGTGACCGACATCGCGGTCCTCGTCGTCGCGGCTGACGACGGCTTCATGCCGCAAACCGACGAGGCCCTCCAGCATGCCAAGGACGCGAATGTCGCGCTCATGGTCGCGGTCAACAAGATGGACGTGAAGGGGGCCAATCTCGACCGCGTGAAGCAACAGATGCAGGAGCGACAGATCGCTCCCGAAGACTGGGGTGGCGAGACCGTCACGGTACCCGTTGCCGCCATCAAGGGGCAGGGTATCTCCGATTTGCTCGACATGATCCTCCTCCAGGCCGACGTGCTGGAGTTGAAGGCGAATCCAAAGACCGAGGCCAGCGGCGTGGTCATCGAGTCCCAGGTGGACGTGGGCCGCGGCCCGCTGGCCACCGTCATCGTGCAGCGGGGCACGCTCCGCGTCGGCGACGCCCTCGTGTGCGGACCGCATTACGCCAAGGTCCGTGCGATGTTCGACGACCAGGGCAACAATCTGAAGGAAGCGCCCCCGGCCATGCCGGTGCGCGTGATCGGCTGGTCCGGTTCACCCGACTCCGGCTCGAAATTCGTCAGCGCGAAGAATGCCCGCGAGGCCGAGCGCCAGGCGGAGGAGGCCGCCGACCTGCTGAAGAAGACCACGATCACCGAGGACGCGGCGCCGAAGGACGTGTCCATTGACGCCCTGTTCGCCAACATTGCCGCGACGCAGGCGAAGGTGCTGCGCGTGGTGCTCAAGTCCGACGTGTACGGGTCGCTCGAAGCGGTTAAGAACGTGCTTGAGGGCATCAAGAGCGCGAAGGTCTCGCTCAACATCGTGGCCGCCGACGTGGGGGTGATCAGCAAGAACGACGTGCTGATGGCCAGCACCGGCAAGGCCGTCATCATCGGCTTCAACACGAAGCAGGAAAACGGCGTCACCGCCCTCGCGAAGCACCACGGGGTGGCGATCGAGAACTTTTCGATCATCTACGAGTTGGGCGACCGCGTTCGCGAAATGATGGCCGACCTGCTCGATCCCGATCTCAAGGAAAACAAGCTCGGCGGCGCCGAGGTGCGCCAGGTGTTCCCGGTCGCCAAGGGATTTGTCGCCGGCTGCCTGGTCACCGAGGGCAAGATCACCCGCAACGCCACCGCCCGCGTCCGCCGCGGCAAGGAAAGCGTCTTCGAGGGCAAGGTCGGCACCCTGCGGCGCTTCAAGGACGATGCGAACGAGGTTCGCGCCGGCCTCGAGTGCGGCATCCGGCTCGATGGGTTCGACGGCTACCAGCCGGGCGATCGCATCGAGTGCTTTGAAATTCAGAAGGTTCGAGCCTCCCTGTAATTCTCGATTTTCGATTCCTGATTTTCGAACCGCGACCTGGAGTCAGCCGGAAATCGGGAGTCCGAAATCCCAATTCGAAAATCCGATGTCCAACCGCCTCCTTCGCGTCAACGCGCTCCTCCAGCGCGAAGTCAGCGCCTTCCTGCGGAAGCGCTACACGAGCGAGTCGGTGGCCATCACGATAACCGGGGTGGAAATCACGGGCGATCTTCGGGAGGCCAAGGTTTTCTATTCCGTGCTCGGCAATGAGGCGCAGGCCGAGAAAACCGGGAAGTGGCTGCGCGGGCGTCGCGACGAGATCCGGGAGATGCTGGCCAAGAACGTGGTCATCCGCCATGTGCCACTGCTGACTTTCGTGCATGACAACCATGCCCCGCGCACGTTGCGCGTGGAGACGCTGCTGGGGGAAATTGACCGGGAGATGCCGAAGTCATGATGCATTATCCGCGCTTTGCCGCCCGCTTTGCCGTGCTCATTTCCGAGTTGCGGGGCAAGCAGGTGGTGGTGATCGGGCACCAGCGCCCGGATGCCGACTGCGTGGGCTCCCAAGTCGCGCTTTGCCGCGTGCTGCGGGCGCATGGCGTGGAGGCCGTGTGCATGAATCCCGATCAGGTGCCGCGCCGGATCAAATTCCTGCTGGGCGACACGCCCTTCTACCAGCGCGATGAGCTGTCACCCGAGGGCCGTGTCGCGATCTTCACCGATTGCGCCGACCATGCCCGCGCCGGGGAAAAGGTGCGCGCGATGTATCCCGCGCCGATCGCCTGTTTCGACCACCATATTTCGAACCAGGGTTTTGCCCGATTCGATTTTGTGGACACGGCGTCCGCCGCCTCGGCGGAAGTGCTGACCGGCCTGTTTCTCGATGCGGATCTGCCGATCGATCGCGTGACGGCCCAAGCGCTCTATACGGGCATCATGACCGATACCGGCCAGTTCCGCTTTCCGTCGACGTCCGAGCGCGTATTCCGGCTGAGTGCGGAGCTGGTGGCGCGGGGGGCGGATCCGGCGCTGGCCGGCGCGGAACTTTATGAGCGGGAATCGCTGGGCAAACTGAGGCTGCTCCAGCATTTCATCGGCTCGCTCAAGCTCGAGTGTGGCGGGCGCGTGTGCCTGGGCGTGCTCCCGCAGGGTATCTTTGACCGCAGCGGCGCCACGGTGGAGGACACCGAGGGGCTGGTGGATTACGCGCGGTGCATCGACGGGGTGGAAATCGGGGTGCTCATCGAGGAGCGGCCGGACACCATCAAGGCGAGCTTGCGCGGAAAGCTCAGCGTTTACCGCATGGATACCATCGCTTCGCAGTTCAACGGGGGAGGCCACGCGAACGCGGCGGGGCTGAACTGGCCCGGCACCCTCGCCGAATTTTATCCCCGGCTTCTCACCGCCATCACCACGCGGCTCAACGAGGTGGATGCCGCCCTGTCATGAGTCTCATCGCCGCCAGGGAAATGGAAGGGGTGCTGCTGGTCGACAAGCCCAAGGGGCTGACCTCGCATGATGTGGTTTACCGCCTGCGCCGGAAGCTTTCGATGAAGAAGATTGGCCACGCGGGCACATTGGACCCGATGGCGACGGGCCTGCTGGTCATGCTCATTGGCAAGGCGACCCGCATTTCCCAGTACCTGATGAGCGTGGACAAGGCCTACGAGGGCGAGGCCACGCTGGGGGTGGTCACGGATTCGCAGGATGCCGAGGGCGAAGTGCTCACGTCGCTGCCCGTGCCGGAACTCACCGAGGCGCAGGTGCTCGACGTGATGAAGGGTTTCCTCGGTGACCAGTATCAGACTCCGCCGATGCATTCCGCGATCAAGATCGACGGCGTGCCGCTCTACAAAATGGCGCGCAAGGGCGAGGAGGTGGAACGCGAGCCGAGGTTTATCCGCGTCATGGCGTTCGATTTGCTTTCGTTTGCCCCGCCCAAGGTGACGTTCCGGCTGCTTTGCACGAAGGGAACGTATGTGCGCACGATCGCGCACGACCTCGGCAAGAAGCTGGGATGCGGCGCGCATCTTTCGGCTTTGCGCCGGACGGCCAGCGGCCAGTTCAACATCGCCCAATGCCTCACGCTCGACGAGATCGAGGGCATGGCGCTACCGGAAATTGAGAAGCGGCTGATCCCGATTTACGAGGCCGCGCCGCGCGTGGCCCAGTGAGCGGGATGTTGCAGTTCGACGGCCTGGAGCGGGCGGCGTTGCCCGCCCGGCCGTTGCATCTGGCGATCGGCATGTTCGATGGCGTGCATCTCGGGCATCAGTCGGTGATCGAGGCCGCGATTCATTCGGCGCGGCGCAGCGGCGGGCTGGCCGGCGTGCTGACGTTTGCACCGCATCCCAGCGTGCTGCTGCGTCCGGACAATCCCACCCGGTTGATGATGCCCCCGGCGATGAAGCGCGCGGTGCTGGCGCGGGTGGGCGTGGATGTGCTCATCCAGCAGAATTTCTCGCCCGAGTTTGCCGCCACCCGGGCAGAAGATTTCGTGCCCTGGCTGCGACGGCATTTGCCAAGCCTGGTGGCCCTATACATCGGGGAGAACTGGCGCTTTGGTCGTGATCGGGCCGGGGATGTGGCCTTTCTCGTGGCGGAAGCCAACAAGGTCGGGCTGTCGGTTTACAGTGCGCCTCGCCTGAAGCATAATGGGGCCCCGATCAGCAGCTCACGCCTGCGGGAGTTGCTCGCGGCCGGCGACATGGTCGGCGTCAATGCGATGCTCGGGTATACTTATTTCAGCGAGGGGGTGGTGGAGCGAGGCCGTCAGCTGGGCCGGACGATCGGTTTCCCGACCCTTAACGTGCCATGGACGCCGGAATTGCCGCCGCGTTATGGTGTCTACGCCGTCGAGGTGGCGACCGGTCAGAAGCGACCCCTGAAGGCCGTCGCCAACTACGGCCTGAGGCCGACCGTGACCCAGACCAGCCAGCCGCTGTTGGAGGTGCATTTGTTGGAAACCTCGCCGCTCACTTATGGGGACAAGTTGACGGTCAGCTGGCTTCATTTCATCCGCCCCGAGGGCAAGTTTGGCAGCCTTGAGGAGCTCCGTCAGCAGATCGAGAATGACCGGAAAACGGCATTGGAATATTTTGCCCGCGGGGCGGTCGGGTAATTTCCAAACGACGCTTGACAGCCCTAGGCCCGAATCTACGTTGCGGCCTCTTTCCCGGTTAACGGGGTGGTAGCTCAGTTGGTTAGAGCGTCTGCCTGTCACGCAGAAGGTCGCGGGTTCGAGTCCCGTCCATCCCGCCAATTTTAAGGCCTCCCTTTTTGGGGAGGCCTTGTTCGTTTCAGGCTGTTTCAGGACGGCGATTGGCGCCGGATCACTGCGGGACCTCGAGGAGGTAATCGTAAGTGCCGCTGACAAACTGGCCGCGGTCGACCGCGGGTACGAAGACCGCCGAGCGCTCCAGCGGGCCGGTGAGGTGGGGAATGGTTTGGGCGGGAATTGAACCGTCTTCCTTGATCTTTACCCCTGTGACCTTGCCGTCGGCGCCGACCTCAATTTTCGCTTCGACGCGCATGATGCCCGCGGCCTTCAGGCGGCGCGGGACGAGGGGATCGCCAACGAGGATCGGGCCGGCCTGGTCCTGCTGATGGCGATGCGCGTGCAGCGCGGAGAGATAATGAGCGCGGTCGGGCCAGGATTGCGGGCTATTGGGGCGCATGAGGGCGAGCAACGCGTCGACATCGGCGAAGAACTGGTTGATGGCGGCTTCGTCGGGATTCTCGGTTCCAAAGATTGGCACGCCGTCCCGGGAAAGGGCAAAGAGGGCGCGATCACCGCGGCCAGGGGCCAGCCGCGCGAGCGGCGTGATGCGGGGCTGCTCCTCGTAGGCGATCAGCATCCACGGCAGGTTGGCGCGTGACGCCAGCCCGCTGTAGAGGCTCGGACCGCCCTGATGCATGCCAAACTGGACGCCCTCGACTTGGCCGGGATGCTTTTGCATGAGCGCGTTGTAGGGCGCCGTGGCCTTGGCGAGCATGTCCCACGAATCGCCCTGCGCGGCGTCCACATAGAACATGATCAGGATTTCGGGCTCGGGCCGCGAGTTGAGATTGGCGGGCAGGAGATTCGCGCTGACAAACTCCCGGAGATGGGCGCGGAGCCGGCCGGTGACGTCGCCGTTGGCGTCGGCCCAGCGGGCGGCGGGCGCGGGCTTGTTGCCGACCTGCTCATGGAACCGGACGCAATCGGCGGGGGGGAGCACGCGCCATGGCAGGCGGCGGCCGGCGCCGGTCGATGTGCGGAACAGGGCGAATGGCCCGATGACCTCGGCCGGTTCGGCCTTGAAGACGTTGCCCTGGATGTCCTTCCAGTCTTCGATCTTGGCGGTGGAGAGGAGGGCCGCGGACAATGCCAGGACCCAGATGACGCGGGGTAGTTTGCGCATGAGCGAGGGGGAGGAGTATTTTTTATGGAGTCACGACGTGACGCACAAGCCACAACTCAACCGGCCGGGTGCCGGCAACGAGCAAGCTCGGTGCGCCACAATTCCGATTCACCGGCTAGACCGTGGGTTCGCAGGCGCTCCGCAATTTCCTCGATGGTCGGCTCCACAACCCGGTGTTTCGGATCGGCGGGAAATTCCGGGCGCACGACGCGGCACAGCGCCCAGCAGGCCCAGGTGCGCCAGCGTCGCTGGTCGCGGCGCGGTTCATTCATGCGGTCGGCGAGGTGTTGAAAATGAACCCGGGGATTTCCGATGAAAACGTCGGGCGGCGCGTGGCGGAGAAACCAGGCCATGGGCCGGTACGGCAGAGGCCATGAATGCAACGCCGGTTCGTCGCCGCGGAGGTCCGCGGCGAGCGCGCGGTCGAGGGCCAGGATGGCGCGCGCCGCGAGGCCCTGTTGCCACAGGTAATTCGCGTACGTCAGCGCTGTCAGATAAAACGCGACATCCCGGGCGTCGCCGTGCGCGGTGAGGGCCCGCGCGTCCATGGCGGCGGGCGCGGGGGGCAGGTGCGGACACGGCGGCAAAGAGGAAGGCATGACAAGGGGAAGGGATTTCGCGGACCCGTCGCGTGGGGCCGGAGGACGAGCGTCGAGCATGAAGCGCCGCCCGCCGTGCATGCTCAAGTTTAACTTGGCGACCGGGCCGGCTCCCGCGCATAAGGGAGTTTCTGCAACACTCGCCCACAGCTACCGTCAATGAGGTCACCGGCTGGCGATGGCTCGCGCTCTGGTTGCTGGCGGCGGTCTTGCGGGTGTGGGGCCGCACGCTGCGGTTCGAGGTGGACACGGCCACCAAGGAACGCCTGACGAAATCCGACGTCCCCGTGGCGGTGGTGCTCTGGCACAACCGGCTGTTCCTTTCCGCGGAGTTTTTTCGGCGTTACCGGACGCGGCGCGCCGTGCACGGACTGGTGAGCGCGAGCAAGGACGGGGCGTGGCTGGCGGCCTTCTATCGGCTGATCGGCATCGTGCCGGTGCGAGGTTCCAGCAGTAATTTTGGTAGGGAAGCCGGCCGCGTGCTGATCGAGGTGATGCGGCAGGGGCACGACATTGGGATCACGCCGGACGGTCCGCGCGGGCCGATGTACACGGTCGAGCCCGGGGTGTTGGTGGTAGCGCGCCGCAACCAGGCCCCGATGATATTGTTCGGGGCGGAATTCACCCGTGCCTGGCGTCTGCGGAGCTGGGATCGCTTCTATATTCCCGCGCCTTTCTCGCGGATCCGGATGCGCTCGGCGGTGCTGCCGGTCGTCACGGAGACCGGTGTGAAGACGACGGCAGACGACGTGCGTGCGGCGATGCTGGCGATCAATCCGGATTTGCCGGGTTGATACGACGGCACGATGGAGGCGCAGAATGGAGGTTCTGCGCGGTGAGAGCGCGTCAGCGGCGGGATGCGGGGTGAGGGCACCCCGCCCACAGCTGAAAAGCCAGGCGTCGGGTTCCGAACCCGGGCAGACCTTTAGAAGGATGGATGGACCGTGATGCTCTGGCCCGGGTTGACGACGTAGTCGGTGCCCGTATTCCAAGTCAGGTCATTGACCAGCACCTTGAAGACGACGGGCAGCTTGGCGCCCTTCACCGAGGTGGTCCAGAGATTGGAACCGGTGTTGTCCATGGCGGCGCCGATATCCCAACTCAGGCCCGGGCCTTCGCCGCGGATGTAGAGGTGATTGCCGAAACCGATGTCGATTCGGGCGGAGATGAAGGTGGCCGGCGGCTCCGCGACGGCTTTCTTGCGGGTGGGGGCGTCGGTCTTCTTGGCCGGCGCAGCCTTGGGTTGGGCCTTCGCGGCGGCTTTGGGCGAGGGCTTGGCAAACGTGGGCTTGGCCAAGGTGGGCTTGGTGAGGGCGGGAGCGGGCTTGACTGACTTTTTCATGATTTGATTTCGATTTCAGGTTCAGGGAAAGAGGCTGTCTTCCCCCTCGATCCGGTGTCTCGCAACAGCAAATTAGGGGCCAAAATTGCGCTTGGCTAAGTCGCGTTGGAGCAGACGAAAGCGAGGGTTGATTCGCGGCCGGGAAGAATCTTCAGGGCTGGCTGGCGGGTCCGAAGTCATCGGAGCACTTCCGAACGGAGTCCGGGTTTTGTGCCGGCCAGCGGTGGTGGAGCAGATCGGGATCAAACCGACGACCTCGTCGTTGCGAACGACGCGCTCTATCAACTGAGCTACTGCCCCGTAACCGAGCGGTCTTTGTGAGGGAGCGCCCGGTGCGAGTAAAACACAAATTTTGAGTTCATCGTACCCAGGGAGAGGGGCGCCCTTGGCGCGAGAATGGCGTCCCCGGCGTGACTCGAACACGCGACCGTCGGTTTAGAAAACCGATGCTCTATCCAGCTGAGCTACGAGGACAGACCCGGCGTGTGTGATGAAGGTAGTTTGGCGTGATTGCAGCATTTTTTCGGGCGCCAAGCGGCGTCGACCGGCCAACCTCATTGTCACGGCGTGCTTCGCCCGGGTCTGGAAAAACAAAGAACCGCATCAAGTTGCCCTGATGCGGTTCAGTCAAAATGGTCGGGCTGGTGAGATTCGAACTCACGACCTCTTGCACCCCATGCAAGCGCGCTACCAGGCTACGCTACAGCCCGATGATTCATCGGAAGGGTGAAGAAGCCGGATGGGCTCGCGCTAGGCAAGTTATTATTTCGCGGCGGGTCGGCGCCCAGGCGCGGGGAAACGGGCATTTTTACCGCGACGGGGTCGAATAATTCGCTCAGTTTCGCGGCGCATCATGTCCATCCACCCGAAACCCAAAATCCGCCGCGAGACGGTGTGGCCGATCGCCCTCGCCGCGACGATTACCTGGTGTTCCGGATTTCCCGCAACGTCGCCTGACATCGAGTGGGTGGCGCCGGACAAGCTGGGCCATTTCGTTGCTTATGGCGTGCTCGCGACCGCATTGGTGCGGCATTCCTCGCTCGCGCGCTGGCCATTATTGGGCGGCTGGTGGGCGTTGCCGCTCGCGTCGTTGTATGGGTTGGGCGACGAGTTCAGGCAGAGCCTGACTACTTTCCGCACCTATGATCTGGCGGATTGGGCCGCCGACACGCTGGGCGCGGCCGTCGCCGTGGCGATTTATCTGCATTGGTCGTGGTATCGGCGCTGGATGGAGCGGCCGTTCCTTGGCGCGGCGCGCGTGAAACGGGCAGCATCCGCGATCCAGCCGGTTTGCGCAGCTAACGGTGCCAGTGCGGACGGCGC
This sequence comes from Verrucomicrobiota bacterium, assembly GCA_023433275.1. Taxonomy (GTDB): domain Bacteria; phylum Verrucomicrobiota; class Verrucomicrobiia; order Opitutales; family Opitutaceae; genus Lacunisphaera. The sequence continues at coordinate 9,678 of JAEZDN010000167.1, forward strand.
TGGCACGCCGGCGCCGGACCAAGTTCCGAGTGACAAGTAGCGTCCAGCGAGTAAGAGAGTTGCCGCCTACTTTTCTTCGCCCTGAATCGAATTGGATTTGCCACCATGACCCCCGACGCGGCCGAACGACGCATTCTTGAACTCCGAGGTGAAGTGTCGCGTCATGACGAACGTTACTATCGCGAGGCCCGTCCGGAGATTTCCGATTTCGTCTATGATGCCCTGAAGGCGGAGCTCGCCGACCTGGAAGCGCGCTATCCGCAGTTCGCGCGGCCGGATTCGCCCACGCGGAAAATCGGGGACGATCGCGTGCAGGGGTTTCAGGAAGTGGCGCACCGGCAGCGGATGCTCAGTCTGGACAACACCTACAGCGAGACCGAGGTGCGGGCGTTTCATGCGCGTTTGGGCCGGTTGCTTGGCCGCGATGATCTGAACTACACGGTGGAGCCGAAAATCGACGGTCTCGCGGTGAGCCTCACTTATGAAAACGGAAAGTTCGTCCGCGCGGTGACCCGCGGCAAGGGTGATCGCGGGGACGACGTGACCGCCAATGTCCTCACGATCGCCTCGATCCCCCGGGAGCTGAAGGATGGCAATCCCCCGCGCATCGTGGAGATCCGGGGGGAGATATTCCTGACGGCGGCTGAATTCGAACGCATCAATGCCGAGCGCGCCGCGGCCGGGGAGGAACTTTTTGCCAATCCGCGCAACACGGCTGCGGGCACGATCAAGCAACTCGACCCGGCGGAGGTCGCCAAGCGGAAGCTTTCGATCGTGCTCTACAGCCTCGGTTTTTGCGAACCCGCGGTGGTGTCATCGCAGGAGGAGCTACACGAAAGGCTGAAGGCCTGGGGGATGCCGACCGTCGAGCGGATCTGGCACGCGCGGGGCATTGACGAGGCGTGGAACGCGATCGGCGAACTCGACCAGCTGCGGCGCACATTCGCATACGGCACGGATGGCGCGGTGGTTAAACTCAACGAGATCGAGCTCCAGCGCGAGGTGGGGGCGACGGACAAGGCGCCGCGCTGGGCCATCGCCTACAAATACAAGCCCGACACCGCGCGCACGCGGCTGAAGGCAATCACCATCCAGGTGGGGAAGACCGGGATTCTGAGTCCCGTCGCCGAGCTCGACCCGGTGGTGCTGGCCGGGAGCACGATTGCCCGCGCCACGCTGCACAATGAGGAGGAGATCCGGCGCAAGGACATCCGCGTGGGCGATCTGGTTGAGATCGAGAAGGCGGGTGAAGTGATTCCGGCGGTGTTGCGCTCGTTCCCCGAGGAGCGGCCGCCGGGGGCCCCCGAATTCGATTTGCCGGCGGCGGTGGGGCACCGGTGTCCGGTCTGCGGCGGCAGCATTGCCAAGCTGGTCGTGGCCGATGCCGAGGCGCAGGGTGTGGCGTGGAAGTGCCAGAATTACGATTGTGCCGCGCAGCGGACCGGTCGTCTCGGTTTCTTCTGCAGCCGGCGCGCGCTGGCGATCGACGGGGTGGGCGGCGTCGTGGCCGCGAAGCTGGTCGAACTCGGGCATGTGCAGGACCCGCCGGACCTGTACGACGTCCCGCTTGAAACGCTGGCCACCCTCAATCTCGGCACGGCGGACGAGCCGCGCGTGTTCGGCGAGAAGAATGCCACGAAGGTGGTGGCGGCGCGCGAGGCCGCGCGGGCGCTGCCGCTCGAGCGCTGGCTGTATGCGCTGAGCGTGCCGGACGTCGGGGAGACCACCGCCCGCGAACTCGGGCGCCGGCACCGCAGTTTGGCGGAGCTATCGAATTCCGCCCTTCTGCAGGCGGTGTTGCGGAGGGCGGCGCTGGAGGAAGAGCGCGAGCGCGACGGCCCGGCGTCGAAGCGCAATCCGCCCAAGGACGAGGCGGACAAGGAGCGGCGCAAGGCCCGGCGGATCGAGATCGATGCCGAACTGGCCGCATTGGGCGGGGGCGTGCTCGCGGGAGTGCCTTCGGACATCGGGCCGGCGGTGGCGGCGAGCACGCTGGGATTTTTCCAAAGCGAACCCGGCCGGCGCTTGCTGGCCAAGCTGGCCCAGCGCGGAATTGATCCCCAGGGTACGGTGGTGACGGCGGGGCGATTTACGGGGAAGACTTTTGTGCTGACGGGCACGTTGCCGACGTTGAAGCGGGAGGAAGCGGAGCAGAAGATCCTGGCGGCGGGCGGGAAAGTGAGCGGCAGCGTGAGCAAGAAAACGGGCTATGTCGTGGCTGGCGCGGACGCGGGTTCGAAATTGGAAAAGGCGAAGGAAATCGGCGTGCCGGTGATCGACGAGACGGAGCTTTTACGAATGTTGGACGGGTAGGACACGATTCGCAGGGGCGCAGTTTTGCTGCGCCTTGGGAATCAGACGCGAGTGCACGAAGGGCGCAGCTGGTGCACTGCCACCGGCGGAAACCGCTCGATTGGAAAGCCCAGCCTGGCCGAGCCGGACTCGCGATCGCCTGGACCTCGGCGATCTCGCCGCGGGTTTGCGTGGGTCGGGGCGAGTCGCCCGCGCTCCCCAATAGGATTGCCGCTCGAGGGCGGGGCGGTCTGCCGAGCGCGTCGATCCCACAGGCAAAACGGTATGACCGCGGCTGAAACCAAGGCCCGGCTGGATTTGGGCGTCCACAGTTCGGACCAAGGCGTTCCGGGACCCGTCCTGCAGGAGACGCTATCAAGCGGACAGTCGGGGAGGGTGGAATCGGTTTTGCGTTGCTGGGGATCCTCGGCTTTGGATTTGGCGCCCCATGAGAATGCCCCGTCGTATCGTGTTGTCGTGCGCGTTCATTTTTTCGGCGCTGGTCGCCCCGGCGATCGATCGCCTGCCCATCGAGGATTTCGCGCGAAGCTCGGAAGTGTCGCGCGCGCGGTTGTCACCCGATGGCCGGCAGCTGGCGTACATGGCCGACCACAACCGGCTGAGCACACTGCACGTGCTCGAGCTGGAATCGCGCAAGACGAAACGACTCAACTTGGGCGAGGCGGCCCTCCGGGAGGGGACTTTTCGCGAAGTCGAATCATTCGAGTGGGTCGGGAACCGCCGGTTGTTCCTGGTGACGGCGGCCAACGACGCAATCTACGGAACCATTGCGATCAACGATGACGGCCAGCGGAACGTCCCGCTGACGGGGCTCGAGAATGTGAAGCACATGCGCATCGATGGAAACTACCGCGTGCCCGCTTCTTGGGCCCGACAGGTGCTCCACGTTTTCGGGGACAAGGATAGTTCCATCCTCATGCTCGAACGCAATGAAACCGGAGGGGGCGGATTCAATCGTCCGGAAGTGATTCGCATGAACACGACCGCCGGCGTGGCGCGCCAAGTCGTCAAGAATCCTGGCGAAGTCGCGAGCTGGGCGGTGGATTTCGACGGGGTGGTGCGCGTGGGTGTGCTTTCCCACGGGGATCTTTCGGGCATGATCTACCGGCCGACGGAAACGTCTCCCTGGCAGACGATCCTGCCGCTCAAGGATCGCCGGGGGCAGCTGCGGCCGGTGGGGTTCGATCAGAGCAGCGGAAGATTGATCATGTCGGCCCTCACGCCCGAACGGCGCTGGGCCCCGTATGCGATGGATCCCGAGACGGGTGAGCTCGGCGAACCGCTGGTAAGCGACCCGGTGTACGACATCATTCCCGAGCGATTCGTGCCCGGGCTGGATGGAATCGCGCTGGCTGGTCCCGTTTTTTCCAAGGCAAAGCGCAGTTTGATCGGGATCCGTTACTACACGGACGCGGCGCGGGTGAAGTGGTTCGATCCGGAATTCACGCGCTATCAGGCCGCGGTGGACCGGAGCCTGCCCGACACGGTGAACGTGCTGGCGGGGATGTCGGACGACGGCACGCGGTTGCTATGGTTCGCGTATTCGGACCGGAATCCCGGCAGTTATCATCTGCTGGATTTGGCGGCGAAGTCCTTCAAACCGCTGGGGGCGCGCATGCCGTGGATCAACCCGGCGCAGATGGCGCCCACGCACGTGATCAAGTACGCCGCGCGAGATGGGTTGGTCATTCATGGCTATCTGACCGTGCCGGCCGGGCACGAACCGAAGGGGTTGCCGCTGGTAGTCATGCCGCACGGCGGTCCCTGGGTGCGTGACGTCTGGGGATTTGACCCGCTGATCCAGCTGCTCGCCAACCGGGGCTATGCGGTCTTGCAGATGAATTATCGCGGCTCGACGGGTTACGGGGACGAATTGCTGAAAAACGCCAAGCGGGAGATCGGCGGCAAGATCCAGGAGGACATCGAGGATGGGACGCGGTGGGCCATCGCGGCCGGCGTGGCCGATCCCGCGCGGATTGCGATCTATGGCATGAGCTACGGCGGATACTCGGCCTTGCATGCGCTGGGGAAGACTCCCGGGCTTTATCGCTGTGGGATTTCGTTCGCCGGCCCGACGGATTGGCACGCGATGTTCAAGCAAAGCGATGTCGCGGATTACAAACAGGCGACGCGGCACTGGCGCGAGCAGATCGGCGACCCGTCGAAGGACGAGGCCATGCTCAAGGCGATCTCACCCGTGTATTTCGCCGACCAGATCACCGCCCCGGTGCTGATCATCCAGGGAAGGAAGGACCAGCGCGTGCCGCAGGTGCAGGCCAGGATCATGGTTGAAGCACTGGAGAAAGCGGGTCGGAAACCGCAGACGCTCTATCTCAGCGGTGTGGGTCACAATTATGGCCAGCCGAAGGACCGGGAGGAGATTTTCCGCACGACGGTGGAGTTCTTGGAAAAGCATTTGGGGCCGGGCGTGGAGTAAGGGCGGGATAGCCTTTCTCGTGGCGACACCAAGATGCGCCCGAGGTGCGCCTTGGGGCGGGAAGAACGGGGCGAGGGCGCCCCGTCTCCAGGGGAAACAGTTCGAGTACTCGCGGCCGTCCAGGCGGGAATCATGCAATAATGCCCCCAGGCATCCCCACTAAGGACGCACGCGTTAGTCCCGGTGCCTTACGGCGAAGCCGCTTCGATGGAGCGCCTTGAGGTCAAGTCGCTCCATCGTTTCTTAGACCATTCCGGTTTAGAAACCCTGGCGTTGGAGCTGGGCTTGGAGTTCGCGCTGGAATGCCTGGATGTCAGCGGGGCTCGGTTGGTAGCCCTTTTGGCCGGTGTCGAGCATCAGGCGCCCGTATTGGTCGAGGCCCCATTTGCCGCTGACGCCGTCGCTGAAAGTCACGCTGCCGCTGACCACGGTGCCGGGCCGCATGATTCGATCCACGTCCAGGGAAACGGTGCCGGCCGGGGCATCCGCGGGGATGCCCGCATCCTCGGGGAATTCGTCCTCGGCGGGGAGATCGTCGGTACCGGTTTCGCCGGTCGCGTTGCCGAGGCCGACCTTTTCCTTCAGTTTGTCGACGAAGCCCTTCTTCTCGGCCGGCGCGGCAGGCCGGGGCGGGGGCGCCCCGGCTCCAGGAGTGGGAACTTGCGCCTTGGTGACGTCGGAGGTGTCGGCCTTGGGGGCGGGGTCCTTGAGCTCAAGTTCCAGGTCGTCGACGAGGAAGCGCACGTCGCGATAGGTCATGGAGATCTTGAATTGGTCCGCGAGTTTCTTTTGGACCGCGGAAAGATTGTCGCCGGCGGCGACCCAACTGGAGAGGGCGGCTTTTTGTTCGGGGGTGAGAGTCATGGGACGATTTATCCGTTAGGGGTTAACGGGTAAGAGTCAAACCAAGCGCCGGTGGCGGCGACAGGGGTTGGATTGTCCGGTGTCGGAACGGTGGTTTTGTAGGAGCCTGTTTACCGGCGATCCGTACGGGGAAAGGCGTCGCGGGCCCATCGCCTGTGAACAGGCTCCTACAGGAATGCCCCGAGGCCGGTCGGAGACCGGCCCACCTCACTTCGACAGCTGGGCTTTCAGGAAATCGACGCTGCCGCGGACGGAATCGTCCTGCTCCATCATGTTTTCCACGGTCTTGACGGCGTGGATGACGGTGCCGTGGTCGCGGCCGCCGAAGGCCTCGCCGATTTCCTGGAGGGAATGGCGGGTGAGCTGGCGGCAGAGATACATGGCGATCTGGCGGGGAAAGGCGATGGCGTTGGGCCGGCGCTTGCTCGTCATGTCCGAGTGGCGGATCTGGTAGTGATCGGCGACGCGCTTCTGAATGCCCTCGATGTTGAGGCGGTTTTGGGCCTCCTCCATGAGGACGTCCTTGAGGAGATGTTCGGCGGACGCGAGGTCGAGGGGCTTGCCGGTGAGGACGGCGTAGCTCGAGATCTTGATCAGCGCGCCCTCGAGGCGGCGGATGTTCTTCGAGATATGCTGCGCCATGAACTCGACCACGCTCTGGGGGAGATCGACTTTGAGGGTGGCGGCCTTGGTGCGGAGAATGGCGACGCGGGTCTCGAAGTCGGGCGACTGGATGTCGGCGGACAGGCCCCATTGGAAACGGGAGACGAGGCGGGCCTCGAGCGTGGCGATCTCGGTGACCGGGCGGTCGCTCGAGAGGACGATTTGTTTCTGCGACTCGAAGAGGTCGTTGAAGGTGTGGAAGAATTCCTCCTGGATGCGCTCCTTGCCGGAGAGGAACTGGATGTCGTCGATCAGGAGGACGTCGACATTGCGGTAGCGCTGCCGGAATTTCGTGAGCGCGTTTTCCTGGATGGCGTGGATGTACTCGTTCGTGAACTTCTCGGTCGAGAGGTACGCGATCTTCGCCTCGGGGTTCCGCTGGAGGATGCTGTGCCCGATGGCGTGCATCAGGTGCGTCTTGCCCAAACCGGTGGAGCCGTGAATGAAAAGGGGATTGTAAGCCTGCGCGGGGGCCTGGGAGACGGCGAGGGCGGCGGCGTGGGCCAGCTGGTTGTTGGGACCGACGACGAAGGTCTCGAAGGTGTTGCGGGGATTAAGCGTGCCGGCCGCGGCCGAACGCTCGTCGTAGCGGACCGTGCGTTTCGGGGCGGGCTTGGCCTTGGGCTCGGCCACGGTGAAGCGGGGGGCCGCGTTCCCGTTGGCGTCGACCTTGCGGAGGCTCACCTGAACCATGCGACCGGAAGTCAGGCGCAGGCGTTGGGAGATGAGGTCGAGGTAATTGTCGTGAATCCAGATTGCCGCAAAATCGTTGGGCACGCCCAAAACCACGGCGTCGTCCGTGCTTTCCACGCAACGCATGGGTTCAAACCACATCTGGAACACATCATCAGGGAAGAGCCCCTTGAGGTCGCATTTTACGGTTTCCCAGAGGTTGTTCTGGTCGGTGGGGTGGGACATGGACTTGGCGGAAAGGACGGTTTATTCACACCCTCGGACAGATCAGCTGGCTACCGCCTTATCGGGCCGTTTTACACTCAAGGGAAATTGGGTCTGGCGGCCTGGGCGGCCAGCGATGTTGGGGGTGCTGGACCGGCGGGAGGCCTGCTGTCTGGGGGAAACCTTGGGTGTTCCGGGCACCAAGTGCGTTGCGGAGCTGGCAATGAACGAACGAGAGGAAGAACGTTAAAAAAGACTTTGCGAATAACGTGAATCAAAAAATGCCTTACAAGTTCAACTTTCCGACATGTTGTTCACACCAAATCGTGGAGTAACTTTTGCTACTTTGTTGTTGCGATGGCGCGTGCGGTTGCGGGGTTCGTTTTTCCCTCTGAAATGTCCGCGTGCGATCGAGTCGCGCATCGATCTGGGGTGTTTTTTCGCGCGGTTGGCATGCGTTCGGGCGCGTCGTTGCGATTTTTTTCCGGGAAGATTTTTCCCGACGCCGTTGGGCGAGCAAACCTCCGCCGCGATTCTCACGCCGGGGTGAGCTGGTGCGGTTCGGGATCGGTCCACTTGCCGTGCTCGCGGATGAGGGCGATGAGACGCGCGTCGGCCTCGGCTTGGGGGATGTTGTATTGGACGCAGTTCTTGCCGACGTAGAGATTGATTTTTCCGGGCGCGCCGCCGACGTAGCCGAAATCGGCGTCGGCCATTTCGCCCGGTCCGTTCACGATGCAGCCCATGATGGCGAGCTTCACGCCCTTGAGGTGGCCGGTTTGCGCGCGAATGCGCTGGGTCGTGGTCTGGAGGTCGAAGAGTGTCCGGCCGCAGCTCGGGCAGGCGACGAATTCGGTTTTCGAGATGCGGGCGCCCGCGCCTTGCAGGACATTGTAGGTGAGCTTGGTCGCGCGCGCGACATCCGGCTCGGTCTCGATGCTCACCAGATCGCCGATGCCATCGCACAGGAGACTGCCGGTGAGGAAACTGGCTTCAAGGAGCTTGGAAAGGAAACTGTTCTCCGCCTGCACGGCGGTCGCCGGGGTGTTGCGAATCCAGATCGGGGCGCTGGTGCCGATCGCCTTGAGGGCGTCGACCAGGTGACGGTAGGCGCCGATGGCGTGGCCGGCGCCGGCCGCGGAGGAAAGCGTGAAGATCAGCGGTGAATCACCCGTGGTGTGGAGGATGGATGCGAACGCGGGGAGGGATGGCGGGGCGATTTCGGCCGCGAGGAAATGACCATGGCGTTGCACGAGGTCGAGGAAGGTGGCGAAGGCGGCGGTGTCATCGGCCTGAAAGCCGCGCACGAGCACGAGCTTGCCCTTGCTCAGCCCGAGCAGGGGTTGGAGCACCTCGGCCGAGAGGGTGGGCGCCAGTTCCAGGGCCAGGAAGTCGACGGGAAGGGCGGTCCGGGCCGCGATTTCACAGAGTGTGCCGAGATCCCCGGGCGTGTGGATCGGAACGAGGAGGCCCTCGGCCGGGGTGTCCTTCAGTTTGGGAGCGGACAGCGCCTGGGCGGCTTCCGCCAGCCCGCTGACCGATCCGAGGCGGACGATGACACGCGGGGGTTGTTCAGGGCCGACGGAACAGCGGGCGGATAGCTCGACGGCGGAAACGGCGCGCTTGGTGAAGTGATAAGGGTCGATCGAATCGCCCGGAAGCGATTCGGAACGTGGAGCATCGAATCGTGAACCTTGAACGCCGAACGCGGCGTCCAGACTTTCGCCGTTCGACGTTAGACGTTCAGGGTTCGACGCCGGCCACAGGCTCATGGCCTTCCGGGCGATGGCCTGGGCGACGGGGATCTCGTAGACGGAGTCCTCGGTGAGCGAGACGCGGATGGTGTCGCCGAGGCCGTCGAGCAGGAGCGAGCCGATGCCGATGGCGCTCTTGATGCGGCCGTCCTCGCCGTCACCGGCCTCGGTCACGCCGAGGTGGAGCGGGTAGTGCATGTCCTCCTGGGCCATCCGCTGGACGAGCAGGCGGTAGGCCTGGATCATGACCTTGGGGTTGCTCGACTTCATCGAGAGGATGATGTCGTGGTAGGAGTGGCTGCGGGCGATGCGGAGGAACTCAAGGGCGCTCTCGACCATGCCGAGCGGCGTGTCGCCGTAGCGGTTCATGATGCGGTCGGAGAGGGAGCCGTGGTTGGTGCCGATGCGCATGGCGCGGCCGAGTTCCTTGGCGCGTTTCACGAGCGGCGAGAAGGCGTCGTGGAGGCGGGACAGTTCCTCGTCGTAGTCGGCGTCGGTGTATTCCTTGACCGCGAACTTCTTCTTGTCGGCGTAGTTGCCGGGGTTGACGCGGACCTTCTCGACGTGCTCGACGGCCTCCATGGCGGCGGAGGGCAGGAAATGGATGTCGGCCACCAGCGGGATGGAGCCGAAGCCCGCGGCGGTGAACTGCGCGCGGATGTCCTTGAGGCATTTCGCGGCGGCGACGTTGGGCGCGGTGATGCGGACGATCTCGCAGCCGACCTCGGCGAGGGCGATGGACTGCTTCACCGTGGCGGCGACGTCCTGCGTGTCGCTGGTCGTCATGGACTGCACGCGGACCGGGTGCGCCGCGCCGACGCCCACGCCGCCGACCTTCACCTCGACGGTGCGGCGGCGGACGGTCTGGAAGCGGGAGGTGCAGTAGGACACGGGGGAGAGGAAAAGTAACAAGGATCAGGTAACAAGTATCAAGACCCGGAACGCCGCGATTCTCAACCGCGTGTCATTCTGAGCGTAGCGAAGAATCCAGCAGCGGGCTCGCGGCATATCCCGCTGGATCCTTCGCTTCGCTCAGGATGACAGCCCAAGTATGATTGCATTTGTCCGACTACTTGCCGGGCGCTGCCGGCGGTGCCGCCTGCGCGGGCGGATCGTCGAAGCGGTACTGGATCAGGCGGCGGATGTCGTTGTAGCTCACGTAGACGATCAGGCCGATGAGCACGAAGAAGCAGGCGGCGACGGTGTTCTGCATCCAGACCGGGTTGAGGGGCTTGCCGCGGAGCTTGGCGATCGTGGCGAAGACGACGTGGCCGCCGTCGAGGACGGGGATGGGCAGCAGGTTGAAGATCGCGAGCGAGACGTTGATGGCGATGAGGAAGGCGAGGGCGGGGATCAGGCCGAAGGTGGCGACCTGCTGGAGGTTGTCCACGATGCCGACGATGCCGCTCATGTGGCGCACGCCGATGTCGGACTGGCGGTTCAGCAGGCTGGAGAGGGTCTGGTAGACCTGGACCACGGCGTCGCGGATCTGCACGAGGGGCGTGGGGTGGATGGTGACGGTCTCGATGCGCCAGGTGACGCCGATGAGCCAGACGTTCTGGCCCTCGATGCTCTGCTGGCGCGGCTGGAGCGCGGCGGTCAGGTCCTGGCCGTCGCGGCGGAAGAGGAGCTGGCTCGGTTCGGTGTTCTTTTGCTGGAAATGCGTGCGCAGCTCGTCGCGGCGCGTGAGGGGGCGGCCGTCCACGCCGACGATCCGGTCGCCCGCCCGCAGGCCGGCCGGCTCGGCGGGCGAGCCGGGGTTCACCCGGTCCACGATGAGGTCGGTGCGCGGGGCGATGCCGATGGTGCGGAGCGCCTCGGTGCCCACGAGCTCGGGATAGAGCTCGCGGGTGAGGGTGGCGCCGTCGCGCTCGATCGTGAGCGTCGCGACCCGGCGGCCGTCGGGCGCGACCGAGGAGCCGAGGATGATGGCGGTGACGATGTCCTGGTAGTTGGCGACGGCCTTGCCGTCGATGGAGCGGATGACGTCGCCCGGCTGGAGGCCGGCGGCGGCGGCGGGGCCGGGGACGGTGCGGCCGTCGCTGGTCCGGAGCTCGCGGGTGACCTCGCCGACCTCGGTGCGGTTGAACTCGGCGGGCACCTGGACGCCGACGGCCCAGACGATGCAGCCGAGGGCGAGGGCGAAGAGGAGGTTGGCGGCCGGGCCGGCGATGGCGACGAGGACCTTGGAGAGGTAGCCGGCGGGCGGGAGGTTCCGGGCCTCCTCGGGCATGTCGCCCTCGAAATCGCCCATGTCGGACAGCTGCGGCACCATGACGTACGCGCCGATGGGCAGCCAGCAGATGCAATACTCCACGCCGCGCCATTTCCGGCTGATGATGGGCTTGCCGATGCCGAAGATGGAGAAGCGCGGCACGACCATGCCGCGGGCGCGGGCGACGAGGAAGTGTCCCAGCTCGTGGATGAAGATGGAGAGGGTGACGAGGCCGAGGGCGAGGAAGAGCTGCAGCATGGGAATCAGGCGGGGGAGGCCGGGAGCGCCGTGGCGCAGGCCCGGGCTTCCTGGTCCGCCGCAATGACCTCGGCGAGGGAATTTGGTTCAACGGTCTTCACGCGGGACAGAGCATGCTCGACGGTCCGCGGAATCGCAAGGAAGGGGATGCGCCCGGCGAGGAAGGCGGCGACGGCGACCTCGTTGGCCGCGTTGAAGACGGCGGGGGCGGTGCCGCCGGCATGCATGGCCTCGCGGGCCAGGCGCAGGCAGGGATAGCGGCCCTCGTCGGCGGGGCGGAAGTCGAGGCCGAAGGCCCGGTCCAGCGGCAGCGCGGTGTCGGTGCCGGCCGGCGCGCGGTCGGGCCAGAGCAGGGCGTGCTGGATGGGGAAGGTCATCGAGGGCGGGCTGAGCTGGGCCAGCATCGTGCCGTCGGAGAACTCGACGAGGCAGTGCACGATGCTCTGGGCGTGCAGCACGGCCTGGCACTGGCCGGGGCGAAGGCCGAAGAGCCATTGCGCCTCGATGAGCTCGAGGCCCTTGTTGGCGAGCGTGGCGGAGTCCACCGTGATCTTGGGACCCATCGCCCAGTTGGGGTGCTTGAGGGCGTCGGCGACCGTGGCCGAGGCGAGCCTTTCCAGCGGCCAGTCGCGGAAGGCGCCGCCGGAGGCAGTGAGCACGAGCCGGCGCACATCGGCGGCGCGGTGGCCCTCAAGGCACTGGAAGACGGCGTTGTGCTCGCTGTCCACGGGGAGCAGGCGCACGCCGTTCGCCCGGGCGGCATCCATCACGAACCGGCCGGCCATGACGAGGATTTCCTTGGACGCGAGGGCGATGGTCTTCTTCGCCGCGATGGCGGCCAGCGCGGGCTGCAGGCCGGCGGTGCCGACGACGGCGATCAGCACGGTGTCGGCTTCGGGCAATGCGGCGAGTTCGCACAAACCCTCGAGTCCCGCATGAAACTGGGTGCCGGCGGGGAAGGCGGCGCTGGCCTTGGCGGCCTGGGTCGCGGCGCGATCGAACAGCCCCACGTGCCTGACGCCGAACTGGCGGGCGATTTCGGCCAGACGCGCATGGTTGCGCTGGGCGGCGATGGCAACGAGTTCCAGCCGATCCCGGTGGGCGGCGATCACGCGCAAGGTGCTTTCGCCGATGGAACCGGTGGCGCCGAGGAGAACGATGCGTTTTTTGGCGACGGCGGACATGCGGAAGGGAGGGGCTTTTATGTCCGGCATTCCGTGGCGGGCCAGCCAGAAGTCAGGATTGGGAGCCCCTGATTGACCAGAACGTCGGGAGGAGTGGTAGCGGCGGATCTTGGTCCTCCCCTCGAGGGCGCGCCAAGGTGCGCCCCCCACCACCCAAACCACGCTTGCCTCAGCAGTAGCCGTAGGGAACGCGCTCGCTCAGTCCTTCCGGACGTCTATCCCAAGGACCGAGCAAGCTCGGCCCCTACCGTATGTACTTCCTCACTCCAGGAACAGGAACATGAAGTATGCCAGCGGGGCTGTCAGGATCAGGCTGTCGGTGAGGTCGAAGGCACCGCCAATGCCGGGGATGAGTTTACCCGTGTCCTTGATGTCGGAGCGGCGCTTGAGGGCGGATTCCATAAGGTCGGAGACGATCGTCACCAGGGCGATCGGCAAGGCGATGAGGGCGGCGACCAGGGGAGTCAGCGAGGGCGAGAGGTGCTCGGAGGCGAACCAGGCGATGGCGGCGCCGATGCCGGCCGAAATCAACACCCCACCTACCGCGCCCTCCCAGGTTTTCTTCGGGCTGATGCTCGGGGCCATCTTGTGCTTGCCGAAGGCCATGCCGGTGAGCAGGGCGCCAACGTCGCAGAATTTCGAAACCGCGACGGTCCAGAGGCAGAGGATCAGGTTGTCGCCCTCGTAGCCGTCCCGCATGAGGATCGCCACGATGAAGTGGAGCATGAATGGCACGTACAGCAGGCCCATCATGGTGGCGGTGATCGTCTCGACGCGGCTGTTCACGTCGCGTTCGCCGAGCACGCGGACGCAGCAAAGGATGAGGGCCAGAACCAGGCAGCCCACGGGCAGCGTGGAGATTATCGCGGGCTCGTCGTAGAAATAGGCCAGCAGGTAGGGCACGCCGGTGATCAGCAGGCAGAAGAATTGTCCCATCCACCGGAAGGGGCGGCCGCCCAGTTTGTCGGCCATGGTGTAGAACTCATGGAGGGTCAGACCGGAGAGAACGGTGACGAGGACGACGGCGGCGTGGGCCCCGAACAGCCAGAGGCTGCCGAGAATGACGGTCCACAGGGTGAGGGTGCTGAGAATGCGGGAAAGCACGGGGAAAAGGGGGATGGTATGCGAAACGGCCTACACACCCCGCCCTGACGGGCGCCCCTCTTCGTAGAGGGGAGTATCGCTGCGCGGGTTTGAACCCCTGCTGGGAAGAGGGATGGCGCGGAGCGACGGGGTGTGTTGCTTGGGCACTGAAAAGAGGGTTTAGGTTCCCGCCGGCTTGAGTTGCTCGGTCGTCATGCCGAGGCGCCGCTCGCGGCGGCCGTATTCGTCGACCGCGGCCTGCAGGTCGGCCTGCCCGAAATCGGGCCAGGCGACCGGGGTGAACACCATCTCCGCATACGCGCATTGCAGGAGGAGGAAATTGCTGACGCGTTGCTCGCCCGACGTGCGAATCAGCAGGTCGGGTTCGGGGATGGCCGCGGTGTAGAGGTAGCGGCTGAAGTTGTCCCACGAGCAATCGGCAAGGTTTTCGCGGCCGGCCTGGACGGCGGCGGCGTAGTCGCGAGCGGCGTCGGCCACCTCGGTGCGCGCCCCGTAGTTGAGCGCGAGCACGAGGGTCCATTCGGTGAAATCCCTGGTCGCCTCGATGACGCGGTTAAGCTCGCGCTGGACGTTGGCGGGCAACTCGGTGGTGCGGCCGATGGTGAGCAGGCGCACTCGGTTCTTGATGAGGTTGTCGAGCTCGCGCTTCAGAAAATAGTCGAGCAGGCCCATGAGCCCCGAGACTTCCTCGGGCGGGCGTTTCCAATTCTCGACCGAGAAGGCGTAAAGCGTGATGTAGCGGATGCCGATCTCGCGCGCCGCGTCCACCACGGTGCGGACGGTTTCGACCCCGCGGCGGTGGCCCTCGAGCCGGGGCAGGCCCCGTTGTTTCGCCCATCGGCCGTTGCCATCCATGATGATGGCGACGTGTTGGGGGACTTTACCGGTGACGGGCGGCATGCGGAGAACGGATTCAGCGAGGGGCCGGCGGCTTTGACAAGCCCGCAGGTAGGGGCGAAGGACTGTCCGGGATCGAAGGTGTGCGGGCGCGCCGCGAAGGCACCGAATGCCCAAGTAGTTTAATAGACTACTTAGGTTGGGGGAGCGAAACCGAGTCTGGTGGGATGGAGGAGCGTGCTTGCAGGCGATGGGGCGAATGGGTGGGCGGCGAGCGTTTAGGATCGCCTGCGAGCAGGCTCCTACCAACGCCTGCGGTGGCGGTTCAGAGGATCACGCTGCAGGCTCGGTTTGCGCCGACTGCGAATCTGGGCAGGTTGCGGGCATGGCCAAGCCACTCATGTCATCGAAGATCACCGCTGCGCTGGAAGACCTGCCGGGTTGGAAATTCAAGCGCGAGGCGCTGACGAAGGAATTCAAGTTCGGCAGCTTTCGCGAAGCCCTGTCGTTCATGGTGCGCGTGGGGTTCGAAGCCGAGGCCATGAATCACCACCCCGAGTGGACCAATGTCTACAACCGCGTCTCGATCCGCCTCAACACCCACGACGCCGGAGGGAAGGTCACGGCGAAGGACGTGGAATTGGCGAAGAAGATCGAGGGCGTTTCGTGGGTGAGGTGACGGCCCTCGAGGGGCTGTTCCCGCCATCGCTTCGCCCTAAAACACGCGCACGAACGAGCGCTGGCCGAGGTCGATGAAATCGACGCGATCAGGGGAGGAAACCACACGCAGCAGCTCTCCTTCCTCGTTCAGCACCCGCGTCACCAGTTCGTCGGGGATGATGGCGTATATTTCCCGGTGGGTCGCATCGTAGGCGAGGGACGCGATGTTCGACAACTTCAAGGCGGAAGAGTGCAGCTGTCGGCCGGCCAGATCGTGAACGCTCAGTTCGGCGTCAGGGCCGCTCGTCGCCACCAACAGGCGCTGCCGCACCGCGTCGTAAGCGAGTCCCACGGGCTCGCTTTTCAATTTCTCCAGGGTGAATTGGCGCCGCCATTTTCCAAAGCGGTCCGCCTCGACCAGGTATTTCTGACCGGGGCAAATGAGGAAAATATGGCCGTCGCGCGGTCGCACCGCCAGATCCCCGCCGCCCGTGTCGGACAGGTTGGGAATCGTGAACTCGCGCTTGATGCTGCGGTCCGGCCGGTCGACCACACGAATGCGATCGCCCGGGGCGAGGCGGAGGAAGAGGTGGTCGGTGTAGGGATCGTAGGCCATCCCGGTGACACCGTCTTCCGTCGTGGAAAAACTGGGCACGTTCGCCGAACCGTCGGGGCCCGTGTCTCGAATGGTCGAGGGCTCGTCGCTGTTGAACGTGTATAGGTGGTTGGGGCCCGGCGTGGCACAGCCGCTCCCGAGGAAGGGCGCGCCGGCCAGGGCAAGCGCTGGCCACAGGCTGCGTGAAATCCTGCGGGCGACGGATCCTGCGTGCGCCCCTTCAGCGGATCGCGGTGCGATGGTTGCCATGAACGGTGCACTCCACGAGGTAACCTTTCGCGTCCTCGTCATGCGCGGAGGTTCGTGCGCCCATTTCGACAGTGGGCATCGAAGTCACGGATTGGCCGGTCCACGATATCTTCCATTTTTCGTTCAGAGCGTCGTCAGCGCGGCCAGCACCAGCTTCTCGAATGCGCCCGCCCCGCGGGCTGCGTTTTCGAGGGTGTGACTGTGGGTGAGGGTCTCGTCGGAAAGACCGGCGCCCATGTTGGTGATGCACGAGACGCCGGCGACCTTGAGGCCGCAATGCCGGGCGATGAGGCAGTCGGGCACGCTGGACATGCCGACGGCATCGGCGCCCCAGCCTTGGGCCATGCGGATCTCCGCCGGGGTTTCGAAGGAGGGACCGCGAAAGGCGACGTAAACGCCCTCGTGCAACGTGATGCCCTGCTGGGCCGCGGTGGCCTTGATCCGCGACCGGAGCGCGGGATCCCACGCGTCGGTCATGGAGAAAAACCGCGGGCCGAAGTCGTCGTCGTTGGGGCCGACGAGGGGATTGAGACCGAGGAAGTTGATGTGGTCGGTGATCAGCATCAGTTCACTGACCTTGATGTGCGGGCGGAGGCTTCCGGCGGCGTTCGAGAGAAAGAGCGTTTCGACCCCGACGGCCTTCATGGCGCGAATCATCGTCTTCAGCGGATACGCGTCGTCGGTTTCGTAGAAATGCTTTCGTCCATTCAGGACGACGACCGGCACGCCGTTGAGCCAGCCGATGATGAGCTGCCCGGCGTGGCCGGCGACCGTGAGGATGGGAAAGCCGGGCAAATCCTGATAGGCGAGTACGACGGGCTGTTCCACAAGGCGCGCGAGGCCGCCCAGGCCCGAGCCGAGGATGATCGCGATGCGGGGGCGCAGCCCGTTGAGGGCGGCGGTGATCCTGGCAGCGGAGAGGCGGACATTCTCGAGGTGGGCGGCGGGCGCGGACATGTGGGTGAGATTGGAGGAAAGGTCCGGTCACACAAGCCCGGGCGGAGCGATGGGAATCATGGCCTCACGCGGAGGGCCAGGGGACGGCAGTGGCATGGCAGTTGAACCACAGATGAACACAGATAAACACGAATGGGGACTGAGGTGGCGTCATCAGTGAACCCCAACTTCATCTCGCTGAACGGTGAAAACACTACCAGCGCGAGCTCTTAACCGGTGTAAGCCATTCTGATCTGTACTGCTCTGTGTCTATTTGTGGTTTCCTCTGAATTGATCCGGTTAAGACCCTTCCCAGCGTCATCCTGAACGCAGTGAAGGATCCGGATCCACGGAGTCGGTGCACGTCTGTCCTTTTCCTTGGATCCTTCGCTTCGCTCAGGATGACGGTGGCGGGGGTTTCCACTCTCCAGCGTTCATCTCCGCTCATGGTGCAGCCGCCCAGCGGTTGCTTCCGGTCGCAGCCGGAACGATGCAGTAAGAATGCGATTCCGCTGGGTGCGCGGTCGAACTGTTCGGGTGGAGGGGCGAGGCTCGTCCACGCCCTCGGTTCCCGCAGCGAGAAAAGGGAGCGGTCAGCCTCGCCCCACCACCCAACTGCATGATTCCGGCTCAGGATGAGGGCGGCGGGTATTTGTGTTTCCCAGGTTCATCCGCTCCCCAGGCGAGCCGGGTGGCGCGGACGGGACCGGGGCGGGGGCGCCCCGGCTCCAACGTGAAACTTACAGCGCCTTGCCGACGAGCGGCGGCTGTTTGGTGTTGCCGAAACCGACGTTCGTTTCGCGCTCGATGGTGAGCGTGTCGCCGGCGAACTTGAGGCGGAATGTCGCGATGAACGGGGTGCGATACTGCGCCAATTGAAGCGTGTAGGTGTCCTCGGCAGACCAGGCACCGGAGATCGCCACGGGTTGCTTGCTCCCGGGCGTCAGGGGAAACGTGCCGCGAACCCATTCGTTGCGTCCGGCGGTGAATGATTCGTCCTGGCCGAAGATCCGGGATTTCACCTGCACGGTGCCGTCGGGCGCGATGTCCAGGGTGACGTTCTCGAGCGCGCCGGGATTTTCCTCGAAGGTGAACTTCCTTCCGGAAATCCGGCTGGCCAGCGGACTGGTTGCGGCGCCGGTGGTGACGGGGAGGGCGAGCCCGGCTAGGCGTTTGCGCAGGGCGGCGAGGGCGGCGGGATTTTCCGGGAGCGGCGCGGCGCGGAGTTCGGGGAGAAGTTTGGACCAGAGCATTTTCATGATCCCGCCCATGTCGCGAGTGCCGCTGTTGATGGCGATCACGGTGTCGTGTTCGGGAATGACGATCACGTACTGGCCGAACGCGCCGTCGGCGCGGTAGAAACCGGGAATGCATCGCCAGAATTGAAAGCCATAACCCTGGTCCCAATCGCTCTCGGGGTTGCTGCCGTTGGAAACCTGTCTCGAGGTGGCGAGGTCGATCCATTCGGCCGGCACGAGGCGCTGGCCGTTCCACTCGCCGCGTTGGAGGAGAAGCTGGCCGAACTTCGCGATGTCCTCGGTGCGGAGGTGCAGGCCCGAGCCGCCAAAACTATAGCCCTCCGGAGTGGCGTCCCATTCGGGTGTCGGGATGCCGAGCGGTTCGAACAGGCGCGGGACCAGGTAATCGCGCAGGGTCTGGCCCGTGACCTTCTGGACGGTGGCCGACAGCATGAACGTGGCGGGCGTGTTGTAATAGAAGAGGGTGCCCGGTTTTTGGGTCACGGGGGCCGCGAGAAATTGCCGCGTGCCCGTTTTGTCGGCGGCCATCACGTTGATCTTGTCCACGTCCTCCTTGTGCTGGCCGGTGGACATCATGAGGAGGTCGCGCAGGCGGAGGTTTTTCTGGTTTTCCGAGGGATTCGCGGGCATCTCGTCGGCGAAGTACTGCGAGAGCTTGTCGTGGATATTGATCTTCCCCTCGGCCTGCAGCATGCCGATGGCGGTCGAGGTGAAGCTCTTGCTCAGGGAGAACAGCATGTGGGGCTCGTTCGCCGAGTAGGGCGCCCACCAGCCCTCGGCGACGACGTTCCCGCCGCGGAGGATCATGATGCCGTGGAGCCCGTAGGCGCGGGCGTCGGCCTCATCGAGGAGAGCCTGGATGCCGGCTGAGGAAATGCCTTGGGACTCGGGCGTGGCGCGTGGCAGCGACGCGGCGGGCGGGCGGGTGTCGGCGGCGGACAGCGGCTGGAGCAGGAGCAAGGCGGCCACGAGGGCGCCGAGGCGGGGCAGGGCGGGGTATTTCATGCGGGGTAGGCCCTGAGAACTATCGCCGAATGGTCGGAACGCAAACAGCCGATGGCGACACCTCCGGTTCGCTTGCGCTCACGTTGGACTGTCGCGTGCGCGGGGGTAGGAGCCTGTTCACAGGCGACAGGTCGCGGGACCGCGGCAGGGTGGTCGAATCGCCTTCAAGAAGGCTCCCATAGCGGAGCATACCGTGGATCGCTGGTCCGGAGGGACGGCTCGAATCCCTGCGATCACGGGGAATGCGTTTGCGATGGAAGGGCGCATTCCTACTTTGCGGATCATGAGTGATTTTGCCCACACCGCTGAAGTCGCCGCCATGCGCGACGCGTTGGCCCGGCTCAAGGCGAACATGCGCCTGACGATCAAGGGCAAGGATGATGTCATCGACCAGGCGCTCGTGTGCCTGCTGGGGGCCGGCCACCTCTTGATCGAGGATCTCCCTGGCGTGGGAAAGACCACGCTGGCGTACTCGTTGGCGCGCTCGATGGACTGTGCCTTCTCGCGCATCCAGTTCACGAGCGACCTGTTGCCGACGGATGTGACGGGCGTGTCGATCTATGACGAGACCGTGAAGGAGTTCGTCTTCAAGTCCGGTCCGGTGTTCGCCAACGTGGTGCTGGCGGACGAGATCAACCGCGCGACGCCCAAGACGCAGTCGGCGTTGCTGGAGGTGATGGATCGCAGCAAGGTGACGGTGGATGGCGAGGCGCATGCGGTGGGATCGCCCTTCATGGTGGTGGCCACGCAGAACCCGGTGGATTACGAGGGCACGTTTCCGCTGCCGGAGAGCCAGATGGACCGATTCCTGATGCGCCTGCAGATGGGCTATCCGCAACCCGGCGACGAGATGGAGATCTTGCGCGCGCCGCGGCTTGGTTATGATGCCATCGCGTTGAACCCGGTGGTGACGCGTTCGGACATCCTGCAAATGCAGGCGCTGGCCGGGAAAGTCTTTGTCGAGGACAGCGTGCTGGAGTACATCCTGAAGATCATCACGGCCACGCGGACGGAGGTGGAGTTCAAGGCCGGGACGAGCGTGCGCGGCGGTCTGGCGCTGCGCATCGCGGCGCAGGCGCGAGCGTTGCTGCAGGGGCGCGATTTCGTGATCCCGGAGGACATCCAGGAAATGGCCGGCCCGGTGCTGGCCCACCGGCTCTCGCTCGCTCGCCAGACCTCGGATGCGATGGAGGAGCGGCGGACCGTGCTCGCCGCGTTGAAGCGGATCATCGCAGCGGTACCGGTGCCGGAGTAGAGATCATTCTCGTTCCCTTGATTCCAATTGGAATCAAGGGGGTTCGAAAACCAGGGAACGAGAAAGATCACGATAACGAGAACGAGGTGAAACGCATTTGTCCGTCATGAACACCATCGCGACCACGAGCCCGGCCCCGGCCTGGGACGGACCCGGCGCGCGCAAGGCGGAGCGGCGCGCGCTGACCTGGCACACGGTGCTGTGGGCGCTGATATTCCCCAAGAAGCGCCATCGCATCGCCCTGACGGTCCCGGGCTTGTTTCTGATGGCGCTCGCGATGGGCATCGGCATCGCCGCGTACAACACGTCGAGCAACATCCTGTTCATCACCCTGTCGCTCCTGCTGGCGTGCCTGTTGCTAAGCGGGCTGTTGTCGTGGTTCAACTTCATGGACCTGAGCTGGCGGTTGCGCCGACCCGGCTCGTGGCGCGTGGGCCACGATGCGCTTGTCTCGGTGGAGGTGCGGAACGGCAAGCGCTGGTTGCCGACCTACAGCCTGTGGTTTGAACTGGTCACGCAGCCGCGGCGCATTCCGGAACCCGAACGTGATGGGCGGGAGCTGAAGCTGCGCGAGGTCCTGGCGGCCGCGGAAAAGCATATCACGCGGGGGCAAGTGCACCTGCGCGAGCGGATCGAGCCCGGCGGCGAGGCCGTGCTTGAATGGGGCGTGAAGCCCGCGCGGCGCGGCGAAGCCTGCGTGCAGCTGGCGTCCGTGGGTTCCCTGTTCCCCTTTGGTTTCCTGCGGAAGAACCTGGGGACCGAGGCCAGCCAGCCGGTGCTCGTGTGGCCGGCGCAGGTGGAGTATGAATGGACCGGCGGCATGGCGGCGCAGGCGGGCTCGACGGGGCGCCGCACATCGCGCGTGGGGGCGGGCGAGGATTTGCTGGCGCTGCGGCAATACCAGCGCGGCGACTCGCATCGCCTGATCCACTGGAAGGCCAGTGCCCGGCTCGGGCAGCTGATGATCCGTCAGTTCGCGGCGGAGAGCCACGACGGGTATGTGTTGAGCGTTGATGCGGGCGCCGACCTGTGGCCGCGGCCCGAGCAGTTTGAGCTCTTGTGCAGCCTCGCGGGGACTTTGGCCGAGGATCTCTTTGCCGCGGGCCGCTTGCGCGCGGTGGGGGTGGCGGGCGGGGCATGGCTGGAAACGCGACGGTTGCGGGATCTCGAGGCGTGGCTCGACGAACTGGCGCGGCTGGAGCCGGTGACATCGGGCAGGGCGAATTCTCCGGTTGAGCCGTTTCGACCAACGCAAGTGTCTGGGTCGGTCGCGGGGTCGCGGCTCGTCAAGGACGACTCGCCCTACCTGAGGAAGAGCAATCAAAACGTCATCACCTTCGCGCCCGATGGCGCGCGGGGCGTGGCGGCATTCATCAATGGCCGCAAGACCGCGTCAGCTTAACCTCGACGAGCTCCTGCGCCTGAAGTGGCTGCTCGGCGGCAGCACGGCGCTGGTGTCGGTGTGGACGGTCTTCTTCCTCGACATCGAGGCCCTGGGCCTGGTGGCCGTCGCGAGTGGATTGATCCTTGTCACGCTGGCGTGGCCGGGGCTGGTCGCGCGGGTTCCGGCGGTGGCATGGAAGGCGGCGGTGCCGGTGATCATCGCGGCGGGCGCGGCGGATTTCTATTTCAGCGCCGATACGCTGCCGGTGCTGATTCGCGTCGCGATGATGCTGGTGCTTTACCGCGCCGTGGCCCAGCGGCGGAAGCGCGAGGATTTGCAGCTGCTGGTGCTCGGGTTGTTCCTGATCGTGGTGGCCGGGGTGCTGACCGTGACGATCGAGTTCGCGTTCATGCTGCTGCTGTTCACGGCGTGTGCGCTGGGCTTCCTGTTCGCGATCAACCTGGTGGATGCGGCGGCCGCGGGGACGGTGCGCACGGCGGACGCGGAAACGGCCTGGATGCGGCTGGGTTGGCGGACATTCCTGGCCCGGCTGCGGGCGGCCACCGACTGGCGTCTGCTGGCGTTCGCGAGCATGTTGTTCGTCGCGGTGGTCGGCATGTCCGGCCTGCTGTTCATGGTGATCCCGCGCTTCGAGCTGGGGAGCGGGTTCTTTCTGGATCGCTACATCACGCGGCAGAGCCGCTCGGGGTTCACCGACACGGTGCGGTTCGGCGACGTGACGGAATTGATCAAGGACGACAGCGTGGCGATGCGGGTGGATCTCACCGATGCGACGGACATCACGGGGAATCCCTATTGGCGGCTGGTGGTGCTGGATGAGTACACGCCGGAGGGATTCAAGGTGTCGGCGGGATTCAAGAACGAGCTCATGCAAAACGAGCGGGTGGTGCAGCAGGTGCAGGGACGGCCCGCAGGGCGCAAGGTGGACGCAGTCGGTGGCGAGTGGACGTTCTATGTCGAACCGGGAGTCAGCCGTTATCTGCCTTTGCCGGGGAGTTTCAGGACGTTGCGGCTGCGGGATCGCACCGCTCTTCAGACAATCCTTGGAGCGCGGGTCGTGGCCCTGCGCACGGAGCCGATGAAAATGACCGCCTTCCAACTCGACGGCGTGGAATTGGGCGCGTCACTGATTGATGCCCGTACCCCGCTGTTGATTGAGGAGGTCCGAAGCGGCGGAGGGCGGCGTCCCGGGGGGCGTTATGATCCCGCGTTGTTGCTGCAGGGCCCAGCGGGCGCGCAGAACGAGGCGGTGCTGCGGCGGATCGTCGGGGAGATCACCGGCGGGGAGGAACTTTCCGCGGAGGAGTTCGGACGCCGCGCGACGCAGTGGCTGCAGGACCGGCATGCTTATGCGCTGTCGGTGCGGATTCCAGCGGGTGCGGGTCGGGACGACCTGGTGCGCTGGCTCGATTCGAATGAACCCGGGTTCTGCGAGTATTTTGCCGCGGGCTTCACGGTGCTGGCGCGCGCGGCGGGGTTTCCGGCGCGGGTGGTGGCCGGTTTCCACGGTGGCTCCCTCAATGCGTTCGAGAATTACTTCATGGTGAAGAATTCGGATGCGCATGCGTGGGCGGAGATTCATGACGGTGGCAACCAATGGCTGCGGGTGGATGCGACGCCGGGCAACGCGGGTGCGGCGCTGGCGGCGGAGGCAGGCGGCGGGCAGGCGCAGGACAGCAGCTGGGGGGCGCGGATGGACAGCTTGCGGGTGCTCTGGTACCGGCGGATCGTCAATTTCGATTCCCGCCAGCAGGTGCAAATGCTCGAGCAGGTGAAGACGCTCACGAGCGGCTCGAGCGCGGCGATTCGAGCGCGGCTGGATGAGTTTGCGAAGCGACTGAAGGCATGGATCGGGCGCCCATGGGATTTAAAACGAGTAGGGCGGCTGGTGGCGGCGGCGTTGGTCTTGGTGGCGGCGGGGTGGATCCTATTGCGCGCCGGCCAGGCCGGCTGGCGGCGCTGGCGCGGGCGGCACCGGGTGGGCGGGATTGACCCCGTGCGGCAGAACGCGGGAAGGTGGCTCGGCCGCCTGCGCGGCGCGGAGCGCGGCGGACGGTGGACCGAGGACGGGGAACCGATCTTTACCGCGGTGCGCGAGGACCTGAGGCGCTTGCGCTACGGGCGCCGGGAGACGTGGCCGGAGCCCCGCGCGGTGTTCCGGCGGGCGAAACAGGCGCGACGGGCGGTGCGAAGGTAGGGCGCGGACTCCGCTCCGCGCCGAGGCGGCGAGCGGAGTCGCCGCCCTACCTTTTGCGAACGAGGCGGCGAGCGGAGGCGCCGTCCTACCTTTTGCGCCGATGCGGCGAGCGGAGGCGCCGTCCGGTCGATTACGGTTCCCAGACGTATGGCCAGAGTTCGGGTGATGGGACTAACCCTGCGCGCACAGGATTTTGTCTGATATAGTCAGCCTTCTCCTCGTGGCTCTCGTCAGTTCTAAGCCGATGATCGAAATAGTCCCGCTGCCATTCGATGCCGTGATGTTTCGATAGATAGTGCTTCCATGAACGAATGACTTGCGACATCGACTCCACTTTCTGAAATGAGAGCAGGGCATGGAGGTGGTCGGGCATCAGGAGCAGGAGATGCACATGCCAGCGACCGATGGTATGATAATACTCCGCGGCGCTGAGAACAGCCTGCCCGGCAACGGGCTGGCAGAGCTGGTTTTTGCCTCGCTGCTGCGTGCAGATGGTAACAAAGAAGATCGGACTGCCTTTGAGCCATCCCGGGACAGTGTGCGGCAGGGTTTTGCGCTCGGGAGGCATCGGATGTGTTGCGGCGCGGAGCGGAGTCCGCGCCCTACCTATTGCACGTTGAAGTTAACCGGCTTCGCCACGGGGCGGTTCCGGGACAATGTGGGGCAGGGTTTTGTGCGCTGGAGGCATCGGATGTATTTCGGCGCGGAGCGGAGTCCGCGCCCTACCTACTGCACGTTGAAGTTCACCGGCTTCGCCGCGGGGCGGTCGCGTTTGTCCTTCCAGGCTTGGAGGATGGCCTGCACGACGGGGCCGGCGTAGGTGCCGCCGCCGAAATTGTTGTCGTCCACTGCGCCCTCCAGCATGACCGCGACGGCGATCTGCGGGTTTTCGACGGGAGCGAAGGCCACTACCCAGGCCATGTCCTTGCGGCCGAGTTGGGCGGTGCCGGTTTTGGCGGCGCCGCGCAGGCCGTCGACCTTGGCCAGCCTGCCGCTGCCAATTTGGTAGCATTGCTCCATACCCTCGAGCACGGCGTTGTAGTCGGAGGGCGAAAGCCCGATCGGATCGGTGCGCTGGCGCGGACGTCCGGGATGGTGGAGAATGGTGGGCTTGGTCTCCGTTTCGCCGCGGGCGAAGGAGGCGACCATGCAGGCGGCCTGGAGGGGCGTGATGAGCGTGTCGCCCTGGCCGATGGCAATGTTGGCGGTGTCGCCGGGGCGCCAGATGCCGTCGGGCAGGTTGGCCTGTTTCCAATGGGCTTTTCTCCATTCCGGATCGGCGACGTGGGGATCCCGGTACTCGTGCGGGAGTTCGATGCCGGTGCTGTGGTTGAAGCCGAAGCGCTTCGCCTCGGCGGCGATGAGATTGGCGCCAATCTCGAGTCCGACCTTGTAGAAGTAAACGTTGCAGGAGTCACGGATCGCGCCGCGGAGGTCGCGTTCGCCGTGTCCGTTGCGGTTGTGGCAGGGGAAGCGGCGGTTGCCGACCTGGTAGAAGCCGGGGCAGATGATTCGCGCGGACGGATCGACGGCGCCGGCGCGCAGGCCGGCGAGGGCGGTGATGATCTTGAAGGTGGAGCCAGGCGGATACTGGCCCTGGATGGCGCGATTGAGCCACACGCCGGAGGTCTTGAGATCGGCGTCCTCGGGGAGATTGGGGACGCGGGAGAGCGGGTCGTAGTCCGGCTTCGAGACGAGGGCGAGGACTTCCCCGGTGCGGACGTCGATCGCCACCGCGGTGCCGGTGCGGTCGCGGCCCTCGCTGTCCCGGAGGGCGGCCTCGGCCGCTTCCTGCAGGTCAATGTCGAGGCTGGTGGTGACGCTGTCGCCCTGGACCGGCATGCGCTTTTCGATGGGCAGATCGACCTTGTATCCGCGGGGATCGACGCGGTAGATGGCG
This sequence comes from Verrucomicrobiota bacterium, assembly GCA_023433275.1. Lineage (GTDB taxonomy): Bacteria > Verrucomicrobiota > Verrucomicrobiia > Opitutales > Opitutaceae > Lacunisphaera. The sequence continues at coordinate 35,686 of JAEZDN010000167.1, forward strand.
CCGCCCGCTTCGCCCTGGAGGCGTTCGTCAAAGACCAGTTCCAAGCCGTCGCGCCCGAACGCGCCCTTGATCTTGAAGGTGCGGAGGTCCTCGCCAGGAAAGTCGCTGACCTCCGGGTTCGCATCGACGCCAATGTACCCGACCGCGTGGGCGGCGAGGGAGCCATGCGGGTAATAGCGGGTGCTGGAGGCGTAGATCTGCAGGGGCGAGGTGACGGGCAGCCGTTCGACGAGCCGGGCGTACTCCTCGGGAGCGAGGTCATCGAGCAGCACGTAGGGCAGCAGCAGGGAACGGGCGAAGTGGTTGTTGAGCCGGGTGGAGTGGACCTTTTCGTTGCGGCCGAGGATCGCGTTCACGTGGTCGAGGTAGCGCTGCGCAACGCTCGCGCGCGCGATACGGGAAAGCTGGTCGGTATTGGGGCGCTCGGCCGGGGGCAGGGAAACGTAGTTGCGCTCGACGACCTTGTATTCGGCCCGGAATTCAGGGCGAAGCTCGGCGAGGTCGAGCACGACGGAAAAGCGCGGGCGGTTGCCGACGATGACCCGGCCTTCCCGGTCGTAGAGATTGCCGCGCGGCCCGGGCGTGATGACCCGGCGGAGGTTCTGCTGGCGCTCGATCTCGCTGTAGACGCCCGGCTTGACGAGCTGGTGATAGGCGAGGCCGCCGGTGAGAATGAGCACCATGGCGAGGATCGCGCCGTAGAAAACGAGCAGGCGCGGGTTCCGATGGGTGCGGCGTTCGATGAGGCGGCTCATGGGCGGGAGCTCACAGAACGATTGAACCGGAGGCCAGGCGAGTCATGCGCACAAAACGAACCGAAAAAGATCAAACCGCAATCACACCGTGCGCGGATCCTGCGGGTTACCGCGTAACGGGCCGGCCGGTCTCGGGATGGATTTCCGCGAGGGCCATGGCCCGGTCCTGCAACGCGAGGAACCACGGGGCGATCGCGAGAATGGCCAGTTGGGAGAAGAAGAGGTCGGCAAAGATGCGGAGCCAGGCGGTGGCGGGGCGCGGGCCGGCTCCGACGAGGAGGAACGACAGCGCGATGACCAGGAAAAGATTGGCCAGCAACGCGATGACCAGGCCGAAGATCGCCCCCTCGCGCGGGAAGCGATGTCGCCCGTAGAGCACGACGGCGTGCACGAGGGAGAAGAGAAAGAGGCTGGTGCCGAACGGCACGGGGGTGAGGGCGTCGACGATCAGCCCGGTGAGGAGCGTTGCCGTGAACCCGCTGCGGGGGTCGAGCCGCAGGGCCGCGTAAGTGACGAGCAGGCCGCCCAGGTAGAGGTGCACGGCAAGTCCCGCGGCGTAGTGATTGAACAGTCCGGTCAGCCACCAGAGGACGAGGTTGGCGAGCGTGACGATGAGCCAGCGGGGGTCGTAGCGGCGCATGGAAGGCTGGGTTAGGCGCCGGGGGCCGAGGGCAACGGGCGGGCGGCCTGACTGCCCGGTATCCCCAGCGCGGGGAAACCATCGTGGCGGCCGTGGTGGTCAGGGATTGCCGCTCCAGCCGGGAGCTGGAACCGGACGGCTGGTCTCTTCGCGCTCATTCCTCGGGATTCAGCGGGATGAGCACGGTGACCTCGGTCAGCGTGCCGAGGCGGCGGTCGAGGAGCACCTCGCCGCTCTTGAAGAGACCGTCGGCGCTGGGCTCGAGCTGGACGATTTCGCCGATGATGAGTCCGGGAGGGAACACGCCGAGGCCCGAGGTGACGAGGCGTTTGGGCAAGGTCGGTGACGGCGAGACGTCCAGGGGCACGAAATCCACGGTGCCGCGCGGGGCGCCGAACGTGCTGTTGATGCCGCCCTGATAGCTGACCGGCCGGGTGTCGCCCGCGACGGTGGCGGCGAGCCGGAGGGTGGGGCTGGTGACGAGGTCGACGACTGAGGTGTAGCGGTGGACCTCCGTGACCCGGCCGACGACGCCGCCGGCGAAAACGACGGGAGAGCCGACGGCGATGCCGTAGTTGGAGCCCTTGCGGATGACCATGCGTTGCCACCAGCCGGAGAAATCGCGCCGCGCGACGCGTGCCGGTTCCAGGCGGAACGCCGGCATCGGGGGCAGGTTCAGGAGGTTTTCGAGGCGGAGGATTTCGGCCTGAAGCTGGGCGTTTTGTTGCGTGGAATACTCGTATTGCGCGATGAGGCCGGCGAGCTGGCGCCCGGCCTTGAGGAGTTCGTCCTTGGAATGGGCCCGGTTCGACCAGAAGGACTGGATGTCACGCACAAAGGAATCGGCGACGACGAGAGGCGCCTGGATTTCGAAAAACGTGGCCCGAGCGAAGATCTTGGCGGCGAGCGGCAGGAAGATCCAAGCGAGCAGGATCACGCCGAGGGTGACGAAGGGGCGGGCGTGGTCGAATCGTTTGGGAAGCACGGCGGGCGACGGAGAGCCGTTGGGGGAGGACGTAGCGGCTCAGGAGGTGATCGTGGGCCGAGCGCAGCGACAGTTCGGGCAATCGGGCATCGGAGATCGAAGGTCTGAAACGTCAGAATGCGGACCCTGAAATTCCAGATTCCAGATGCCCGATGGAAGATTGCACGATGTCAGCCGTCCTCGGGCCCGGCTTAGAGATCCGCGGCGATGCGGCGGTAGTCCTCGATGTTGTTGATGAAGACACCGGTGCCGTTTGCGACGGCGGAGAGCGGATCGTCGGAGACGGTGACCGCAAGGCCTGTCTTTTCGGAAAGCAGCTTGTCGATGCCGCGGATGAGCGAGCCGCCACCGGCCATGACGAAACCGCGGTCCACGAGGTCGGCGGAAAGTTCCGGCGGGCAGCGTTCGAGTGTGATGCGGACGGCCTCGACGATGGCGCCGATGGTATCGCCCATGGCCTCGCGAATTTCCTGGGAGGTGATGTGGATCGTCTTGGGCAGTCCGGCCACGGAGTCGCGGCCCTTGACCTCCATCGCCAGTTCCTGGTCGAGCGGGTAGGCGGAGCCAATGGTCATCTTGATTTCTTCCGACGTGCGCTCGCCGATCAGCAGGTTGTACGCACGCTTCATGTAATTGATGATGGCGAGGTCGATCTCGTCGCCCGCGACGCGGATGGATTTCGAAAACACGATGCCGTTGAGCGAGATGATGGCGATCTCGGTGGTGCCACCGCCGATGTCGACGATCATGTTGGCCGCGGGTTCATCGACGGGGAGGCCGACGCCGAGCGCGGCGGCGAAGGGTTCGGGAATGGTGTGGACCTCGCGGGCACCGGCGTGGGTGGCGGATTCCATCACGGCGCGTTTCTCGACCTCGGTGATGCCCGAGGGGATCGCGATGCAGACGCTCGGTTGGGGGAAGGTTTTCCCGCCGTTGGCCTTCCGGATGAAGTAGCGGAGCATGGCCTCGGTGATGTCGAAGTCCGCAATGACACCGTCCTTCATCGGGCGGATGGCGGTGATGCTGCCGGGCGTGCGGCCGAGCATGACCTTGGCCTCGTCACCCACGGCGCGAACGCGGCGGGAGTTGGTGTAAACGGCCACCACGCTGGGTTCGCGGAGCACTATCCCCTTGTCCTTGACGTAGACCAGGGTGTTGGCGGTGCCCAAATCGATCCCGATGTCGTTGGAGAAAAGTCCCAGGAATTGGTTGAACATGTGGCGGTGACGGGGTTTCCAAATCAAAGCCGCCTCAGAGGAAAATTGTCAAAAGCAAACTCGTTGATCCAGTGAGATTTCGGTGAGCAAGACGCACGAGGCGCCGGCGGGGCGCTGTGGCCTCGCGGCGGTGCTCGGACGCTAGCGCAGCCCTTTGCGTTCCTCGACGATTTCGCCGGGGATGACGGCGTTGGCATTGTTGCCGTAGCTGGCGCGGACATAGGTGAGGATGGCCGCGAGATCCTCGTCGGAAAGGTGGCGGAAGGATGGCATTTCCTGTTCGTAGAATTCGCCGTTCACCTCGATGCGGCCGGAGAGGCCGGCGAGCACGACCTGCATGAGGCGGCTCTTGTCCTTCACCCATACGGTGTTGGTGAGCGGAGGAATGAGTCCCGGCGCGCCGAGGCCGTCGGGGCGATGACAGGGCGCGCAGTGCACGGCATAAAGGTCCTGACCGGCCTTGAGGCTTTCGCTGGTCGCGGGGAAGCTCCAGTCCTCGGAGACCAACGGCAACGGCTCGAGGTCCTCGCGCCAGATGGTGGCGGCGGGCTGGGCCGCCAACCGGGACAGGTCGGATGCCGGGGCGCGGTGCAACCGAAGGATGCGGTCGGGACCGGCCGGGATCGCGGAATACATCCAGGGCTGGAAACGCGGGTGCCAGTCGGAATTGCTGGTGAGCAGGTAGACGTCGCCGTCCGCGGCGACCCACACGTCGCGGATGCGGCCGAGATGTTGCTGGAGGAAGATGCGCTCGCGTGCGATCTGGTCGCCGGATTCGTTCAGTTCGAGGACGCGCAGCGCGCGGCCCTTGAGGTTGGCGAGGAGCAGCGTGTTCCGCCATTCGGGGATGGCGGGGTGATCGTAGTACGCGAGACCGGCGGTCGCGATCGTGGGCGTCCAGGCGCGGAGTGGAGGCGTGAACGTCTTGTCGCGCGCTGCGGCGATTTCGCCGGGGCGGTCGGCGAGACCCTCGATGAGGGGCCAGCCGTAGTTGTGGCCGGGTGCCAGCAGGTTGACCTCGTCGTCGTTGTTGGGGCCGTGATCGGACGCGTAGGCGCGGCCGGCGGGAGAAAACGCGAGCCCTTGCACGTTGCGATGGCCGAGAGTCCAGACAGGGCTGCCGGCGACCGGGTTGTCGGCAGGGACGGTGCCGTCGGGATTGAGGCGGAGAATCTTTCCGGTGAGGGCGGCGGGATCCTGGGCGCTCATGGTCAGCCCGATATCGCCCAGGCTGAGGTAGAGCTTGTCGTCAGGACCGAAGTCCAAACGCGAGCCGTTGTGCAGGGGGCGACCCGGGATGTCGTCGAGAATTGTCTCCGGCGCGCCGAGCCGCGCGCCGTCCCAGCGGCAGCGCACGAGGCGGGAGCGGACGATCTCCGTCCGGTCCCTAGAAGGAAGCTGATAGACGTAGTGCAGATAGACCCAGGGCTCGTCCGCGAAACGCGGGTGGAAGGCGAGGCTCAGGAGGCCGTGGGATTTGCGGTGGAAGACGTCGGGCAGGCGCAGCACCTCCTGGCTTTCGCCGGTAACCGGATTCACGCGACGCACGGTGCCTTCGAGTTGGGTGCACCACAGGTGTTGGTCGGGACCCCAGGCGAGGTCGAATGGCGAATCGAGACCGTCGGCGACCGTGGTGATTTCGAGCACGGAGTTTTCCAACTGGAGCTGGCCGAAATAGGAGGGGGCGGCGGGCAGGCAGGGAGCGAGGGGGAGCAGCAGGGCGAGCCAGGGGAATCGAAGACGCATCGAGAAAAACGTGCGGTTCGGGCGATGGGCCGCAAGTCGAACCACTATCATGGGGGCCACGTCCACGTCGCGGGCGGAACGAAGCTGCTCTTCTCGCGACCGAGAGCTAGTTAGGTAAAAAGGTAAAGCAAAGGCCTTGCCCTGATTTGACGGACAGCGGCCCACGGAACACAAGCGCCGCGCCGCCGCCTCGCGGCTCGGCGAAAATAGCCTAAAATTTGGTTGTAATCTCATGCGACATGTTTCGCCCAGTTGCGAGCCTCGGCGCTGAGGTACAAAGTGTGCTTCATATCGAGTCCGCCCTTCGAAATTGCCCTATGAATACTGCACCCCGTGCGCTTATTCGAACGCTGCTTCTTGCAGCGCTTCCATTAGTTACTGTTTCCGCTCAACCATCGCTTACCGAATCGGAAGTCATTTCAGCCTTGTGGGACGCGCCGCTCAGTCTTCCCCGTCTGTCTCACAATGCTCACAGGTTGGGCAGCAAGCCAGTTGATAGAGACACTTTTGAGGTCATGTCATTATCGGAGGAAAAGCATGCGAACGTTAAGTCTCGTGGTGGCACGCCCTATTTGGAGATCTCGCCTAACGACGCTTGGGTTCAAAAACTGCGCTTTCGGGGAGATGGTGTGAGCTACGTCTCGTTCACCCTTAACGCTTCGATTGGGACAGTTGTGAATATCGGCGGAGCGGCATTCACAATAGGCCAAAGTGTTCGGGATCCCGCCTTTGCTTCTGTTAGCCCGGTTGGCTCCAAAGTCCGCATCAACCAAGAAATGCCGTGGCTATTGTATTCGGGAAAGCGCATGGCTCCCCTCAACATCGTTACGGTTAAGATTGACCACAAAACAAGTACTTGGGCGATCTGGTTTCGCGATATGCTCATGGCCAATGATGTGCCGATCACGAGGGATGGTGCCCCAAACAGTATAAAAATAACGGCAGGAAAAGGAGGCGCATGGCTGTGCGGATTGGTTAGTAGTGACGAAAATCCTCTGTTCGAGGATGTGAACAGCAACACCGTTCCCGATAAATTCGAGAGAGATATGCTGGGACGATTGCTGGAGCCTAACGCGCCTGAACAAACAAAAGCATCGCTACGAGCGGTTTGGTTGGAGGAGAGAATTTCGCGACCAGCGTCAAGATTCGTCCTCAATGCACCACTACCTGATAGCTTTCCGGAGCTATGTAGTCCCGAAGGAGAATTCGTTCATGGGATGACGGGAGGCATGAAATTTGGCCCCCGTCGTAAAAAATAAACATACGTGCTATCATGAAACCGCTAGCTGGCGCTATAATTTTTCTGGCCGGTATTACGCACCCCGCGTTCTCGTTGAAGGCCGACGTGAACATCACGCACGGCACACCGGGCTACATAAGGTATGTGTCGATGTATAACTGGATCGATTGCATGCCTTATTATTTTACAACGTACGGTTGTGAACATTATCTCTCCCTTGGCGAATCCCTCGATTTTGATGACTCATACGATGGATTTTGCCATTTCTACTATACGCCAACCGGGGATGTGCTGATACCACTCTATCCGCCTCCAGATACCGGCGGCCCTGTGTATGCTGACACTCTTCACAACCACGAAATTGTCACAAATGCAGTCATTGAGCCGGAACCTAAGACCGCAAGCTTTGGTCGGGCTACTGTAGTGCTTTCTGCTGAATTGAGAGAGATCCGCGATGGGGATCCTTTTCCTGATGGCGACTTGTCGACTTGGCCACAAAACCGGGGTGGGGCGTTCAAGATGCAAGGCCTATCTTCGATCGACGTAAATAGCATTCAGATTGAATCCGTTCCTGGCAAATCAAACACCTATCGCGGCTTGTCCCGGCAAATCGATCTTTCTTCGATTGTTTGGTATGATTTGGATGATTACGTTAATGGAAAACCCAAACTGGTTACTATGCACGCAGAGTATCAGCACTACTCGGAGTTTGCTAAACGTTTGGATGTTCTTGCCGAAAGAGTAAACGAAATCCTGTCTCGCGAGCGGATGGGAACGCAGGAACAGGTGAGAACGGCAATAAGAGCTGAAATTCACAATGCAGTCAGGAACTGGCGTATCCAAAGCGACAACCTTTCCGCCAGATATGACTCAGCGTCTGCGGACCCTAATGATCTCGATAAGGGCACGCACAGACCCGATGTCGACCCCCTAAGGAAGGTCAGAATACCTTCGAATTTTGTTCGTTTCCCGAGTGCCATCGCGCCTTAAATTTGAAAGCAATTCGCTGTGAAATTATTCGTCCTCAGTATCCTTTTCTTGTTTCACGCGTCCCGGGCGTTGACCGCAGAGTCTTCAAATATCGTCGCATCCGTAAAGTTGATCGGCCGTACCACTAATGACGTGCAGTCATTTGTGTCCAGCAATGCCCTCATGGCATCTCCTCCGGAGCACATAGGCAAAAACTCGATAAACTATATTCAGCGTGACAGGGATAAGGAAATCCAACTAACCATTTCACTCGAGGATGGGAAAGTTAGTAATGTTTCATGGTGGTTCAGAGGGAATGTGAACAATGGCGTCGACCTCGCCAAATTTCAGAAAGCGATTGCGACGGATCTCAAGGCGTCCGGGTTTGAAGACAGGGAACCTGCATTTGGTTTCAATGGAGTCACTCTTTTCGGGGATTTGCTGGTAGCACCCGGACAGAATGAAGCATTTGTTCTATCAAGACTCGCGCAAACAGGAACCCGAACCCTAGTGGAGCTTCATCTGGAAATTCCGCTCATGGGGAGCGCGGCCAATTCTTCGTTTGCGCTGTGGATTTCCATTAGTGCCAATGCGGATCTTGATTCGAACAAAGCCGCGCTTCACTGAAATTGATCTACTTGCATTCGAAAATTGCACGCCTTGCAGCCTTGATCGGGATTCTTGGGTGGGTAATCCCGGAGTGCCATGGCACACTTAGGTTCGAATTGCCGATATTGGAACTTTCGTTGCCGGTAGATGTGCATCAGGCTTCGGCTTCATTTCCTTTCATCAACGCTGGCGAGTCTCCTATCAGAATCCTACGAATCGATACGGAATGTGACTGTTCATATGCTTTTGCTAGCCCCGACCGGTTAGCATTTGGACAATCTGGAGAGGTGGTTTTGCAGTTTCGCGCGCGCAAGCGCCATGGTACCGAGACAATACGGGCCACAGTTGTTACCGATGGCGGTGGAAGCCATGATATTTCCGTAATCACAAAGCTGAAATCGTATATTGAAGCCGACCCGGAGTCACTTGTATGGAAAAAGGACGAAGCTCGTGAGCCGAAGGAGTTCACGATCAGAAGTACTGGATTAGGTAAGCTTCGATTTACCAAGGCGACAGCAACATCAGGCGCGCAGGCCGATCTTATATCAGATGGAACTCACCAAATGATTCGCGTCCAAGTTACCCCGCCCGCAGGCAAAAAGCCGTTTCGCGGCGGCGTGCTGCTAATTGCTGCGGTCGAAGAAACCGGCGAAACCAAAATGTACGACTTACATGTGCGAGGCGAATGACGCGGCGCCTGCTTCAGCCGGCGCATGGAGTGCAGTCGAATCGATCTAGCCCAAAGTTTACAGGGTTTCCAAGCGAACCCTACACACCCCATCGCTCCGGGCCACCTGCTCATAAATGTCAGTCAAGGCATCGCGTCCGAATGACCCCCTGGGGCGCATCCATGCAGAGGAGGTGTGGCGAATGACATCAAGGCGCCGGAAAGGAGCGGCTTCGCCGCAAGCCGCTGAGCTCGACACGTTCACTTTTCAGTGCAGGAATTTCTGAGAGAGTCGTGGTCCCACTGAATGGTTCCGGCTAAAGAGCGTGCCCTAGCGGGCGGTCATGGGAAACGGCGCGAAGGTCTGGCTCGGCTGTTGCTCGTCGATGAGATCGTCGAGCGATTTGGTGCCGAGGATGGCGGGAAGGGACGCGGCCAGGCTCTGGTGGTAATGGGCAAGCACGGGATCCACGTGCTCGAGGAGGCCGGCGGTCGGCGCCTCGCCGTAGTTTTCGAAGTCGCGGCGAAATTGCTCGAGGGTGATCTGGTCGAGCGGGCGCGCCGGCTGGTAGCGCAGGTCGTTGGGATCGGCGTCGTGGGCGGGGGGCAGCTCCGTGATGAGCTTCATGTCCGAGAGCCGGTTGAGGCTCTCGTTGAGGATCTGGGAGGGCACGCTGATGAGGATGGCAAGTTCGCTGACGGAGTAGGCGGGAGCCGCGACCTTGAAGCGGCGGGCGATCAACAGCAGCACGACGAGCGACAGGCTCTCGCGGGTGGCGTGGTTGAGGTTGTGCCAGGCGGTCTGGCTGCTGCGGTAGCGGACGTTCTGCACGGCGTAGGTGATCTGTCCGCCGACCAGCACGAAGAACCAGAAGATATAGAGGCCGATCATGAGGACCGGCATGATGCTGACGGAGCCGTAAAGGCTCTTGGAGAGGACCACGCGCTTGAAGTAGAGGAACGCGAGGTAGTTGTTGAGGAAGAGCAGCGCCGTGACGATGACGGCGCCGATGAGGGCGGCGCCCCAGCGCACGCGGGTGTGGGGCACCAGGCGGTAGAACAGCGTGAGGATGACGATGAGGAGCAGCACGGAGCCCGAGGGCAGCATCCACACGAAGACGTTCTTGAGCTGGGCGCCGAGCGGGATCTTCTCGAAGAAGACGTTCATGAAGGCGCCGGCGGAGAGCAGCGTGAGCGAGGCGAAGAAGAGCAGCGCGCCCAGGGTGATGACGCTCCAATAGTACACGATGCGGGCCATCCAACTTCGGCCGCGGCGGACGCCCCAGATGTCATTGAAGGTGTTCTCGATCGTGGTGAAGAGGCCGATGACGATCAGGAAAAGCGTGAAGATACCGATGAGCCCGGCGGTGCCGGAGCGGGAGCTGGAGACGAAATTGCCGAGCAGGCCGACCATTTCCGGCGTGGCGGGGGGAGCGACCTCCGCGCTGTCCTCGGCCGGCGGACGGTTTCGCTCGGCCTGGCCGGCGCGGTCGTACTGCGCGACCTGCGGCGCGATGAAGCTGATCACGCGATTGACGCCCTGGGCGATGATGGCGGGATCGCTGTTGCCCAGGGCGAAGCCGGAGACGAGCACGCTGAGGGCGATCAGGGGCCCGAGCGCGAGGAGCGAGCTGTAGCTCAGCGCGGCGGCCCGGATGGCCACGTGCAACTCATGCAACCCGGATATGGTGATGGAAGCGACGCGCAGGAGGGCGTAGGCGCGGTCGCGCGGCGAGCGATCGCGCTTCAGGCCGGCGGCCCAGATATCGTGGGTCCAGAGCCGGTGAAGCCGGGAGAAGTAGGTCGAGATCGGCATGGGCGAATCGCGGCGCCGGCCGATATTCAGACGTACGCCATGGTGGCGAGCATGGCCATGCCGCCGAGGCCGAGCAGCGCCGAGACCGCGAGCGGGATGTAGCTCAGGAAAATCGTGCTGAAGTAGAGACCCACGGAGCCGGCGGCGACGGCGATCATCGGCGTGAGCTGGCCTTGGGCGAGGAACAGGAAGCCGAGGAAGCCGAGTCCGAACACGGCGCGGAAGCGGACGAAGGGGTAAATCTGGATCACGCCGAGGAACAGGAGCACGGCGATGATCACATCGACGACGCCGAGGATCACGCCGGGAGTCTCCATGATCTTGGAAACATTCATGGCCATGAGGCCCTCGACGCCGGGCAGTACGAGCGCGACGGCGCTGGCCAGGGAAATGATTGCCGCGGAGCGGGTGCCCCACTGGGCGGCGCTCATCATCATGTCGCCCTTGTCCTTCTTGCCCTTCGTTTCCTCCGTCATGCCCTCGGCCGCATCGAGGAACTGCTGGACGGTGATGGGCGGGGCGCTGTCGGTCGTTTCCTCGTTGATGGGTTTGAAATCCATCTGCTTGAAGCCGAGTTTCTTCTTCTCCGGCCACAGCGCGGCCTTCATGGCCTCGTTGCTCGAGAGGAGCAGCCACTGCTCGCTCGTGGCGTCGTAGAAGTAGGTGTCGCGCGTCACCTGGCCCGCTTCCGCGAGCGAGACGAGCTGGTCGATGGAGAAGGGGCCGCGGGCGTCGGTGTCGTTCACGCCGCGAACGTAATATTCCGGGCCGGGGTTTTGCGGGGTGCCTCCAGACATGGTGGCGTCATGTTGCGCGGGCGGGGAGGCCCGGCAAGAGCGAAGTCGGTGAAAGAAATCGCAATCGTCGCGGGGGTCGTCCGCGATCCGATTACATCCGCTCGAGCGTGCGCAGACCCAGCAGGTGGAGACCGGTCTCGAGCGTGATGAGCGTGCGGTGGCAGAGGAGCAGGCGGCCGGCGCGGATGGCCGGATCGTCCACGATCACCTTGTCCGCGGCGTAGAAGGCGCTGTAGGCCCCGGCGAGTTCGAACAGGTAGAGGCAGAGGAAATGGGGGCGGAGCTGGGAGCCGGCGAGCTGGACCGCGTCGGAGAATTGCACCAGCTTGCGGGCGAGCGCGAGTTCCTGGGCGGTCTGCGGCGCGTGGGCGCCGGCCACGGGCGGCGCCGCCGGATCAAGCCCGGCCTTGCGGAAAATGGAGCGGACGCGCGTGACGGCGTAGAGGAGGTAGGGAGCGGTGTTGCCTTCGAGGGAAAGCATCTTGTCCCAGGCGAAAACGTAGTTGCTGCTGCGGTTCTGGGCGAGGTCGGCGTACTGCACGGCGCCAACACCGACGGCACGCGCGATTTCCCGGCGCTCGGCCTCGGGCAGGTCGGGACTTTTTTCGCTGACGAGCGCGTAGGCCCGTTCCTCGGCCTCGTCGAGCAGGGCCTTGAGCTTGATCACCCCGCCGTCGCGGGTCTTGAGCGCTTTGCCATCCTCGCCGGTGACGGCGCCGAAGGTGACGTGGTGCAGTTCGGGGACGCGATAGCCCTTGGCCGCGAACCATTTTCTGACCGTGAGGAAAAGCTGCTCGAAGTGATCCGCCTGGCGGAAATCGGTGACCACGACGATGCCATCGGCCTGGAAATGCTCGGCGCGGTAAAGGGCGGTGGCGAGGTCGGTCGAGGCGTAATTGCTCGCGCCGTCGGCCTTGCGGATGAGGAACGGTTGTTTCGCGAAGCGCGGGTGTTCCGGGTGAAACACGACCAGGGCGCCCTCGCTGGTTTCGGCGAGATGGGTCTCGGTGAGTTCGCGGTAGATGCGCTCGACCTTGTCGTTGTAGAACGATTCGCCGAGGTTGTGGTCGAAGACGATGCCGAGGCGGTCGTAGATCTGTTGAAAGGCGGCGAGGCTGACGTCGGAGAATTTTTTCCAAAGCGCGACATTTTGCGGGTCGCCGGACTGCAGTTTGACGAGTTCACGGCGCGCTTCCTCGAGTTCGGGCGAGCCATCGGGCGTGGCCGCGTGCCCGAGCTTGTAGAGGCGTTCGAGTTCCTCGATGGGTTCGGCGAGCAGCGCGGCCTCGTCGGCCCAGCGCTTGTAGCCGTAGATGAGCTTGCCGAATTGCGTGCCCCAGTCGCCGAGATGATTGTCGCGGATGACCCGGGCGCCGGTGAACGTCAGCAGGCGGCAGATGGCCTCGCCGATGACAGCGGAGCGCAGGTGGCCGACATGCATTTGTTTCGCCGTGTTGGGCGACGAGTAGTCGACGACCCAGGTCTGGCCCGCGTGGGCGGCGGAGGCGCCGGCCCGGAGGTGTTCCTCCGAATCGTGCGCCTGGAGCCAGGCGAGGAGGGTGCCGGGTTTGAGGCGAAAATTGATGAATCCGGGACCGGCCAGGGAAACGTCGAAGTTGCCGGTGAGGTTCGCGTCCAGGCGGTCGACGAATTGCTGCGCGAGCGCGCGCGGGTTCTGTTTTTGACGTTTGGCGAAGGCGAGGGCGCCGTTGGCTTGGAAATCGCCGTGCGCGGGGTCGGCCACGCGGATTTCGGGGTCGAACCCGGCTCCCAGGCCCAGCTGATCGGAGACGGCTCGCAGGCTCGCATCGAGATGGGCGGCGACGTTAAAAGGCAGAGACATCCGGCGATTGAGGAATTGCGCTTGGCTTTGAGCAAGAAGCATTTTCGCGGGTCGGCGATGGAGGACCCGACCCGACGAAATACGGGCTACTTTGGCGCATTATCCGACCATATACCGGGATTTAAGGCTCGACAAAATCGGCAAAACTCATTGCCTCTCCGAACTTTGCGCCGCAAGGCGCCGCCCAAGTACATTTCAGAGACTTCCATGAGAAAACGTCCCATTCCCACCCGCCGGTTCATCAAGCCCTCGTTTACTTCCCTGATTGAGAAGAAGCGCGATGGCCAGGAATTCACGCAGGAGGAGATCCGTTACATCATCGACTCCACGCTCGATGAGGAAATGCCCAAGCACCAGCAGGCCGCCCTGCTGATGGCGATTTTCTTCGCCAACATGTCCGCCCAGGAGACGGCGGTCCTCACCGAGGAAATGATGCTTTCCGGCGAAGTCATCGATTTGTCTCATATCGCCAAGCCCAAGATCGACAAGTATTCGACCGGCGGCGTGGGCGACAAGACGGCGCTGGTGCTGGCCCCGCTCGCGATGGCGAGCGGTGTGGTGGTGCCCATGATGTGCGGCGTGGAGCAGGAATTTGTCATCACGACGCTCGAGAAGCTCTCGGCGGTCCCTGGTTTCAAGAGCCACATGTCGATCCAGCATTTCCAGGACCAGCTGGCCCGGATCGGCGGGGCGATCGCCGAGCAGAGCCCGGAGCTCGCCCCGGCTGACAAGATCTTCTACGACCTGCGCCTCGAGACCGGCACGATCCCAAGCCTTCCGCTCATCACGGGCAGCGTGCTCTCCAAGAAACTCGCCGAGGGCGCCGAGGGCCTCGTGATCGACGTGAAGTGGGGCAACGGTTCCTTCATCAAGGATCTCGAGCAGGCCAAGCAACTGGCGCGTTCCATGACCCGCGTGGGTCGCTCGATGAAGCGCCGCTGCGTCGCGCTCGTCACCGATATGAACCAGCCGCTGGGCGACACGGTCGGCACGGCGCTGGAAATCAAGGAAGCCATCGCGCTGCTGAAGGGCGAAGGTCCCGAGGACATGAAGGAGCTCGTGCTCAAGCTCGGCATGGAGATCGTGCGCCTCGCCGGCGTCGCGGGCTCCACGCTCTCGGCCAAGCAGACGGTGCAGCGACACCTGACCGACGGGTCCGCCTTGGAGAAGTTCAAGGACATGGTTCGCGCCCAGGGCGGCGACACCACCTTCATCGATCACCCGGAGAAATTCCCGACCGCGCGCCATATTCGCAAGCTGCCGGCCCCGAAGCGCGGCTACGTGCACACGATCAATGCGGCGATGATTGCCAAGGGCGTCTCGTTGCTCGGCGCCGGCAAGGATGCCGCGCACCACCACAAGATCGACTACGCCGTCGGCGTGTCGGAAATCAAGAAGGTTGGCACGCAGGTGAAACAGGGCGAGCCCCTGATGATGATCCACTATAACGACGAGGCGAAGCTCGAGCAGGCGCTGAATTACTTTAAGGATGCCTATCGTCTGGCGCCGAAGCGTCCGATCCCGCCGCCGCTCGTGGTCGAGCGCGTGGCCTGACGCGCAAGTCGACGAGCTGTTTTTCGAGGCCGGTCCCGGAAGGGGCCGGCCTTTTTGTTGGAGGGAAATGAAGGCGTTCCGTGGGCGGCCAGGTTGGGCGGGCCTGCAAATTTCCGGTCACGTTCGAATTCCGGGTAACCGATTCCTTCTTCCGCGCCGTTATGCTGAGCGTAGCGAAGGATCCACGGAGTCGGCGCACGTCCGTCCTTTCTCTTGGATCCTTCGCTTCGCTCAGGATGACGGTGGCGGGAATATCTTGTGCTCTCCAGAGTTCATCTCCGGTTACTATGCGACCGCCCGGCGGTTGCGCCCGGTCTCAGGATGACGGAGGGATATGTTTCCATTCTCCGCAGTTTATGCCCCACGCATCGCGCAAACCGCCCGGCGGTTTCGCGTTCTCTCGACAAAGCGGCGAGTTTGATTTCACCATCGGTAGGATGCGTTGCGGTCGTTCAAGGTTGGGGAATCGAGTCCCGTCCACGGAGGTCGGGGAGCTGCGGGGGTAGGTATGCGCCCCATGGCGGTGGCCCGGCAATCGAGTATCTTCCGGAGCGTATGAACCTGAGCTATATCCTTTCGGTCCTTTGGTTCATCCTGTGGATCGTGGCTTTGGTAGACTGCGTCCGGAGCAACAATTCGAACAAGGTGGTTTGGATCATCGTGATCATTCTGCTGCCGTTCCTCGGCTCGATCCTCTATTTCCTCTTTGGCAAGAATTCCCGCGCCTGATTGCGGGAATCTTTGGTCCACCCGGCCGGCCCCGCTGATGGGGCCGGCTGCCAATTTTATGGAGGCGCAAACTTACGGCCGGAGCAATCGCTGCCAGCGGTGGCGAAAGGCAAACCAAAGGGAGAGGACGGCGAGCGCCAGCGCGAGCGGCGTGGCCACCGTGTGCGCCAGGTCCTCGGCGAGCGGGTTCGGGGCGGAAAGTGCCGGGAGGAGGATGTCCCCTTTGACCATCGCGAGCGCCACCACTCCCAAGCCGGCACCGGCCCCGACTGCGCACGCCCACACGCGTGACGAAACCGGCGCGGGTGGGGGCGGAAGGGCGGCAAGCACACGGTGCGAGAAGCCGTGGTCGGGCAGGGGGGGCAGCGCGGTCCCCGAGCGGAGCCAGGCTTCGAGCGCGGGGTCGTCGGGCGGGGTCGGGTTCAGGTCTGCGGGTTCCATGAGGCGAGGAGCGGGCGGAGTTTTTCCCGGCCGCGGTTGAGGTGGGTTTTGACCGTGCCGAGCGGCCACGCGAGCACCTCGGCAATCTCACAGTGGGAAAGACCCTGCTGGTAGCAAAGGTGGAGGGCGGTCTGCTCCTCGGGCGCGAGGGAGCGCAGGGCCCCCTCCAGATCATGCTTCAAGTCGCTCAGCAAGGCGGGGGATGGCGCGGGATCCAGCGCGGCGAGATGCTCGGGCCCGACGGGGATGGTGCGCTGCTTCCGGCGCGCGTTGCGCCAGCGGTTGTGCGCGATGCCGAGCAGCCAGGTGGAGAAGCTGGATCGGCCGCCGAAGCGGGCGAGTCCATGCCACGCCTGCACGAAGGTCTCCTGCGCGAGGTCGTCCGCCAGCGCGGCATCGCCCCCCGCCAGGTGGCGGAGAAAATGGCGCACGGCGGATTGGTGGCGGCGCACCAGTGCGCCAAACGCGGCGTGGTCGTCGGAAACGAGCGCGCGGGCGATCAGCTCGGGATCGGTCACGAGCGGGGAGGCAGGTCGGCGGAGGGGCCGGGCTTGCGGCGGGACAGGGCGTTCGCGGTGGCGTAGAGCAGGAGGGCGACGCCGATGAAGCCGGGGATGGTGCCAATGTATTTCATCCAGCCGCCAAAGAGGGACAGGAAGAAAAAGTACAGCCCGGCGCCGACCGCGACCAGGATGAGGCCGCTGCGGAAGTCGCTGTTTTTTTCCGGCGTGTTCTCGTGCTGCATGTCGCCCGGCAGCGGCGGCAGGGGCTGGCCTTTCTCGAGGGCCACGCGGGCGGTTTCGTGCCAGAGTTCCTGGCGGCGCTGGGCAAACTTCAGGCCGAAGATGATGATGACGGCGGTGAGGGAGATGCCGCTGACGATGGCGACGATGGCTATGATCTGGGCGCCGGTGACTT
The DNA here is from genome assembly GCA_023433275.1 of Verrucomicrobiota bacterium. Taxonomy (GTDB): domain Bacteria; phylum Verrucomicrobiota; class Verrucomicrobiia; order Opitutales; family Opitutaceae; genus Lacunisphaera. The sequence goes on from JAEZDN010000167.1 coordinate 52,612, forward strand.
CGGCAATCAGGAGCGGGAGAGGAGACATGATGGGGCGGGAGGGGAATGAAAGCGGACGGGTTCAGAATGAAGTGGCCGCATTCGAGTGGCGATGGAATAGAGGGTTCGAGGGTGAGTGTCGCCAGTCGCTCGATTGGATTCAGAAAATGCAAAAAAACACGGACGGTGTTCCCTTTTGGGACCGAGCAAGCTCGGCGCCTACCAGGTTGCCAAAGCTGGGGTGATGCGGCCCACTGTGACCATGTCCGAAGAAGCAGAAGTTGAGGAGAAGTCCCCGATCGATCCGGTCCGGCCCGTGAAGGGGGATCCCATTCCCCAATCCCAGTGGCAAAAGCCCTGGGCGCAGCTGAAGTTCGTCAGTTTCCAGCCGGCGATCTTCCCGCGCATGCTCGGGGAGGTGTCGCGTGATGCGCGCCCGGGGGACCTGGTGAATGTTTACGACAAGTTCGGGCACCGCGTGGGCATCGGCCTGTTCAATCCCCGCGCGAAGATGCCGCTGCGCGTGGTCGTCCACACGGGGGAGGCGATGGGGGAGGAATATTTTGAGAAGGCGATCCGCCGCGCGGTCGCGTTGCGCCGCGACCTGTTCAAGCTGGACGAGACGACCAACGCGTACCGCGTGATCAACTCGGATGGCGACGGCGTGAGCGGGCTGACGATCGACCGTTACGCGGACACGCTTTACTGCGACGTGTATTCGCTGGGCATTTTCCTGCGGTTGCCGAAATGGCTGCCGCTGCTCCATGAGCTGCTCGGCACCAGGCATGTGAGGGTGCACGTCGACCATGACCTCGGCAGCCTCGAGGGCATCAAGCCGTCGATGATGAAGGACATCACGGCGTCCGCGCCCGACAAGGTGCGGATCAAGGAAGGGGAGGTGAAATACGAGGTGGATTTCGCCGAGGGCCACAAGACGGGTTTCTTCTGCGACCAGCGCGACAATCGGAAGCGCTTCGGGTCGTTGGTGAAGGGGCTGCGCGTGCTCGACCTCTGCAGCTACACCGGAGGTTTTTCCATCAATGCGATCTTGGGCGGCGCCGCGGAAGTGACGGCGGTGGATCTCGACGAAAAAGTCATCGCGCAGGGTCGGCGCAACGCGAACCTCAACCAGGTGTCGCCGAACAAGCTCAAGTGGGTGCACACCGACGCCTTCGCCTATGCCCGGCAGATGCAGAAGAACGGCGAGCAGTTCGACGCCGTGTTGTGCGATCCGCCGAAATTCGTAATGACGCGCGATCCGGCATTCGCGGCAGAGGGCATGCGCAAGTACGCCGATTTGAATACCATTGCGGCGAGCTTGGTGAAGCCGGGCGGGCTGTTCGTCACCGCCTCGTGCTCGGGGCTGGTGTCCCTCGAGGACTTCGAGGGCTGCGTGATCAAGGGTGTGCATCGCCTCGACCGCCGGTTGCAGATATTCGACCGCACGGGGCCCGGGGTGGACCATCCGGTTTATTCCAATTGTCTGGAGAGCCGTTATCTCAAATTGCTGTGGGCGCGGGTGACGTGAGCGTTGGTCTTTCGCTGCGCTGCTGATGAACTGAACGAGTTTTGAGCCCGTGAGCCGGCTCCCTATTGGAAACACCTGGATCCCCCGCATCCGTCATCCTGAACGCAGTGAAGGATCCACGGAGTCGGCGCACGTCAGTCCTTTTCCCCTGAGATCCTTCGCTCCGCTCAGGATGACGGTGGCGGGTAAATTTTGTACTCTCCAGAGTTCATCTCCGCTCACTATGCAACCGCCCAGCGGTTGATTCCGGTCTCAGGATGATCGAGGCGGGGCAACTGGTGTTTCCGGACTTCATCTCGATTTGCGATGCATTGATCCGGTGGTGGAGGGCCAGGAATCATGGCTTGGCGACCATTTCGCGGGCCAGGGCTAGATTTGAGCGGGTCTGTGCATCGTCCGGGCGCGCGCGGAGGACCGCTTCGTAGTTGGCGATCGCGTCGCGGGGCTGGCCGGCCATGAGCTGGCAGTTGGCGAGGTTCGCGCGGGCGTCCCAGTGGGCAGGGTCGCGGTCCACGGCGGCGGTGAAGGCGTGGAGGGCGGCCGGCAGGTCGCGACGTTTCACGTGCAGGGTCCCCTGCGCAAAGGCGACCTCGGCCGAGTGGGGAGCGAGGGCTTCCGCGTCGCGGAGCACTTGGGCGGCTTCCTCGGTCGCATCATCGGCGGTGAGCAAGGTGGCCAGTTTCAGATGGACGTCCAAGGCCGCGCGATCCTGCGCCAGCAAGAGGCGCAGCTGGTGGATCGCCGCCGGCCGTCGTCCCTGGCGCGCGAGCACGTCGGCGAGGTTGAAGCGGGCGTTGGCGAGGTGCGGGTCCAGCTCGAGGGCGCGGTTGAGATGCGTTTCAGCGGCGGCAAGCTGGCCGGAGATGAGCAGCTGGGCGCCGAGATTCCCGTGGGCGAAGGCGTGCTCGGGAGCGAGCGCGATGGCACTTTCGTAGGCGGCGATCGCGCCGGCCGGGTTGCCTTCAAGCGCGAGGGCCTGGCCAAGGTTGTTGAACGCGCGGGCGTTGTTGGGGCGGTGGTTGACGGTGTCCTGCCAGAGCGAAACGGCGGACTGATAAACGCGGTTGCGTTGCCAGGTGGCGGTGCCGAGGGCCACGACGAGGGCGGCTGCGAGTACCGCCTGAAGGCCCGCGGGCCAGGAGCGCGCCACGCGATGAACGAGAAGGATCATTCCCGCCAGCACGGGCAGGAGGGCGAGGTAGCAACGATGCTCGGCGATCGTTTGTGTGGCCACGGGCACGATGCTGGAACTGGGGGCGAGCACGGCAAAAAACAGGAGGCCCATGAATCCCGCCGCCCGGCCGCGCCAGGCGGACCATGCGGAAAAGGCGAATGCGGCGGCGAGCGCGAGCATCGGCAGCCAGACGGCGGAAAGGGACGATGCCACGGGCGTGCCGTAGTCGAACACCAGTCCCGCCGGCCAGATCATGAGGCGCAGGTAGTGGGGGATCGCGGCCGCCTGCGTGAGCAAGTACGACCACGGGGTGATGGTGGTGGCCCAGCCGGCGGAGCCGCCGCGTCCGTCGTGGGCCAGCACCAACACCGCGAGGGGCAGCCAGCAGGCGGCAAGGGTGAGCAGCAGACGTCCGTTGCGTTGCCAGACTTCGCGCCATGAACCGGCGGCGAAGACGCGGTCCCAAGCGGCGGCGACCACCGGGAGGGCGGCGACCGTTTCCTTGGTGCCGGTGCCCAGCAGGAAGGCCACGACGCTCACGACGCTCCACTTCAGACGGGTCGATTCGGATTCGCCGGCGCGGATGAAGGCATAAAGCGCCAGCAGGAACCAAAGCCCGGCGAGGGATTCCGCGCGCTGGGCGACATAGGTGACGGCGGCGGTCTGCAGCGGATGAAGGGCCCACGCCAGGGCGATGGTGGCGGCGAGGCCGTTGGCGATCGCGGGCTGCTGGCGCCGCAGCGTGCGTCGAACCACGCCGAAGGCCAGGAGCGCGGCGAGGGCGTGGAGACCGGCGTTGACCGAATGGTAGCCTCGTGGATCCAACCCACCGAGCGCGTGGTTGAGCGCAAAGGTGAAGTTGAGCACGGGCCGCCCGCTGACGGTTTCCCCGGCGGTGGCCGGCGGAACCAGCCAGCGCATCGACCAGAAGTCAGCGAGGGTCGCGTTGTGGACAACGGCCTCGTGGTCATCAAAGACGAAGGGACCGCGGATCGAGCCGGACCAGGCCAGCAGCACGGCAACGACGATCACCAGCGCATAGCGGGGCGAGGCATTTTCGTTTGGCGCGGGGGAAGGCGCGAGGGGGCGAGGGGAGAACGTGCTCAAGGGCGGATCGCGTCGGGTGAAGCGGTGCTGTTCGCTTCACCTGGCGGCGGGTGAGGACTTGAATTCAAGAACGGGCTCATGGCAATGGTGGCGGAAATGAGCCCGGCCCGAGACAGCTCAACCCGGGCACAAAAAAAGCGCATCCGGGGGATGCGCCTGAGAATGGAACGAGTGAACGCGGATTAATTGTTCAAGGATTTCGAACTGGAATCGGACTTGGGTTCGTCCTTGGCCGGTTCGTCCTTGGAGGCGTTCTTGAACTCCTTGATGGACTGGCCGAGGCCCTTGGCGAGACCCGGGAGTTTCGAGCCGCCGAACAGCAACAACAGGATCACCAGGATCACCACCAACTCGGTGGGACCCAGGCCCATGATGGCGACGACAGGGGAGGAGAAATTTGTCATGACGGGATGAGGCTAGATTGACGGTTTGCCTAGTAAAGGGCGAAAGCGGTCTCAGTTCTGCGGGAAGAGCGCCTTCACCAGCGGGCCGCCCTGCTTGATGAATTGCGGCGGGATTGCCGGCGGCTTCTTGAGCAGGTTCTGCGGGTTGTCGATCTGCTCGGCGTCGAAGAAGCCGTGCAGCTGGCGGATACGCGTTGGGTGGCGCATCTTGCGGAGCGCCTTGGCCTCGATCTGGCGGATGCGCTCGCGGGTGACCTTGAATTGCTTGCCGACCTCCTCGAGCGTGCGGCTGTAACCGTCGACGAGACCGAAGCGGAGGGTGAGCACGCGACGCTCGCGCTCGGTGAGGGAGTCGAGCACGTCCATGATCTTTTCACGCAGGAGCGAGAAGGCGGTCATGTCGTACGGGTTGTCGGCGGACTTGTCCTCGATGAAATCGCCGAAGCTGGTGTCATCGCCGTCGCCGACGGGGGACTGGAGCGAGATGGGCTGTTGCGCCATCTTCATGATTTGCTGCACGCGCTCGACCGGCAGGTTCATTTCCTCGGCGACTTCCTCCGGGGTCGGCTCGTGGCCGAATTCCTGGAGCAGTTGTTTCTGGACCTGCATCACCTTGTTGAGCGTCTCGATCATGTGGACCGGGATGCGGATGGTGCGGGCCTGGTCGGCGATGGAGCGGGTGATGGCCTGGCGGATCCACCAGGTGGCGTAGGTGGAGAACTTGTAGCCGCGGCGGTATTCGAATTTCTCGACCGCCTTCATGAGGCCCATGTTGCCCTCCTGGATGAGGTCGAGGAAGGAAAGGCCGCGGTTCGTGTACTTCTTGGCGATGGAAATCACGAGGCGAAGGTTGGCCTCGACCATCTCGGTCTTGGCCTGGTGGGCCTCGCGGATGTGGCCGCGGGCGACCTTGAGGGTGTCCATCAGCGCCTGCGGCGCGATGCGGAGCTCGGCCTCGAGCTGCTTGAGCCGGGCGTTGACGGCGCGCACGTCGATGGCCGCGTCCTTCTTCGACTTCGGATGCTTGGCGCGATGGAGATCGGTGAAGCACTTCTCGACCTCGTGGATCTTCGGGCGCAGCTCGAGGAGGAAGTCCTCGAAGACCTTCAGCTTGAAGTAGTATTTGACGTAACAGGCGCGGAGAACGTTGTCGCGTTTCTTGAAACGGATGAGGGCGTTCTTCCTGGCCTTCTCGTCGCGGGCCTTCTGCGCATCGGCCCAGGCCTCGGTGGCGATGGCGTCGTTGCTGCGGGTCGTCTCGACGAGTTTCTGGAGGTTCTTGAAGTAGGCCTCGCGGCTCTCGATCTTCTTGTCGATGACGAGGCGGTCGAAGCGCTCGGTGCGGAGCAGGAGTTTCTCGCCGAGGTCGGCGAGATGCTTGCCGACGGGGCCGAGGGCAAAGAGGGCGGCGAGCGCGTTGATCTCGGCGGTCTCGATGCGCTTGGAGATTTCGACTTCCTGCTCGCGGGTCAGCAGCGGGACCTGGCCCATCTGCTTGAGGTACATGCGGACCGGGTCGTCGAGGATGTCGTTGTTCGACGTGCGTGATTCCTCCTCCTCGGCCTCCTCCTGGCGTTGCTTGTAGTTGTCGACTTCCTGCGGATCGAGGATGTCGATCTCGAGGTTCTGGAGGACGGAGATGACATTCTCGATATCCTCGGGGTTGTCGACGGATTCAGGCAGCGCCTCGTTGATGTCCGCGTAGGTCAGGTAACCCTGCTCCTTCGAGAGGCGGATGAGGTAACGGATCTTGTCGTTGAGGTCGCCGGAGAGATTCTCGAGCGCCTTCTCCTTGAATTCCCTGGTGGCGTCGGCGGCGGTGGCGGCTACGGCCGCGGCGGCGGGAGAAGGGGAGGTCGTTTCAGGATGGGCTTTGCCATGGGCCGCGGGCTTGTGCGTGTCGGGCGCGGAGGATTTGGCAGGGGCGTGCTCCTTCGCGGATTTTTTCGCGGCAGGGGCGGCGGGCTTGGATTTGCTCGGCATAACGTAAATGAAAATATCCCGGATGGGCTACAGCGCAAAAGGCGTGGTTCGCAGCTCAGGAAGCCAGGGAAAGCTTCGGTGGATTGAGGAGCTGGCGGGTGAGTTCGGCGCGCTGTTTCAAGAGGGACGGTAAAGTTGGGTCACCTATCGCGCCTTTCGAGGCTATTTCAAGTTCTATTTGTTGCTTCTTCGGCTCCAGGAAGCGCTTCTGCAAGTGGCGCAGGCCTTCGTTCGCAATCTTGACCCAATCCTCGTCGCCCGGGGTCTGGAACAGGAGCGTGGCCGCAAGTGACTTTTCTTCCTCTGTCTCAAGGAGTTGATCCAAGGTTTCTCGACCCTGCCAGCCGTTATGCACGACCTCGGCCAGGAGCCGGTCGAGGAGCTGTCCGGCGGTGTTGGAAGTGTCGATCCATTCGTGGGCGAGATAGCTGCCCAGTTGCCGCATGACCTCCTCGTGGTGGAGGCAGATGAAAAGCAGGTGCTCCTCGTAGCCCTTCGTGTGGTTGTCGGCGCCCGCCTTGGCTGGCGCGGCCTGGGGGTTCGGGGCGCCCACATGGCGGCGTTTTTCCAGGATGGCGACCTCGCTGCGGATGGCGTCGGGCTGGACGCCGAGCAGCAACGAAACCTGCTGGAGGTAGTCGTCGCGTGCCACCTGGGTTTCGGCATTGAGGGCGATCTCAACCATGCCGCGGACCGCGGCCATGCGTTCGTTGAAGGAGGCTGAGGAAGGGTGGGGCAGAAACGCCTGGCGCGCGAAGGCCATGGCGCCCAGTGCGCCGCGTTTGACCTCGGCGTAGGCCTCGAGACCTTTTTCGAGGAACAGGAGATCGGGATCGAGTTTCGTCCCGCCTCCGAGCGTGAGGAAGCGGACCTCGAGTCCCGCCTTGAGCGCCATGGGCAGGAAGCGAAGCGCAGCCTTCTGTCCGGCGCTGTCACTGTCGAAAAAGCATTCCACCTGGGCGTGGTAGCGTTTCAAAAGCATCAGCTGGCCCTCGGTGATCGAGGTGCCTTGCGGGGCGATGGCGGTCTTGAGGCCCACGCTCCAGCACCGCATCGCATCGAGCTGGCCCTCGACGAGGACGAACGGCTGGCCCTCGCCGGCGTGGCTGCGGGCGCGGTCGAGATTGAAGAGGAGGTTGCTCTTGGTGAAGATCGGCGTTTCCGGCGAGTTGACGTATTTGGCCTCGTGGGAGGCATCGTCCTTCGGCGTGAGTTCCAACTGGCGCGCGGTGAACGCCACGATGCGTCCCTGGTGGTCGCGGATTGGAATCATGAGGCGGCCGCGGAAGCGCGGTCGCATCACGCCGAGGGTCGGCAGCACGCCGTCGCGGATGAAGAACAGGCCGCACTGCCGCAACGCGTCCTCGGAGAACTTCCGCTTCAACATCAGCGCCGCGAGGCCGGTGTCATCGACCGGGGCGAAGCCGATCTTGAATTCCTCGGCGAGCTCCGGCGTGAACTTCCGGTTATTCACCCAGTAATTCCGGATGAAGTCGCCGTGCGGCGTCGGCGCCAGAAAGGCGTGGCGATAGAAATCAGCGGCGAGATCGTGGATGTCGAAGATCTCCTGGCGGAGCGAGCGCGTCTCCTTGGACGGACCGCCGGACCCTTCCTCATACTCGAGGGCGAAGCCGAAGCGCTGGGCGATCGCCTCGACCGCCTCGGTGAACGGCAGGCCCTCGGTCTCCATCACAAAATTGATCGCATCGCCGGCCTTGCCGCAGCCGAAGCACTTGAAAAATCCCTTGTCGGCCGAGACATTGAAGGAGGGGGTTTTTTCCGAATGAAACGGACACAGGCCCTTGAAGCGCCCGCCGCCGGCCTTTTTCAGCGCCACGACGCGGATGACCACGTCGTGGATGTTCACGCGGTTTTTGAGGTCGCGGATGCTGTTGGCTTTGATGACGGGCACGAAAAAAGGGAGGGGGAAGGGGTGGGTTTTGTCCAGCGCGCTTCGGGCGCGCCAGCGCGGTTGGGCCCGGCGCCGGGCGGGAATGCCCGCTCCGGCCCCGCGGGCTGAGCCGGAACGATGCCATGGGATGCAGGGGCGCGACTTGACCGCGCCCTTTTCTCGCTGCGGGAACCGAGGGCGTGGACGAGCCATGCCCCTCCAACTTAACTGGTCGAACGTGCACGCTGCGGAATGGCATTCCGACTGCATGAGTCCGGCTGGGCGCGTGGCGGGCAACGGAAGCGTGCCGGTTCGCTGCAGCCGCGCCGCCAGGGTTCGCGCCCCACAGGAAACAGTTTAAACTTTTAACGGACATGCGTGTCTGTCAGCTTGCGCGCCCGTGCCGCTTCCCGGCCCGTCCGCCTTTTTTCATGCGCCTTCCGCTGTTCATTTCCGCCCTGTTTCTCCTGCTGGGGACCGCCCCGGCCCTCGTCGCCGCCGAGCCCGCGCCCGCGCCGGGGGTCGTGTGGGAGCATCGGCTGAGCGACTTCAGCGACGCCGATTACCGCTACGCGGTGGAGCAGACGCTGCAGGAGTTTGAGCGTGCGAGTGGACGCCCCCTGGTGCCCGGGCCGAAGAGGAAGGCCGGGATCAAGATTTACGCCGACTCGGGCCCGGGGCTGGCGACGCCGTTCGGCTTGGTGCGCGCCGTCATCGCGGCGCTCGAGAAGCGCGGGTTTGAGAAACAGGATATTTTCCTTGTCGGCTTGAACCCGCTACGGCTGCGGTTGACCGGTTTCCTGCCGTCGTATTCGACCGGCGTGGCGCCCTTTCCGGGGCATCCGGTCTTCGTGCTCGAGTCGGGGAAGTTCTACGATCCGGCCTGGTTCTACGACAGCCCGCTGCCCGCGCGCTTCGATGCGATCCTGACGGAGCAGGCGGCCAAGACGGCGGCCGGCGGACGGGCCGAGACGACGGTGGAGGAGGATCGCAAGAGCTTCCTGGCCACGCCCCTGTTCCTGGATGCGGATTTCTGGATCAACCTGCCGGTCTATACGGACCACCCGGTGCTCGGCGTGAACGGCGCCCTCGTTAACGCGACGCTGTGGAACGCGAGCAACACGTTCCGGTTTTTCAAGAGCCCGGCGACCGCGCCGGCGGCCGTGGCGGAGATGGCGGCCATTCCTGAGTTGCGGGAAACGTGGGCGCTGACGCTGGCCAGCCTCCAGCTTTACCAATTCATCGGCGGACCATTCTTCAACTCGCTCTACACGGTGTCCGAACCGCGCCTGCTCGCTAGCGCCGATCCGGTGTTGCTCGATTCGCTGATGCTCGCTCGCCTCAACGCGGCGCGCAAGCGGACTGGCTTTGACCCGATTTCCGAGGAAGACGCGCGGATGCTCGAGTTCGCCGCGCAGCTGGGTGTGGGATCGATCGACGTGCCGCACGCCACGGTCAAGAAAGTGGAATAGGCGGCGGGGCCGGAACCAGCCCGACGCGCGCAGGCAGTCGCCACGCGATCAGCCCAGCGTGGAGCGCAGGGCGCGGGCCTCGGCAACGAGTTCGCGCGCAGCGGCGAGCCGTTCCGCCGCGTCGGGTGGGGGTGACCCTGGTTCCGCGAAGGCAGCCGCCGCGAGATGCTTTTCCTCCGGATCGCCGAGGCCGCTCTCGCGAAAACGCCGCAGGCGCTCGAGGATGAGGTCGCGGATTTCCGCGGGGTTCGTGACACTGTGGAAAAGCCCGAGGTGCATGTCGTCTTCCTTGCCATCGTACTCATCCTTGTCGCCCCCGCTTCCGCCGGCGGACTGGACCTTGACGTCGGACAGCCCCAGCAGGCGCTGGAAGGGATTTTGGGATACGACCACCTGCTGGATGTTGGCAAAGCTCATGGTCGATTCATTGATTTTCAGGATCCCATGGCGAATGCGCAGGCTGCGATCCGTGACCATGTACCACCGCAGGTCGTAATCCATGCGGGCGAGGAGGAAGGTCACGGGGAGCTGAAGCAGGTAGACGATCAAGCCGGCGATCTCGAAGAACCAAATCACCTTCATGGCCGGACGGGGCAGATGGGAAATGAACGTGGCGGTCCCGTGTTGCCAGGTGAAGAAATTGTCGATCAGGCGCCATTTCCTTTTCCGGCCATTCCCGTCGTGGGCCCGCTGTTCCATCTCGGCGGCAAATTCCTTGGCCTTGGCGTCGATGACCCGGCCGATGTCACGGTTGTCCTCGGGGGCGGGGGCCGGGGTGGCGGCGGCCGCGGCCGCGGCTTCGCGTCTCGCGCGGCGTTCCTCGACCTTGATCTCGAGGTCGGAGAAAACGCCGAACCAAAAGATGATGCCGACCAGGGCGAGGGCCTGGGCGAATCCCCACTTGACCAGGCGAAGGTAGAGAAAGTTGGCGCCGGCGCGGAAGACGCGAAGCGAGGCCGGGTCACCGTGGGGCGGATGCGGTTCAGGGGGAACGCGCAGCCAGTGGAGCAGCAGGCGGGTCAGGCGCGAATACATGCGAGCGGCGGGTGGATCAAGTGAGGCTGGCGCGCAGGCGGCGGGCCTCGGTCATGAAATCATGGGCCGCGGTCAACAGGTCGTCCGTTGCTGGCGCAGTCGGGGCAGCCGGCTGGCTCTTTTCCTCGGGATCGCCGAGGCCGCTTTCCCGGTAGCGGCGCAGGCGCTCGAGGATCAGGTCCCGAATTTCCGAGCCGTTGGTGACGGCCTGGAAAAGCCCGAGATGCATGTCATCCCCACTGGACCCGGGGTGATGCGCATCCTTGCCCCCGCCGCCGGCCGATTGCACCTTGACGTTGGCCAGGCCGAGCAGGCGCTGGAGCGGACCTTGGGAGACGACGACTTGCTGGATGTTGGCGAAGCTCATGGTCGATTCGTTGACCTGCCAGACACCGTGCCGGATTCGCAGGCTGCGGTCGGTGACCATGTACCATCGCATTTCAAAATCCAGACGCGCGGCGAGGTAGGTGAGCGGCAGCTGGGCAAGATAGAGCAGGATGCCGACGATCTTCACGAGCCAGAGAATCGGGAAGGCCCACGGGGGCAGGTTCAAGGCGGCGGTGGTGAGGCCGTGCTTGAGGCCGGCGAACCAGCCGGCAATGCCCCGCGCGACGGGGTTCCCCTGGTTGGCGGCGGCTTTGCGGCCGGCCGACTCCATGCCCTTGGTCATCGAATCCATCGTGAGCGGCCGGGCCGGGCCTTGCGATTCGCGGCGGAACGCGACTTCGCGCTCGATGCCCACGAACAGCGCGATCCAGAACACGATGCCGGCGAACGCCAGGATCTGCGTGACGCCCCAGCCGAAGAGTTTGAGATTCCAAAAATTGCGCCCGGCACGGAAGACGCGGAGCGAGGCCGGGTCGCCGTGCGGCGCGTGGGGCTCGGCGGGCACCCGGAGCCAGCGCAGGTAATGGGCGGACAGGCGCTGGTACATGGTGGAATGGTAAGCGGCGCGGGGGACGCGTCAGGCTTGATTGCGACGTTCGAGGAGTTCCCGCACGGCGCGAAGCTCGCCGGCCGCCTCGCGCAAAGCGGCGGCGATCTCGGCGTTCTCCGTGGTCGTGCCCGGCGCCCCGGCGACGGCGGGGGCCGGCGCGTGGTGGGGGTCCTTCACGCCGCGCATGCGGGCGTAGAGGAAATCGCGGAGGGGTTCGAATTCCTTGAGCCCCTCAATTGTCATCTCGGCCGCGGCGCTGCCGGAGGCGGTTTGCACGAGGATGCGCGCGATGCCGAGCCAGCGTTCGACAATGTTGGACTTCAGGTGAATGTCCTGGATGCGCGCGTAGTTGACGATGATCTCGCGGCGGAAGAGGATGCCCCAGCTCATGGAGATGCCATCGTCGGTGAACCGGTAGCGCATCGTCCGGTAGCGAAAATAGTAGTAGGGACCGGCGATGATCAGGAGCGGCGGGAACACGAGGCAGCTGACCAGGTAATACGTGAGCAGGACCTGGTGGGGGCGTTCGATGGCCTGGATTTGCCGGTCGAGGGCGGGGTCGGTCATGGGGCGAGATAAGCGGGCGGTTCCGCGCGGTTCAAGCCCGCGCCCTTCGAGTACACGGGAAAGGCTCGTTAGGTTGCAGGTGTTCTGCGCACACCGGCAGGGATGCGCGCCGCGAGGGTGAGTGCTTGTCGATTCCCGCCCATCCGGCTGGCGGGCAGGGCGCGCCCGCCCGGTGCGCTGCGCGCATGATCGCGCCCTTGCGGCGAAGGGGCCGCTCCGCCCTGCCTCCAATGGCGCCAGCGCCAGGGGATTCGCGAGGCGCGGTAGGTGGGCCGCGACGCGAAACGAAGCGGCGGCCTTAGGCAATTATTTCGCGGCTTCGACGCGGACCAGGCCGGAGCGGACCCGCGGAGTCGCGGGCTGGCCGGAGGCGGTATTGACGACCCAGAACTCGCAATAGCTGTTTTTGCCGAAAAGTTCCGCGTCGCTCGCGAACTGAACCTGGTAGGCGGCGCGGCTTTGAACATTCAGTTCGAGCATGGCTTGGGAGGTGAACACGCCGCGCTTGAAGCCGAGGGTCAGGCGACGCACGCCGGGTCTCAGCGGCAGCGCCGTGTTCCAGCCCTCGCGACCGGCGGCGACGGGGACACCGTCGATCTCGACGACGAATGCCGTGAAATTATCGAGCATCGTGCTGGTTTCCTCGGAGCCGCGGATGGTGGCCGGGGCGGTGTCGGCCGCCGGCGGCGCGGGAGATGGCGTGGCCGGCACGGGGTTCTCGAACGCCGGGCGGGGGGCGGGAGCGGTGACGGACACGTTTTCCGTCGCCGGGGTGGCCGGGACCGGGTTCGCAGCGACGGGTGGAGCGGGAGAAGGTTCCGGGGCGGCGCCGAGCTGCGCGGGCGTTTCGGCGGGCGCGCGGGGTGGTGTGGTCGTGGTGCAACCAGCGAGGACCAGGGCGACGACGATGAACAGGAGGTAACCGGGATGCTTGCTCATGGGGTTGGGGACATCAAAAAGCGCACGTGGGGTTCGTGCGCTTGAATTGGAGAGGGATTGGGCTCGGAGGGAGGGATCAGTTGGCGGTGACGGTCACCGCGATGCTGCTTTCGCCGACGCTGCTGCGGAAGAACAGCGACCCCGTGCCGGGTTTTCCGCCCTGGACCGGGACGGTGACATCGGTCCGGCCGGCTTCGACCATGACGACGGGCATCACGACGCTTTCGGGGACATCCGTGGTGACATCGATCAGGAGGCCGCCAGCGGGAGCGGGTTGGGGGATCGTGAAGGTAATCGCCTGTTGCTCACCCGGGCGGAGGACGATGGCGCTCGGGCTCACCTGGAAGCTGATGGCGTCGACCCGGAAGCTGCCGACGTCGAGTCCGACCCCGGAGCCGCGGACGGTGAGCTTGTAGCTGCGGCCCGGTTCCACGGCCGGCACGAAGAAGCTGAGGGAACTCGGCGACTCGAAGACGGTGCGAGTCGGGTTGTGATCGAAATAGACAAGGTCGGCGGTGGTGAAGCCGGCGCCCAGGATGCTGACGCGCGAGCCGACGGGCGCGCGCGTGGCTTCGGGGCGGATCACGTAGCGGCCGGCGATATTCAGGTGCTGCAGTTCGGAATAAATGTCCTGGGTGTCGCTGCTGCCCTTGGTGCGGTAATCACAGATGAAGTAATAGGAGGCGCTGGTGCGGCCGGCCGGCAGTTGGTAATCGAATTCCCAAATGTCGACGCCGACGGGACTGCGATTCATCGCGTAGGCCTGGCCGTCGATGATGATGCGCGGACGGATGGTGGCGGTCTCGACCTGGCTGTTGGCGCGGAAGCTGGCGGTGATCGTGTAGATCTGCGACGGATTCTGTGGCACCGTCGCCGGCGTGAGGTTGGTGATCGTCAGGTTGCAACCGGTGACCAGGAAAAGCATGAGAGCCGCGGCGAGCGCCGGGAAAATTCTGCTCGCTAGGAGGGAAGGAGTCTTTTGCATGGGATGAAGATGAGCGGCAACCGCGCAGGCCGTTGGCAGCTCGTAAATTGTAGAGATTCATTAATGACCGGTTTCTCCTTAGCGCAAGAAAAAGAGCAGGTTCCGGGCACGGCGCCGCTGGGGGTTTATGTGCACGTGCCGTTCTGCGCGACGACCTGTGATTTCTGCGCGTTTTACCAGACGGTGCCGCGGGGTGATGCCGTGGCGCGGTACCTGGATGGCATCGAAACCGAGGCCGGGTTGGTGGATTGGTCCCGCGCCGGCGGGCCCGGAGCGGGGGGCGGGGTGGTGGAGACCGCGTTTTGGGGCGGCGGCACGCCGGGATTGCTGAAGGCGGCGGAACTGGAGCGCTTGGGCCGCACGATGCTGTTGTATTGCGGCGGCCGGCCGGCCGAGTGGACGGTGGAACTGGCGCCAGCGACCGTGACGGCCGAAAGACTGGCCGTGCTGAAGGCGCTGGGCGTGACCCGCATCTCGCTCGGGGTGCAGAGTTTTGACGACGCGTTGCTCGACGCGTTGGGTCGGCAGCACACCCCCGCGCAGGTGTATCGCGCGTACGACCTGATCCGTGGGCACGGCTTTGCCAGCGTGAACATCGACCTGATGTTCGCGCTGCCGGGGCAGACGGAGGTCGCGTGGCGGGCGGACCTGGATGAGGCGCTGCGATTGGCGCCGGACCATTTGTCGACTTATTGCCTGACCTTTGAGGAGGACACGGCGCTGTGGGTGAAACTTTCCCAAGGCAAGGTGAAGCTCGATCCCGAGAAGGAGGCGTTGTTCTACCAGCACACGTGGGACTACCTCGCGACGAAAGGCTACGCGCAGTACGAAGTGTCGAATTTCGCGCGGCCGGGGCATGCGTGCCGTCACAATCTAAACACCTGGCACATGCATGAGTGGGTTGGGCTCGGACCGTCGGCCGCGAGCCAGCATGCCGGATGGCGCGCCGCGAATCCCGCCGATCTGGGGCAATGGCTGCAGGAGGTGTCCGAGGGCAGGCGGGCGACGACCGATCGCGTGGCGTTGACGCCGGAATTGCTGGCGGCCGACGCCGTGATCTTCGGATTGCGGATGAACGAGGGTGTGTCGCTCCCGCGCTTGCGCCGTCGGTTCCCTGCGGCGCCGTGGGCGGGGCTCGAGGAGTTGCTGCCGCGGCTCATGCACGATGGCTTGTTGGTGGCGACCGCCGAAGGACGGATCAGCCTGACGTCGCGCGGCCGGCTGGTCGCCGACGCCGTGGGCGGCGAGGTGATGGCGGCTTTCGAAGCGGCTGAAGCCGCCGCAAAGGGAGCGGCGCGATGAATTGCGCGAGTCCGAACCGGGGCGGATCGATGAGACGGACGATGGGCCGGTTGATTGCGGCCGTTTTCGGCGTGCTGTTCGCCGCAACGCTGGCCGTGGCGCAGCGCATCGAGATCAGCTGGCCGACGCCGAACCCCGCGTGGGAGCGCGGTCGCAGTTATGAATCGTGGGTGCAGCCGACGGTCTCGGGCGAGGCGCGCTCCGGCCTGTGGGGATCGGTGCGCAGCAGCGGCACGCAGTTTCACGAGGGCCTCGACATCAAGCCGGTGGCGCGCGACTCGCGGGGTGAGGCGACGGACGTGGTTACCGCCGCGATGGACGGCGTGGTGCGCCACGTGAACCCGAAGGCGGGCGACAGCAGCTACGGCCGGTACATTGTGCTGGAACATCCGGGCGTGTCGCCGGCGGTGTACACGTTGTACGCCCATCTGGCGAAAGTGGACGCGGGCATCGCGCCGGGCCGCCCGGTGAAGCGCGGACAGGCGCTGGGCACGATGGGGCGCAGCGCGGGCGGCTACGCGATTCCCAAGGAGCGGGCGCATCTGCATTTCGAGATCGGGCTGAAGCTGACGGATGATTTCAATTCCTGGTTCACGTGGAAGAAATTCGGCAGCCCCAACCAGCATGGGGCGTGGAATGGAATGAACCTCATGGGCATCGATGCGCGCGATTTCCTGGAGCGCTGGCGGAGCCGGCGGGTGAATAATTTCGACCAGTACTTCGCGGGCCTCGATTCGGCGGTGCGCGTGCGCATCGCCACGACCCGCATGCCTGACTTCATCCGGCGTTATCCGAGCTTGTTGGCCAAGCCCATCGACGGGCTGGTGGCCGGGTGGGAAGTGAAGTGCGATGTCACGGGCCTGCCCTTTTCCTGGACGCCGCTGAGCCACGCCGAGCTGGGGGGAATGCGATCCGGAACGGCGCGCATTGTCGCGGTGGACACTGCCGCCCTGCGGTCATTTCGGGGCAAATCACTGGTGCGGACGCGCAATGGGCAGCACACGCCCGGGCCGGATTTGACGACGATGCTGCAGCTGGTGTTCGGGTTGCGGTAGGGGTCTGGCC
>JAEZDN010000051.1 GCA_023433275.1 Verrucomicrobiota bacterium
CAGCGCCAGAGGATGCGGACCCATTTGAAGGCCAGAGCGCGCAGGATGGCGTGATGGCCTTTGCCCGCAGCCTTTTGCCTGAGGTAATACTCCTTGGCCCAAGCGCAGCGGGGCACGGTCTGGCCGGCCCACTCGACCAGGCTTTGACGTAAGAACGTCGGGGCCGCCCAGCGCCAATGCACCCACAATCGTCCCTGGCTGCGTTCGCGCACCGGGGCCACACCGGCATACTTCTGCAGGGACGCCGCGTCGGGGTAACGTTCCGTGCGTTCGCCCAATAGGGTGAGCAGGCGGGGTGCAAGCACGGCACCGGCGCCGGGCAGCGCCGCGAAGATCGCCGCCTTGGGATGTGCGGCAAAGACACGCGCGATCTGCTGGTCGTAAGTGAGGATATGACGTGTCATCAGTTCGATCACCTCGATCAGGCGCGTCAGTTCCACAGCTGCGGGGCGCAGGATGGCTTCGTCCCGAGTGAACGCCCGGGCCTGCCTGACCCGCGCCACGCGTTCCTCAATCCGCTCGGAGGATCGCACGTTGTGCCGACGGTAAAACTCGCGCAAGCGGGCCGCGCCCGCCTTCTGCGCCGCTTCCAGCGAAGGAAAGCGACGCAGGAAGGCGATCGCCAGCGGTGCGACGGCATCATCCCCGATCAGGTTCAGGGCCTGGGGGAAGACGTGTTTGAGCAGCGCGATCAACTGGTTGCCAAAGCCGGTGCGTTGATCGACCGCCCCGCGTCGTTGCTCGACCAAGGCGGCTAGTTCCCGGGTGGCGGGCGTGTCCGGCAGGAAGGCCGTGAGCTTCTCGCGGTGCTGGCGCAGGAGCTCGAGCAGGACCTCGGCGTCAGGGCCGTCGTCCTTGGCCCCGGAGGGCGCGAAGGCCAGCCGGAAGCGCGCGCTGGTGGCCGGATGGATCGGGTAAACCGTCAGCCATTCGTGCTCAAAGAGTGCGTGCAACAGGCCGTTGCGCCCGGCCTCGATGGCGAGGGCGACCCGCTGGCCGCCGCAGGCTTCGCGCAGCTGCTCCAACCATTCGTGCAGGGCCTCGGGGGTGGCCGGCAGGCTGCCACAATGCCGTTTCGCTTCGTCTGATTTTTGCCAGGCGAACGAGTGCGTCGTATCGCCCCAATCCAAGGCCACGAGGGCCGCGTAGTCGGTGGTGGTTTTCATGGGTTTTGGGATTTGCGGGCCCGGGCTGCAGGTCGTATCGCTTGGGTCGTCGGTGACGCCGGTAGCTGAGTATGCATGGCCGTTCCCGATGCCTTCCGGTCGCGGGCGATTGTTTGGCTCATATTCCTCGCGGGAACGGACTCATCAGTCGTTCCGCGACCGGTCGGCAAATTGGCGCCGATGCCTACGCCGGTCAGTTCAAAACTGCCCGGCTATCCATCCACAGCCTTCGGTTCAGAGCGGGGAGAGGCCTCGCGGCCTCTCCCCTGCACCCCTCTCCAAAGTCCATGGATTTTGATCGGCGGAACACCAATACGGGCTCATGCGGTTTAACACAGATCGACACCGATGACACAGGATGGCCTCACCAATGCCCCCACATTTCTTGTCACTCGATGGGGAATGCACTCCGCGAGCTCTGAGCCGATGTAAGCCATTCTGAACCGTGTTCATCTGGGTCCATCGGTGGTTTCCACTGGATTGTTCCACCGAGTCCAACTGAGTCGGTCAGGGATTCGGGGAGGAAATCCGGGCGGGTCGATCGCAAGGAATCGTGCATCCGCCGGATTTTCGCGGACTGCGCGGGGCGTCGGGAGTGGTGATGGGGCGACAATATCGGCTGCGTGCGGGTCGTCATCATCGACGGCTGGGGTGTGGGCCGTACTCTTTTCGCGTGTTGGCGCACGGGGCAGGACAAACTCGATCTAACGGTGCGACGTGCATGGGTTTGTCGACTCGCAGCCCGGGGGGCGATTTCGCATGGCGGTTACCCGTTTTGGCCCGATGGCGGGAGATGGTTGGGTGCGGTATCCTGCGCGTGCATGAAAACGATCCACATTGCCGAAATGATTGCCGACGGTGGAAGGGACGGCACGGTCGAGGCGCCCGACGGGCACTTCCGTGTTCAGCTCTCCAACGACGAGCATGCAGGCAGCGTAACACCGGAACATCTTTTCGCAGGGGCGTACGCCGCCTGCTTCCTCGGCGCGGTCAAGAATGCCGCGCAAACGTCCCACCTCGACATCGAAGGCCTCACCGTCACCTGCCGCGCCCATTTGGAAGAGGATGACCAGGGCGGCTACGAACTCGATGTTGAACTTCGCGCCACGGTTCCCGGGCTCGCCGCGAGTGCCGCCCGCCACCTGTTGAACCTGGCTCACCAGAGTTGTCCGTACTCGAAAGCCACGCGTGGCAATATCAAGGTCACGATCGGCTTCGATTGAGCCTCGATCATTCAGCGCGCTGTGCCGAAATCCCGCTGCGCTCGGAGTGTGAACTCCCGAGCGCGCCGGGCGAGCACCTCGTGTTTGGGCGCTCGCCGGTGGGCGATTGAAAGGCGTCTGTCGGTCGTGACGCGATGGCGTCGAAATCTACCCGGGACGCACTGCGCATCTCGCGGCGCGGGGAAATCGGGTTATCGCCAAAATTAGGCCGACGGACGCTGGGCGCGACCCGGTGCGAAAAGGCGGAAGGGCCTTCGCATCGTTCTGCTGCGCCTTCAAGGGGTGAGCTGCGCCCGCAAGCACCCAGTCCGCGGGAATCTTGCGCGAGGCCAATGTTCGTAATACGAACATTGCATGACCGCCTATATACCCTCGAAACTTTCCGGGGCGATGGCCCTCGCGGACGTGCTTGAAGCCATCGAACGGGACCTGACCAAGGCAATGCACCAGCGCCGGGAGGCGCGACGCCCAAGGATCAAGCGCGGTGCGACGTTGCGTCCGTGCGACGACACCCCGCTGTGGAACGCACTGGTTTCCGTGGTGGGGCCACGACTTCGCCGCCGCGGTGCGCGCGCTCTCCTGGCGCGCGAGCTCGGCTTGCATCGGGCGAGGATCGGGGAGTATTTCAGCCGTCAATCCTCGATGCCTGACGCCGAACGCACCCTCAGGCTGCTCATCTGGCTGAGTCGGCAGCCGTCTCAGCCGACCAAGGCCGTGTTCTAACAGCCAATGTTCGAATTACGAACATTGGCTGGGTGTGCGGATGAGGAAAATCAGCCATCAGGACCCGGAGGGACTTGGAGAGGAGTTCAGGAATCTTCGCCGCTGGGAACGGCTCTTCTTGGTGGCAATGTTCGTAATACGAACATTGGTCGGGGAGACCCACCTATCCGGTTTCAACGAAATGGGCGCGGGAAATGGGAAACGGGTTTCAGGTATGTTGGCACTGAAAGGGATGGCCTGTGGGGAAAACGAATGTTCGTATTACGAACATTGCTCGGGGTCTTGGACCTAAAGCTACCGAATGCGGGAGGGAAGTTTGGGGTGAACCGGGGCATTCCCCGCGTTTCCCAAGAACCGACAGCATCGGCAATTGCACCGGCACCCGCCTGACCGACGCCAATGAAGAGACGGGCTTGGCCTGGAACCAATGTTCGTAATACGAACATTGGCATGGGAGTGGCGGATCGGGGGAAGGGTGGTGATTGTAGGAGCAACGCTGACATGCGAATCAGCGCCCGGCTGATGGCTGCGGGAGGCGGGGAAGGGTAGAGTGGGAGCATCAAATCGCATCCCCGTTGTCCGTGGCGGCCCGATGCTTCCAACCCTCCATTCCACTCCCTCCTCCCATGATCATGAATCTCCTTTTCACCGCCCTCTGCCTCGCCATCGCGTTCGTTGTCACGCTCGACGTGCAAGCGCCGCGCCGCATGGAACGGGTCCGCGCGTCGCGCCCGGATCGTGACCTCGGCCAGCGCCGCAACTGATCGGCATCGCTTTTTCTTGGCCATGGCCCGGGCAGCGATGCCCGGGTCTTTTTTTGGCTATTCCCCCGGGATGATGCCGCGGGGACGGATCCGGCCGGGTGCGGCGCACAAGACCGCCTGCTGAAGTTATGGACGTTCAGGTCCGCCGGCGGCGGGACACCAGGGCGAGGGCGGCGATCCCGGTGCCGAGCAGGATCCAGGTAGACGGCTCCGGGACAGCGAGGAGCGCGGATCCCGGGTTGGCGTGCAGATAGGCGACGGCGGAGGCGGGGATGACGCGATCGTAGAGCTGAAAATCGTCCAGCTCTCCCTGCAGTCCGAGTCCGTTGCCGGGGTTGGCCCCGAGCAGGAGCAGATTGTGCACGGCCTGCGCGCGGGGTGACGCGTGCGCGCTGGCCTCGAGGTTGCCGTTGACGAAGAGCGAAGTCAGGCCTTCCGCGGCGTCGTGCGTGACCACCACGTTCACCCATTCACCGTGGTTGATGGGGCTTTGGGAGTGAATCGTTGCCTGCGTGGCACCGATGCCTGCGACACTGCCCGTGAGCGAGACGGGGATCGTCGATTCATTGTCCAAGCCCGGAGCGAAGAACAGTCCTGCGCCCTGATGGGCGTTGTCGGTCGATGCGCCGGGATTCTGGGTGGTGCGCACCCACAGGGACACGCTGAAGCTGCCCGCGAGGGCGCCTGCTGCTTCGGCGCCGAGTTCGATCGAACTGGTGCCGTCCAAGGTGAGCGCCCCGCCGGCGCGGCCGGAACCCTGCGCGCCAGGATTGCCATTGGCGCGTCCGTGCCGGCCATGACCCGAACTGTCGGCCGCGAGGTCTGCGGGATTGTCGAAGGTCAGGTGCACCACGCTTTGCGCCGGCAGCGAGGCCGCGAGGGCAAACGAAAGAAGGACGGCGAGGAGGCGGGGCTGTGGCATCGGGCGGGCCGTCTGTTGTACCATGCGGGAGCGCGGGCGGCGTTGGGGTGAGTACCTACCGGAGGCACCTACCAATGGCCCGACCTGTCGGGGTTCGCTCCCGCCGGCGGACCAAATGACCGGCGGTGGGGTCGAGACGAGCGGTGCTCCCTCGATCTCCTTCAAGTTGCTGTTGCCGTGGCATGACGGTCATTTTCACATGAAGACCGTCACCTTGGGCACGGTCATGCCCGCCACGCAACCGGGGGAACCGGCGCGCGTGAAGATCGACCTGTCACTGCGGTCCTTGCTGACCGTGCTCGGCGTGATCGCCGGGGTGTGGTTGCTCATGAAGGGACTGCCGGTGCTGCTCGTGCTGGTGACCGCGTTGATGCTGGTCGGGGCGCTGGCGCCGCTGGTGGAATGGCTCCAAGAGCACCAGGTGCGGCGCAACTTCGCCATTTGTCTGGTGTTTGCCGTGGGGACGATCGTCGCAATCTGGCTGGCGGCGTTCACGGTACCGACGGTGGCCGAGCAGGTGAAGGCGCTCTTGGCCAACGAGGCCGTCATCCGCGAGAAATTCGCGGCGTATCTCGAGCAGTCATCCTTCACCGCCCCGCTCGCGGAGGACATCCGCGGGGTGCGTTACGTGGAGTTGATCAAGGAATCGCGGGCGACGCTCCTGACCTTCAGCGCGAGAATGGCCGAGGTCACCGCGTACATCATCGCCGCGATATTCCTGGCGTTCTACATGATGATTGATCGCGACCGGTTGCGCGGCGCGCTGTTTGCCGTGGTGCCGCGGCGTCATCACATCCGGCTGTCGCGGATCCTGCTCAACCTTGGGACGATCGTCGGCGGCTATATCCGCGGGCAACTGCTCACCTGCGTGGCGTCGTCGGTATTCATCCTGGGACTTCTGCTCGCCTGCGGTGTGCCGAATGCGCTGACGCTCGCCGTGTTTGGCGGCCTGATGGACCTGCTGCCGTACATTGGGCTGTTCCTTACGATGGTGCTGATCGTCCCGGCGGCGTGGATGCAGGGACCGGCGGTGGCCGCCACGGTGTTGGTGATGATGTTCATCTATGAGGAATTCGAGAGCCGCGTGCTCGTGCCGCTGGTGTATGGTCGCGCGCTCCGGCTGCCCTCGTCGGTCGTGTTTTTCTCGCTGATCGTGGGCACGGCCATCGGAGGCATCGTCGGCGCGCTGCTGGCCCTGCCGCTGGCGGCGGCGGCATTGATGCTGGTGGAGGAACTGCGGGTCGAGCTTCCCGGCGAGGCGATGCGGCCGGAAGACCTGGCGCAGCGGCGCGAGGACACGCGCACCGAGCGGGAATACGAGCGTCGGGCGGAGAGCATGCCCGCCGGTGAGGCCGCGGCGGTGGCGGTCGAGATGGTCGAAAAGCAGAAGGAGGAAAAGAACGGTGAAGCTGCCGCCGAACCGGCGGCCAAGCCGGGCGCAGAGTTGGCGTGAGCCAGGAGGACGGCGGTTGCTTGGATGTCGCCTCACCCACTGGCCGCATCGCGGTGAAATGAGGGGGCGGAATGGAGGGATGGGGCCGATGGATTGTCCATGGAGGGTAAGGCCCGGCGGGCCGGCCTCCTCAGCGGCGGATGCCGGGGAATACACAGTCGTGGTTTCGAATGCGCTCGGCAGCGTGATGAGCAACAAGGCGGTGCTGGCGGTTAACCAAGCGCCTCCGCCTCCGTCACCACCGTCCAATCCAAGTGGAGGCGGAAAGGGCGGAGGTGGAGCGCCGAGCCTCTGGTTCGTCAGCGCAACGCTGGGACTGTGGTTCGTGCGACGTTTCGTGTCGGGCCGCAAGTAACGAAGTGCCTCTCAGGCTTGGAGCGGACGGCTCGCGGCGTGGCGAAAGAGGAGACCAGACCCGGCGAATAGGGCGGCGAAGAATGAATTGAGTATAAAGACCCGGGCGAAGCCGGGATCGAAGTCGGCGGGCCAGAGGAGGCGGGCGAGCAGTGGAATTGCGAGGATCGCGAGGGACATCCCTAAGGCGAGTTTGGCGAGGCTGGCTGCCTGAAAGCGGGCGACGCCCACGCCGATGAGACCAGCCAGGATGACGACAAAATAGAGCAGGTTGCCGGGGTTGTCGTCACCGATGATTTGGACCGCGAGGTTGGTCCAGGTGATCAAGAAGCCGCCCGCGATGGCGAGAGCGGCGCCGGCGCGATAGGCGGTGTTCGCTCCCTTGCGCGTGGCGAGGAGGCGGTAGGCGAATGTCGTCGCGGCGAATATCACCCACGCGAGGACGAAGTCGGAAGCGGTCCAGTTCCAGCCATCGATGGTGAGGCTGCCGACCAGCGGGATGAGCAGCAAGGCGAGGGGGACAAAGGCGATGAGGAGAAGGTCTTTGGTTTTCATGACGGTTCAGGGTGGCCGAGGTGTGTGAAGCGGTGATGAACGGGTCGTGAAATGGGAAAGAAATTGGGCGAGCGGAGACAGGCGCGGGCTGGCGCGGGTGCGAGGTGGGTTCGGGTGCGGGAGGAGTGCGCGTTTCGAGGCATGGACCGGACGGGGCGGGGGCGCCCCGGCTCCAAGGGAGAGGGAAGGAACGTTCGACCGTGGGAGCAGTCCGAGTAGGCTCATCTCATGACCCGGCCCCTGGTGTTCATCGTCTTTTTGGTTGGATCGCTGAGTGCGGAGGAATTCGGGTCGCGGGACATGCGGGAGAAAGTGCGGGCGCGGATCATCGAGTCATTGCCGCCGGCGCCGGATCGGCCGGCGTTTGTGCCGCTCGAATCGGAGGAGCCGGTGCTGGTGCTCGAGCCGATCGTGGTTTCGGAATCACGGGGCGTGCGCGAATTGGCGAAGCAGGTGGCGGAAGACAGACAGCGGCGGGAGGCCGAGCAGTTTACCCCGCTCAAGGGCGGGAAGATTTATAGTAACGACCGGTTGGAGGTGGGTGGATGGTGGGAGCCGGGCAAGGGATGGCGTTTCCTGAAACTCAAGTGGTGAGGATCGGGGCGGCGGGGAGCCGGAGCGGTCCGCGGGCGGCGGTCAAAGGCCGAAGTTGGCGAGGGCCGCGCGCGCTTCGGCGATGTCTGAGTCGAGCCTGGGCAGTTTCTCGCGCAGCATTTCCTGGTGGGCGTTGAAGTCGCGGAGGATGTCGTCGGCTCCCGGCTTGATGAGCGGTTTGATGCGCTGGTCGTTCGTTGCGATCGTGGTTTCGGTGTCGTGGCGTTCGGCGGTCTTGCGTTCGAGGTAGGCTTGCAGGCCCTCGCGCAGGACGTCGCCGAGCGGACGTCCGTGGATGTGTTCCCGGACCGAGGCCTCGATCGCGACACTGCCGGAGATTTTCCCTGCGCGCATGACGCCCAGCTTGAGTTCCTGGATCGCGATATCGAACCAGCGCCACTGCCCCGCGGCCAGGGTGTCGGCGGAGTTCGCCCGCCATTGTTGGAATTCCGCGGACGAGCCTGCCTTGATGGTTTGTTGCAGCGGGGGTGTGGGCGCGCAGCCCGTGAGGAGGCACAGGCCGGCAACAAGGAGCGCGAGTCGGGATTTCATGCCATCTGGTTGGCGATGCCCCGTCCGAGCCAATAGGCCACGGTGGCGACGACAACGTTGGCGGCGATCTGCAGGAGCAGGAGGCGGGCGATTCTTTGCCGGTCGCTCGCCCAGGCGCGCAGTAATTGCGGATAGCGCGTCAGGAGGTAGGCGATCTCAATCAGGGCGAAGCCGAGCAGGAAGCCGGGAACCGGAGCGATGCGCAAATAGCCAATGACGACCGATGCGACGATGGCGACGAATTCGAGAATTCCGCGGAAGGGTGTGAAGGGCGAAGGGGATGAATCCATGCGGCTTCAAGAATTACTACGCGCGGGAGAAGCGGACGCGAGCGCGGAGTCATGACGGTACAGAGGCGGTGAAGCGTATCGGGCGATACGGTCAGGCCCTTGGGTCGCAGGATTCATTTAAGATGAGAGGGAGGGTGCCGTTGATGGTAGTGGCACGGGTGTTTGCTGCTCGCGCGCACCGTCCCGTACGCACACACCTTATGAACAAGTCGATCCTGCTCGGTTTTATTTTGCTGACTGGCGCACTGCCGGCGGCGGTGGTCATCCAGACTGACAGTTTCACCACCTCGGGCGCCTTTTCGGGCGCGGGGAACCACAATGTGATCCCCGACGGGCTCTTCGACGCGACCTTCCAGCCGTTCGACAGCAGCCTCGGCGCGCTCGAGTCGTTCACGATCGCGTGGACGCTGAATGTGACCTGGGACTTTACTTTGGGAGAGGGAGACAATCATTCGGTGGGCGGCACCGCCTACGCTTATTTCAACGGCGTTATCTACGACGCCGCCGGCGGAGGCAGCGGCTATTCCCTGCCCGGCACGGGCACGAGAAGCTTCAACGCGAACAAGTCGAGGACGTATGATCTGGCGAGCATTTCCGGCACCACTGCGCTCGACTTGCTATCCATTGTGACGGGAGACGAACCGTTTCATGCGACTTACACCGACACTATCGTGGGGGAGTTCACCGGCAATCCCTTCATCGATCTGACCGCCACGGCCGGCGTGACGCTCACTTACAGCTACGCGCCCAGCGCCATTCCGGAGCCGTCGACCTACGCCGCGTTGGCCGGGCTCATGGCGCTCGGGGTCGCGTTGGTGCGACGCCGGGTGAAGAATCCGGCAGCCGGGGCGTAGAGGCATTGACGCCGGACCGATCGATCAAGTGTCAAGGCGCGGCGCCTGCGGTGTCGAACGAATGGAATGGCCTCGCGCAAAGGACGCTGAGGGCGCGAAGGAGCGGTGTCGTGGCGGACTCGGCGAACTTTGCCTGAAGCCCGGCGTGCGAAGCTACTTGATTCGATTTTCGCCCTTGGGGGTGAGGGCGTAGAGTTTTTCGGCGGGGCGGTGGGCGATGAGGCCCTCCTTGATCCAGGCGGTGAGCTGTTTCTTCTCCACGGTCCGCGCGTAGCTCTCCGGGATCGTGCCGTCGGAGCCCATGAACAGGGTCTTCAGCTGGAAGGCTTGAGGGGATTTTGAAAGTGACATGGCTTGGGATAGCTTAAGCTGCGGCCAGACGGAAAGGGTCTTGGTGTGGGGTTTGTGATCAGCTCAGGTTGGAGTTGGCAACCCCAAGCCCCAAACCCTGGCTCCGTGTTGGCCCGGCCTCGTGTTGGCCCCTGTGCGAAAAGTGGGATTGGATGGCGGAGGATCGCGGAGGGAGATTGGCGCACAGAGGCACAGAGACACAGGGGTGCGGCCGCAGATCGGCCGAGAGAAAGAGAAAGATTACGAGAAAGAGAACGATTCCCCGCGGATGACGCGGATGGGCGCGGATGAAGGCGGTCACTGTGTCTCTGCGTCTCTGTGCGAAAAAAGGGTCAGACGGAAAGGGTTGTGGGTTGGTGTTTGTGATCGGCTCAGGTTGGAGTTGGCAACCCCAAGCCCCAAACCCTGGCTCCGTGTTGGCCCCTCCGTGTTGGCCCGGCCTCGTGTTGGCCCCTGTGCGAATATTGGGATTGGATGGCGGAGGATCGCGGAGGAGATTGGCGCACAGAGGCACAGAGACACAGGGGTGTGGCCGCAGATCGGCCGAGAGAAAGAGAAAGATTACGAGAAAGAGAACGATTCCCCGCGGATGAAGGCGGTCACTGTGTCTCTGCGTCTCTGTGCGAAAATTGGGATTGAATGACCACACCGTCCCCCCAATCCAAAGTAGTCTATTAAATGACTTTGATCTGTCGGCCTCGCGCGGTGTCCACGGAGCGGCTTCCTGTCGCTGCCTGCGGGCAGCCCGGGATCAGTGGCACAGCCTGCGCTGCGGCTGAGATCGCCGCTGGGAAGCAGGAAGATTCAGTTGTCGGTCCGCGATTGGAGCCACCGGAAAGTGATATGGTGAGGCGACGACGAGGCGTTCCTCGGCGATTTCGGAGATCGTTTTGCCCTGGTTGCGGGCGGCGGCGCGGAGGTTGCGGATGGTTTTGGGGGTGAGGCGCAAGAGGACCGGCTGGCGACCGGCGGACTTGCGGCCGGCGCCGGTGCGGGTGCCACCCCAGAGCGACAAGGCCTGGACTTTACCGAGGTCGGGCAGAGGCGTGCCGTTCAGGTTCTTGAGGTTGGTCTGATAGCCGTCGGCGTCGAAGACGGGAGGGGGGGCTTTACGGTGGCGTTTCATGGCTCGGTCTGACGTTGCTTCCAGTAGCCGGGCTCGCGTTTTAGGGGCATGACGGCGAGGATCCAGATGCCATCCGGATCGACGAGGTAGATGATCCCGTAAGGGAAGCGCGTGCTGAAATGCCGTCGCGCCGGTGGGTCGAACTGCCGGAAAACGTGCGGATGGTCGCACGCTTCACGGACCAAACGGGACATTTCCGCGGTGAAATCGGCCACAACCTCGGGGCTAACGCCGAGATAATGCTCCACCGCTTCCCGCAGCTCGTGCAGCGCTTCGGGATGGAAGCGATGGTTCACAAGCCCGTGAGCTTGCGCACCTCGGCGAGAGCGACGTCCACGGGGATGCCTTGGACCTTACCGCTGCGGATCTCGGCGATGCGCTGGCGACTGACCTGTTTCCAAGCTTCGTCCACCTTGGGTTCGATGCCCCCATGGCCCGCGAGGATGATCCGCTCGACCAGCTCGGCCCGGACTTCCGGCGCCAACTGGCGGGTCTCGTCAACGATCTGATCGAGGGTGAGCGTCATGCGGCGAATCAATCCGCCTGGCAGACAGAGGCAAACGGAATTATCCGGAGCCAGGGCAGAACGTTGAGCGGAGGATATCAAGTCATCGGCGGGGCCGCCGTCGCTCCGAGGGAGGAGGGCGAAGCGCGTAGGGGTCAACGCGCTCCACTGGCGGGATTCGGCGATCCCGCCCTACAGTTTTACCAAGTAAAGCTGCGCTTGATGCGGAGCTCGTCGTAGAGGTCGCTGGGGAGTTCTTGGATGAAGCGGGAGGGGGAGAGCATCATGCCTCCGGGGCCGGGGCGGCTGGCGACTCTCGGGTAGCTGAGGTAGAGCTCGTTCTTGGCGCGGGTGACGGCGACGTAGAAGAGGCGGCGCTCTTCCTCGAAGTCGCCGCTTTCGATCGTGCGGTAGCCGGGGAACTGGCCTTCGGCGGCGCCGATCAGGAAGACGACGTCGTACTCGAGGCCCTTTGCCTGGTGGATCGTCGTGAGCTTGATCGACTCCTGGTCGAGATCGATGTTCTTCTCGCTGGTCTCGCCGTTGAGGAGCATGATCTGCGCGAGGAATTCGGACATCTGCGTGAACTGGCCGGCGAAGCCGATCAGGCCCTTCAACTCCTCGATGCGGTCGACGTAGTCGGCGTACTCGCCCTTCATGTAGTCGCCGTACCAGCCTTCGATGGCGACCGACACCGCGTCGGAGGGCTGATCGTCGTTCATCGCCTCGTACACCTGCTTCAGCGAGGCGCAGAAGTTGGGCCACTCGTCCTTGGCGTCCTTCGGGACCTTGCTCAGCACGTCGTCGGTGGCCAGGGCGTCGACGAAGTTTTGTTGCATCAACTTCGCGTGGTCGAGGGCGGCGCTGTAGATCTTGGCCGCGCCCTTCTCGCCGACCTTGGGGAGGAGGATGGCGATGCGGTTCCACGCGGAGGTGTTGGACGGGTTGTAGACGAAATTCAGGACGGCAATGAGGTCGCGGACGTGCTGGCGCTCGAAGAACTTCACGCCGCTGGTGATGGTGTACGGCACGCCGGCGCGGGTGAGCGCGAGCTGCATCTCGAGGGCGAGGAAGTGCGAGCGGTAGAGGATGGCGATCTCGTTGGCCGAGACGCCCTCGTTCTCGATGAGGGACTGGATGCGCTTGAGGACGAAGGCGGCCTGCTCGCGGTCGTCCATCGCCTGGATGATGGCGGGCTTTTGGCCGTGCTTGCGGTGGGCGCGCAGCTCCTTGTCGAAGTGGCGGCCCTTGGGCTGGCAGTTGAGCACGCCGTTGGCGAAATTCAGAATTTCAGGCGTGGATCGGTAGTTGGTCTCAATGCGGTGGATCACCGTGCCCGCGTGCCGTTCGGGGAACGACATGATGTTCTCGAAGTCGGCGCCGCGCCACGAGTAGATGCACTGCGCGTCGTCGCCGACGGCCATCACGCGGTGGTGTTTCGCAAGTTGGTCGACGATCTGGGCCTGGATGGTGTTGGTGTCCTGGTATTCGTCGACGAGGACGTGGCGGAAGCGGTTGTTGAAGTAGTCGGCAACGTCCTTCGCCTCGGTGAGGAGCTTGAGCCAGAGCTCGAGGAGGTCGTCGTAGTCCACGACCTTGTCCTCGCGCTTCTTCTTCGTGTACGCGGCGGCAAAAGCCGGGAAGCGATGGGCGACCTCGGCGTATTGGGGAAAATGGCGCTCGACGGTCTCGGGGATCGAGAGCTGGGTGTTGCGCGCGAGGGAGAGGACGCTGAACAGCGGGCCGGGGCGCGGGTTGGTCTTCTCCTTGAAGAACGCGGCGTCCTCGGCGGTGACGGCCTGCTTGAGGAGGGTTTCGGATTCGTCGGCGTCGAGAATGGTGAAGTTGCGCGGCAGGCCGATGGCCTCGCCGTACATGCGCAGGGCGCGGTTGCCGAGGGAGTGGAAGGTGCCGCCCCAGAAGCGCTGCGGCTCGATGCCGGTGAGGTCCTGGACGCGGTGGAGCATTTCCTTGGCGGCCTTGTTGGTGAAGGTGAGAAGGAGGATCTCGCCGGGCTTCACGCCTTGGGAGAGGAGGTAGGCCACGCGGTAGGTGAGCGTGCGGGTCTTGCCCGAGCCGGCGCCGGCGAGGACGAGCAGTGGGCCGGGTTCGGCGGTGACCGCGGCGTACTGCTCGTCATTGAGCAGTGCGCGGAAGTCGATCGGCGGGATGGATGAGCCGCCCGACGGACTCGGCGAATCTAGGATGAAATCGGACATGTAAGTTCAGCCTACGCCAGGGCGATGGCTGATTCGTCGGTCGGCCGGTGCCGCACGCGAACCAGGTTTTCCGGAGGAGGGTTGATCGAGTTCGAGTTCCATGAATGAGGCTAGGAGCTAGAGGCAGGGAACGGAGCGGGGGAAGGAAAAAGGCGGTTAGCCACGAACGGACACGAATTCACACTGAAGGTGACGCCCTCGAACCGGGCGAACCACGGAATAAGCGGAAACACAGAAACCGATCTTCGCTGCCCAGGCGACGCGGACAGAAAGCGTCCCTTTCGTGTGCTCCGTGTATTCTGTGGTTTCTCCATTCTCCGTGGGTTTATAGAAACGCTTCGACTTGGGGTTGGGTTTGGGACTTGATCCGCGCCCATGGCCAAGAGCGTCAAGCTGAGCATGGGGTGCGGGTACGTGCTGTTCTTCTTCTTGCTGGCCGGCGGGCTGTTTTTTCTGGCGGGTGCGGCGCTGCAGGCGAGGGATGGCTATGGGGTGAACACGGCTCAAGTCCTGGCCCCGGGTGGCCTCGGGCTCGCGCTCGTCCTCGGGGCGTTCGGTTACCTGCGGCTGGCGCGGCGGCTGGTGGCGGAGTCGAAGGCCGAGGAGGCGCGGCGCGCGGCATTCCCGGATGAACCTTGGAAATGGAAAAAGCAATGGTCCGGCGGGGCCATCGACGCGGACGGCCACAGTGGTGCGCGGGTGTTTTGGGTCTTTGTCATCGTTTGGAACGCGGCGAGCTGGGCCGGCATCGCGGCGCTGCTCCGCCAGGGGTTTCGCGAGCCGGCGCAATACCTGATCTGGATTTTCCCGCTGGCCGGCGTCGGCATGTTGTGGGCCGCGGTTTACCAGCAGGTCCAGCAACGGAAATATGGCCGGGCGCGCTTTGTGCCTTCATCCCTGCCGGGCGTGATCGGCGGATACCTGGGTGGCTTGATCGAAGTCCCGGGGCGCGTGATACCCGAGGGGCACGCGCGGCTCTCCCTGAAATGCGTGCGCCGGGAGACGCGGGGCAGTGGCAAGAACCGGCGCACGACCGACAATGTGCTGTGGGAGCGGGAGGAACTCATTCCCCGGGAAAAATGGGTGAGCGGCCTGGGCGGCACGCGGATCCCGGTACTCTTCTATATTCCGCCGGAGTGCGGCCCGACCGATGACAGCGATCGCAACAACGAGGTCGTGTGGCGGCTGCGGACGGAGGCGGAAACGGAAGGCGTGGATTTCGCGACTCAGTTCGTGGTGCCCGTATTTGCGACGGGCCAGACGGCGGCGCCGCCCGCGCCGGGCGCGCCGCTGCTGGAAGAGTACGAGGTGCTGACCTTGGACGCCGCGGCTTTGCGGGCGTGCGGGGTGACGCAGGAGGGGAATGCGTTTGAATTTACCGCGCGCCATATGCCGGGCACGAGGTTCACGTTTGGAATTTTGTTCGGCGCCATGATCGGATTGCTCGTCTGGTATGCGGGCAACGAGGTCCACGGCGCCGCGTGGGGCATCACGATCGTCTTCGCCCTGATCTTTGGTGCATTCGGCGCCAGCGTGTGGTTCAGCCGCTATCGCCTGCGGGTTGAAGCCACCGAAGTGGTCGTGACCAAACCACGGCCTTGGGGCACGTCGGTCACGCGCGTGCCGCGGGGCGAGGTGGTGGCGGTCAAGCCGGCCAAGGCGATGTCTTCGGGTGAGAATCAATACTTCAGCCTTAGCCTGGTGGGCGCGCCGGGTTCGAATTCCGGGCAGGCGGTTTCGGGGAACGAACCCTTTCGGGTGCGCAAACTGCGTCGCCAGCTCGAGCAATCAAAACAATCGGGTGGGCTTTCGCCGACCGAGGAACAAAGACTCACCGCGGAGATCGCGGATGAGCTGTCGCGCCAGCCGCGATTCGAAGTGACGTTTGCCCGGCATATTCCCGGACAGGGACGGGCGGAGGCGATCAGCAGCCTGGTGCTCGGCGCGATACGCGGGAAGTAGAGGCGGGGGTGTCCGTGCTTGGCGTTGCGACCCGCCGGTCCGCCTCTTCAGGACGCCATGCGCGCCAGTCCGCGTCCCTCCGAAATGCAGCGTCGATGACGGCGGCCCGGGAAAATCCGGTTGCGCGGGTTGCCGCGGGCTCCTGACATGGCGGCATGAAATTCATGCGCGGGCTCGGGATTTTTCTGGCGATGCTGGCGGCACTGGCGGGGGCAGAGAGTTTCAAGGTCGGCGACGCCGTCGAGGCCTTGTCGTACGGCATGTGGTCGCCGGCGCGGGTCATCGAGGTGGCCGAGGACAAATGGAAAGTCACCTATGACGGCTATAGCGCGTCATGGGATGAATGGGTCGGGGCGGACCGGATCCGTCGCAAGGGTCAGTCGCGCCCGGCGTCGGTGCCGAAGCCGGACGGCGTGGCGGTGCCGGGCAAGTGGAAGGCGGGCGATCGCGTCGAGGCGCAGTCGTATGGTTCCTGGTATCCGGCGAGCGTGATCGAGGTGGGAGACGGAAAATGGAAGGTGACGTACGACGGGTATGGCAGCGGTTCCGACGAATGGCTGCCGACCGAAAAGATCCGCCCGCTGCGCACGGGATCGTGGAAGAAGGGCGATCGGGTCGAGGCGTTGTCCTATGGCACGTGGTACAAGGCCACGATCATCGACACGGAGGAATCGCGTTGGAAGGTGAACTACGACGGCTACAGCGCGTCGTCGGACGAGTGGGTGAACCTGGATCGGATTCGCGCGCTGGGCGCGGCCCCGGCGGGCGGCAGCGACCCAGCCGGCAAGGTGGTGGAAAAGCTCACGATCGCGGCGCGACCGGCCGGGGCGAAGGCCGGGATCGAGGGGGCTTTCCTGCGGGTGGAGACGTCCTATTTCAACGGCCGGTTGAGCCTGAACAACCAAGGTTGGTTCTTCACCAAGGACGGGAAGTTCAGCAAGGCACCCAAGGGTGGTTTCACCTTCAAGGGTTTCGCCCCGTCGAGAAAGACCGACGGCACCTATTGGATCGCCAACGGCAAGATCACCCTGGCCTTTGCCGATGGCTCGGCCCCGCGCGAATACGACTTTGAGGACAAGGGTGATGAGGTCAGCTGGAATGGGCTCGGCTCGACGCGTGTCGATGGGTTCGCGAAAGGCTGGCGCTTCGACGGCGAGTACGAGGGTGGCGCGTCGCTGGGTGGCGGCACCGCGACTTCCACCACGATCACTTTCGCGCGGGATGGCACGTTTCGGCGCGGGTCGGTGGGATCGGTTGCGTCCACCAGTGCCGGCACCCGGGTGTCCGCCGGTGCGAGCAGCGAGGCGGCGGGAACCTATGAGTTCGACGGCTACACGCTGACGATGAACGAGGGCGGAAAGACGGCGAAGTACACCGTGTTCGCCTTCAGCGACAAGGACGCGGCGGGGCGGCCGGAGTACATCTATCGCGATGGGACGATGATGAAACGGCAGGATCGGAAATAGGGAGAGGCGGCCTGTGTCCGTTCAGGCGAGTGAGCGCACAGCCCGGCTCCTGCCGGTAAAGAAATTTTGGGTGGGGACGGAGGATTTTTGTGGTCGTAGGATTGCGCCGCGAGGGACGAAGGGCGCACCAAGGCTGCGCCCCTTGGCGTGGAAACGGGCGCGAAGCGGGCACGGGATTTGCGGCGTGAGTGATGGCGCATCGGGGCGGGGGCGCCCCGGCTCCAGCGTGAGGCGTGTCAGGGGGCCGACGTGGGTCGATCCCGCTATCGAATGGGGCAAGGAGAGGTCGCGAGGACCGACCAAGCTCGGCCCCTGCGAAAAATGCAGGCATGAAAAAGGCGGGAGGTGATCCCGCCTTAATTCTGATCGCTGAATGCTGCGGCGACCTCAGACGGTGAGGAGGTCCTTCTCCTTGTTGGCGAGGGAAGTGTCGATGTCCTTGATCGCCTTGTCGGTGGCGGCCTGGACGTCCTTCTCGAGGCGCTTCTCGTCATCCTCGGAAATCTTGCCGTCCTTCTTGAGCTTCTTGGCGGCTTCCATGGCGTCGCGGCGGACGTGGCGCACGGCGACGCGGCCTTCCTCGGCCAGGCGCTGGGCGGTCTTGACGAATTCCTGGCGGCGCTCGCGCGAAAGTTCGGGGAAGGGGAGGCGGATGAGCGAGCCATCCACGACGGGGTTGACGCCGATGTTGGCCATTTGGAGGGCCTTCTCGATCGCGCGGAGGACGCCCTTGTCCCACGGCTGGATCTGGATCATGCGCGGGTCGGGCGTGGTGATGGCGGCGCAGCCCTTGAGCGGCATCATGGAGCCGTAGGCCTCGACCATGACGGACTCGACCATCGCCGGCGAAGCCTTGCCGGTGTGGATGGTGGAGAATTCGTGCAGCGTGTGCTCCACGGCTTTCTTCATGCGGGCTTGGGCGTCGGAGAGGACGGAGGAGGTGCTCATGGGGGAGGGGAAGTTATTGGTTAGGGGTTATTCGTTATTGGCGGCTTCGGCAATTCGCGACTCTGAACTCCACGCATTGGTCGTGGGTTGGTTCGTCCTAGTAACCAATAACCCGTAACCAATCACCGCGGGCCAAGCCCGCATCATCCGTGCACCAGCGTGCCGATCTTGTCGCCGGCGACGGCCTTGCGGATGGCGTGCTCGTCGTCGAGGTTGAAGACGAGGATCGGGACGTTGTTGTCGAGGCAGAGGGAGAACGCCGTGGAGTCCATGACGTTGAGGCGCTGCTTGAGGGCGTCGATGAAGGTGAGCTCGTCGTATTTGACGGCGTCGTCGTGTTTCTTCGGATCCTTGTCGTAGATGCCGTCGACCTTGGTCGCCTTCATGATGATGTCCGCGTGCAGTTCGGAGGCGCGGAGGGCGGCGGTGGTGTCGGTCGAGAAATACGGGTTGCCCGTGCCGGCGACGAAGATGACGACGCGGCCCTTCTCGAGGTGACGCATGGCGCGGCGCATGATGAAGGGCTCCGCGATCTGGTTCATCGGGATCGCCGACTGGACGCGGGTTTTGACGCCCATTTTTTCGAGGCAGTCCATGATCGCGAGACCGTTGATGACGGTGGCGAGCATGCCCATGTAGTCGCCGGTGGTGCGGTCAACGCCGCGCTTGGCGCCCTGGAGGCCGCGGAAGATGTTGCCGCCGCCGATGACGACGCACACCTGCACGCCGAGGTCGTGGATTTCCTTCACCTGTTCGCACATCCGTTCCAGGATGGCGGCGTCGATCGGGTCGGTGCCCTTCCCCCGCAGGACTTCGCCGCTGAGCTTCAGGACGACGCGCTTATACTTGATGGAGGGGGCGGTTTTGGCGCACATGCGTCAGCGATGAAACGAATGGCGCAAAGGCGCGTCAAGGGGGGAGATATCCCGGAAAGCCACCGGGTAGCTTTCCGCGGCGAATCGCGCCGCGCGGGCAGGTCCGAGACCGCTCACTTTGGGGCCTCGAGCGGGGGCGGCACGGTTTCGCCGCTCTTGTCGCGTTGCGTGGCCCAAATGACGGCGATGACGCCGAGGACGAAGAAAATCGCGACGCCGATGGCCATCGAGATGTTCACCTTGGTGGTCCGTTTGTGGACGTTGACGAGAGGCTGGCCGGAAGTTTGTGGTTCGAAGCCCATGGCGGGAGGGGGATTGGCTCTTGGACCGCGGGGAGGGAGGGTGGTGCGGCTGAATCTTTGGCCCGCCGGGCCGGGTGCGGCGTGCAACTTCGGTGCCCACACCTATGCAACCCGCGATTCCGGGGCTTGCGCGATTCCGGGGCCGCCCGCAACCTTGCCGTTCCATGGTGCCGCGCCTGCTTCCTTTGCTCGTTTTCGTGTCTATGGGCAGTGTTGCCGCGGCGGGGGAGATGTACCTGCGCTGGAATCAAGCCGGCTACGCCCCGGCGCAGCCCAAGCAACTCGTGGCCCTGTCGGACGCCGACCTGGCTGGCCGGGAGTGGGTGGTCACGCGCTCCGGGGAACCCCTGTTGCGCGGGAAGTTTGGTCCCAGCGTCACGGGCGCGGGCGATCACACGCCCTTTGCCTTCAACCACGCGGCGGATTTCAGCCCGCTCGCGGAGCCGGGTGATTATGAGTTTCGGACGGCGGACGCGGCGCCGGCCGCGATTCGGATCGCGGAGAGTCCGTACGAGCGCCTGCTGCCGCTCCCGCTTCGTCATCTGCGTCTCATGCGTTCGGGCTCGGCGGACGTATTGGCGCGGCAGTTCTCGCACCCCGGCGACGCGCGCGCACCGATGTTCGTGCCGGATGGGGACCCGGCGAACGGCAAGTGGAAGCCCGTGGTGCCGGCGCGGACGGTCGATGCGCTTGGCGGTTGGTACGATGCCGGCGACCAGATCAAGTTCACGCTCAACCAGGCGGCGACCACCTATCACCTGCTGCTCGCCTACCGTTTGAAGCCCGCGCTGTTCGGCCGCGTGCACGCGCGCGGCGCGTTGCCCGACATTCTCGACGAGGCAAGGCACGGGCTCGAATTTCTGATGCGGGTCCATCCGGATCGGGACACGTTCATCATCCAGGTCGCCGACGCGGAGGATCACCGCCAGGGCATGCGCCTGCCGGAACATGACAAGCTTGATGGCAAACGCCCTGCCCTGTGCGCGCTTTCGCGGGTCCACATGGGCGCGGCGGCGGCGGCGCTGGCGCTGGGAGCGCGCACGTTCGGGGAAGCCGGCGAGGCCGCGGATGCGGCGCGGTATGGCGCCATGGCGCGCGCGATCTACGCGCGCGCGCGGGAAGATGACACGATCCCCACGGCCTTCGAGCGCGACCAGGTGAATGATTTCTATCACGATCCCGATCCCACGGACCAACTGGCGGTCGCGGCGATGGAATTGCATGCGCTCACGGGTGACGGGACGTACCTCGAGCAGGCAAAGGCCTACGCGCCGCCCGCCGCGAAGGAGGTGGGCTGGTCCGACTGGAACTGGCTGGCGAATGCAGCCCTCGCGCCGCACGACGCGGCCGCGGGGCAGCGACTCCGCGATGAGCTGGCGCGGTACGTGCGGCATGCGAGCGAGCGCGGCGCGCCGTGGGGGCTGCCGAGTCCCTATGTGTGGGGCAGCCTCGCCCGCTGGGTGGGCATTGCGAACGCCGCGCGAGAATCCTCGCGGCAGCATGGCTCGGTGCCCGGCAGCGACGCTTTGTTCTGGGGCATTGTCGACTACACGTTCGGTCGCAACAACTGGGGCGTTTCCTTCCTGTTCGACGAGGACCTGCCCAATACGCTGCGCAATCTCTACAGCCCGGTGTACAAGCTCCTGAAGGAGTTTCCCAATGGCGCACTCTCGGAAGGGCCGGGCCGGCGCGCGTTGCACGACTCGCTCAGCCGGTATTTCAAGATTTCGCCCGACGATCCCTTTCACCGGTTCAACACGGCGGCGGGCGTCTTCTTCGACAATGATACGGATTTCATGTGCCAGGAAGCGACGATCACGGCGCAGGCGGACATCGTGATGATGCTGACGCTGGCCTCACTGGAGGAGGAGAAATGGTGAATCTGCCGACCACCCCGTGTCTTTCAAATTGCAGGAGCCAGTTTACAGGCGATCCCGTGCGCGGCCAGCCGGTGGGGATTTTTAATCGCCTGCAGGCATGCTCCTACAACTCGATCCACGCTGAGTTTCGACGTTTCTTCCGATGAAGATCCTTTTCAACCACATCGGCTATGCGCCGGCGGACGAGAAGGTGATCCTGATCGAGGCGCCAGCCGCGACGGTGTGGCGGGAGATCGTATTGGTATCGCTGCCCGCGGGCAACGAGGTCTGGCGCGGTCCGGCGAAGTTCGCGGGTGCGGTCGAGGGCTGGTCGGCCGGCCCCTGGTGGCGCGTGGACGTGAGCAGCGTGGGCACGCCCGGCCGTTACGCGCTGCGCTGGGCAACGGCGGATGCTTCCGGCCAGAGCGAGGGCTTTGAAATCGCGGAGAATATTCTCGGGCACGCGGTGGTTTCGGATTTGTTGTTTTACTTCAAGAGCCAGCGGTGCGCGGGGGTTTACGACCGGGCGGATCGTCGGGCCAGGCGGATCGGCGATGGCATCGAACGCGACGTGCGGGGCGGGTGGTTCGACGCGTCGGGCGACACGAGCAAATACCTGAGTCACCTGTCGTACGCGAACTTCATGAATCCCCAGCAGACCCCGCTGGTGGTTTGGACGCTCGCCCGGGCCTGGCACCTGTATCGCGCGCAGGGCGCGCATCCGTACTTTCTGGAACGACTGCAGGCGGAGGCCTTGCATGGCGCGGACTGGCTGGTGCGCATGCAGGATCCGGCGGGATTCTGGCATGTGACCGTCTTCGACAAGTGGTCGAAGGATCCGGCGCAGCGGGAGCTCTGTTCCTACCGGACGCAGAAAGGCGACAAGTATTCCGATTACCAGGCGGGATGGCGGCAGGGCGGCGGCATGGCCGCGGCCGCGCTCGCGCTGGCTTCCACGCTGGGAGATGGGGAGGCGTTCCAAGCCGGCGACTACCTGGCTGCGGCGCGCCGGGGTTTCACGCATCTGCAGGAACACGGCGCGGCGTATCTCGACGACGGGCGCGAGAACATCATCGACGATGCCTGCGCCCTGCTCGCGGCGGTGGAACTGCAGGCGGTCGCGCCCGCGGCGCCGGTCGCGGCGGAGCTGGACCGGCGCCTCGAGCGGCTCGCGGCCCGCAAGCGCGAGACCGCGGGCGTCACCTGGCTGGCCGCGGATGCCGAGGGCGAGCGCTCGTGGCATCATGCCAGCGATGCGGGCCTGCCGCTGGTGGCGTTGCTGCGCTTCTCGGCGGCGCATGACGCGCATCCGCGGGCCGCGGCCGCGCGGGGCCTTGCCGCGGAATTGATGGACGCGCAGCTCGCGCTGGCGGAGGCCCGCAACAATCCGTTTGGTTATCCCCCGCATTGGGTGAAGGTTCCCGGTGCGGCGGGTCGCAGCCAGTGGTTTTATCCGCACGACAATCCCTCGGGTTATTGGTGGCAGGGAGAGAACGCCCGCCTCGGCTCGCTGGCTGCCGCGGCCCAGGGCGTGAGCGCGGCCACGGGCAACGACAAGCCGAGGGTCGCCGCGGCGTGCTGGGTTTCGTGGATCCTTGGCGCCAACCCGTTTGACCGCTGCATGCTGCATGGGCGCGGCCGAAACAATCCCGTCTACGAGGAACACTATCACAACGCGCCCGGCGGCGTGGCGAACGGCATCACCAGCGGCTTCACGAATGAAAACGACATCGCGTTCGCGCCGCTGCCGTATGCGAACGATCCGGCGCAGAGATGGCGTTGGGGCGAGCAATGGCTGCCCCATGGCGCGTGGTTGCTCTATGCGCTGGTGCTGCGCGAGACGGGGGGCCGGGCATGATTTCGATGTTTGAATCGAACGACAATTCAGCCATGGCGACCCAACCTGGGGCGTCCTTTCGATCGCCATAACCCAGGGACCGAGCAAGCTCGGGCCCTACACCAAGCCTTTACCAACCCACGCTTACCATGGAAGTCCTCATTCAAGATAACGCCGACGTCGGCTGCCTGCTCGGCGCCCGGATCATCGCCAAGCTCGTGCGCGAGAAACCGGATGCGGTGCTCGGCCTCGCCACCGGCCGCACGCCACTGCAACTCTACCAGGAGCTGATCCGCATGCACCGGAATGAGGGCCTCGATTTCAGCCGGGTGACGACGTTCAATCTCGACGAATATGTCGGCCTCCCCCCGACGCACGACCAGTCGTACCGCTGGTTCATGCGGGAAAATCTCTTCCGTCACATCAACATCGACCAGAAGCGCACGCATGTGCCGGACGGCACGGCAGCCGACCTGCACGCCGAGTGTCGGGACTATGAGAAGCGGATCGAAGCCGC
This sequence comes from Verrucomicrobiota bacterium, assembly GCA_023433275.1. Taxonomy (GTDB): domain Bacteria; phylum Verrucomicrobiota; class Verrucomicrobiia; order Opitutales; family Opitutaceae; genus Lacunisphaera. The sequence goes on from JAEZDN010000051.1 coordinate 23,418, forward strand.
GGGCGGCATCGACTTGCAATTGCTCGGCCTGGGGCGCAACGGCCACATCGGTTTCAACGAGCCCACCGGCTCGCTTCGTTCCCGCACGTGGATCAAGATCCTCTCGGAACAGACCCTGCGCGACAACAGCGCGGTGTTCGGCGATTTTGCGAAGATGCCCCGGCATGCGATCACCATGGGCGTGGGCACGATCCTGGACGCACGCCGCGTGCTGTTGCTCGCGTTTGGCCCGGCGAAATGTCGCGCCGTGAGCGCCATGGTGGAGGGACCGTTGACGGCGTTGTGTCCGGCCTCGGCCCTGCAATGGCATCCGCGGGCCACCGTGGTGCTGGACGAGGCCTCTTCCGCGGGCCTCATGTATGCCGACCACTATCGGTGGATCGACCAGCACAAGCTCGATTGGCAAAAGCACGAGTGAGCGTCGGGGCAGTGTCGATTGCTGGGGTTGTGCGGTGGAGCAGCGGCCCTGCACCCGGCCGGTTTGGTGCATGGGCAGAAGCGGGGCGGATCGGGGCTTCATCCCGCCGCGGCGACGGCGGCTCGGCGCCGGGAGTGGGCGATCCCAGATTGGCGACGATCTGGCGCGCGCGGTCGGATCACGGTCCGATCCGGTCAGCGTCCCCGGCTTTATCGAGTTGCTCTGAAGGGGCGGCGATCCGCGGGATTGCGGCCCATTCGCATTGTTAAGTGACCACAGGTCCGGGACATACCGGATCGCTGCCCGTCGTTTCCTGCAAAACCGGGGTTGCGGTCCGGCATTTCATCTGCGATTAGACTGCGGTCACCTCACCGAGCGACCGGCAAATGCCGGCCTCCCGGGCTTTTCATTTTCCCACGGGCCTTCGCAGGGTTGCAGAGTTCCACGCTCGCGCTTCGGCGTCGATTGTTGCCCGCCAGTTGCCATGTCGATTGAGACCGATCCAGTCCAAGCCCCGGCCGGGGCCCAGCCCGTTGGATCATCCGCGCAGGAGGAAACCGAATCGATGGTCGGCCGGCGGCTCGGCTGGATGGTGGCGGCGTTGGGTGGCCTCGTGCTGTGCGGCTGGCTGGCGGAAATACCATCCCTGCGCAGCCTGCTCCCTCACCAGGTTGAGACGAAAGCGAACGCGGCGGTGTGTTTTGTCCTGACCGGATTGGCGCTCGCGCTTGGGAAGGGCGGGCGTGGCCTGAGTCTGTCGCGTGGCGGCGCCCTGGCTGCGGGCCTTGTCGGAGGCGCGACTCTGCTCCAATACCTGGGCGGATGGAACCTCGGCATCGATGAATTTCTCTTTCGCGACGTGGCGCAACCTGTCGGCACGGTGCACCGCGGACGGATGGCCCCGCCCACTGCGCTCAATTTTGTCCTGATCAGCGCGGCGTTGTGGCTGGCGGGCACGAGCTGGACGCGCCTGGCGGCGGGGATCGCCCTCACGGTTTGCGCGGTGGCCGGGCTGGGTTTCGCCGGGAATCTTTACGGCGTGCCGCAACTCGTTTCGTTCGGACCGTACACGGCGATGGCGGCACCGACCGGCATTGCCTTCCTCCTGCTGGGGTCGGGCGTGCTGCTGACGGTGGGAACCGGTCTCACGGCGCGGGCCCGGCAGTCGGCGGTGGGCGTGGGGTTTGCGTTTGCGCTTCTGCTCCTCGCGCTGCTCGCGGGCGCGGTCCTCCGCAACACCCAGCTGCTGGTGAGGAACAACCGGGATGTGGTGCACGCCCATCACGTGCTGAACGTGCTCGCGGCGACGCGTTCCGTGGTCCAGGACGCGGAGACCGGGGCTCGCGGCTACCTGATCGCCGGCGACCGGGAGTTCCTGGAGCCGTACGAGCCCGCTCCCGCTGCGATGCGCGCGCTGCTGGCGGAGCTGCGGGTCCTGACCGCGGACAATGCCGCCCAGCGGGAGCGCCTCGCCCGGTTGGAAACGCAGGTGATGGAAAAGCTCGCGGCCTCGGCGGAGCAGATCGCCCTGCGGGAGCGCGGGGAGGTCGCCGCGGCGCACGCGCTCATGGTTTCGGGGAAGGGCCGGGAGCGGATGGATGCGGTGCGCGACACCATTGCCGAAATGGAGGCGGCGGAGGAGGCGCTCCTGCGGGAGCGGGGGGAACGCACGGAGGCCAGCACCGACCGGACCCTGCTCAGCTTGGGAACCGGCCTGGCGGTCAGCGTGGCGCTGTTGCTGGCGGTGTTCGTCCTTCTCCGGCGTGAGATCCACGCGCGGACCCGGCTCGCCGCCGCCCTGCGCCGCAGCGAGGAAAGTCAGCGGATCACACTGCGTTCGATCGGCGACGGCGTGCTGGCCACCGACCAGGATGGGCGCGTCGCCCTGTTGAACCCGGTGGCCGAGCGACTCACGGGCTGGACCCAGGCGGACGCGCGCGGAAGGCCGGTGGCGGAGGTCTTCAACATCATCAACGAGGGCACGCGCCAGCCCGCCGCCATTCCGGTGGCCGCGGTCCTGGCCACGGGTGAGAGCGGGGAACTCGACAGCCACACCGCGCTCATCGCGCGCGACGGCACGGAACGGTCCATCACGGACAGCGCCGCGCCGATCCGCGACGATCGCGGCCATCTCATCGGTGCGGTGCTGGTCTTCCGTGATGTGACGGCGGCGGCGGCAGCGCGCCGGGCCCTTCACGAAAGCGAAACGCGCTACCGCACGCTCTTCGAGTCCATCGACCAGGGTTTTTGCACGCTGGATATCATCTTCGACGAGCAGGATCGCGCGGTCGATTACCGGTTCATGGATGTCAACCCGGCCTTCGAACGCCAGAGCGGGCTCAAGGATGCCATCGGGCGCCGGATGCGCGAGTTCGCGCCGGACCTGGAGGCGGAGTGGTTTGAGACCCTCGGCCGGGTTGCGGTGACCGGCGAATCGATCCGTTTCCAAAATCACGCCGCGACGCTCGATCGTACATACGACATCTACGCCTTCCGGTATGGCGACCCCGCGAAGCGGCAGGTCGCCGTGCTTTTCAGCGACATCACCGACCGCCACCGCGCCCAGGAGGAACTGGATCGTTTCTTCACGCTGTCCGTTGATTTCCTCTGCATCTCGAGCAGCGACGGCACCTTCAAGCGCGCCAGTCCCGGCATCACCGAGATCCTCGGCTGGTCGGTGGACGAATTCCTGGCCCGGCCGTTCATGGAGCAGGTGCATCCGGACGACCGGGAGACCACGCGGCGCATGGTGGAGCTGCAGATGACCCGGGGTGAGAAGGTGCTGCAGTTCGAGAACCGGTACCGGCACAAGGACGGCTCCTGGCGTACCTTGTCATGGCGGTCCGTGCCGCACGGCGGGTTGATGTATGCCACCGCGCGCGACGTGACCGAGGCGCGCGCGGCCGAGGAAAAGATCAACACACTCAACCAGGTGCTCAACCAGCACGCCGCCCAGCTTGAGGCCGCGAACAAGGAGCTCGAGTCGTTCTCGTACTCCGTCTCGCACGACCTCCGCGCGCCGCTGCGGCACGTGCAGGGTTACGTCGCCATGCTGACGCGCGAGGCGGGTTCCGGCCTGTCGGAAAAGGCCCGGCGCTACCTGCAGACGATTGCCGATGCTGGCCGGGAGATGGGGGAACTGATCGATGACCTGCTCGCGTTTTCCCGCATGGGCCGGTCGGAGATGCGCGAGCGGGTGGTCGATCTCGGCGCGCTGGTCCGTGATCTCCGGACCACCCTCGATTCCGCCGCGCAGGGCCGCGTGATCCAGTGGACGATCCATCCGATGCCGGCGGTCCGCGGGGATCCCTCGATGCTGCGGCTGGTGCTCATGAACCTGCTCGGCAACGCCGTGAAATATACCCGCGCGCGCGCGCAAGCGGAGATCGAGTTCGGCTGCGTGGGCGAGGAGGAGGGCCGGCTGGTCTTCCGCGTGCGCGACAACGGGGCCGGTTTTGACATGAAGTACGCCGACAAGCTTTTTGGGGTGTTTCAACGGCTCCATCGTGCCGATGAATTCGAAGGCACGGGCATCGGCCTCGCCAGCGTGCGGCGCATTGTCGTGCGCCACGGCGGGCGGGTCTGGGCCGAGGCGCGCGTCGACGCCGGCGCCAGCTTCTATTTTACCCTGCAACCCGCCCACGCTTCCGCCGCATGAACCCCCGACACATCCTCCTGGTGGACGACAGTCCCCGCGACACGGAAATGGCCCTCGAGGCGCTGACGCACTACCGCATCGCCAACGAGGTCGTGGCGCTGCGCGACGGCGCCGAGGCGCTCGACTATCTGTACCGGCGTGGAGCATTTGCAGGTCGCGAGGGCGCCGACCCCGGGGTGATCCTGCTCGATCTCAAGATGCCCAAGGTGGACGGGCTCGAGGTGCTGCGCGAGATCAAGGCCGATGCGGGGCTGCGGATGATCCCGGTGGTGATGATGACCTCCTCGCGCGAGGAGCAGGACCTCGTCCGGAGCTATCAGCTCGGCGTCAACGCCTACGTCGTGAAGCCGCTCGATTTCCATGAATTCATCGAGGCGGTGAAGGTGCTCGGCGCCTTTTGGGCCGTGCTCAACGAATCGCCCCGCAATTCCGGCGCGCCGGCTTGAACCCATCACGCCCATGAAGATCCTCCATCTTGAAGATAATCCGCGCGATGCCGCCCTCGTGCGCGATGTGCTCGCCGTGGACTGGCCCGACTGCGTGATCAAGGTGGTGGCCACCCGCGAGGATTTCCTCCGCGAGATCGCGGACCCGGGCTACGACCTCATTATCTCCGACTACCGGCTGCCCGGCTTCAATGGCCTCGAGGCGCTGGAGCTGGTGAGGGAGCGGGCGCCCGGGATTCCGTTCATCTTTTTTTCCGGCACGCTCGGCGAGGAACGCGCCATCGAGGCCGTGCGGGCGGGGGCGGCGGACTACGTGATCAAGGACCGCATGCAGCGGCTCCCGGTTTCGGTGCAACGCGTGATGCGAGAGCACGCGGACCAGAAGGTGCGCCGGCGCACCGAGGAGGCGCTGGCCAAGGAGCAATATCTCCTGCGCATGCTCATGGACCACGTGCCGGACCATGTGTACTTCAAGGACGCGCAATCCCGCTTCATCTCGGCCAGCAAGTCGCTGCTGCGCGAACGCGGCCTGGATCCCAGCGTGCTCAAGGGCAGGACCGACTTCGACATCTTCACGGCGGAGCATGCCCAGGCGGCGTTCGATGACGAGCAGCGGATCATGCGGACCGGCGAGCCCATCCTCGACAAGGAGGAGAAGGAAACCTGGCCCGACGGTCGGATCACGTGGGTGTCCACCAGCAAGATGCCCCTGCGCGACGGCACGGGCAACATCGTGGGCACCTTCGGCGTTTCCCGTGACATCACCGAGCGCAAGCAGAAGGACGAGGCCCTCCAGCTTTTCCGCACGCTGGTGGATCGCTCGAACGACGCCTTCGAAATCATCGACCCCGAGTCGGGCCGCTTCCTCGACGTGAGCGAGCGCGGGTGTGCGGACCTGGGCTACACGCGCGAGGAGTTGCTGCAGATGCGGGTGTTCGACATCGACCCGCTGCTCTCGGCGGAAAAATGGCCCGAGCGCCTCGCCGACATTCGGGCCCGGGTCGCCGTCAGCATCGAGACCATGCACCGGCGCAAGGATGGGACGACCTTTCCCGTCGAGGCCAACATCCGGATCGTGAAACTGGACCGCGACTACATGGTCACCGTGGCGCGCGACATCACGGAGAAGAAGAAGCTCGAGGAGCAGTTCCTGCGCGCGCAGCGGCTCGAGAGCCTCGGCATGCTCGCGGCCGGCATCGCGCACGATCTCAACAACATCCTGGCTCCCGTCCTGATGGGCGCGCCGCTCCTGCGACTGCGGGCGACGCATCCCTCCGACCTGCGCATCCTGGACGGGATCGAGAACAGTGCCGGCCGGGGCGCCGCGCTGGTGCGGCAGATCCTCTCTTTCGCGCACGGCACGAGCGGCGACAAGGTGTTGATCCAGCCCAAGCACCTGTTGCGCGACATCACGCAGTTCATGGGGCAGACATTCCCCAAGAACATCCAGATCAAGGAGGATATTCCCAACGACCTGTGGACCGTGCGCGGCAACCCGACGCAGATCCACCAGGTATTGCTCAACCTGTGCGTGAACGCGCGCGACGCGATGCCGCAAGGCGGCACGCTGTGGTTGCGGGCGGAAAACCGCCGGGCCGCCGAGGGCGCGAGCGGCGCGGGCAGCCCGCCGGTGGAGGCGGGCGCATTTGTGTTGTTGGAGGTCATTGACACTGGCACGGGCATACCGCCGGAGCTGCTCGAACGCATCTGGGATCCGTTTTTCACCACCAAGGGAGAAGGCAGGGGCACCGGGCTCGGTCTGGCCACGGTGCGCGGCATCGCGGCGAACCACGGAGGTCTTGTGAGCGTGGAATCCGAGGCCGGTCGGGGCACGAAATTCCGGGTCTTGCTGCCGGCCACGTCGCAACACGAGGGCGGTGCGATCGTCGCTCCCGCGTCATCCTCCCCACGCGGGCGGGGTGAACTCGTGCTGGTGGTGGACGACGAGGCCAGCATTTGCGATCTCATCACCGCGGTGCTGGGGCGATATGGTTACCGGGTGCTGGTCGCCGCCAATGGCACCGAGGCGATGGCCCAGTATGCGCCGCGCTCCCAGGAAATCGCGCTCGTGATCACGGATGTGAGCATGCCGGAGATGGGTGGCGGGGACCTGGCGACGGCGCTCTCGCGCCTCAACCCGCGCGTGAAGCTCCTCTTCATCAGCGGCGCGGGTACCGATCCCAAGCCGGGGGAAAACGTCCCTGCGGGAGCGCGGATCCTGGTCAAGCCCTTCGCGATCGAGAATCTTGTCGCCGCGGTGCGCGAGGCCCTGCAGGGAACCCCGACCTAGAGCGGCGAAATAAACGGGTGGCCGCCCGCCTGCAGGGTGAGGCCCTGGTCGGGCCTCGCGCACGAGGTCGCTGCAGGCGACGCCCTGCACAAGCCCGGGCACGCGGCCGGGCTCGGAATCTCGTTTCGTGACCACTCCCTGAGGGCGGAAGGCCGCGGCGCACGGGGCAATGACCCGGCGGAGTGGGCGCGTCAGTTGCGCGCGGCGGTCTGCCCTTCAAGGCCTTCGCGCAGCGCCTGGATGAATGCGTTGCGCAGGAGGTTCTCGAGGGTCGTCCAGACATCCACCTCGTTCTCCTCGAAGTTGCCCTCGAACGGGACCTTGGTGGCCACGTCGCCGCGCTCGTTTTCGAGGACATCCTCGACCACGGCGGCGACCTTGGTCGCGGCGCGTTGGAGCAGGCTCTTTTCGGGATCGGGCACGGCCTCGAATTCCAGGTCCTTGAAGAAGGGTTTGGTGTAACCCTGGTAACGGCCATCGCCGGCGGAGATCTCGCTGTAGAGCTCGAATACTCCGCTCTGCACGTCGACGAGCGCGTAGCGGACGAGGAAATCGTGCAGCTCGGGCAGCGACAGCTCCTTCACTTCCAGGGTGACCTCGAAGCGGGGCTGCGGCTCGGCCGGATCGGCGCGGGCGTTCACCGCGAGGGCGCCGCTGCCGGCAATCCGGGCGCGCAGGTCGAGACGGGCGGGCAGGGGGTCGTCGCCCTTCTCGCGATTGCTGAATCCCGTGAGGGTGAGATTGATCTGGTCGAGCGAGAGGTGGACCACCTGCGGGTCGCTCCGGTCCTCGAAGCGGAGCTGGGAGTTTTTCACCTCGATCTTGCGAAACTCGAGGGGGAACTCCTTCGCGAGCAATTCCTGCCACGCGCGCACGATCGGCTTGGCGAGCTTCTTGGCCTTCTCCGCCTCGTCCTTCGCGGTTTCGGCGCGCTTGGCCATGATGACGCGCGCGTCCTCCACGGTGGCGTCGCCCCCGAGCCGGCCGCGGAACAGGGGCGCCCATGAGATCGAAAGCGAACCGTGCGGCACGACGACCACGGGACCCTCCGTGGCGTGCGCGCGGTCGACCAGCTCGAGGTTTTTCACCGAGACCGTGCCGCGCCAGAGCTGCAGGCGCACCGACTCCACGCGACCCGTGAACTGCGGCATGGCCGCGAGTTTCTTGTTGGCGAAACGGGTGGCGAGCGGTGAACCGGCGAGCTGCACGACCAACAGCCCGACGAACAGAATCGCGACCAACCAGAGGAATGCCTTGAGCGCGCGGTGCATGGCGATCAGCCGCCGGCGGTCTCGCCTCCCATCACGGGAAGGATGATGCCGGTGATATAGGATGAATCCGCGTCGGAGGCCAGGAACACGTAGGCCGGCGCCAGCTCCTCGGGTTGGGCGGGACGTCCCATGGGTGAGTGGGCGCCAAAGCGGGCGACCTCCTTGGCGCTGCGGCCGGCGTCGGACGGATTGAGCGGCGTCCAGACGGGACCGGGGGCAACGGCGTTCACGCGGATGCCGCGTTTGATCAGGTCCATGGCCAGCGACTTGGTGAGGGCGTTGATCGCGCCCTTCGTGGACGAGTAGTCCGGCATGCCCTCATTGCCGAGGAGGCCGGTGACGGAGCTCGTCGCGATGATGGATGCGCCCGGTTTCAGGTGGGGCAGCGCCGCGCGCACGAGGCGGAAGTAGGCGTAAACGTTGGTCTGGTACGTGCGGTCGAACTGTTCGTCGCTGATGGCCTCGGGCTTTTCGGTGCTCACTTGGTAAGCCGCGTTGGAGACGAGGACGTCGAGTTGCTTCCATTCCTTGAGGGTGGCGGCGACGATCCGCTCGCACTGGCCTGGCTTGGTGAGATCGCCGGGGAGCAGGAGACAGCGCCGGCCGAGGGCCTCCACGGTCGCGCGCGTGGCCTCGGCGTCGCGCTGTTCCTGGGGCAGGTACGAGATCGCCACGTCCGCGCCCTCGCGGGCGAAGAGGCAGGCCACGGCGCGCCCGATGCCGGAATCGCCGCCCGTGATGAGGGCGACCTTGCCCTCGAGTTTCCCCGCGGCCCGGTAGCGCGATGCCTGCCAGCGGGGTGCGGGATCGAGCTTGGCCTCAATGCCCGGGGCGGGCTGGTGCTGGACGCGGAAGGGAGGCCGCGGCTGGGTCTGCATCACGGGTTTGCGGGAGGATGGACGGGTGGAAGTAGGCATGACGCGGAGGGAAATCGGCGGGCCTGGCCGACGAAGGCGAGGCAGCGAAAGGAACAGACCTTCCCCTCTGTTTTGGGTAACCAAAAAAGTGCGCGCCCAAGGCAGCCGCCGTTCGGGTGGAGCCGGGCACCGGGCGCGCGCCGGACTGGGCAAGCCGGAGGCGCCACGATGGCGCTCCCGACGCGTTCTGCGAAGATATGATCATGAAAACACCAGACCTGCCGAATCCCGGCACCGCCCTCGTCACCGGTTCCTCCAGCGGCATCGGTTTCCACCTGGCCCGCGAGTTTGCCCGTCATGGCCATCCGCTGGTCCTGGTGGCCCCCGTGGCCGACGAATTGGAAAGCCACGCCGCCGGCCTGCGTGCGGAACATCAGGTGGAGGTGCGTGTGATTGGCGCAGACCTCACCCAGCCGGAGGCGGCGGAAGCGATCTTCACGGAGTTGGATCGCGCCGGGGTGGAGGTGGAGTATCTCGTGAACAACGCGGGCTTCGGGGAACGCGGAAAGTTTTGGGAAAATTCTCCCGACAAGCACATCGGCATGATCCGGCTCAACATCGAGGCGGTGGTGCGGCTCACGCATTTCTTTTTGCCGCCGATGCTGGCCCGCGGCCGCGGCCGCATCCTCAACACCGCATCCGTGGCGGGCTTCGAGCCGGGACCGAACCTCGCGGTGTATCACGCCACCAAGGCTTTCGTGCTGTCGCTCTCAGAGGCGCTGGCGACGGAATTGAAGGACACGGGCGTGACGGTCACGGCGCTGTGCCCGGGGCCGACGGACACCGACTTTTTCGAAAAGGCCCACATGGTCGACACGAACGCTTTCCAGAAAACCGCCGTGATGGCGCCCCAGGAGGTGGCCGAGGCGGGTTACGCGGCGCTAATCAAGGGCGAGCGGGTGATCGTGCCGGGAGCGATGAACAAGGCGATGGTGGCGGCCCGCCGTGTGCTGACCGAAGGGGCGCAGGCGAAGCAGAACGAAAAGCTCTATGAGGGAACCAGTCCTGCCGAGCGGAAACGCGAGCGCGGCGAAGTTGAGGAGGCGGCGGAAGCCCGGCGTCGGTAGGGTTCAAACGGATATCCGGCAACTGGGCCTTTCAGGATCAACCCCCATCGTCGGCGCCGCAGGTTAGGGAATGTTCGTCCCGACAAGCTTTCCCCGGCGACCGCTCGTCCGAGGATTTCGTCCTGCCATACGGGGCGGTCCGCCGGTGGGTTCGGCCGTAACGCCAGGGCGGCCACCCCTATTTCCGCCCTTGACCGGCTGGGGCCGAGACGCACGCTGCCCCTTCCTCGCTTCACTGCCTGATGGTGTAATGGTAGCACAGGTGACTTTGACTCACCTAGTCATGGTTCGAATCCATGTCGGGCAGCCATTCGACTTCGGCCTACGGCCTCAGCTCATTGAGAAACTGCCGGGTGGGGGCATCCGGCCCACATCAGCGAAGTGGGCAAAATGAGGGGTGAGAACTCGTGCCAGCGGAACGTACTCGGTCGTTGCCATATCTGGCAGGTTCGTTCCCTTGTCCTCGGAGCGAACTTCATGACCGGCCTGCAGACCTCCCTCTATTCTGTCGCGATGGCGCTCTGCGTGTTCTCGGCCGGGCTTCTGCGGGGGCGCTCCGAGCGCGGGATAACCTGGCTGACTGCCTTCCTGGCGATTGCCACGGCGGCCTTTGGCCTCGAGCTGATGATGGCCCATCCGTCGATGCCGTTGAAAGCGCTTTGGCTGGGTTTGCGCATGGGGTTGGCCCTGTTGATCGCACCCTGCCTGTGGCTGGTGGTTCGCGAAAGCGTGGAAGGGGTGCGTCCAAAACTGAGTGGTTTGGGGTGGAAACATCGCATCCCGGTTTTCGCCGGAATGGCGCTCCTGCTGCCGTTGGTGGCCAGCGCCCACCTGGGGCTCGGCTACACGCGCCCGCCGGGCGCCGATCGACCGCTTCATTTCATGATCCACGAGACGATGCTCCTTTGCATCGGAATTTTCGCGGTGCAGGTGCCGTATTATCTGTGGCAATGCCGCCGCCTGCTGGTGGCGGAGAAAGGATCATTTACCTGGCTGCAACTGCCGCTGTTGGTTGTGCTCACGTCGTGGGCGCTGGGATTGATGCGGACGTTGCAGTGCATCGGGCACGCCCCGCAGGAACTCAGCTTGCTGTTTGCCCTCGCTGACGTGGGCGTGACGATTGGCGCGATTTACCTGATCGTGCGTCGCGGCACGGTGCCGTCGCAAGGGATCGAACCCGCCGCCGTCGCCCTCAGCCCAAGCGCATCCGCGGATGCCGAATCGACCGCCCCGGTTCCGGCCGAACCCAAATACGCGCGATCGAGCCTCGATTCCGCGACCAGCGAACGCATCCGGCGCAAGCTGGAGGCCGCGTTGGCCACCCCGGAAATCTGTCGGGACAGCCTGCTCAACCTGCGCTCCCTCAGCCGGGGGATCGGCGAGAAGACGCACTACGTTTCCCAGGTGATCAATCGGGATTTGCATTCGAATTTTTATGCGCTCGTGAACCGTCACCGGATCGCCCGGGCGAAGGAATTGCTGGCGGAATCGCCAGCCCAGACTGTCCTCGAAATCGCGCTGGCGGTGGGATTCAATTCCAAATCCACGTTCAACACGGCGTTTCGCCGCGAGACGGGGATGACGCCGACGGCGTTTCGCGCCGGCTTGGAGAAACCTTGATGAGGGCGGGAATCCCGGCCCCCGCGAAGGTAGGACCAAGCCGGAACGTTGCGGTCAGAATGCGATTCCGCCCTGTGCGCGGTCGAACGGTTCGGTTGTAGTGGCGTGGCTCGTGCACGCTCGCGACCCAACCCGCGCCGCCCGCCCCCTGTAGGAGCCTGTTTACAGGCGATCAAAACAAACGCCGGCGCCTACGTTGCCCCATCGCCTGTAAACAGGCTCCTACAAGGCGCTGGATCGGAGCGGCTGTCGCAACGCGCTGAGGTCAGCGCGTTCACCGCTTAATCTGGGTTGCAGTGGAAGCTTTATAAGAGCGGTGGTACGAGCCGTTCGATTTAAACGTTTGGCGCGTTCGAGCCGACCGGATCGGACGACGCCCGGGGGCGATTCGGGTAGTTTGCGCGCGTCCCCAGCGGGCCGGCGCATCGCCGGGCCGGTTTTGGGACGCAACCCCCAACCCGTTCCCATCATGCTGCAATCGAACCGTTCGCTCCTGGCATTCATGCTCGGCGCTGTCCTGCCCATCCTTTCCGCTTCCGGCTTGGAGCTTCCGGCTCCTTCGGCCGCCCATCAGGCTGCTTTGCGGGACTACCGAACCGCTCACGTGCAGGGGCTCCTGGACGGCCGAGCGGAGCCCTTCCTGGCGTTCCCCCAAGCCGAATTACTCCGGTTGATGCCCATAACCCAGCCGACCGTGTTCGGTGCGGGCAATGCGGCCGCGTATTACCGGGCATTCCTGGCGAAATTCGCGGTGCAGGGCTATTCGCGAACGTGCGTGGGTCAGTACGATTTGGGACCGCAATTGGTCGAGATCGGCCGCTTTGCGCAAAAGCTGGCGCACAAGGAAACGGGAGAGGTGTTCAACCTGAACGGGAAGTACCTCGATGTCTGGGAAAAGCGACCGGATGGCCGTCTGCAGCTGGTCACGTCGGCCTGGAACGCCGACACCTGGCTGCCGCAGTCGGAGTTGATGCGGTTCCCCGAGGTGCCTTCAGTTCGCACCGCATTCGCCCCGCGGGCATCGCTCGACAGCGCGATCGGGTTCGAACTGGCGGCCCTTGGCCTGCTCCACGAGGCGGCGGTGATCCAGCATGACGCCCGCCTGTGGTCCCGTTTCTACGCGGACGATGCCATCATGCTTTCCAACAACGGCGGCCTGCAGGACGGGCGCAAAGCGGTGGACGACTACATCGCCGCCCATTGCCCCGAGCTCCCGATCTTCGAGAAACTGGACCTGCGCAACGACCGCATCGAAGAGATCGGCAACTATGTTTTCGAGTATGCGAGCCAGGTCGCCAACTGGCGGCGCGGCGAGAATTCCGGGGTGAGCACAGGCAAGAATCTCCGCATCTGGCGCCGGGAACCGGGGCAGGGCCTGAAAGTGATCCTATCGATCGGGTCATACGACTGAAACCCGGCCGCTGCTCGAAACCATCAACTGTCATTCCAAAACTCATGAAACCTCATTTTCTTTCCTGGCTGACTGTCCTGTTTTTCGTCTCCGTCGCTGCGCTTGGCGTCTTCGCCTCCGAACCGGCTCGGGGCGAGGTTGTCACCAAACACTTCGTTTCCCAAGTCCTGCGCGAGAACCGCACCGGTCTCGACCCGAACCGCGTGATCAAGGTTTACCTGCCGCCCGGCTACGCCGATTCCGGCAAGCGGTACCCCGTCGTCTATTTCTGCCATTCGATCAATTGGAGCGCCGAACAGGTGTTTGAGGATGGCAACATGGCAAGGCAGCTGGAACGAGCCTTCGCCGCCGGGGTGGTGGGTGAGTTCATCCTGGTCGCGGCCAGTTACACGACCCCGACGATGGGCAGTCTCTACGAGAACTCGCCGGTCACGGGGCGCTGGCTGGACTACACCGTGCAGGAGATCGTGCCTTACATCGATGCGACGTTTCGCACGATCCGGCACCGCGACAGCCGTGCGTTGACCGGGGATTTCATGGGCGGTCGTGGTGTGTTGCAGCTGGCCATGGTTCACGCCGACTTGTTCAGCGTGGCGTATGCGATGCATCCGGTCGCGACGGGGGCTGGCTACCTCCCCATGACCTATATCGATGTCGATTGGCGGAGGATTCACGCGGCGAAGAGCTATGCGGAGCTGGCCGGCTTGGGGCGGACCCAGATCTTTGTGATGATCAGCCAGGCCTTCCTGCCCAATCCGTCGCGACCGCCCTTCTACTGCGATTTCCCCATCGAGAGCGAGAACGGCGAGCTCCGGTTGAGTCCGGAGAACAACCGCGCCATGCAGAGGGGATTTCATCTCGACGAATCCCTCGATCGGTATGCCGCGAACCTCCGGACGATGCGGGGGCTCGCCTTTGACTGGGGCCGGTATGACCCCACGTCGTCTCACGTGTATTCGAACCAGTCGTTTGGACGGAAGCTCGCCGATCTTGGAATCCCGCACGAGGCGGAGGAGTATGAGGGCAACCCGTGGGATCAGTATTGGGGGGAGAACGGCCGGTTTACCACGCGCGTGCTACCGTTTCTGGGCCGCCACGTGGTGTTCCAGGAATAGGGCGCGGTCGCGTTTCCTCGGGGCAGCCCCTTTCCGAAGGGTGGGAAGGGTATGAAAGATTTGCCCGGAATCCGTCGATCCTTTCGCGAGACATCTCCTCCTTTGGCAACGTCATACGGCGCTTGGCGGTTTGTGCGGGCGGCGTTCCTGGCTAGGGTGGGCGCTCCCCCTTACCCCCAATGAAAACTCTGTCCGCCTGCCTCGCCCTTGCCGCCGCCGCTGTCTGCGCCTCCGCGCAGACGCCCGAACTCGTTTGGGAAACCGATGGTTTCATCGGGCCCGAATCCGTCGTGTTCGACGCATCGCGCAATGAGTTCTTCGTGTCCAACATGGGCACGCACGGCGGCAACGCGACGCCCGGCGACGGTTTCATCAGCCGGGTCAGCGCCGAGGGAAAGATTCTCGAGTTGAAGTGGGTCACGGGCCTGCACGATCCCAAGGGCCTCGCCCTCGCCAACGGCCGTCTTTATGTGGGTGATGACCCGGGCCTGGCGGAGATCGATATCCAGGCGGCGAAGATTCTCGCGGTCCATGCGCCGTCCGACGGCAAGGGCGATTTCAACGACTGCACGGCCGACGCGGCCGGGAATGTCTACGTGTGCAGCGGACGCCTTGGCACGATTTTCCGCCTGCACAACGGCAAGCTCGAGCCGTGGTTCAAACTCGATCGTAGCAAGACCGGTGGGCTCAACGGGCTGAAGGCGGAGAAGGATCGCCTGCTGCTCGGCGGCTGGTCACTGCGCGGTCCCGACGGCAAGGAACAGCTCGGCCACATCTCGACCGTCGCCTACGCCGATCAGGCGTTTGGCCGCATCGGCGACCAGCCGGTGTGTCACGTCGATGGCCTCGAACCCGAGGGCCGCGGCGGGTACACGGTCACCGATTGGCTGACGGGCGACGTGTTGCACGTCACGGCTGACGGCAAGACCGCACCCTTGCTGAAGCTCGGACGCGGCACGGCCGATCACGCCTACCTCATCGACCAGGAATTGCTGATCATTCCGCAGATGCTCGAGCACAAGCTTCGCGCTTACCGCTGGGCGCCGGCGCAATAACTGACCTGGCCGGAGTCGGGTTTTGCGGAGTGAGGGCACCCCGGCGATAGGGGAGGTGACTTCTCGGGCGTCGGCGGCCCGGGAATAATCGCGGCACGCGCGGTTGTGGGAGCGTTGGTCCTAAAGTTCCGGGCGATTCGGCCGATGGGAAGCTTGGCGTTCCGCGGGCCCATGCCGCGGGCCAGTTGGCCCCGGCGGCAGGAGTTTTCCCATGCGCGCGCGCTTGAATTGGCGCGTATGCGAGGGCACACTGTTCCTGTCACCCCGGCCGGCTCTCCCTCCCCCTGTTTCCTTCTCCGACCGTCGACCCCACGCATGAGCCCATTTCCCTGCCTTGAAAGCCGCGAGACCCGCGGTTGGATTCCGCGGGGCCGAAGGTTGTGGCAGGGAATCGAGCGCTGGATGGCCCGTGCGCTCGTGGCGGGGGCCATTCTGGTTTCACCGCGGCTCCAGGCCATCCCCGCCGCCGCTCCGGGCCTCACCGAGACGGGGGCGCCCGCGTTTGTGGTGTTTGGTCCCGAGGCGCTCGGCCTCACCACGGTGCCGCAGGATTTGCAGTTGCTCCCCGATGGGCGCGTGCTGGTGGTTTCCCAGGCTGAGCTGGCATTCGGCGACGGCGTGCGGTGGGAAACCTACCGCGCCGAAGCGGGGCAACCGACGATCTTCGGTTCCGTGGCGGTGGACGATTTGGGGCGGATCTACACGGGCGTGGAAAATGCGCTCGCGCGGATCGACCTCATCGTCGGCGCCCGGTGGCGGATGACCGATGCGACCCCGCTGCCGCCCGAAATCGTCCGGCAGAGCACGACAATGGTCTCTGTCGCCGCCTTTCCCGATCGGTGGTTCTGGTATGGCGGCTCCGGCGCCATTATCTCGTGGCGCCCGGGCGAAGCCGCCCGGCAGGTGGGCAACATGGCATCGATCGATCGCATCTTCCCCCTGGGCGAGGATGTTTTCGTGAGCGACCAGTCCTCGGGCGGGCTGCTGCGCCTCAAGCCCGATGGCAGGAACGAGCGGCTGGAAAGCATCGCGCAGCTCGTCAGCGAGAGTGTCACCGCCGCCATTCCCTTTGCGCCGGGCGAAATGCTGGTGGGCACGGCGTCGTCAGGCCTCAAGATTTTCGACGGGGTTGGGTTCCGGGTTTTTGGCCCGGCGGGGTTGTTGAACAGCGGACACCGGATCACCGACCTGTGCGCGGCGGGGCGCGACAGCTTTGCCGCGTCGATCGACACCATTGGCATCGTGTTTTTCGACCGGGACGGTCGCATCCTGCAGGTGCTCGACCGGGCGCTCGACCATCGCCTGGCCCGGGCCCAGCGATTGCAGTACACCACGGACGGGGTGTTGTGGGCGTTGTTGAACGACGGGGTCGCGCGGGTGGAGTATCCGTCGCCCGTGTCGCATTATGAACCGTTCCTCGCGAGCGGGCTGACCTTTGCGCAGCCGTTGCGCCATGATGGCCGACTGTGGATTTTGGCCGATGGCCGCGCCATCCGCGGGATGTACGATGCCCATGGCCGGCTCGAGGGCTTCAAGGACGACACGCCGCCGGGGCGCTATCTCTTCACGTTGACGGATGTGGATGGAGTCCTGTTCGCGGCCAACGACGAGGGCATTTTCGTCTATGAGGAAGGCACTTGGGAACTGGTCCTGCCCGGCATCGTCAACGCGCGTGTGGGCGTGGCGCGCAGTCAGGCGAATCGTCGCTATTTTGTGGCGCGGGGGGAATACGGCTGGATCCAGGCCACGCTTGACGGCGGCTGGGCCGCGCATCGGATTCAGATGCCGGAATTGGGCGACAGCTATAATGCCGAAGTGGATGCCGCGGGTGTCGGTTGGCTGGAACTCGGCAACAGCCTGGTCGGGCGCTTCGAAGTCCAGGGTGATGAACCTCGTCTGGAACTCTTAGGTCGGGCGCAGGGGCTCAGGGACGGCTGGGTGGAAGCATACATGCTCGACGGGGTCGCGCGCTTTCACATCGGGGACCAGCTCTATCGTTTCGACGAAGCCACGCGTCGGATGGTGACGGACCGGGAGTTGCTCGCGCAACTGCCCCAGCTGGCGGGGGCCGGCGGGCGGCCGGTGACCGACAACCAGGGGCGACTGTGGTACACGCTCGACGGCGCACCCCAGGCGATCGATCGCTCCCCTGGCGGGGGAAACCGGCAACTCAAGGTTCCGCGGGTGGGGTTCGCGCCGACCAATTACACCATCGAGGATGACGGCGTGCTCTGGCTTTTCGCCCGTCGCCGGCTGGCGCGGATCGATCTCGACCTGCCGTGGGTGGAGCCGCCGCCGCCGCGCGTGGTGATCACGTCGGTGGAGTTTCCCGCGAGCGGCCGGCAGCTCTTCGCTCCGGGCGACCAGTTGCCCGAACTCGATTACGTGGATAATTCGCTGATCTTCCGGTACGCGGCGCCGACGAATCCCTTTGCGACGCCGATCACATTCGAGGCGCAGCTGGAGGGCGCGGGCACAGGGTGGATCGCGATGGGCGCGGCGGGATCGGCCACGTTCAACCGGTTGAAGGAGGGGCGGTACGTCTTCCGCATCCGTCCGGTGGTGGCGGGCGAGGGCCCCGGCGCCGAATCGACGCTGGCCTTTGTGGTGCGCCCGCCCTGGTACCGCACCACCGTGGCGTGGGTGCTCTACGCCGTCGGCATCATCGGGCTGCTGACCTTTGTCATCTGGTATTCCTCCTATCTCCAGCGGCGCGAGAACGAGCGTCTGGAGCGGCTGGTGCGCGAGCGCACGCGCGAACTCAAGACGACGAACGACCAGCTCGGCCGGCAGATCCGCGAAACGATGGAGAAGTCGGAGGCGCTCGCAGTCAGCGAGGAACGTTACCGCCTGCTGAACACCGAGCTCGAGGCGCGGGTGCAAATGCGCACGGCCGAGTTGCGCGAGGCCAAGGAGGCCGCGGAGGTGGCCAGCCGCGTCAAGGGTGAGTTCCTCGCCAACATGAGCCATGAGATCCGCACGCCGATGAATGGGGTGATCGGGATGACTGGCCTGTTGCTGGAGCTCGATCTCGATCCCCTGCAGCGGGAATACGCGCAGACGATCCGCACCAGCGCCGACACCCTGCTCCATGTGATCAACGACGTGCTCGATTTCTCCAAGATCGAGGCCGGAAAACTTTCCTTCGAAATTCTCGACTTCGATCTCACGGAGACGGTTGAGACGACCCTCGACATGCTGGCGGAGCGGGCGCTGGCCAAGAAGACCGAGCTCGTGATGGACCTCCCGCCGGAAGTGCCGAGGCTCCTGCGCGGCGATCCGGGCCGGTTGCGCCAGGTGCTCGTGAACCTGGTCGGCAACGCCATCAAATTCACCACCGGCGGCGAGGTGGTCGTCCGGGTCATGCAGCATAGCGCGTCGGAAGAGCACGTGGTGCTCCGCTTCGAGGTGATCGATACGGGCGTCGGCATCGCCCCCGAGGTGCAGAAGCGGCTTTTCCAGGCGTTTACGCAGGCGGACAGCTCCACGACCCGCCGTTATGGCGGCACGGGGCTGGGCCTGGCGATTTCCAAGCAACTGGTGGGCATGATGGATGGCGAGATCGGCGTGGAAAGTGTCGAGGGCAGCGGCTCGACGTTCTGGTTCACGGCGCGGTTCGAGCGTCCCGGCGACCAGCCGCCGGTGGCGGGCGAGCGTGATGGGTGGTCCAACTTGCGCGTGCTGGTGGTTGATGACAACGCCACCAGCCGGCAGATCCTGCGGCACCAGATCTTCGCCTGGAAACTCCAAAAGGGGAGCGCCGCGGGTGGACACGAGGCTTTACGCGAGCTCCGCGAGGCCGCCGCCGCGGGCCGGCCTTACGACATCGCTCTGCTCGACGTCGACATGCCTGAAATGGACGGACTGACGCTGGCCCGGGCCATCAAGGCCGATCCCGCGATCGCCGGCACCAAGCTCGTTGCCCTGGCCATGCTGGGGCACGCGATTACGGAGATGGAGCTGCGCAGCGCGGGGGTGGAGGCCTCGCTCAGCAAGCCGGTCAAGCAATCCCGCCTCTTCGACACCCTGGTGACAGTCATCGGTCGGCCCGGCACCGAGGGTTTGCGCCGGGCCCGGCTGGATAGTGGCGCGGCGCCGACGGCCGCCGATTCTTCCATCCCCCAATTCCCCGGCGTGCGCGTGCTGCTCGCCGAGGATAACCCGGTAAACCAGAAGGTGGCACTCGGTTGGCTGCACAAATTCGGCCTGTCCGCTGATGCCGTCGCGAACGGCATCGAGGTGCTGCAGGCTTTGCAGGACGTGCCGTACGACCTCGTTTTCATGGACTGCCAGATGCCTGACATGGACGGCTTCGAAGCCACGCGGCTCATCCGTCAGCGCGAGCGTGAAGGGGGCCCGGCGTGTACCTGGCACGCGCCGTTGCACATCGTCGCGCTGACCGCGAACGCCATGCAGGGTGATCGCGACCATTGCCTCGCGGTGGGCATGAACGACTATGTGAGCAAGCCGGTGCGCTTGCGCGAGCTACAGGCCGCCTTGGAGCGCTGGCAAGCCACGCGCGCGGGGCGATCAAAGCCGGATCTTTCGTGAGGGAGTTTTTGTGGCACCGAAACCTGGATCCGGGGCGCCCTCGCCCCGGTTTGGGGAAATGAGCGGTGCAATGCGTTCCAGACCACCGGCCCGAGGTCGGGCCGGCTCCAGCGAAAAGTCCGTGGCGGCGGGGGAAATCCTTGGTCCGAGTGTCGCTTCACGCTCCGAGGACCGAGCAAGCTCGGCCCCTACATGATTACGCGTAAACCCGCGGTCTACGGGGAGCCCGACGGCGTCGTGCGCTGGCGCACGTAGAGGGGCACGCTGGCCTCGACCTTGTCGTCCACGGCGAGGTCGACCTGGTAATCGCCGAAGCGCGCCAGCTTGAGCTGCGGGAGCACCATCACATAGTTCACCGTGGCGGTGGGTTCGTTCGGCGCCACCTTCACGGTGAGTTGCGCGCGCAGCAGGGGGATCACGCGCTGGCCGTCCGAATCGATGAACGACAGGACGAGGGTGCGGGTGCCTTCCTCGTGCGCCTCGAAGCGAAGCCGCGCCGCGATGGCGAACACCGAGCGGGTGACCGGCGCCTCCTTGGCCACGATGCGGTCAAAGGTGCCGAGCACGTTCATTTTTCCCGTCGGCTCCGCCTGGGCGAAATCACAGAGCGTGAGGAATTCGACTTTCATGGGCGGTGGGTTTGCGGACCCGGTGGCCGGCGCGTCGGCCTGGTGGCGGAACCCGCGTGCAGGCGGCGGGACAACCGCGCCGCCGGACCGGTGGAGCCGCCTGCATGCCGGCTCCGGCGAGAATCGATAAGTGGGGCGCTCACGGCCCGAGCGTCACGCGGCCGCGCATGCCGGCGATGAGCTTGCGGTCGGCGTTGTCGAGGAGGACCTTGACGCGCACGAGGCCACTGGCGCCGTCGATGCGGGGATCGATGAAGTCGATCGTGCCGGACTGCGTGCGGTTCTCGTATTCGGGGAAGCTGACGGCGACGGTCTGGCCGCCCTTGAGTTTCAGTGCGTCGGCGGCATCGATGAAGACCTGGAGGTAGACGCGGCTGATGTCGACGAGGTGGAAGACAGCCTCGTTCATGTCGACCGCCTCACCCGCTTCCTTCTTCTTCTCGACGACGACGCCGTCGATGGGGGAGCGGATCTTGCGGCGGTCGAGCTGCTCGAGTGCGATCTGGTGCTGGAGTTTGGCGATGTCGCGCTCGATGCGCTTTTCGATCGCCTCGCCCTCGCTGACGACCTTGTCGCGGAAAAGGTTCTGGGTGCCTTGCGCGGCGAATTCCTTTTGTTCGAGCACCTTCGCGAAACGATCGACCTCGGCGGACTCGACGCGGTCGATGAGCGTGGCGAGGAGCGCGTCGGCGGCGACGGTGTCACCCTCGCGGACATTGACGGTGGCGAGGATGCCCTGCACGGCGGAGCTGACGGTGACCTCGCGGAAGGGCAGGAGTACGCCCTCGGCGGTCGACGCCGCCGACAGGGCGGCGGGCGCGAGCAGGGCGGCGAGCAGGAGTGGGAGCCTCATGAGCGGGAAGCGCCGGGCGCCTCGATGAGCGTGATCTGGTAGCGGTCGAAGAGCGTGCCCGTCACGCCCCAGAGGATCGCGAGCGCCTTGTGGCCCTCGGCGACGGCTTCGAGGCGGTTGACGCGGGCCTGGGCCAACTCGTCCTGCAGGCGCAACACGTTGAAGCTGGTGGTGAGGCCGTTGGACAGGCGCTTCTGCTCGGCGTCGAGGGCGGCCTCGGCGGTGGCCACGGCGCGGGCGGAGGATGCGGCGCGTTGCATGGCAGAGACGACGCGCGTGTGGGCGGTGTGAACCTGAGCGTACAGCCGGTTGGTGGTGCGGCGCACCTCGAGCTCGGCCTGGCGGAGGCGGAACATGGTCTCGCGCAGCCGGGCGCGCTCCTGGGTGAAGGTGATCGGGATGGACCCGACGACGCCGACGGAGAGGTCGGGCTTCTCGCGCTCGCCGTAGTCGCTGAACGCGCCGCCGAAGTCGGGGCCGAGGCCGTTGAGGCCGACGGAGGCCTGGAGGTCGATGCGGGGGAGGAACTGGTTGCGCGCGTAGCGGACGCGGTGCTTTTCCGATTCCACCTTCTGAAGTGCCGCCTGGTACTCGGCGTTGCGCTCGAGGGCCAGGTTGCGGAGGGCGGGGAGCGATTGCTCGAGGGTGACGTCGCCGAGCGTGTCGGTGAGCACGAGCGGGGTGGCCGCATCGGCCGCGAAGTCGGTGAAGATCAGCTCGCGGAGGCGATTCTCGGTCTCGACGAGGAAAGAGTTGGCGCGGATCAGCTCGATTTCCGCGGCGGCCTTGGTGGACTCGGCCTGCATGACGTCGATGGGGGCCATGAGGCCCTGCTGGAGGCGCTTGTCGTTCTCGCCGCGCAGCTGCTCGGCGAGCGTGATGCGGTCGGTGATGACGCGCACGAGTTCGCGGGCGTAGAGCGACTCGATATAGGCGTCGAGGACGTTGGTGGCGATCTGGTCGGTGCGGCCGCGGAGGTTCTGCTCGGCGGCGCGCATCTCGGCCTCGGCGATGCGGGTCTCGGCGAGGTTGGCCCTGAAGCCGGCGCCACGGAGCAAGGGCTGCGTGACCGTGAAGGTCGTGCTGCTGGTGTATTCGGGGTAGAACCGGGCGAGGGCCTCGCGGTTCAGGGTGTTCTTCAGTTCGTAGGAACGGATGGTGACACTGTAGCGCGTGCCGGTGGGCAGGAGGCCGCCGAACGAGCCTTCGATCCGCAGGTTCTCCTCCTCCATGATTTCCACCGCGCGGCCGGTGGCGAAGAAATCGCGGGTGTTCTGGGGGCGTTCGAGCGATTCCGTGGTGCCGCCGATTTCGAGGCGCGGGTCGAAGGCGCCGAGGGCCTGGAGCCGGCGCTGCTCCGCGATCTTCGGCTGCAGCCGCTCGATCGTGATGTCGAGATTGGCATCGAGCGCGCGCACCACGGCTTCGTTCATCGTGAGGACCACCGGAACGGATTCCGGATCAGAATCTTGGGCGTGGATAGGAGCGATGGTGCCGGCCAGGCCGATCGCACCGGCCGCGAGGCAAACGAAGCGGGAATGTCTCATTGGGGGGATGGAAAGAGGTTGGTAAGAAGAATGCGAAATGGGAAGAACTCGTTGCGTCTCATCCAATAAAATCTGCCCGTCCGGCGCTCAGATTGTCCTGCACCCAGCGATCCTGGTTCAGTATCGTCAATCGCTGCCGATATGCCACGCGCTCCGCCCGACGCTGCGTCCAGCGGCACGCGAGGATGGCGGCGGCGCGGGCCCCGGGCCAGCGGACAGACAGTGCGGCCTTGAGCAGACGGCGCGCCGGACCGGGGAGAAAATCGGTGAAGAGCTCGTCCTCGCAGGAGAGGAAGAGCACGCCGCCGCCCGGGTCGCCCTGGCGCGCGGCACGGCCGAAGAGCTGGCGGTCGATGCGAATGGAGCGGTGGGGTTCGGTCGCGATTACCAGCAGGCCGCCGAGTTCGACGACGTCCTCCCCGAGCCGGATGTCGGTGCCGCGGCCCGCCATATTCGTGGCGATCGTGACGGCGCCGCGCTGGCCCGCGCGCTCGACAATCATCGCCTCCTCTTGATGGCGGACGGCGTTGAGCAGGTGGAAGGGAATGTGCCGCTCGCGCAGGCGTTGCGCGAGGTCCTCGCTCGCGGCGATGCTGCGCGTGCCGACCAGCACCGGCCGGCCGGTGGCGTGGGTTTGCGCGATGAGTTCGACCACCGCCTGCCATTTGTCCGCCGCGCGCGCGAACACCCGGGCGGGGCCGGGTTTGAAGCGCGCGGGTTTGTGCCGGGGGATGGCGCAGAAGGGGCGCCGGTGCAGGGCCCAGATCTCGGCCGCGCATTCCCGCGCCGTGCCGGTGATGCCGCTGACGAACGGCAGCAGGCGGAAGAACGACTGGAAGCTCAGTTGCGCAATCGATTCGGCGGGCTGAGTGATCGGCACGCCCTCCTTCGCCTCGACGGCCTGGTGCAAGCCTTGGCGCCATTGGCGGCCGGGCATGAGTCGGCCGGTGAACTCGTCGACGATGATCACGGCGTCGCCGTCCACGACATACTGTTTATCGCGCAGGAAGAAATGCCGGGCCTTCAGGGCGGTCTGAATGAGTTCGCGCCGCCACTGCGGGTGGGCGAGGGCTGCACTCCCGGCGACCGCCGCATCCTGCTCGATGCGGGCGAGGCCGGTCTCGGTGAGCACCGTTTCGCGTCGGCGCGAATCGACGGTGTAGTCGACGCCTTCCTGCAACCCGCCGGCGACGCGATGGGCCGTCTGGACGGCTTCCACCAAGGCGGGGTTCTCCGTCGGGCGGCTGATGATGAGCGGCGTGACGGCTTCGTCGATCAGGAGGTTGTCCGCTTCGTCGACGATCACGTGGTGCAGGCCGCGCAGGACGGTGCGGTTCAGCGCGGGCAGGGCCGAACCGAAGCGCCGGCGCGCGATGCGCCGGCTGGCGTCCTGCCACGGGCCCAGGATCAGACGATCGCGGAGGAAGTCGGCGAGCAGCTCCTTGCCGGTGGTGTACACGATGGCGGCGGCGTGGTTCTCGGAACGTTCCGGGCCCGCCATCGGCGCGAGCACGCGCCCCGTTTCCAAGCCGCAACGGGCATAGAAGCGCGAGAGGTTGGTGGCGTCGCGACGGGCAAGGTAGTCGTTGGCCGTGAGGATGTGCACCGGCAGCTGGGTCCAGCCGAGCGGGACGGCGGCGAGCGCGATGGTGAGGGTCTTGCCCTCGCCCGTGGCCATCTCGGTCAGGGTGCCGTGCAGCAGGGCCAGCGCGCCCTGGAACTGCACCGGATACGGATCGAGGCCGAGCTCCCGGCGGGCCGCTTCCGCCACGGCGGGCAGCGACTCGATGGCGACGGCGAGGCAGTCGAGGCGGTGGCGCCGCACCTGGCGGCGGTGGGAGGCGAGTCGTTCCTCCAGCGTCTTTTCGGGAAGGTCGCGCAGCGTGGCATGCTCGGCGGCGAGACGGACCGCCAGCGCGGCGAAGTCCGGACGCGTGAACCGACGCCGACGCCACCAGCCGATGCGCTGGTGGACCCAGCCATCGATCCCGGTATGGAGGGGCGGGGCGGGGGCCAGCCGGGTGCGCAGGATTTCAGTGGAAGGCAGCATGCGGGCGGCGGATCAAATCTGGTAGCGTTGCTGGAGCAGCTGGCGGAAGCGCCGCCAGCCCTGTTGCAGGAGCGGCTCGGTGCCGGTGGTGAAGCGGATGTAACCGACCTGCCCGTTCAACAGC
Organism: Verrucomicrobiota bacterium; assembly: GCA_023433275.1. Taxonomy (GTDB): domain Bacteria; phylum Verrucomicrobiota; class Verrucomicrobiia; order Opitutales; family Opitutaceae; genus Lacunisphaera. The sequence goes on from JAEZDN010000051.1 coordinate 48,440, forward strand.
GCCGCCCCGCCGGCGTCGGCGATGCGGGCGATCGCCTTGAAATAGGGTTCCGCGGTCCGCATCCCGTCGGGGTCATCGGCCCGGATCTTCACCGGTCCGCCTGCTGACCAGCCTAGGGCGGCGGAGGGGAGGAGATTCTGGCGCCCGGGCACCAACTGGATGGCGGAAACGGCGACGGGACGGCCCGCCTGGCCCGGCAGGCGGATTTCGGCGACCGGGTCGGAATGGGCAAACAACCGCGCGGAGTCGTCCTGCGCCACCACGGCAATGAATTCGAAGTGTGGTGGCCGGATCACGATGCCAAGCTGGCGGCCGCGGGCGGTGAGCTCGCCGAGCACGTCGCCCGCGCGGGGGGTCACCCAGATGCCGTCGATGGGGGCACGGATCTCGAGCCCGCGGCGCTGCTCGAGCACCTCCGCGAGTTCGGCCTCGGCTGACTCCCGCTGGCGCTGCAGCACCTTGAGGCTCGCGCCACCGGTTTCGAGGGCGACGTTTTCCTGCAGGCGGACCTGGCGGACACGCGCCTCGGCGGCGGCAAGCCGGAGGTTTAGCTCGGGGTTGGTCATCCGGACCAGCAGGTCGCCGGCGCGGACGGCGGTGCCGGACGTGGCGGTGAACTCGGTGAGGTAGCCGTCGCTCAGGGTATAGATACGGGCCTGCTCCCGGGTCTGGAGGACGCCGGGCGCGTACGTGTGGTGAGGCCAAGGGTAGAGCGCGAGGAAGGCCACGATCGCGCCGACCCCGATCGCGGTCACCGCAACGGCGCGCGGACGGTGACGGTCGAGGCGGGGCTCCCGCGCGAGATAACGGATGAAGCGGAAGACCGGCAGAACCAGCAGGGCGAAGCCGCCGGTTGCCGCGGCCACCAGGCCGAGGCCGAAGAACTTGTCGGCCACGAACAGGATGATGACGGCGAAAACGAAGATGCGATAGATGCCCGAGGCGATGCCGAAGAGGCCGAGGAACGCGGCCTCGCCCCGGGTGGAGGCGACCGGCAGAGCTTGCGGCACGCCGAACAGCCCGCGTTCCGCCCAGCCGAACATCTGCGCCCGGCTTCGTTGGTGGAGGTTGGGGGTGTCCGCCAAATCCGACAGTATATAATAACCATCGAAGCGGAGGAGGGGGTTGAGATTGAAGAGGAGGGTGCTGACCGAGGCGACGAAGATGATGTTGTAGGCGAGGCTGTTCAGCATCCCGGCGCCGGTATTGGCCCAGACGAAGAGCGCGAGGGACGCAATGAAGAGCTCGACGTACATGCCGGCGGCGCCGACCCACACGCGGCGCCAGCGTTCGCGGAACGACCAGCTCGCGGTGGCGTCCATGTACGGGACCGGGCTGAACACCAGCAGCATGACGCCCATCTGGTGCACTTCCCCGCCGAAAACCCGGCAGGCAAAGGCATGGCCGAACTCGTGGAGGAGCTTGGTCAGGAAGAACGCGCCGAACAGTAGCGCCAGGTTGCCCGGGGCCAGGACTTCCTGGCCGCGCGCGAAGAGCTGATCGTGGTGGTCGATCGCCGTCTTGGCCGCTAGCAGGATGACGATGGCCCACGCCGCGAACCCGGCCCAGCTGAAGGCATGTCGGGCGAGGGGGACGAATCGCTTCAGGAAGCGGTCCGGGTCCCACAGGGGAATGCGGAAAAACAGCAGACTTCCGAACGCGCTGCGGACCTGCGTCTGTTGGTGGCGGCGCAGGCGCTCGAAGAGCTGGCGGCTGTCGGGTGCGAGGTCCGACTGGAGCAGGCTGGCTTGGTGCAGCTGACCGAGCAGGTGGATGACTTCCGACTGGCCGGGAGCGGTGCCCCGGTCTTCCCGCAGGCAGCGGCGCCAGGCCTCCTCGACCGTGTTGCGGCCGGTGAGGTGGAGCAGGAAACGCCGGGCGCCGGGGCGGATCCGATAGAAGGCATTCGTGAACGGGTCGTGGACGACGTACCAGAGTTCACCGCGGTATTGCTGGCGGCGGATCTCAACGCCCGGGCGCAGCTGCAATCGCTGGCCCGCGATGCGGTGCCAGGATTCGCTGAACATCGGGGGAGCGTCCGCCATGGATCAGGGTGAGCGACCGGGGCAGACCAAAGCCCGGGGCGAAGGCGCCCCGGCTCCAGGAAAGAGGGAAATCGTGGTCGTCCGGTTCACAGCCATAGCTTCATCCGGAGGAAATCGATCAGGCGGTGCGTCAGGAGCCAGATGATCGGCCGGTCACCGGCCTCGACCTTCGCGACGCCGCTCATGCCGGGACGCCACCACGGCGCGGTGCCGGCACCGGTGATGTGGCCGCGAATAACAAACACATTGCCCTCGGGCTTCACGCGGGCCACCGGCTCGAGGCGGTCGACGGCAACGGGGTAACGCTGGTCGGGCAGGGTGGCGAAGGCGATCTCGGCCTGGCGGCTGGAAAGGACGGCATGGACGTCACGCTCCGGGACCTCGATCTCGACGTACATCGCCTCGATCCGGGTCATGCGCATCAGGAGGTCGCCCGCTTCCACTGGCGTGCCGATGCGCTCGCGAAGGTCGCCCTCGATGACGACGCCCGGGGAGGGGGCGGTGATGTCAGCCCGGGAAAGACGGAAGCGCACGATGTCGAGGCTGGCTTGGGATTGCTCCTTGGCGGCGGCGGCGGCCCGCATTTCCGCCAGCCGACGCTCGACTTCGGCTTGGGCGCGCTGGGCCTCGAACCGGGCGATTTCGGCCACGAGGGAGGACTGTTCCAGGAGGAGTTCGCGACGGTCGAGGCGGACCAGGACGGCGCCCGCTTGCACGACATCGCCGACGCGGACCGGCACCTCAGAGATGTAGCCCCGGAAGGGTGCCGGGAGGTTCACCAAGGTGTCGCTGCGCACCACGAAGCTGCCCTCCACGCGGTGAGGCCAGGTGCAAACGAAGGAGAGGATCAGCAGCAAGGCGGCGAGCACGGCGCCGGCTTTCCACCATGTGTGGTCGGGCCCCAGTAACTTGGCCAGGCGCTCCCGGCTCCCGCGGATGGCACGCCGGGGGAGGCTGCCGTCGTGGCGTTCGAGCTCGTCCAGCCGACGACTGGCTCGGTCGAGCACGACCCGGAGGGCGGTGACCTCGTCGGCCGAGAAGGGGCGATCCTGCCGCTCCAGCAGGAGGGCGCCGACCGGCCGATCGTCCACCCGCAGGGGGAGGGTGGCGACATAGGCGGTTCCTTGGGTCCGGGCAAACTGCTCGTGGTCCCGCGCGACGTAGGTGGCGTCGTCGGGCTCGGGCAGGACGATCTCCTCGTCCTGGTCGCAGGCCTCCTCCATGGCGGCCTCGATCTGGCGGACGACCTCCATCTTGGACTCGAACCGGGGCAGGTCGCTGATGGCACGGACGCGGACGTAGGCATCCTTTCGCCAGCCCAGGGAGACCCGGGTGCACGCCGCCTGGCGGGCGAGTTCGTTGCACACGGTCATGACCGCGGGGATGAAGCGGGTCTGCTTGTCGAGGAGGGTGAGAAGGTCGAAAGTCTGGGAGAAGGCCCGGTTGCTTTCGCCCGCCAGCCGGAGCGCCCGGGTCCGCCGATAAAGCAGAGGAAGGTCAAGCAGGCGGGCGACCGCGCGCGAAAAATCCCCGGCCGACGGGGCGGGCGAGGGTAGGCGGAAGATCGCGGCAAACTGCCAGCCGGCGACGCCGCCGTCGAATTGGACGATCGGCAGGGCGGACTTGGGGTCGGCAGGCGGCCGGAACTCCGCGATTTCTTCTTTCACCGCGGTATCCAACGCTGCAACGAGCCCGGGGTCATCCAGCGCTACCCCCAACGGAAACTTCTCCCGGGCCGGCCAAGCGGCGAACGGCTTCCAGGCATCGGGCGGCTCCAGCCCGCGTCGGAGAAGAAGGATGTGGCTGGCGCCCGCCGCTGAGGCCAAGGCTTCGGCAAACAGCGGCCAGAAGCCTTCCTCGTTCCCTTCGTATTGGCGGCACCGTTGGACGATCTGCACTCCCGCGGAATTAGGTTGTTTACCTCACGCTTGTCACGCCCCTATTGCCCAGAAAACCGACAATTACACCTTGGAGGTTTACAGGGGAGCGGCCCCGAATCCTTTATGGGGGAATCCCTGAATAAAAGTCGGCCTCGTACCGCAAACCGGCGCGCCTGCGCCATTTAATAAAGGATGGGGACTATTTTTAAAAATTATGGGGTATTTTAGGAATTGTTAAAACACGGACTTGACCTTGCAAAAGCAAACCTCTGTCTAGTGCGCGTCCTCCTGGACCCCGCCCACCACGCCCTGAATGTCGTCTCTTCGCCAAAGAGAATTCACCCTTGAATGCCTTGAGCAGCGCATGCTGCTGGCTGGCGATGGGCTGCTGGGCGACACGCTGAGCACGTTGGAGGATGGCTCGATGCCGTCGCTGACGGCGGAAGTTTTAGTCGACCAAGGCGACGCCGGAAATGACGCCGCGCCGGTTCTTCCGGCCGATGAAAGCCTCGTCGATACCGCCGCTCCGGCCGCCGTCCAGACCGCCGAAACCGTGGTCGCCGAGGTCGAACTTTTGGCGCCGGTCGCGACATCATTCGACGCGCCGGCGGACGCTGCTGCGCCCGCGAATCCGGACGTCCAGACCGCCGCAGACTTTTCCGTAGCCACCTTGACCGCTGGAAACGGACCTCCGCAATCTAATCAAGATCAGAGTGTTAGTGACGTAATTGCAGGGGAAACGATGAACCCCCTTGATCCGCCATTTGGCGGGTTTGAGTTCACGCCTTCCGGAGAGGGCGCAGTAGCCGAGCACGATGCGTTGCTCGAATTGTTCAATCTAGGCACGACCGATGACACGGTCACGATGCACGGCAGCATCACCAAGCGTGCCGATGCCAACGGCGAATATTCGCTGGGTCAGCTGACCATCACGGGCACCTTCAATATTACCCGCCACGAAGTCGGCGGGAGCGGTGCGGTGGACAAGGATGGCCGGTATGTGTTCGAGGTCTGGTTCGATGCGGACGCCACCGTGACCTTGGCTTCGGGTGGCGCCACCTTTACACTTATCGCCAGCAAGGGAGCCTTCTTGGTTAGCGGTCAGTTGGAATTGGATGGCAGCCATGTCACCGGAGCTGACGCCCTCTACTTCGATGAAGGTGGCGCCGCGGGCAGCTTGGTCATTTCCGGCATCAACCTTCTGACGGCTGGCGCTGGTGACACCTTCCTGTTCGCCAACCTGACCAGCACCGATGGCACCGGCTTTGCGGCGCTTTCCTTTAACACGGCCTCCGGTTTGGCGAACCCCACTGCCGGCCACACCTCCGCCACCGATATCGGCGGGACTGGATTGAGCGCGGACTTCACCGGCGCCTCCAACTTCATCCGGTTCACCGGCGAGGTCGACCTGACCCTGTCGGCCGACGGTTTGGTGCTGGAGGGTGATTTTACAGTTGAGGTAACCGACACCAACGGCGCCGGTACTGCCGGCGGCCAAGTCCTGACCATCGCCTTTACAAACGCCGCAGTGACCCTTGGTACCGGCACGGCCAAGATCACGGTCGGGGGCACGGTCAGCACCACCTTCCAGATTTCCAGCAGCGGTTGGTCCGGCCAGGTTTCGATCAGCACGCTCGCCATCGCTGGTGCCACCGGGGTTTCGGGCAACAGCGCCAGCGGCACCCTCAAGATCACCGGCGGTGCTGGTGGGACCTCGGTCACGGTCGAGACCACCATTAATATCTCGGTCTCCCAAGCCCCGGTTGCCGCCACCCTGAGTGGATCCCTGGCGTTCTCGTGGAAAGGCGGCGACCTGCTGTTCTCGGTGACGGACCTGTCCGCCAGCGTGACGGCCGGGGGCATCGGTCTGTCGATCACGGACGTGGACGGCGACTTCCTGATCCGCGACACCGGCTTTGCCGGCAAGGCCACCATCGGCGGCCTCGCGATGACGGGCTACACTTTCGGCAGCCTGTCGGGAGTGACGTTTGAAATCAACACGACCGACGCCGACGTGGCGGCGGTCGTGATGCCCAGCGGCAACAGCCTGTCGTTCTCGGGCGCCGACCGGCGCAAGTACTTCCTCGTTTCGGGCGGCCTCACCCTGGACCTGAGCTTCGCCACCAGCATCGCCGTATCGGTCACGGGCACCTTCTATTTCGAGCAGTATTCCTACGATCACGACGGCGATTCCGGCACGGCGACGGAGAGCGTCTTTAAGATTGGGGTGGGCGGCGCCTCGGGCACCTCGGCCAAGTTCACGGCCGGCGAAGTCGAGATCGGGGTTACGGGCCTGTCGGGCGGCTTCATTATTAAGAGCACGGGCATCGCGGGCTCCCTGTCGGCCACTGCCCTGGATATCGCCGGCCTGCCTGAGGGTGTCACGATCAGCGGCTCGAACCTCAGCTTTGCTATTAATACTACCGGTGCGGTGACCGGCGCGGTCTCATTTGACGGTTTGGGGGACAGCCCCACCGCCTCCTTCAACTTCGGCGAGACCCAGAAGGATTTCCTGAGTGTGGCCGGCACCATCGACCTGGCGGTCGAGGCCGAGGGAGCGACCTTCGCGCTCGATGATGCCAGCCTTGGCTTCTACGCCGGCACCGTTGACGACAAGGAAGTGGTCAAGGTGGGCGCCAAGGATCTCACCGCGACCCTGACGGTTGGGGACATCACCGCCAGCATCACCAAGATTGACGCGATCATCGTCATCATGGACGAGGGCGTGGCGGGCCGCGTGGAGTTCGAAAAGCTCACGATCACCGGCATCAACGACTTCACCTTCGCGGCGACCGACTTTGCCTTCGAGTTCAACACCAGTGGCGTGGAGATCGACGAGGTCCTGACGGTCGGCGGCGCCGCGCAGACGCTCACCTATACCGAAGCGGACAACGAGACCGAGTTCTTCCGCGGGTACGGCACCATGACCGTGGCCTTCGACAACGGCGGCAGTTTCGCCATGTCGATCTCGGGCAGCTTTGCCTTCGACGTGTATTCCTACGATGCCGACGGCGAAGGCGCCGGGGTGGCCAAGAACGTCGTCCAGTTCGGCTTCGAGAATGTCAAATTTGAAATCGCGGTCGGCGACGACGTGAAGCTGGTGGTGGACGATGCCGACGGTTTCTTCCTCTTCGGCGAGAACGAAGAGGGCGACGCGAGCTATGCCGGCCGCCTGGCCATTTCCGATGCGCACCTGGAGGGTGTCACGGGCCTCACGATCGAGGTCACCGACTTCAATTTCGAGATCAACACCTTCGGCCACGCAGTCGAGGCGACGATCGTGCGCGGCGAAGTGGATGCGGAGGCCGTGGAGGAGGACGACCTCGCCGACTTCACCCTGGATTTCAGCACCGAGGATCAAGAGAACTTCATCGCCCTGGGCGGCACGCTGAATCTGGTGGTGGAACTGGGCGGTTTCGAATTCACGCTCGCCGGCTCCTTCCAGTTTGAACGCAGCACCGTCACGTTGAATGAAGGGGAAACGGACGAGGCTGACGTGGAGACCATCCGGATCGCGGTCAGCGGCGCCTCCTTCAGCCTCGGCCTCGGCGGCGTAGCCTTGGGCGCCTCGGGGATTAGCGGCGGCATCCTGATCACTGAGGAGGGCACCGTCGCCATGCAGATGTCCATCAAGACGGTGGCGCTGACCGGGATCGAGGGATTCACGTTCTCGGTCGAGGACTTCTTCCTGAGCCTCAATAATACCGGCGCCGCGGTCGCCGAGGACTTTACCTTCCCCGACGGCGACGATGCCGGCACGGCCGACGACGTGGTGGCCCTGGACTTCGAGGGCGACATCTTCACCTTGGGCGGCACCGTCCATCTCGGCGTCGAGTACGGCGGCTTCGCAACAACCATTACGGGCACGTTCGTCTTCCAGCAGGTCGCGGCGGTGCTCGACGACGAGGACACCGAGGGGACCGACGAGTCGGCTCCGGCAAAGATCCTGATCGGCATCAAGGATGCCAGCTTCAACCTGTCGCTGGGCAGCGTGGCGCTCGAGATCAGCGAGGTCACCGGCCTGTTCGCGGTTTACGAGGATGACGGCGATCCCGACACGGACGACGGCACATTCGCCATGAGCCTGACCATCGGGGAGGTCGAGTTGACCGGCATCGAGGGCTTCACTTTCGGCGTCACGAATTTCTTCCTGAAGCTCAACAACACGGGTGGCGCGGTCGCCGAGACCTTCGACTTCGACGGCGATGACGGAACCGAGGACGACATCGAGACCATCAGCTTCACCGGCGACATCGTGTCCCTCGGTGGCACGGTCAACCTGGGCATCGAGTTCGGCGGCTTCTCGACGGTCCTGACTGGCACCTTCCTCTTCACCCAGGTGGCGGCCGTGGCCGACGACCCCGATACGGAGGATGAAGACGAGACCGCCGACGCGAAGATCCTGATCGGCATCAAGGATGCCGGGTTCAACCTGTCGCTAGGCGGCGTGGCGCTCGAGATCAGCGAAGTCACCGGCCTCTTCGCCCTCTACGAAGGGGAGGACGATGACGATCCCGACACCGACGACGGCACGCTCGCCATGAGCCTCAGCATCGGGCAGGTGGAGCTGACCGGCATCACGGGCTTCGACTTCGAAGTCTCCAACTTCTTCCTCAAGCTTAACAACACGGGCGGCGCGGTCGCCGAGACCTTCGACTTCGACGGCGATGACGAAACTGTGGATGACATCGAGACCATCAGCTTCACTGGCGACATCGTATCCCTCGGTGGCACGGTCGACCTGCGCATCGAGTTCGGCGGCTTCTCGACGACGCTTACCGGATCGTTTCTCTTCTCGCAGGTCGCGGCCATAACGGACGATCCCGATACCGCAGGTGAAAATGAGGCCACCGATGCGAAGGTCCTGATCGGGATCAAGGACGCCAGCTTCAAGCTCGAGTTTGGCGACGTCGCGCTGAACATCACCCAGGTCACCGGCCTCTTCGCGCTGTATGAAGGCGAGGACGATGGCAATGCCGCCACGGACGATGGCACGATCGCCATGAGCCTGAAGATCGGCAGCGTGGCGCTGACCGGCATCGATGGCTTCACCTTTGGCGTCACGAACTTCTTCCTGAAGCTCAATGACACCGGCGGCGCGGTCGAAGAGACGTTCGATTTCGACGGGGACGAAAGCACGACCGAAGACATCGCCACCATCAGCTTCACCGGTGACATCATCGCCCTCGGCGGCACCGTCGACCTGGGGATCGAGTTCGGCGGCTTCTCCACCACGCTGACGGGCTCGTTTCTCTTCGAACAGCACGCCGAGAAGATGCTGATCGGCATCAAGGATGCGGGGTTCACGCTGGATATCGGCGGCGTGGCGCTGGAAATCAGCGAAGTCACCGGCCTGTTCGCCGTCTATTCCGACGAAACGATCGCGATGGAACTGGCGATCGGGAAGGTCGAGCTGACCGGCATCGAGGGCTTCACCTTCGCGGTGACGGCGTTCTCCCTGAAACTCAATGACACCGGCGGCGCCGTTGAAGAGTCTTTCGACTTTGACGGCGATGACGAGACCGAGGATGACGTCGAGACAATCACCTTCGACGGCGATATCATCGCCCTCGGTGGCACGCTCGAACTGGGGATCGCGTTTGGCGGGTTCGCCACGACCCTCTCCGGCTCGTTCCTTTTCGAGCAGCACGAGGAAAAGATGCTGATCGGCATCAAGGATGCGGAATTCAATCTCGATATCGGCGGCGTGGCGCTGGAGATCAGCGAGGTCAACGGCCTGTTCGCCGTCTACACCGACGACACGATCGCCATGCAGCTGTCCGTCGGCGAAGTCGCGCTGACCGGCATCGACGGGTTCACTTTCGCAGTCACGAATTTCTTCCTGAACCTCAACGACACCGGTGGCGAGGTGGAGGAGACGTTCACCTTCGGCGACCAAGAGCTGGAGATGAGCTTCGACGACGATATCATCTCGCTGGGCGGCACGGTCGAATTCGGTATCGAGATCGGCAGCACGGAGATCTCGATCACCGGCAGCTTCATCTTCGAACAGGCGAAGGTGACCAACGACGACGACAGCGAGTCGGACGTGATCAAGGTGTCGATTACGGGCGGCGAACTGAGCCTCGGTGTGGTCGAGGTCACGGGCATCAATGGCGCCTTTGTCATCCTGGAGGCCGGTGCGGCGGGACAACTCTCGATCGAAGACATCACCATCGACCTGGGCTCCCTGCCGTTCTTCCTCTCGGTGGACGAATTCTACCTCGAGTTCAACAACACCGGGGGCGACGTCGACGTGGTGATCCCAGCCGGTGACCCGGAGAGCGAGGACGACGACGTCGCCTTGCAGTTCAGCGGCGAAAGCCGTCACGACTTCATCCTGATCAGCGGTACGATCATCATCGGCATCGGTGGGGATGACCCGGAAAACAGCCCGATCATCAGCCTTACCGCGGTCGGCGTCACCATTGATACCGGTGCAACCGGTTCCGATCCTCTCTTCTCGGCGAAGCTACTCTCCGGCACGCTCGACTTGGAGGTGCTCGGCGGCCCGATCACGGTCTCCGCCAAGAACCTCGCCATCACGGCGGAGGGCAAGCTGGCCAACTACGACGATCCCGATACCGCGGGCGCCGACAAGTTCATCGTCGAAGTGTACTTCGGCGGCACGTTCGAGGAAAACATCATGGGCGCGGGCGAGGACGGCGAACTCGGCACCGACGATGACGTCGTCACGGGCACCGAAGAAGTGACGCGGACGGGCGAGGCCGCCCCCGAGGACGTGGACTTCAAGTGGCCGTCGTGGATGCCGCTCAAGCTGCGCCACATCGCGCTGGAGTGGGAGGACGTCGAGGCTGACGCGTCCGACTTCGACCTGCGCGTCACGGCCGCCATCGATTTCAGCCTCGGCGACCTCATCACCGTTTCCGGCTACGTGAACGACCTGGTCATCGACGTGGGCGAGCTGACGGCCGGCAATTTCCCGATCAAGAGCTTCGATGCCGCCGCACTCTACGTGGATGGCGAGCTCTTTGGGCTGCAGGTGGGCGGCGGGTTTGTCATCGGCATGATCAACGTCGATGCCAATGGCGACGAGATCCCCGAGGGCAGCAGCACCGCGGTGGACGACACCATTTTCTACGCCGGCCTCTCGTTGAAGGCGATGCTGCTCGGCTCGGGCGGCGTGCAATTCGCCGTGGGTCTCGCGTATATCGATAACGAGGTGGTTCCGCTCGAGGTGATGGTGGGCGTGTCGGCTCCTATCCTGCTCGAGCCGATTTCCGGCCTCACGCTGGGCTCCTTTGCCGGCCGCGTCCAGTTCGCGCACACCTTGGACGAGGATTACGAGGACGAGGATGGGGACGTCGACATGGACGCTCTCAAGCAGGTGGCCAACAATCCCAACTCCGCCGTCCAGACCGAGGACATGGAGGACTGGGTGGACAATCTCCGGGCGGCCACGCTGAACCTCGCCGGCGGTGACGAATCCGCGGCGGGGACGTCCAGCGTTTGGGAGGAGGATCTCACCATCACGGTTCTGGCATCCTTCTACTCCATCTACATTTCACCGCTATCGCTCAACGGCACCATGGTCGTCAGCTTCGATACGGCTGGCCGGATCCTGCTGGCGGGCGAATTGAAGTTCGCCAACGGGACCGCGAAAATCAACGCGGGCCTCTACGCCAACCTCACCAACGTCGATAGCGGCGACTTCGCCTTCGCGTTCTACGGGTCCTACGGCGACCCGAACTCGGATCTCAAGCTGCTCGAGATCGAGGCCTCGTTGAAGGTCCGCATCCTCGTGGGCGAACTCGACTCCGATTCCGGCCTGGTCGTGGTCGAAGTGGATGAGGACGACAACCCCATCGTGTGGGACAAGGACGAGCACACCACTGCCCAGCAAGGCATCCTCAAACTCGAGTTCGTGGGCGCGGTGAAGTTCGTCGCCGGCGGCGCCATGATCGTCCAGGTGGATGGCACCGTGGACCTCGAGGTCGCCCTGCATGGCACCGCCAGCGTCCGTTTGAAGTTCAACGCCCAGGTCGGCATCGTGGAACCGTCGCCGAATCCGCTGGGCGACAAGTTCGGCGAACTGGCCGGCTACCTCTCCATTTTCGAGAAGAAAGTGGGCGTGGATGAGGAAGGCGCCGACGTCTTCGCCCTCAGGATTTACGGTGCAGTCAAGGTGACCTTCACGCCCGGGACCCTCGAGGACTACGGCATCTACGTCGACGCGACCGCCTTCCTCCAGATCAACACGGATGACGCGGAGCACACGGTCACCCTCGAGTACTTCGACGGCGATGAGGAGGAGGTCGACCTCCGCGCGAACTCCTTCTCGCTTATGCTGGATGGCGAGCTCCTGGTCGGCCAGCCGGGGTCCGATGTCGAGGAAACCGCCTTCCTGCGCATGGACGGCTTCGTGGTCATCGAGATCGACGAGAACGGCTTGACCCTGATCTTCGACGTCGATGTCGAGCTCTCCCCCGGCGGCACCCGCCTGCTCACGCTCGACGCCACCGGATTCATGCGGATCAACGACGAGGGTGTGGCCGCCCGGCTGGATATGACGCTCGCCGTCGATCTTCCCGAGGAAACCGGACTCGATTTCGACGCCAGCTTCTTCCTGCTGATCAACACCACCGGAAAGATCGTCAAGATCGACGTCCCGACCTATATAACCGAGGCCGAGGACTACGACGGTCCGGAGGGAGTGGTCATCCCGCAGGCCGCGCCCGTGATCGGCGGTAACCTCTCCATTGCCGAGGGCGACGTTGAGCTCGCCGCGGGGGTGGATGGCATCCTTGGCACCGCGGATGACGTGGACGTTGTCGCGATTGCCGCGGGCGAGGACGACATCATCGGCACGGCCGATGATGATGCCGACGACCAACTCACCAGCTCGCAGGATTATTACATCATTTCGGCCAATGGCAGCCTCTCCGCGCTCGACGCCCTGACCTTCGAGGGTGACTTCTTCCTCATCATTACCCAGGAGGACGACGGCGAGGGTGGGGTGGAGACTTATGTGCAGATGAAGGTCAACGCCACGCTCGATCTCGTGGCGGTCGGCACGGTCGAGGTACACGGGTTCCTCGAGATCACCAACACGGGGGCCGTCGGCATCCTTTCGGTCGAGCTAAACCTCACGGCGCTCCAGGCAGACCTCGGCATCGGCATCACCGCCGACGTCTTCCTGGCGTTCAATACCTACGACACCGACTACACCGTGCCCGATGACGTGGCCGAGAATTTCATCACCCTCGGCACGGGCGAGCACCTCGTTCTCGAGGACAATCTCGTCCAGATCCAACTTCGCGGCAGCCTCACCCTCGGTGCCAGCCTGTCCCTCAGCGGCTCATTCTTCTTCAAGAAGTCCGGCTCCGGCGTGAACGAGAAGACGCTCATCTCGGTCGATGCCACCATGTCCATGCCGGTGATTGGCACCCTCAATGTGGACGGCGATCTGGTGCTCGTGGTGGACAATCCCGCCACCACCGGCGTCGACGAGGGCGGCGCGGTCGGCTCGCTGGCGATTACGCTGCAGTCGAACGCCGGACTCGCGGCGATCGACATCACTTACAGCGCCACGATCAAGCTGAAGGTCAACTCGACCGGGGTCACCCAGGACGATCCGGGCGACGCCGGCAGCCTGACCATCGCGGCCAATACGGTGGAGCTCGACATGAGCGGCACCCTTACGCTGCTCAACACGTTCACGTTCACCGGCAACTTCTATTTCAAGAAGTCGGGCACCGACCTCAACATCCGGTTCAACGCCACGCTCTCCATCGGCTTCCTCGGCACCCTTCGGGCCACGGGCAACTTCGACAGCGACAGCACGGGATTCCAGGCGCAGCTCACGCTGGCGATCGAGTCCGCGGCGGGCGCGACCTATGGTTTCACGTTCAGCGGCACGTTGTTCTTCGCCATCAACACCAAGGCCACTAACTACACGGTGACCGGTCTGCCCAACCTCGCTGACCAGACCGTCGCGCCGGGCGGCACCATGATCGTCGTCCAGGGGCAGCTCCAGCTCTTCTCCACCTTCAGCCTGAGCGGCACCTTCGCCCTGACGGTCAGCGCCTCCTCGACCAGCATCACGCTTTACGCCACCCTGAGCGTGTTCAGCGTCAGCCTGAACGTCAGTGGATCCGCCACCATCGTCACCGCCGACAACGGTGGCACCGTCGGCGACGAACGGGGCATCGTGCTCAACCTGCAGCTCCGGCTGGGTACCAGCGCCAACGTCACGATGAGCCCGGTGGCCAGTGTTTTCTCCCTCACCGGCTCGTTCACCCTGCAGATCAACACGACGGACTTCGCCAGTGGTGGCATCGCGGCCAATTCGGTCACGATCAGCGCCAGCGTTTCGGCCAACATCATGGGTTTCAACCTGGCGTCGGGCACCCTCACCATCACCATTTCTTCGACGGGTTTCAGCATTGTCATCCCGGAGGCGAGCCCGCTCAGCCTCGATTTCTTCGGGTTCTTCACCCTGAACTTCTACGGCAACCTGAGCATCCGGACCGACGGCTCCTCCGAGTTCAGCTTCACCGCTAGGGCTGGCGTTACTTTCCTCAATCCCGACATCTTCGGTTTCTCGGGCACGGTTTCCGTCACTTTCAGCAAGACTTTCGCTGGTGTCGCCACCGTTTCCGGCAGCGTGAGTGCCACCTTCGGCGCCTTTGGCATCAAGGTCGGTGCGAATGGCAACTTCTCGTTCTCCAGCGACGGCAGCGTCAGCCTTTCGGTTTCTATCAGCTTCCAGATCACCCCCGCCTTCACCATCAAGATCTGGACGTTCTGGAAGACCTACTACATCCACGTGCCCGCGCTCGTCATCAGCGGCACCTGGAGCAAGACCTTCGGCACGCGCGGCGCCGTTCCCGCTCCGCCCCCGCCGCCCGCCCTCGGGCGCATGGTCGGCAATACGCTTTACCTGAACGTCGGCGCCGATGCGGTTCACCGCGGTGCGACTTATCCGGCCGGCGACGAAAGCTACACGCTCACCTCGCTCGGCAACGGCACGGGCACCGGCAAGAAAGTCCGGATCAACGCCCTCGGCTACGACCAGGACTTCGACAACGTCACCAAGATCGTCGCCTCGGACACGCAGTCGTACAACACCTTCATCAACATCGACGATGCGCTCGGACTGCCGGTGGACATCAACCTCAACAAGACGGTCACCGGCGAAAACCACTTCATCGTCGGCTCCGGCGTGGCCAACGTCCAGGCCGGCAGCGGCAAGGATTGGGTCGAGTACGGCGCCGGCGGCGGCACGTACTACGGCGGCGCCGGCATCGGCAAGGTCGAGGACCACGCCAACGGCAACCTCACGGTGCGCGCCCCCGGCCATCTCGACTACATCCTCACCGACGACAGCCTGACCTACGGCAACGGCACGGACACCAGCTACGCCATCACTTTCGTCAACGATTCCGTAAAGAAGGTCGTCCTCGATGGCGCCGCGGGTGCCACCTACGCGACCAGCAGCACGGGTGGCGTGGACGACAAGGGCACGCCCTCCACCGCCGATGACGAAACCATCGCCGCCAACCCCTGGTCCGGCACCGCCACGTTCAACGGCACCGGCACCGGCACCGTCCAGGCGACCACCGCGGGCGATGTCACCCTCACGAACACCAGCCTCACTGAGAACGGTCGCACGATCACGCTCAGCGGCCTCAACAACACCGCCCTTTACGGCGACGAGAACGCCAACATCTTCACGGTGTCTGGCTGGACCAATGGCGGCTCGATCGACGGCAAGGGCGGCAACGACACGGTGGTCGCCGAGAACAACGCCAACTTCACCCTCAGCAATACCGCCCTGACCCGCAGCAGCGGCGGCACGCTCGCCCTTACCGCCGTCGAGATCGCGACCCTCACCGGCGGCAGCAGCGCAAACACCTTCAGCGTCAGCAACTGGACCGGCACCGCTAACCTGAACGGCGCCGGCGGCAACGACGCCTACACCATCGGCCTCAACACGACCGGCGGCACGGTCAATATCGCCGACACTGCCGGCACCACCGACACCCTCGTGATCAACGGCACCACCGGGGCCGACACGCTCACCGTGACCGGTACCAGCGTCAGCCGCGGCAGCCAGGTGGTGAATTACTCCGGCATCGAGACGCTGACGATCAACGGCGGCGATGACAACGACACCATCACGATCAACAGCACCTCCATCGGCACCACGATCAATGGTGACGCCGGTGCCGACACCTTCACCGCCAACGGTAACTCGGCCTCGCTGACGCTCAGCGGCGGCGCGGGCAACGACACCATCACCATCACCGCTTCCACGACCGCGCTCACGCTTAACGGCGATGCCGACGATGACATCTTCAACCTCCGCGCGTTGAGCGCGTCGACTACGGTCAACACCGGCGCCGGCACCAACACCGTCAACTTGGGCAACACGAGCTCCGTCGTCGACAACCTTGATGGCGCCCTGACCATCAACGGCGGCGGCACCGACACGGTGAACCTCAACGACAGCGGCAGCGGCGCGAAGACCGACGGCGTGCTGACGGGCACCACCCTCTCCGGCCTCGGCATGGCGGCTGGCATCACCTACGGCAGCGTGGAGATCCTCGGCCTCACCTTCGGCTCCGGCAACGACACCTTCACGATCATCACCACCCACGCCGGCACCACCACCGTGAACAGCGGCGGCGGGGCGGATCGCATCAACGTCCGGGCCATCGCCGGCGCCACGACCATCAACGGCGGCGCGGGCCTCGACAACATTTACGTCGGCAGCAATGCCGGCAACGGCGACACCGGCGGCAACGTCAACAGCATCGCCGCCGCCCTCACCGTCAACGGTGACGCCGACGCGGGCGTCCTCCACCTTGACGACTCCGGCGACACCGCCAGCAGTGGCACGCTCACCTCCACCACCATCACGAGCATGGGCCTGGGAGGCACGCTCACGTACGGCACGCTGACCACCCTCAACCTCCATCTCGGCTCGGGCGGCGATACATTCACGATCGCCAGCACCCACGCGGGCACGACCAACGTCAACGCCAACAACGGCAACGACACGATCCACATCCGCAGCACCAGCGGCGCGACGAACGTCAACACCGGCGCCGGCACCAACGTCATCAACGTCGGCAGCACCGCGGGCATGGGCGGCGCGGGCAACCTCAATGCGATCGCTGGCCTCCTGACGCTGGCCGGCGGCGGGACCGACACGCTCAATGTCGACGATACCGCCGACTCGGCCGGCAACACCGACGGAAAGCTGACCAGCACGCGCCTGACCGGTCTCGGCATGGGCTCCGGTGCCAGCCAAGCCATCACCTACACCAGCATCGAGACACTCAACCTCGAACTGGGCGCCGGTAACGATACCCTCGATATCGTCAGCACCAGCAGCCAGACCAACATCGATGGCAATGCCGGCGATGACGTCATCACGGTCAACTCCGACCATACGGTCGGTACCAATCCGATCGGCGCCACGCTGAACCTCGAAGGCGGCGACGGCAGCGACCACTTCCACCTCTGGTTCTCCGGCGCCGGCTCCTCGGTGGTCAATGTTCGCGACAACGGCTCTGCCGGCACGAACAACCTGACGCTTAACGGCACGCCGGCCGCCGATACTTTCCTCCTGCGCAAGTACTTCGTCGTGCTGCTGCAGTACGAGGGCGAGGAACAGCTGCCGACCTACGAGCGCGTCAACTACAACGAGTTCGTCGGCAGCACGCTCACGAACTACATCAACGGCGCGCTCACCATCAACGCGCTCGACGGCGACAACCACTTTGCGATCGACGACAACAGCGCCGTCACGGTCATCAACGGCGGCGCCAATGCGGACACGTTCCAGATCGGCCAGGTTTTCGGCAATTCCTACACCGGCGAGAGCTTTGAGTCCGGCGACCTGCTCGCCACGACCCGCGGCCTCCTCAGCCATGGCGTGAGCAAGAAGCTCACGATCGAGGCCAACGACGGCGACGACATCTTCATCATCTTCCACAATCGCGCGGTTCTCGACCTCGATGGCGGCGAAGGCGACGACGCTTTCACCATCCGCGCCTTCGCCTTGGCCGGCTCCAGCGAGGGACCTGAGGAGTACGATCCGGAGCGCGGCTCCACCAACGTTGCCACCGGAGGCGGCGCCAATCATGTCAGCTACGCGATCAACGCGCCCGTCCAGATCGACGGCGGCGGCGGCACCGACACGATCATCGCCATCGCGACCGAGTTCTCCGACACGATCATCCTGACGCCGGACGGCATCTACGGCATGGGGTTGAACGTGACCTTCACCAACATCGAGCGGCTCGCGATCTATGCCGCGGAGGGCAACGACCACATCTGGATTCTCGGCGCGCCCTACGGCCTCGAGATCGAGATCGTTGGCGGCCTGGGCTCCGACACCATCCATCTGGGTGGCGCCCCCGATCCCGTGCAGGTCATCCGCGTCGACAACGAGGGCAACCCGATCCTCGATGGCAACGGCGACCCGATTCTCGACACCGTCAACTTCACGCCGACGTACAACCTCACGGCGATCGACTCCCTCATCACGATCATCGGCGGCGTGGGCGACGGCGTCCCGCCGCTCGAGGCCGGCATCGGCCTGCCGGGCGAAAACACCGGCCCGTTGCCCGACATCGGCAACACCAACCTCCTCGTCGACGAGGACCTGACGGTCGATCGCCTCTGGGTCCGCAACGAGGATAGCTTCGCCCACGATGTCGGCTATCTCACGGCCACCCGCCTCTCCGGCCTCGGCATGACCGGCCCCGGCGGCAGCGAGGGATACGTGGACTACGCCGACCTCGACGAGTTCGTCATCAACCTCGGCGGAGGCGATGACACGTTTACCATCGAAAACACCGGCATCGGCCGGACCGTCGTAAACGGCGGGCCAGGGGACGATACCTTCAAGGTCGAAACGACTTCCGGACACGTCATCGTGCTTGGCGGCGAAGGCGACGATGCCTTCAACCTTGGCAGCACCACCGGGCCTGACGGCGTCCTGACCCAACTCAACGCCCACGTGGCTGTCGATGGCGGTATCGGCACCGACACGGTGAACATCAATCACCGCGGCGACTTCGACGGCAACTTCGGGCTCCTGACCCGGACCACCCTTACCGGCCTCGAGATGGATGCGGACGTCGCCGCTGTGAACCAGGCGCTGAGCTTCCGTGTGAACGCCACTGGTGGCACCTTCCGCCTCGGCTACGAGGGCAGTTGGACGACCGCGCTGGCTTGGAATGCCACCGACGATGACATCACCGGCGCGCTTTGGACGCTTTTCCGCGCCCACTTCAGCGCGCAGCAGACGGTGATCCACCAAGATGCGGATGTGGGCGCCGCCCTCGGTTCGATCTATGGCAACCGCTCCGCCTTCGCCGAGCGCGTGGGCGACGAGTTCATCATCAATTTCCAGGGCGCCCTCGCCGGCATCGCGGTCGAACTCGACATCGATGCGAGCGCCCTCGCCGGCACCGCCACTGCGACCCAGCGGATCGCCGGCCTCAATTACTACGGCATCGATGAGCTCGAACTCTCGCTTGGCTTCGGTCCTGACCGACTGACGATCGAGAACACCCACGCCGGGACCACGACGGTCAACACCAACAACGGCGACGACCGCGTGGACCTCCGGACCATCGCCGGCGAGACCACGATCAACGCCGGCGCCGGTGAGGATGACATCTATGTCGGCACCAACGCCGGCCTCGGCGACTCCGACGGCAACCTCAACAGCATAGCCGCCAACCTCTTCGTGTACGGAGATGGCGAAGGCGCCACGCTGCACCTGGACGACACCGGCGACACCCTGGGCAACTCGGGCAATCTTACCTCGACGCAACTGAGCGGTCTCGGCCTGGGCGGGACCGTCACTTACGGCACGCTGACGATCCTGAACATCCACCTCGGCGCCGGCGGTGACACCTTCACGATCGAGAGCACGCACACGGGCACCACGAACCTGAACGCCAACGCCGGCGGCGACACGCTCAACGTCCGGACGATCGCCGGTGACACCTACCTCAACACCGGTGCGGGCACGAATGCCATCAACGTCGGCAGTGAGATGCCGGATGGGTGGGGCACCGTGAACGGCATCTCCGCCCTGCTCACGCTGACGGGCGAGGGCGCTGACACGCTCAACGTGGACGAAAGGGACGACGGAGCCGACAACATCGGCAACCTCACCGACACCCGCCTCACCGGGCTCGGCATGGGCACCGATGACAATCGCGGCATCACGTACTTCGACATCGAGGCCCTGAACATCAACCTCGGTTCCGGCAGCGACATCTTCACGATCGAGAGCACCCACACGGGCGTCACCAACCTGAACGCGCTCGGTGGCGACGACACGATCAACGTCCGGACAATCTCCGGCGTGACCAACATCCACACCGGCACCGGCACCAACACGGTGAACGTCGGCAGCGCGGCACCGGGCATCGGCGGCAGCGTGAACGACATCGCCGCCCTCCTGACGCTGACCGGCGGCGGCACCGACACGGTGAACATCGACGACCGCGGCGATTTCCTCGGCAATACCGGTACCCTGACCGGATCCACCCTGCGGGGCCTGGGCATGGCCGATGGCATCAACTACTCGAGCATCGAGACGCTGAACCTCGATCTCGGCTCCGGCAGCGACGTCTTTAACGTCCAGGGCACCACCGCTGTTACGACCCTCACCACCCACGACGGTGACGACCGGATCTATGTATCCTCCGCGGCTGAGCTCAACACGAGCACCAGCACCGATTTCCTCACTGGCCACCTCGACGAGATCACCGGCGACCTGGACATCCTGGCCGGCGAAGGTCGCAATCTGCTCATGGTGAGCGACGAGGAATCGACCACCGGCGACGGTGCGGTCGCCCTCACCCGCAATTCGATCTCCGGCCTGGCCCCGGCGCTCATCACCTTCGCCGCCGATGCCGCCAACGGCGACTTCACCCAGGGCGTCACCATCTGGACCAGCCGCGGTAACGACGTCATCGTCGTCACCGGCAGCGACACCCGCGCCGGCACCCGGACGGTCACGACCCTCAACACCAACACCGGCCACGATGCGGTCACCGTCACCCTCGATGCCGACGTCGACGGCTTCTTCGTCCTGAACACCGAGGACGGCGACGACACGGTCGACGGTTCCGCCTCGAGCCTCCCGCTGGTCATCTTCGGCGGCGCCGGTGCCGACACCCTCACGGGCGGCAGCGGCGACGATATCATCTTCGGCGATCGCGGCCGGGTCGAATACCTCGATGGCGCCACGATCGTGTCCGTCCTGGGCGGCGGCGGCCCGGACGACTCGACCGACGGCGTGATCCGCGACAGCTTCCAGGTCTTCACCGTCGATTCGGGCGTTGGCGCGGCCGATTCCATCCAAGGCAACGCCGGCTCCGACATTGTTCTCGGCGGTGCGGACGGCGACACGATCAATGCGGGCGAGGGCGACAACGTCGCCATCGGCGACCACGCCGTCCTCACCGTCACCGACGGCCTGCCGGTCGCCGTCGAGTCCTACCATACCGGCGGTGGCAACGATGTCATCACCCTTGGCGCCGGCCGGGATCTCGTGATCGGTGGCACGGGCGCGGATGAGATCCATGCGGGCGCCGGCGACAACGTGGTCCTAGGTGACCACGGCACCATCTCCCTGACGGCCAATTTCATCACCTCGGTGACGGCGGTCGCCAACGTGGACGGAGGCGGCGACGAGATCACCACGCTGGGTGGCCGCGACATCATCCTCGGCGGCGAGGCCGGCGACACCATCCAGGCGGGCGACGGAGACAACGCCATTGCGGGCGATCTCGGCTCCTTCGACTTTACCTCCAATACGGCCCACACTTTCACCGCCACGGACTTCACCATCGGCGGCAATGACGCCATCACCACGGGTTCGGGCGACGACACCATCGTCGGCGGCCTCGGCGCCGATGTCATCACGGCGGGCGAGGGCGACAACGTCGTGCTCGGCGACCACGGCGACCTCACGCGCGACAGCGCGGTGGATGATGTCACCGTGACCTCGACCTCCGAGGCCACCGGCGGTGACGACGAAATTACCACCGGCTCGGGCTCCGACGTGGTCGTCGGTGGCATGGGCG
This sequence comes from Verrucomicrobiota bacterium, assembly GCA_023433275.1. GTDB lineage: Bacteria > Verrucomicrobiota > Verrucomicrobiia > Opitutales > Opitutaceae > Lacunisphaera. Next base: position 70,451 of record JAEZDN010000051.1, read on the forward strand.
CCGACACGATCAACGCGGGCGCCGGTCGCAATGTCGTCTTCGGCGATTCGGGCACGCTCACCGTTACGGCTGGCCTCCCCGTCACGTTCGCGACCACCGCCCCGACGTCCGGCGGCAACGACTCCATCACCACCGGCGCGGGCGACGACTACCTCCTGGGTGGCGCAGGCGCCGATGTCATCACGGCCGGCGACGGTCGCAATGTGGTCTTCGGCGACACCGGCAGCGCCACCTTCAGCGAGGCCCTCACGGTCAATCTCACGGCCACCTCCGATGCCGGCGATGCCGACGATATCACCACGGGCGCCGGACAGGACTTCATCTTCGGCGGCCGGGGCGGCGACACCATCAGGGCCGGCGCGGGCGCCAACGTGGCCTTCGGCGACCAGGGCGAAATCGACTTCAGCAACGGCCACGCGACCACCCTCGTCAGCGCCACCGCGACGGCCGACGGCGCCGACACCATCGAGGCCGGCGCGGGCATCGATGTGGTCCTGGGTGGTGGCGGCAACGATACGCTCACCGTCGGCCTCGGCCAGGTCGGTGAGGGCGCCAACACGGTCGTCGGCGACCACGGCACGATTCTCCGCGCGCTCAACGGCGCGGTCCTGACCACGACGCATGTCACCTCCGGCGACCTTGGCATCGGCGGGGATGATACCATCACCGGCGGCGACGGCGACGATCTCGTCATCGCCGGTTCAGGTGCCGACGCCATCGATGTCGGCGAGGGCAACAACGCCGTGCTCGGTGACGAGGGTCGGATCGAAACCGCATCCTTCCTCTTCAGCGTGATCGAGTCCTCCTCCGGCTCCTTCGCGGATCATGTCGTCTCCGGTATCGGTGGCGGCACCGACTATGTCCTCGGCGGCGGTGGTGCCGACACCCTGATCGTCGGCGGTCTCCTCGTCACCGGCGACGGCACCAACGTGGTGCTCGGCGATCACGGCACCATCACCTTCACGGATGGCATCCTGACCCGGGTCGCCTCGACCACCAGCGCCGGCGCCGCCGACGAGATCGAGGCGGGTGACGGCTACAACGTCGTCATCGGCGGCTTCGGTGCCGATCAGATCACCACCCGCGGCGGCACGAATGTCCTCATCGGTGACCACGGCCAGGTCAATGTTTCCGGCAGCACGCTGATCGACGCCACCACGCTCGACGCGGCCACGGAAGCCGGCGACACCCTCATCACCGGCGACGGCACGCATTGGATCCTCGGTGGCGACGGCGACGACACCATCACGGCGGGCGACGGCCGGGCGGTGGTTCTCGGCGACCACGGCAGCATCACGCGCGGCACGGGCGAGGCGATCACGGTCCTCTCGTCGGATGCGGCCATCGGTGGCGCCGACACGATCACCACCGGTGACGGCCATGACATTGTGATCGGCGGCCTTGGTTCGGACGAGATCAGCGCCGACGAGGGCAACAACCTCGTGCTGGGTGACAGCGGCGAAATCGTGATCGCGGACGACGGCGGTTATGACCTGGCGCGCAGCCTCGCGCCCACCGACGGCGCTGGTGACATCATCACGACCGGCGATGGCGATGACCTGATCATCGGCGGCGCGGGCGCCGACGACATCACGGCCGGTCACGGCGACAACGTGATCCTCGGCGACATCGGCACGCTTGACTTCATCGACGGCGTGCTCCGCAGCGCGATTTCCTCCTCCTTCACGGTCGGCGGTGACGACATAATCGAGACCGGTGACGGTGACGACTTCATCATCGGCGGCCTCGGCGCCGACACGATCGCCGCCAGCGAGGGCGACAACGTGGTGGTCGGCGACCACGGCGAGGTGACCTACACCGCGGCCGGCGAGTACGAACTGGCGCAGACCCTCGAGGCCTCGGCCGGCGCGGCCGACATTATCACGACCGGCGACGGCGACGACCTGATCCTGGGCGGCGCGGGCGCCGACGCCATCACCGCCGGCCACGGCACGAACCTGGTCCTCGGTGACCACGGCACGCTCGACTTCGACGACGGCCTGCTCCGCTCGGCCGTTTCGACTGACTTCACGGTCGGCGGCAATGACACCATCACGACGGGCGACGACCACGACTTCATCATCGGCGGCCTCGGCTCCGACACGATCACGGCGGGCGAGGGCGTCAACGTGGTGCTCGGCGATCACGGCGAGGTCACCTACACCGCCGCGGGCGAATATGACCTCGCGCGGACCCTCGAAGCCTCGGCCGGTGCGGCCGACACCATCACCACGGGCGACGGCGACGATCTGATCCTCGGCGGAGCGGGCGGGGACGAGATCGACGCCGGCCACGGCACGAACCTTGTCCTGGGCGACCACGGCACCTTCGACTTCGACGACGGCCTGCTGCGGTCCGCCCTGTCGTCCGACTTCGCGGTCGGCGGCGACGACACCATCACGACGGGCGACGACCACGACTTCATCATCGGCGGCCTGGGCACCGACACGATCTTCGCGGGCGAAGGTGACAATGTGGTTCTCGGCGACCATGGCGAGGTTGCCTACACCGTCCTCGGCGCCTACGACCTGGCGCAGACCCTCGAGGCGAACCATGGCGCCGCCGACAGCATCACCACCGGTGATGGCGACGACCTGATCCTCGGTGGCGCGGGCGCCGACGCTATCACCGCCGGCCACGGCAAGAACCTGGTCCTCGGTGACCATGGCTCGCTCGACTTCGACGCCGGCCTCCTTCGCGCGGCCATCTCGACTGACTTCGCGGTCGGCGGCGATGACACCATCACGGCCGGCAGCGGCAACGACTTCATCATTGGCGGCCTCGGCTCCGACACGATCACGGCCGGCGAGGGCGACAACGTGGTGCTCGGCGACCACGGCCAGGTGACCTATACCGCCGCTGGGGCGTACGACCTTGCGGAAACGCTCCAAGCCTCCGCGGGCGCGGCCGACACGATCACGGCGGGTGCCGGCCACGACCTCATCCTCGGTGGCGCGGGCGGAGACGAAATCGCCGCGGGCAACGGCAACAACCTGGTCCTCGGTGACCATGGCTCGCTCGACTTCGACGCCGGCCTCCTTCGCTCGGCCATCTCGACCGACTTTGCGGTCGGCGGCGATGACACCATCACGGCCGGCAGCGGCAGCGACTTCATCATCGGCGGCCTCGGCTCCGACACGATCACGTCGGGCGAGGGCGTCAACGTGGTCCTCGGCGATCACGGTGAGGTCACCTACACGGCCGCGGGCTTCTATGACCTGGCGCGGACCCTCGAGTCCGGCCACGGCGCCGCCGACAGCATTACCGCTGGTGACGGCGACGACCTCCTCCTCGGTGGCGCGGGCGGTGACACGATCGTCGCGGGCCACGGCGACAACCTGGTCATCGGCGACCACGGTGCGTTCGATTTCGACGCCGGCCTCCTCCGTTCCGCGGTTTCCTCCGACTTCACCGTCGGCGGCAACGACTCGATCTCCGCCGGCAGTGGCCACGACTTCATCATCGGCGGCCTCGGCTCCGACACGATCGCCGCCGGCGAGGGCGGCAACGTGGTCCTGGGCGACCATGGCGAGGTTCAGTACACCGCGGCCGGTGAATACGACCTGGCCCGCACCCTCGAGGCCACGGCCGGTGCGGCCGACACGATCACGGCCGGCACGGGCGACGACCTGATCCTTGGCGGCGCCGCGGGCGACGACATCATGGCCGGCGAGGGCGACAACCTGGTCATCGGCGACCACGGCACGCTCGAGTTCGACGACGGCCTGCTGCGCTCCGCCATCTCCACGGACTTTGCGATCGGTGGCGGCGACGAGATCACGGCCGGCGATGGCCAGGACTTCATCATCGGCGGGCTCGGCTCCGACACGATCACCGCCGGCGCGGGCAACAACGTGGTGCTCGGCGACCACGGCGAGGTCACCTACACGGTGGCCGGCAACTACGAGCTCGCGCGCACGCTCGAGGCGTCCGCCGGTGCGGCCGACACCATCACCACGGGCGCGGATCACGACCTGATTCTCGGTGGCGCCGCCGGCGACACCATCACGGCGGGCGAAGGCGCCAACCTGGTGATCGGCGACCATGGCACGCTCGACTTCGACGAGGGCCTCCTGCGGTCCGCGGTTTCCACGGATTTCGCCATCGGCGGCAACGACACCATCACCGCGGGTGCGGGCGACGACTTCATCATCGGCGGCTTCGGCGCTGATGTGCTCGACGCGGGCCACGGCGACAACGTCATTCTCGGCGACCACGGCGAGGTCACCTACACGGCGACCGGAAACTATGAACTGGCCCGCACCCTCGAGGCCTCCGTCGGCGACGTGGATCTCATCACCGCCGGCGAAGGCCACGACCTGATCCTCGGCGGCGCGGCGGGCGACGAGATCACCGCCGGCAACGGCAACAACCTGGTGATCGGCGACCATGGCACGCTCGACTTCGACGAGGGCCTGCTCCGCTCCGCGGTCTCCACGGACTTCGCCCTCGGCGGCAACGACACGATCACCGCCGGCAGCGGCCACGACTTCATCATCGGCGGCTTCGGTTCCGACACGCTGGCCGCCGGCGAGGGTGACAACGTCGTCCTCGGCGACCACGGCGAGGTCAACTACACCGCGGCCGCCAGGTACGACCTGGCCCGGACGCTCGCGGCTTCCGTCGGCGACGCCGACACCATCACCACCGGCGCGGGCCACGACCTGATCCTCGGCGGCGCGGCGGGCGACGAGATCACCGCCGGCAACGGCAACAACCTGGTGATCGGCGACCACGGCACGCTCGACTTCGACGAGGGCCTGCTCCGCTCGGCGGTTTCCACGGACTTCGCCATCGGCGGTGCCGACACCATCAGCACTGGCGCGGGCAACGACTTCATCATCGGCGGTCTCGACCTCGACACGCTCACGGCGGGCGAGGGCGACAACGTGGTCCTCGGCGACCATGGCGAGGTCTACTACACCGCCGCGGGCAAGTACGACCTCGCGCGCAGCCTCGAGGCCGGTTTCGGCGCAAACGACAGCATCACGACCGGCGACGGCCACGACCTCATCATCGGCGGCGCGGGCACCGACACGATTGCCGCCGGCCACGGCAACAACTTCGCCATCGGCGATCACGGCACGCTGGACTTCGTTGACGGCGATCTCCGATCGGCCATCTCGACCGACTTCGCGATCGGCGGCGCGGACACCATCACGACCGGCGATGGCAACGACTTCATCATCGGCGGACTCGGCGCCGACTCGCTCACGGCCGGCGAGGGCGACAATGTGGTCCTGGGCGATCATGGCGAGGTGGTCTACACCGCCGCCGGCAACTACGACCTGGCCCGCAGCCTCGCGGCCGCCTTCGGCGCGGCTGACAGCATCACCACCGGCGACGGGGACGACCTGATCATCGGCGGCGCCGCCGGCGACACCATCGTCGCCGGCCACGGCGACAACCTGGCGATCGGCGACCACGGCTCACTCGACTTCGACGAGGGCCTCCTGCGCTCCGCCATCGCGTCCGACTTTGCCACGGGCGGCAACGACACGATCACCGCTGGCAACGGCCACGACTTCATCATCGGAGGCCTCGGCAGCGACAGCCTGGCGGCCAGCGAGGGCAACAACATCGTCCTCGGCGACCATGGCGAGCTGCTCTTCTCGGCGATCGGCGACCTTGACGCGGTGCGCAGCCTCGCCCCCACCGAGGGCGCGGCCGACACCATCACGAGCGGCGCGGGCCGCGACATCATCATCGGCGGTCGCGCCACCGACTCGATCACGGCTGGCGACGGCGACAATGTCGTCTTTGGCGACAACGGCGAGGCCACCTGGCTGGTCCGCGTGCCCGTTCATTTCACGACCTTCTCCACCACGAATTCCGCGTCGGACGTCATTACGACAGGCTCCGGCAACGACATCATCCTGGCGGGCGCCGGCGCCGACACGATCACCGCCGGCAATGGCCACAACACGATCTTCGCCGACGAAGGTGAGCTCGAGTACGACGCCGCCGGCGTCCTCGCGCACCTGCTCTCGCTGGATTCGGACTGGGGTGCGAACGACACGGTTACCACGGGCACCGGCAACGACATCATCGTCGGCGGAAAGGCCGAGGACACGATTTCCGCCGGCGACGGCAACAACCTGATCTTCGGTGACAACGGCGAGGCGACCTGGCTGGCCGGCGTGCCGGTTCACTTCACGACGTTCTCCACGGCGAACTCGGCCAGCGACGTCATCACGACGGGCGAGGGCAACGACGTCATCCTCGCCGGCGCAGGCGCCGACGAGATCACCGCCGGTAACGGCAACAACACGATCTTCGCCGACGAGGGCGAGTTGGAATACGACGCCGCCGGCATCTTGGCGCACCTCCTCTCGCTGGATCCGCATTCCGGCGCCAACGACACGGTCTCCACTGGCACCGGTACTGACATCATCGTCGGCGGCAAGGCCGAGGACACGATCACCGCCGGCGACGGCGACAACCTGATCTTCGGTGACAACGGCGAGGCGACCTGGCTCGCGGGCGTGCCGGTGCACTTCACGACGTTCTCCACGGCGAACTCGGCCAGCGACGTCATCACGACGGGCTCGGGCAACGACGTCATCCTCGCCGGCGCAGGCGCCGACGAGATCACCGCCGGCAACGGCAACAACACGATCTTCGCCGACGAGGGTGAGCTCGAGTACGACGCCAACGGCATCCTGGCGCACCTCCTCTCGCTGGATCCTTCTTCGGGCGCCAACGACTCGGTCTCCACCGGCTCGGGTATCGATATCATCGTCGGCGGCAAGGCCGAGGACACGATCAGCGCCGGCGACGGCAACAACCTGATCTTCGGTGACAATGGCGAGGCGACCTGGCTCGCGGGCGTGCCGGTGCACTTCACGACGTTCTCCACGGCGAACTCGGCCAGCGACGTCATCACGACGGGCTCGGGCAACGACGTCATCCTCGCCGGCGCGGGCGCCGACGTGATCACCGCCGGCAACGGCAACAACACGATCTTCGCGGACGAGGGCGAGTTGGAGTACGACGCCGCCGGCATCCTGGCGCACCTCCTCTCGCTGGATCCCTCTTCGGGCGCCAACGACTCGGTCTCCACCGGCTCGGGTACCGATATCATCGTCGGCGGCAAGGCCGAGGACACGATCAGCGCCGGCGACGGCGACAACCTGGTCTTCGGTGATAACGGCGAGGCCACGTGGCTCGCGGGCGTGCCGGTGCACTTCACCACGTTCTCCACGGCGAACTCGGCCAGCGACGTCATCACGACGGGCGAGGGCGACGACGTCATCCTCGCGGGCGCGGGCGCCGACGAGATCACGGCGGGCAACGGCGACAACACGATCTTCGCCGACGAGGGCGAGCTCGAGTACGACGCCGACGGCGTCCTCGCGCACCTGCTCTCGTTGGATTCCGACTCGGGTGCGAACGACATGGTTACCACCGGCTCGGGCAACGACATCGTGGTCGGCGGAACCGCCGAGGACACGATTACCGCCGGCGACGGCGACAACCTGGTCTTCGGCGACAACGGCGAGGCCACCTGGCTCGCGGGCGTGCCAGTGCGCTTCGTCAGCTTCGACCCGGAGGTCTCGCACGACGACGTCATCACGGCCGGCACCGGCAACGACGTGATCCTGGCCGGCGCGGGCGCCGACGAGGTCGACGCGGGCCATGGTCATAACACGATCTTCGCCGACGAGGGCGAGCTGAACTACGACGCGGACGGCAATCTCGAGTTTGCCGAGACGCTCGAGACGGACGAGGGGGACGACGACATCGTCACCAGCGGCTCCGGCAACGACATCATCTTCGGCGGGACGGGCGCGGACACGATCAAGGCGGGCGACGGCAACAACCTCGTGTTCGGCGATCTCGGCACCGCCGAGTGGCTCGCCACCGTGCCGGTATATTTCGGCAGCTTCGATCCGGAGTTCGCCGATGACGACATCATCACGACCGGCTCCGGCCACGACACGATTCTCGCTGGCTCCGGCCTCGACAAGGTCACCGCTGGCGACGGCAACAACACCGTCTTCGCCGACGAGGGGGAACTCAGCTACGATGCGGCGGGTCTCCTGGCGGAGGCGCTCTCGCTCGCGCCGGACGTCGGCGGCAACGACACGGTCAGCACCGGCACGGGCAACGACCTCATCCTGGGCGGCTTCGGCCAGGACACGATCCAGGCGGGCCACGGCGACAACGTCGTCTTTGGTGACAACGGCACCGCCCTCTATCTCGGCGGCCTCGCGGTGCTCTTTGAATCCTTGACCCCGGAAAACTCCGCCGCCGACGTGATCGACACCGGCTCCGGTCGCGACGTCATTATCGCCGGCGCGGGCGCCGACACCGTCAATGCGGGCGACGGCAACAACATCGTCCTGGCCGACGAAGGCATGATCACTCTCACCGCGGGCGTGCCGGATGAGATCACTTCCACGTTCTTCGCCGATGGCGCCAACGACACCGTCACCACGGGCTCCGGCGACGATATCGTTGTGGGCGGCTTCGGCTCCGATGTCGTCACCGCCGGCGACGGCGACAACACCATCGCGGGCGACAACGCGATCCTGACGCTCCAGGGCGGCATCGAGGTCGAGCTGGCGGTCCTCGCCCCGGCCATCGGCGACGCCGACACGATCACCACGGGCGAGGGCGACGACATCATCGTCGGCGGCACCGCGGGCGACACGATCGTCGCAGGGGACGGCGACAACGTCGTAGCGGGCGACCAGGCTACCATCACCTTCCTCGGCGGATTCTTCGCCACCCTCACGCCGACCACGCCGGAGATCGGCGGGGCGGACACCATCACGACCGGCTCCGGACACGACCGCATCGTGGCGGGCACCGATGCCGACTGGATCGATGCCGGCGACGGCCACAACGTCGTGACCGGCGATCACGCGGTCATCATCCAGGAACTCGGCGCCCTGACCCTCGTCGAGTCCACGGCCTTCGCCGACGGCGGTGTCGACACCATCTTCACGGGCGCAGGCAACGACCTGATCCTTGGTGGCACCGCCGGTGACACGATCCATGCGGGCGCAGGCAACGACCTCGTGTTCGGCGACCACGGTCAGGTGGCCGGCGCGGTGGACCTCACGCTGCTCCCGCTCGCGATGGCGACCAAGCCTTTCGTCTTCACCGCCATCTCCACGCAGAACCTCGATGCCGGCCGCAGCGTGGCGGGCGACGACGTGGTCTTCGCCGGCGCGGGCGATGACATCGTCCTCGGCCAGCAGGGTGACGATATCCTCTTCGGCGGCGACGGCGACGATGACCTCATCGGCGGACATAACGTATCGTTGGGCCAGGATGGCGACGATGTGATCGACGCCGGCACCGGCTTTGACGTCATCGCCGGCGACAACGCCTCGGTCCTCCGCACCGGCAGCAACGTCAGCCCGCGCGCCCGCGTCCTCGCCGGCACCGCGATGTTCGACGACCGGGGCAACTTCCTCGCCCTCGACACCCCGCAGGCCTGGCCGACCGATGTGCAGGAGCGTGCCGTCGTCATCCTCGACCACGCCTTCGACACCATCGCCGGCGTGTTCGGCTCCGACCACCTCGTCGGTGGCGCGGACAACGACATGCTCTTCGGCCAGCTCGGCAACGACTTCATCCACGGCGACACGACGCTCCCGGTCGATGTCGACGCCGGCGGCCTCGTCGACCGTGCGGCCGTCCGTGCGACCGCCGCCGCCCTGTTTGTCTCGAACCTCTGGATCGGCGCCGCCAGCGACGGCGACGACTACATCGAGGGCAACGGCGGCGACGACCTGATCTTCGGCGGCCTCGGCCAGGACGACATCGTGGGCGGCAGCTCCTCGATGTTCGGCCTTGCCGAGTACAACCAGCGGCCGGACGGCGGCGACACGATCTTCGGCGCGAACGGCACGGCCGCGGCCTTCGAGGACGTGGGCGATGCGTCGCTCAATGGTCGGGCCCTCGACGCGGATGTCATCCTCGGCGACAACGGCGACATCGTGCGCCTCGTTGGCCTCAACGGCGTATCCATCGGCGAGTTCCTCACCTTCACCTACGATGCGGGCGCCGCCGAGCGCATCATCGTCCGCGGTTTCTCGCTCCTGGACTACACCGTGCCGGAAGCCGTCTCGGACATCGGTGGCGGCGACACGATCTTCGGCGAAAACGGCGACGACACCATCCACGGCCAGGTGGGCAACGACTCGCTCCAGGGCAACGGCAACGACGACAACCTTTACGGCGGCCAGGGTGACGACAACATTTTCGGTGGCGCCGGTGATGACACGATCTCGCATTCCGACGAGCTCAAGCCGCCGCCGCCGGCCCCGGGCAAGAGCGCGGCCGATCCGGGCAAACCCGAGGATGGCGAATCCTCGCTCAAGGGCGACGACCCCGTGCTGGCGGGCTTCGTGGTGCCGCCGTCCAATATCCCGGTCGCCTTCCTCGTCACCCCGTCCGCCGCGGCCCCCACGGTTGCATTCGTCGCGGACATCCTCCTCGGTGTCGGCAACAGCGGCGCGACCTGGCTCCCGAGCGGCGGCGATCCGGTCCTTGCGGACGGTGGCACGGCTTGGCGCATCTTCGATGCTGCGATCTATCCCTCCTCGGGTTACGGCGCGCCTTCCAGCAAGGGCGGGGCCGGCAACATGCCGACCCGCTTCAGCGACCTGATCGAGAACCAGCAGGTCACGCCGACCGAGGAAGGACTGCCCTCCACGCCCACCACCGAGATCCCCGCCTCCCCGGAGGATCCGCAGGGCAACGAGGCGCAGCCCGAGGCACCGGCCGAGCAGCCCGAGGCCCAGGACCGCCCGCAAAACCCGGAGGGCCAGCAAACCCCGGACAACTCCGTGCCGCCCGCCGATGCGCCGGGCACTGGGGAAAATCCCCCCGAAGACGCGGATCCCGCCAAGTCGGAAACCGAAGACCCGCCCGCGCCGGCTCCGGAATCGCCGCCGTCGGCAACGTGAAAGGGACCGCAGCGGCCATCCATCTTGGATATTGAATCACGATCGACCAGCGGCTCTATTGGCGCGCCTCAGCCGTTTGAATGATGCATCCGAACGGCATCGACGGTTTTCCACCTCCCCGACCTTATCATGAAAAAACCCGCCCTTGCCCTCCTCCTGCCCCTCACGCTGCTCATTAGCGCCTGCAGTCTGTTTCCGTTTACTCCCACCATCGGCGCGACCAGCGAGAAGAAGTGGCTGCGGAACACCGTTTCGAGCGACTTGGTTTATATCGAAGGCAACGTGAAGGCCTATCGCGCGGGTAGCGCCTATTATTATTTCAGGGATGGCGTCCTCGTCCGCGTGGCCCCGGGCCTCGTGTCGGCGGACAAGATCTGACCTGACTGAATGGAGCGCGGGCGGTCTCGCCCGATTCGGATTTGCCGCCGTAGGAGCCGAGCTTGCTCGGTCCTCCGGCTGCCACGGGATCGACGTTGGAACAGGACGAAGCGTGGCCGATTTCCGCTCCCGTTTGAGCCGTTGATGGCCGGATTGCAGGGCAGACCGCTCATCCCGCCAGATTGTGTAGAGTCGCCGCTCGCGGCGGTCGTGCGCGTTAGGTCGGCACAACCACCGGCCCTGCAGGAAAGTCAAAGGCGCGATCAGCGATTCCTTCCCTCCTGCATGCTCCGGCCTGCGCCCGGGCCTGATTTTGTTGGTTCCGAAATTGAGAATGCGCGTTGGGGATTTGCCAAGCCGGGCCCCAATCTGCTGAATCCACGCTTCCCGTGGCCATCCCTGCTTCCCCGTCTGACCTCCTGCACGCCATCGAGGCGGACCTGCGCGGCAACGTCCTTCCGTTTTGGATCAAGCACGTGATGGATCACCGGGCTCGCACCTTTCACGGGGAGCTGTCCAACGACCTCACCGTCGATCCAGCGGTCGAGCGCGGCGCGTTGCTGGTCTCCCGCATCCTGTGGACCTACTCGGCCGCGCATCGCCACTACGGCAACGCGGCGTATCGGGAGATGGCCGATTTTGCGTACGACGATTTGGTGGCGCGCTATCACGATCCGGTGCACGGCGGCTTCTATTGGTCGATCAAGCCTGACGGCGGGGTGTCCCGCGACCGCAAGCAGATCTACGGGCAGGCCTTCGCGATCTACGCCCTGAGCGAATACCACGCCGCCACCGGCCGCCGCGAACCGCTCGATCATGCCATCGCGCTCCACCGCTTGTTGGAGCGGCACGCTCGGGAACGGGCGCACGGCGGTTACCTCGAGGCGTTTGCGCGGGACTGGTCGGCCATCGCGGACATGCGCCTGAGCTCGGTCGACCAGAACGATCCCAAGTCGCAGAACACGCTCCTGCATGTGATGGAGGCCTACACGCGGCTGCTCAATGTATGGCCCGATTCCGGACTGCGTGCGGCCCTGCGCGACCTGGTCGAGGTGATGCTGACCCACGTGTTGGATGCCACCACCGGGCACCTGCGGTTGTTCTTCTCCAATGACTGGCGGCCGACGTCGGACAAGATCTCTTACGGCCATGACATCGAAGCCGCGTGGCTGCTGCGGCGCGCCGCCGATGCGCTCGGCGACCCGGCCCTGACGGCGCGGATCGATCCCGTCGTGATCCGGATCGCGGACGTTACGCTCGCCGAGGGCACCGACATGGATGGCGCGCTTTTCCATTTCGGCGATCCGACGGGGATCATCGACGGGACCAAGGAATGGTGGCCCCAAGCCGAGGCCGTGGTCGGCTGGCTGGAAGCCTGGCGGATATCGGGCGACATTCGCTATTTTGCGGCGGCGACGAAAACGTGGGAGTTTATCGCGGCGAAGCTGGTCGACCGTCAGCATGGCGAGTGGTTTCGCGCTGTGACCCGCGACGGGCAACTCGTCGCCCACGCCCCGAAGGTCAGCTTCTGGAAATGCCCGTATCACAACGGCCGGATGGGCCTGGAGGTGGTCGCGCGATTGGGAGCGGGCTCGCCCTGCGGACCGTGGGCCGGGAGAGGGAGCACCCCTGGTAAAGCGGATTGCGAATAGGCCACGGCCGTGAATGCTGGGGCTGCCTTCCCCGCATGAAAACCCCGGCGCCCAAGACCGTGTTGATTGTGGAGGACGATGCGGCCCTGCGGCAGTCCCTCGTGGAAACGGCGGAGAAGAGCGCCTTTGATGTGCGGAGCTGTGACACCGCCGAGGAAGCGCTCGCGTTGGCGGCGTCGTTCCGCCCCACCGTGATCATCTGCGATGTGCACCTGGCCCACGGTGACGGTCGCCGCGTGCTGACGAAATTGCGCGAGGACGAGGCGATGCGGGATTGTCAGTTCGTGCTGATGACGGGCGACTGGGTGGGTGCGCCGCAGAGCGTGAGCATCGCGTTGGAAGCCGACGCATACCTTGCCAAGCCGTTTTCCCTCGCGGAATTCGTCGCCTGCCTGGAGGCGCGCTACGCGCAGGCGAACCTGTAGGAGACTCAGCCGGGAATATGCAGTCGGATGGAGGGGTGCGGCTTGACCGCGCCCTTTCCTCGCTGCGGGAACCGACGAGTCACGCCCCTACAACGGAACCGTTCGATCGCGCGGCCAGCGGTGTCGCTGGCGCTCAGCTCACGCGAGCGCGCCGCAGCACTTCTTGTACTTCTTGCCGCTGCCGCACGGGCAGGGGTCGTTGCGGCCGACCTTGGGCGTTTCGCGACGCACGGTTTTGCCGGGCTCGTCCACCTGGCCGGTGTAAACCCAGCGTCCGTCCTCGCGGCCAAACAGCGCGATCTCGAGGTGCTCGCGCTCCTCGCCCTCGGTCTTGAACTTCGCGGAGAAGTGGACGGCACCGAGCTTGTCGTCGGGCCCGCCTTGCTCGGTGTTGATGATCTTGAGTCCGAGCCACTCGGAGCCCTCCGCCCATTTCCTCGCCTCGTCGGGGGCGAAGTCCTTGCGCTGGTCGGCGCTGAGCGAGCGCTCGAGGTGCGCGACGTCATGCTTCACGTAGGCCGTGTAGCGCGAGCGCATCAGCGCCTCGGCCGTCGGGGCGGGGGCGCCGCCCAGGATCGGACCACAGCAGGACTCAAAGGGGGAACCGGAACCGCAGGGACAGTTGCTCATGGAAGGGCCTTTAAACCCCGGCAGGGAAGCGGTTGGCAACACCGGATTGACGGACGTCCGTGCCGTCGGTCCAAGGTAGGGCCACTGCCTTCGACTGGCCCCGCATGCGGCCCGAAAGCCGGATGGGCCTGAGCTCGAATGGAGGGGCTGGCCTGCGGGCGATCGAAGCGCACGCAGCGGGCCACCGTCGGATCACCTGCGAGCCGGGTCCGGCAAAAGCAAGGGCGGTTGATCGCAACCGCCCTTGCCGAGGAATCAGCAACCTGATCGCCGATTCAGCGATTAGTGCGCGGCGATCTTCGCGGCCGGCGCGGCGGACGGGATTTCCGTGTACTTTACGGTGCGCGAGAGCTGGGCCTTGAGCTTCAGGCCGTCATCCGGGAGCACGCGGGCTTCGACGCCGTCGATCTCCGCGTAGCCGATGATCATCGTGTTGACGCGCTTCTCGGTCACGGCGCGACCGGCGAGGTTGAATTCGCGGCCCTCATTGAGCCAGAGGCGGCGCTCGGTGAGGCCGGTGAACCAGCGGGTGCGACCGAGGCCATTGGGGGCGTCGGCCTCGACGATGTCGGCGGAAACCCAGCCGTAGTTCGGCACGAAGTACTCGGCCCAGCAGCGGTAACCGGGATCGACCTCCTTGCCGGCGTTGGCCTCGCGGAGACGGTAACCCATCTGCAGGCGGGCGGGAATGCCGCGGGCGCGGGCCATGGCGATGAACATCGAGTGCAGGTCGGTGCAGCAACCGCCGGCATTGGTCATGCAATCCTCGGCGTCGCCGATGCCGCAGTTGGGCTTGGTCGGATCCTTGGAATAGTGGTCCGCGTAGTCGGCCACGGCGCCGAGCAGCAATTGCGCCTGTTTGGCGACATTGGTCTCGGACCCCGCGGCGTCGTTGGCGGCCTTCGCAATGCGGGGCGAGACCTTCATGTGCGGCGCGTCGTGCCGCAGTTCCTCGGCGTAGAGCGCGCGATGAGAGGCGGTGATCGCGCCGGCCTGGGCGGGATCGAGCTCGGTGAACACCGAGCGGCGGCGGACGGTGAAAGCGACCTTGGCGGTGAGCTGTTCCGCGCCGGGATTCTCCACCTCGACGAGCATGAAGCGGTTGCCGCGATCCGGCTCGCGCACGAAGCTCCATTTGCCGGGGACGGAAACGACCTCGAAGTCGAGCAGGTCCTGGTAGCGCTCGTTGTCGGGGATGGAGACCCAGAACTTCACGTTCTTGGCGCCGGCGGGGATGTCGGAGACGGTGGCGTTCTGCTCGACGCGATACGTGACCGTGTTCTCGGGGATCGGTTCGGCGCGCAGGGAGAGACCGAGGGCGAGAACGGCGAGGAGGGTGGAGGGGAGTTTCATGGGTCGGGTGGGGTTGCGGAAAGGGAGGGCGATTGGAAGGGGGGCTTTCCTGTAGGAGCCTGTTTACAGGCGATCGGGGCTGCCGTTGCGGGCGAAGGTTTCAATCGCCTGTAAACAGGCTCCTACAGGTCGAATTCAGAATTTCCAGTTCAGGTCGATGCGCAGGCGCTTGCCGTCCTGGACGCTGGTGATGGCGTCGACGTCGAAGAAGCGGAGCTGCGCGTTGATGTTCCGGGTGATCACGTAGGTGGCGCGAAGCTCGTGGCCCTTGAAGTCGGTCACATCGGACTGGGTCGCGGAACCGAAGCGGGCCCAGTCGTCCTGCGAGTAAGCGGCGTTGACGGCGAAGGTCTCGATGTGCGCGTAGAACCAGCCGATCTGCCAGTCGTGGGGGTTCTTCAACTGGCCATAGAGGAGGGAGAACACGTAGCCGTTGGTCTCGCGGGCGTGACGCGGGGCGAAGGGCAGGGCGTCGGTGGCGCTGTAGTCCTCGAAGTTCTTGATCAGGTCGGCACCAGCGGTGAGCGTGCGGCCGGTGGCGAGCGGCGCGGCCCATTGCGCGCTCAGGACGCCGAGCAGGTAGCCGCGCACGCCGTTGCGGTTGCGGAGGTTCGTGGCGCCGCGTTTGCCATCGAGGCTGTAAAGGCCGGCGGCGAGGGTGAACTGCGCGGTGTCGACGGGCCGGCCATACTTCACTTGGCCGCCGACGAGCGTGCCGTTTAGGTCGGTCATGCCGTCGGGGAGATGGAATGCGCCGGCGGTCGTGGTCAGGGTGCCCTGCTCGAGCTTCAGGTCGTAGCTGCCGGCGATGCCGGTGGGTGTGACATCCTCGTCCCAGAACATTTCGTTCTGCTGCCAGAAGGGCGTGGTGTTGCGACCGCCCCAAGCGGTGACCGGACCCTTTTTGTACTGCAGGTAGTAGCGGTCGAGCGCGCCCTCGAAGTCGTCGGTGAGGTTGTCGTTGGCGGAAAAGGTGAGGTGGGGCGACTGCTGGCTGTCGCGATTGCCGGTGCGCGCGCGAGCGCCGAAGGTCCAATCGCTGGACAACTTGTAGCCGATGCTGGCGCGGGCGCGGTAACGGGCGCGATCGCGATCGTTGCGCGCGACGCCGGCGCCGTTTTGGGAATCCCAATCCCATTCGTAGCGCAGGCGGAGGTCGCCTGAAATGGTGAGGGGAGAGGCGGGCTGGGCCGCGTCGGCCGCGAGGCCGGAGGCGGTGGTCAGGCTGGCGGCGCCGCACAAGGCGGCTCCGAGCAGGGTGGTGCGGAGGGTGAGCATGGGGTGGAGGAGGGCCACGCTTGGGCCCCGAACGGCGGCGGGCAACGAACTGGGGGTGAAAAGCCGGCGGGCCGGGGCGAGTTGCCTGTCAGGCTGTTCAGCGAACGAATCGCGCTCCCCCGGGGCACTGCGCGCCCCGGCGCCGCCGGGCCGGGGCGGTTCAGGGTTCGCGGATCGTCAGCGTCCGATTGAGCCCGTCCGGTTTGAGTTCCTGGACCTGGCCCGAAGGCCACTCGATCACGATGCGGCGCACGCGGGCATCGTCGCCCAAGCCGAACGTCAGCGTGGATTCCGACTGGGCCATGAATCCCAGCGCGGGTGCGACCGTCTGGGCGAGCACGCGCCGGGGCGTGTGAACCTCGACGCGCGCGCCGCCGGCACCGGGCTCGCTGCGCGTCGCGATGAGCTGCAGGCGCAACCAGGGCAGCCCCGCCCGTTGCTCGTTCCGCAGGAGCACGGCCGGGCCGTTGTTCTGCGCAATCACCACGTCAGGATCGCCGT
The DNA here is from genome assembly GCA_023433275.1 of Verrucomicrobiota bacterium. GTDB lineage: Bacteria > Verrucomicrobiota > Verrucomicrobiia > Opitutales > Opitutaceae > Lacunisphaera. The sequence goes on from JAEZDN010000051.1 coordinate 87,593, forward strand.
CGCCGTCAAAATCCGCCGCGGCCACCCCGCGCGCCACGAGCGGTGGCAGAACAACCGACTCGTCGGCCAGGTCCTGCCAGGTTCCGCCCGAGGACCAGAGTACCCTTGCGGGCGCGGCAAACGCCCGACCCGCGTCGAAGCGGTTGATCGAGGCCTCGGTCCGGCCCTGGCCCGAAAAAATCTCCATTCGTCCATCCAGGTCGAGATCCGCCAGGACGACGCCCAGCCGAGTCTCCAAGGCCGTCATCTCCGTCACCGCCGTCGCCAATTCCGGCGCGAGCAGGTCGCGCAGGCGCTCGGCGTCGCCCTGGCGGGGGATGAACGGCAGGAAGCTCGCGGAAGCCAGGCTGGCGGCGGCGCCCTCCTGGCGGGGGTTGCGCGATCCGGTTTCGCGTTGGAACGTGCCGTCGCCGCGCGCCATGAACAGCGCCGGACCGTGGAAATGATAGGTGATGAGAATGTCCAGCCCACGGTCGCCATTCACATCGAGCGGCGCGATCGCGACCGGCCACGCCACCGGCCGCCCCGTCTCCGGATCGATGTCGCGCAGCCCGGCGGAGTCGGGCAGGCGGACGAATCGCCCGTCGCCCGTGTTGCGCCAGACGGTGGGCGGCGCACTGAAGAAGCCGGTGGGGGCGCCGTAGGAACGGCCCATTTCCGCGACGGCGAACGCCTGCGCCAGCCCGACTTCCTGGGCCCAGCGGGCGTAGTGCAGGACGATGAGGTCGAGGCGCCCGTCGGCATCCACGTCGACCCAGGCCGCGCCTGAGCTCCAAGTGTTTTCGTCCCCGGCGACGCCGGCGGATTCCGTTACGTCCTCAAATCGTCCCTGGCCGAGATTGCGAAAGAGACGGTTCGGGCCGATGCCAGTGATGAAGAGATCGACGTGGCCGTCGGCGTCGAAGTCGCCGGCCGTGGCCGCCATGCCCTGCATGACCATGTTCAGGCCCGCGGCCGCGGTTACCTCGCTGAAACGCCCGTCGCCGTCGTTGCGATAGAGCGCCCCGCTGCGGGCCGGACGTTTCTCCAAGGTCGCTTCCCAGGGCCACGGCGCGCCGTTGGTGAAGAAAAGATCCGGCCGGCCGTCGCCGTTGTAGTCGAGGACGGTCACGGAACCTCCCAGGGTGGTGGGAGCCTCGGCCCCGCCTTGGTCATGCCGGAAATGCAGGCCCGACGAGGCGGTGACATCCGTGAACCGAACGGCCGGTGCGCCCGAGGCCGCGGCTGGCGGGAACAGCCGCGCGAAGAGCACGCCCAGCAGGATCGCCGCGAACACCAAGGGAAGGAGCACCGGGACCAATGGCGACATGACCGAACGCACCGGTTGGATCGCCGGAGGGGGCAGGGTAGGACGGGAAGCGGCAGGTCCGTTCACGAGCAGATGCGAAAGGGCGTGGACACGAAATGGTCCGGCCTCCTACATGAACGGCAACCCCTTTTCGCATGTCCGCCACCGTCCTGCCCGGCCGCACCCTGATCCGCCTCCTGGGCATCGGCGCGTTCTGGACCTTGGTGGGGCTGGCGTTCGCGAGTCAGTTTTACCTCTCGAGCACGCTGCTCGGCCGGTCCGTCACCTGGGCGCAGGCGATCGGCTATTCATTGGCGGACTGGTATGTCTGGGCGGTGCTCTCGCTCCCGGTCCTGCTGCTCGCCCGTCGCTTCCCGCCCGAGGGCGAGCACCGCTGGCGCACCGCGATCATCCATTTGGCCGCGGCGCTGGCCTGCTCGCTGGTCTATGTGTTGCTGCGCTCCCTGGTGGGCATGGCGCACAGCCGTCTGCTCGATGAACCCGTGACTTTTGCCGAGGTCTTTCGCCCGCTCCTGGCGCGGACTTTTCCGTTCAACCTTCTGATCTATGGCGTGATCGTGACCATCAGCCACGCCATCGACTATTACCGGAAATACCACGAGCGCACGGTGCACGCCCTCGAGCTCGAGAAGCACCTGACCGAGGCGCGGCTGCAGTCGCTGCTGCGCCAGCTCAAGCCGCATTTCCTCTTCAACACGCTCAATGGCATCGCATCGCTCATGCACAGCGACGTGCACGCGGCCGACAAGATGCTCGTGCGCCTCGGCGAGCTCCTGCGCCTGACCATGCACCACCCGGGGCAGCCCCTCACGAAGCTGCGCGACGAGATCGCCTTCATCGAAAAATACCTGGAGATCGAGCGCATCCGATTTCGCGACCGGCTTACGGCGGAGATCAAGGCGGATTCCGACACCCTGGAGGCCGACGTGCCGAGCCTGATCATCCAGCCGCTGGTCGAGAATGCCATCCGCCATGGACTCGAGCCGCACGCGCGCCCCGGTCGCATCGTGGTCGAGGCCCGGCGCGAGGAGGGCAACCTCCTGCTGCTGGTGCGCGACAACGGCGGCGGCATGCCGGCCGGGGGCTTCACGCGCGAGGGCATCGGCCTCGCCAACACCCGCGAGCGCCTGCGCGAGCTCTACGGCGACCGCCACCGCCTCGAACTCGCCAACCACCCGGAGGGCGGGCTGGAGGTCCGCATCCGTCTGCCCGCATAACCGCGAGAGTGAGACACGATTTCCACGAATGGCCACGAGTGCGTCCACCCGCCAATCCCGGGGCGAAGGTGACGGGAAATGTTAGTGATAATTGGTGTAATTCGTGTCTGCTGCCCTGGTCCCTGACATGAAAATCCGCACCCTCATCGTGGACGATGAACCGCTGGCGCGCGAGCGGCTGCGCGGTTTCCTGAAGGCTGAGCCGGCGTGCGAGATCGTCGGCGAATGCGGCACCGGACCCGAGGCCATTGCGCTGATCGCGAGCGTGACCCCGGATCTGGTGTTCCTCGACATGCAGATGCCGGGCTGCGACGGGCTGGAAGTGGTCAACCGCCTGCCCGAGGACAAGCGTCCGGCCATCATCTTTGCGACGGCCCACGAGCGGTTCGCGGTCGATGCCTTTGATCTGGCCGCGGTGGATTATCTCTTGAAGCCGTTTGATCGCGACCGGTTCCAGCAGGCGATGCGGCGGGCGCAGGAACAGCTGCAGCGGGAGCGCGCGCCTGGCGTCCCGGCGCCGCCGCCGGCCCCGAAACCGGATCGCATCACGGTGAAGGCCGACGGGCGGCTCGTATTCCTCAAGCCCGAGGAAATCATCCGCGTCGAGGCGGCGGACAACTACGTGATGCTTCATCTGCTCTCGGGCCGGCTGATGTTGCGCGAGACGATGAGCGCGATCGAGACCCGGCTGGGGACGCTGAATTTCGCGCGCATCAACCGTTCGGCCATCGTGCACCTCGACCAGATCCGGGAGATCCAGCCCGCGCAGCACGGCGATTATCTGGTCGTGTTGCGGGACGGTACGAAGCTCCCGCTCAGTCGCAGCCTCCGCGGGCGCCTCGATCGTTTCGCCGGCTCGAGCTGAGGCATGGCAACCGGGGCGAGGGCGCCCCGGCTCCAGTTGCAGGCAACCGGATCTCGAAGCCTCCGCGGCCTCTGCGCCCTTTGCGCGAGGTCATTTCAGACGGGAAGGAAAGTAGGATCGCCTCACGCAGAGGGCACCAAGGGCGAGGGGCATCCTTGGCATGGCAACTGGCCACAAAACGTTTGCCCGGGGGCGGTGAGGCTTATCCTCAGGGGCAATGCCCCTTCGCGTCGCGTTGCCTGCAACCCCTGCCTCAACCGTCCGGTTCGTTCCGACCCGCCGGCGCATACTGCCTGTGCTGATAGTGGGGCTGGCTGGGTTGGGCGGATGGCTCTCCGGGGGCGAGCCCACGATTCGGCCGCCCAACGATGCCTTTGTTCAACCCGAGAGCACGCGGCGCATGGTCGCGCGACTGCGCGAGATATACGACCAGGCCGACCCCCTGCGCAGTCCGTTTCGTTCCGGCGATCAGGTGCCGTTGCTCCGCCGGCTGGAGCGCGAGGCGGTCCAATCGTCTTCGGAGCCGCAGAAGGTGGCCGACCTCAAGTTTCGGCTGGCGCTCCATCTCCTGCAATCCGGGCTGACCGATGACGCGTTCAAGCAATATCAGGAACTCGAGCGTTACCTGAAGGAGACCAACCTCGCCGCGGACGAGCGGTGGGACCTGCTCGTGCGCACGGGCAAGGCGCTGGCGCACCTGCGAGCGGGCGAGCGGGCGAACTGCCTGCTCAATCACAACGGCGACTCGTGCATCTTCCCGATCCAGGGCGGCGGCGTGCACCAGCTGCGCGAGGGATCCGAGGCCGCCATCGGGGAACTGACCCCCCTGCTCGAGCGCCACCCGCTGGACCTGCGCGCGCGCTGGCTGCTCAACATCGCCTACATGACGCTCGGCGAGTACCCGGCCAAGGTCCCGGCCCGCTGGCTGATCCCGCCCACCCGGTTCAAGGCCGAGGACGACATCGGACGCTTCCCCGACATCGCCGGGCATGTGGGGCTGGCTGTCAGCGGTCTCGCCGGCGGCGTCGTGATGGAGGACTTCGACCGCGACGGCTTTCTCGATTTGATGATGTCCGCACAGGGGTTCGAGGAGGAGAAGGATCAGCTGCGCGTTTTTCGCAGTGGCGGTGATGGCACCTTCGAGGAGCGCACGGTCCAGGCCGGGCTCACCGGCCTCGTGAGCGGCCTCAATCTCATCCATGGCGATTACAACAACGACGGCTATGCCGACGTGCTGGTGTTGCGCGGCGGCTGGATGCGAGCCGAGGGGAAATATCCGTTCTCGCTGCTGCGCAACAACGGCGACTTCACGTTCACCGACGTGACGGAGGAAGCGGGCCTGTTGCATTTCAAGCCCACGCAGACCGCGGTGTGGTTCGACTACGATGGCGACGGCTGGCTGGACCTTTTCGTGGGCAACGAATCCATGGAGGACGATGTCAACCCCTGCGAACTTTTCCGCAACAACGGCGACGGCACGTTCACCGAATGCGCCGCGCGGCACGGCGTCGACCTCAAGGCCTACGTCAAGGCCGTGGCCGTGGGAGATTACAACAACGACGGCCGGCCCGACCTCTACCTGTCGGGCATCGGCGGACCGCGCGTTCTCTTGCGCAACGACGGCCCTGCGGGCACCGATCGCTCGCCGGGCGCGGCATGGCGATTCACCAACGTGGCCGAGGCGGCCGGCGTGAGCGGGCCGGCCACCAGCTTTCCGGCCTGGTTCTGGGACTACAACAACGACGGCTGGCTGGACCTGATGGTGACGGGTTACCTGATTCAGGATGTCGGTGACATTGCCGCCGATTACATGGGCCGACCGAGCGCCGCCGCGAAGGCTCGGCTTTATCGCAACAATGGCGACGACACCTTCACGGACGTGAGTCGCAATGCCGGCGTTAACCGGGTGCTCCATGCGATGGGCAATAATTTCGGCGACCTCGACAATGACGGCTGGCTGGATTTCTACGTCGGCACCGGCGACCCTGATCTTTCCACGCTCATCCCGTCCCGCATGTTCCGCAATGACGGCGGCCGTCGATTCAAGGAGGTCACCACCTCGGGCGGCTTCGGCCAGCTGCAGAAGGGCCACGGGATCGCTTTTGGCGACCTCGATAATGACGGCGACCAGGACATCTATTCCGTCGTCGGCGGTGCGGTGCAGGATGATTACTACAACAATCAGCTCTTCGCCAACCCGGGACATGGCAATGCGTGGCTCAAGCTGGAGCTTGAAGGAACGAAGACCAACCGTTTGGCGCTCGGGGCGCGGGTGCGCGTCGTGGCGCGGGACGAGACGGGCGCGGAGCGATCCGTGCACCGCGTCGTGGGCATCGGCTCGAGCTTCGGTTCAAATCCCCTTCGGTTGGAAATCGGGCTCGGGCGAACGCAGGGCGTGGAACGCGTCGAGGTTACTTGGCCGGTCACCGGCGAAACCCAGGTCTTCACGGGCCTCGAGCCCGGCCGCTTGTATCGTTTGCGCGAAGGCGACGCCCAAGCCCGGCCGGAGGATTTGAAGTCGTTCGCCCTGCCGCTGAGCGCCCCCGCCGGGGCGGGGCATCACCACCACCATTGAGGTGCTCTCCAAGGTGTAGGGGTCGAACTCGCTCGATCCATTGCTCGTCGTGAGCAGGGTCAGTCCGAGACCGGGCCATTTGCGATGCGACGCAAGGCCGGTCAAAGGCCAGCCCAACGGAGAATGGAGCGCGGGCGCCCTCGTCCGCGATGACGGAGAATGGAGCGCGGGCGACCTCGCCCGCGTTGGAGCCGGCCCGCCCCCGGGCCGGTCGGGATTGGAGCCGGCCCGCCCTCGGGCCGGTAGGGATCGAGGCTGCGACGTGCAGCTCATGTCCAACCGGGGCGAGGGCGCCCCGGCTCCACACGATCGTTCGCACGCCAAAGCCGGCCCGACGGAGAATGGAGCGCGGGCGCCCCCGCCCGCGATGGAGCCGGCCCGCCCCCGGGCCGGTCGGGATTGGAGCCGGCCCGCCCTCGGGCCGGTAGGGATCGAGGCTGCGACGTGCAGCTCATGTCCCCACCGGGGCGAGGGCGCCCCGGCTCCACGCGATCCTCTGGCGACCAAACCAATTCCCGTCACCGTCATCCTGAGCGCAGGAGCAACCGCGGTGCAGTTGCCTGGTAAGCGGAGATGAACTTTGGAGAGTACAAAACATACCCGTCACCGTCATCCTGAGCAGAGCGAAGGATCCAAGGGAAAGGACGTGCGCCGACCGCTTGGATCCTTCGCTTCACCAGGATGACGGCAGCGGTGGATTTGAGATGCTTCCCATGCGAAGACGGTTCACAGGCTCACAACTCGTCCCGTTCATGAGTAGCGCAGCGAAGAATCCAAGGACCCATCGCTCCACGATTTCGTGGAGGGGTCGCGCGCGGACGAGCCGCTTCTCTCATCTTCGGTAGGGGTCGAGCTTGCTCGATCCTCGACTTGCTGGGCGTCGGGTCAGTCCATGGCCGCCGGCTCGGGAGCGCGGAACGCCGGTCGACGACCGGCCCAACCGGGCGCCCCTAATCGCGCAGGCGATATAGTCCGCCAACCCCGCCGCTCGGTTCACCCCGGCTTCGCCTCAAGCGACCCCTCAGCAGGTGCATCTGGCCACAGACCGTTTGCCCGGGGTGAGGGCGCTGTATCTTCCGGGGGGAAACGTGCGCCCTCGTTCCCCATCACCAACGCGTTCCGGATGTGGTGCCGAGGTTTTCCGCCTTTGGCCGCGGCTGGCGTGGTGGGTTGCTTGCGGGTGGCTTGTCCCGGCGGCGCTGTTCCCCGTCGTGCAACCCGAGTTGTGCGATCCGACGCGTCGCCTCGCCGTGCAACCCCCGAATGACGCCTTCGTGCAGCCGGAAAGCACCCGGCGCATGGTGGCGCGGATCCGGGAAATCCACGACCAGGCCGATCCGCTGCGGAATCCCTTTCGTTCCAGCGAACAGATTCCGCTGCTGGAAGCGATGAGCGGGCAGCGGGACTTGTCCCAGTCCGAGGCCCAGCGCCTCGCGGAGGTGAAACTGAAGCTGGCCGTCCATTACCTGCAGGCCGGTCGGACCGACGAGGCGCACCGGGCGTACGTTCACCTCGACGAGTTTCTCCGGCGGAGCAACCTGCCGGTGGATGCGCGCATCGACGGTCAGATTCGCACGGGCAAGGCGATGGCGCACCTGCGCGCCGGCGAGCGGGCCAACTGCGTGCTCAACCACAACGGCGATTCGTGCATCTTTCCGATCCAGGGCGGGGGCGTGCACCAGCTGAAGGAGGGATCGCGCGCCGCGGTCGCGGAGCTCACCGCGCTCCTCACGAAATATCCGGGCGACCTCCGGGCGCGGTGGTTGCTCAACATCGCGTACATGACACTCGGCGAATATCCGGCCCAGGTTCCGCCCCGTTGGCTGATCCCACCGGAGCGCTTCGCGGCGGAGGATGACATCGGCCGCTTTCCCGATGTCGCGGCGAGCCTCGGACTCGACGTCGAAGGGCTCGCGGGCGGTGTGGTCCTCGAGGATTTCGACCGCGACGGGTTCCTCGACGTGATGGTGTCGGCGTGGGGCTTCTCTCCCGAAAAGGACCAGCTCCGGGTTTTTCGCAGCAACGGCGACGGGACTTTCCAGGAGCGGACGAACCAGGCGGGACTGGCGGGACTGGTCAGCGGCTTGAACCTCGTGCACGGCGATTACGACAATGACGGCTACGCCGATGTCCTCGTCCTGCGCGGCGCCTGGCTGCGCACCGAGGGCAATTACCCGTTCTCCCTCCTGCGCAACAACGGTGATTTCACCTTCACCGACGTGACCGAGGACGCCGGGCTGCTCCACCTCAAGCCTTCGCAGGCGGCCGTGTGGTTCGACTACAACAGCGATGGCTGGCTCGACCTGTTTATCGGCAATGAGCACGCCGGCCGCGATACGAACGCGTGCGAACTGTTTCGCAACAACGGCGACGGCACGTTCACCGAGTGTGCCGCCGAGCATGGCGTCGACCTGCTCGGCTACGTGAAGAGCGTCGCTGCGGGCGATTTCAACAACGATGGCCGACCGGATCTCTATCTCTCCGGCATCGGCGGTCCCCGCATGCTCCTGCGCAACGACGGGCCGGCGGGCGCGGACCGTTCCCCGCGGGCGCGCTGGCGGTTCACCGATGTCGCCGAACCGGCGGGCGTGACAAGTCCCAGCAACAGTTTTCCCGCGTGGTTCTGGGACTACGACAACGACGGCTGGCAGGACCTGATGGTCACGGGTTACGCCATCCAGGACGTGGGCGACATCGCCGCCGACTACATGGGCCGGCCTCATCCGGGGCAAAAGGCGAAGCTCTACCGCAACAACCGCGACGGCACCTTCGAGGATGTCAGTCGCGCCGCCGGCGTGAGCCGCGTGATCCATGCCATGGGGGCCAACTATGGCGACTTCGACAACGATGGCTGGCTGGATTTCTACGCCGGCACGGGCGATCCGGATTTCGCGACCTTGATCCCCAGTCGCGCCTTTCGAAACAACGGCACGGGAACGTTCCGGGAGATCACGACCTCCGGCGGCTTTGGCCAGCTGCAGAAAGGGCACGGCATCGCGTTTGGCGACATCGACAACGACGGCGACCAGGATGTCTATTCCGTGGTCGGAGGCGCGCTGGAGGACGATTACTACAACAACCAGCTCCTCGCGAATCCGGGCCATGGCAACCGCTGGCTCAAGCTCGAGCTGGAGGGAGTCACGACCAATCGCGTCGCGATCGGCGCGCGGATCAAGGTTGTCGTGCGCGACCCGGCCGGCCACGAGCGCGCCATCCACCGGACCGTGGGCACGGGTGCGAGTTTTGGGTCCAATCCGCTGCGACAGGAAATTGGCCTCGCGCAGGCCGCCGCGATCGAGCGCGTCGAGGTCACCTGGCCGGTCAGCGGTGCCACGCAGGTCGTCACGGGACTCGCCCTCGACCACGCCTACCGCATCGGCGAGGGCCGCACCGCGGCGGAACCCGTGATTCTCGCCTCCTTCTCGCTGCCGACGGCCACCGCCGCGGGCGGCCACCACCATCACCACCCCTGACCATGATCCTGAATCTCATCGTCCGTCCCTGCCGCTGGGCCTTTCCTTTTCTTGCCATGGCGGCGATCGCGAGCGCCGCGGCGCGCTCGTCGTCACCCGTGGTGTTTGGCGCCCGCCCCCATGACGCATTCGCGGCCGTGGGATCCAGCCTTGCGCAGGACAACCGCCTGTCCCAGCTCGGTTGGAGCGAGGCGCAGGTGGAGGCGTTCATCGCCGGGATCCGCGCGGCGTTCAAGGGCGAGCCCGCGCCCATGACACCCGAGGGGCAGGCGCTGTTGCAGCATATCGGCGAGCGGGTCGCGGAACTGGAGCGCGAGGAAATCCGCCAGCGCTACGGGGCCGAGGCTTTCGCCCGGCCGGGGTATTTGAACGAGTACCTCCGCGACATCCAAAAGCGCTTCGACCTGCAGGCCGGGGACAGCGGCCTGCTGTATGGCATCAAGACCAGCGGGCAAGGCGCGCGGCCCGAGCCGGAGGACACGGTCGTGCTCAGCTTCAAGGTGAATGCTGCCGACATGCAGACGGAGATCCCGTCGCTCGGCGGCCAGCGGATGCGCCTCCGGGTCAAGGATGTCGTGCCGGGCCTGAGCGAGGGTTTGCAAATGATGGGCGCGGGCAGCTCCGCCATGCTGGTCCTGCCGCCCGCGCTGTCCTTCGGGAGCGGCGAATGGCCCGCCGGCATCGAGCGCGGCACGCCGCTGATTTTCACCGTCGTCCTGCATGAGATCGTCAGCGCCGTGCCCTGACATGAACCGGCTCAAGGCATTGATCGTGGACGATGAGCCGCTCGCGCGGGAGCGGCTGCGCGCCATGCTCGAAGACGAGACGGCGGTCGACCTGGTGGGGGAGTGCGCCGATGGCATTCAGGCGATTGCCGCGATCCAAGGCACCCGCCTGGACGTGGTGTTCCTGGATATCCAGATGCCGGGTTGCGACGGCTTGGAGGTTGTGGCGCGGCTGCCCGACGCGCAGCGGCCGGCGATCATTTTCACCACGGCCCACGATCGATTCGCGCGGGGCGCGTTCGACGTCGCCGCGGTCGATTACCTGCTGAAGCCCTTCGACCGGGAGCGACTGCAGCAGGCGTTGCGCCGCGCCGGCGACCACCGGCAGGCGCGCGCCAGCGGGGGCGCGGCCCCGTTCTCCCCGGCCGATCGACGCAACGAACGCCTGGCCTTCCGCACCGAGGGACGAATCGTGTTCCTGCGCGCCGACGACATCGTCTGGGCGCAGGCCGACGACAATTACGTGACGCTCCATCTCGCGGATGGGCGACTGATGCTCCGTGAAACGTTGACGGCGATCGAGCTGCGCCTGGGCAGCGACAGCTTCACGCGCATCAACCGCTCGGCCATCGTCAACCTCGACCAGATTCGGGAACTTCAGCCCGCGTTGCACGGTGATTATACCGTGGTGCTGCGCGACGGCACCAAGCTGCCGCTCAGCCGAAACCTGCGCAGCCGCCTCGGCCAGTTGGTCGGGGACAAGCCGTGAACAGGCGGTGATTCGCCTGTGGGGAGTCGAGCTCGCTCGACCTCCGAGCAACCGACGGAGAATGGAGCGCGGGCGACCTCGCCCGCGATGGAGCCGGCCCGCCCCCGGGCCGGTCGGGATTGGAGCCGGCCCGCCCCCGGGCCGGTCGGGATGGAGCCGGCCCGCCCTCGGGCCGGTAGGGATCGAAGCTGCGACGTGCAGCTCATGTCCAACCGGGGCGAGGGCGCCCCGGCTCCACGCGATCGTTCGGACGCCAAAGCGATCCTCATCACCGTCATCTGGCCGCTCGCGAGATCCCAAGGCCGGCCAAAGACCGGCCCGACGGAAAATGGAGCGCGGGCGACCTCGCCCGCGATGGAGCCGGCCCGCCCCCGGGCCGGTCGGGATTGGAGCCGGCCCGCCCTCGGGCCGGTCGGGATGGAGGCTGCGACGTGCAGCTCATGTCCAACCGGGGCGAGGGCGCCCGGCTCCACGCGATCGTCTGACGACCAAACCAATTCCCATCACCGTCATCCTGAGCGCAGGAGCAACCGCGGTGCAGTTGCCTAGTAAGCGGAGATGAACTTTGGAGAGTACAAAACATACCCGCCACCGTGATCCTTATCTCGCTGTCGGCGTGGTCGCAGGCCGGTCATAGACCGGCCCTGCAAAAACGCGACCGACCCAACTCAGGGAAACAAGGCACGGTACGTTTCCGGGGGCAGCAAGGCCCGGATCTTTTCCCGCGCGTCGACAACGGCCGGTCCGTCGTTGTCGTTCATGGCCTGGGTCATCGCGCCGAGGGCGCCCCCGGCGTTCGTGGCGCGCCGGGCGTGCTCGTCCAACTTTCCCGGGCGGGCGAGCGTACGCACGCGAAGGGCGTCGAGCCAGGCTTGCAGGTCCCGGCCGGTGAACCACGTTTGCGAAAAACCGTCGCCCGGCCCCAGCAATTCCACCCACGGGTGATCTTCCGTGTTCAGGCGGGTTTCGTGCGGAGTCAGGTCGGATTCGTCGATCACGCCCGCGAAGTGGATCCAGATGGCATCGGGCAACGGGAGGTGCGGGTTGGTCGGGTCCGCCGTCATCTCCTGCAGGCGGCGCCGGACCAGCGCGGGATCGGGGCCGTCGCGCCGTGCCGTGGCGACCAGGGCGAGGCCGGGCTCCGTGGGCGAGAAATCGCCGCGCCACACCTGTGCGTGCGGAAACTCCGTGAGGAAGGTGCGGAGGATGATTTGAAATTGTTCCGGCGTGAGCTGGAAGAGCGGCAGCCACTGGCAAAAGACTCCCTCGGGCGCGAGCGCCGCACGCGCGGCGGCGAATTGCTCGCGGGTAAAGAGCGCGCCCTCGCCCTGGCGCCACGGCACGACGAGGTCACCGATAATCACGTCGAAACGCTGCCCCGAGCCGCGGAGGAAATTACGCGCGTCATCCGCCACCACCACGGTGCGTGGATCGTCGAGGACCCCGCCATTCGCGTCGCGAAAATGCGCGCGTGACGCCGCAATCACTTCGGGCACCAGTTCGATCGCCGTGATCGTTTCCACGGGATGGAAGAGCGCGCCCCCGGCGGAAATCCCGGTGCCGAGGCCGAGGAAGGCGACGCGGCGCGGCGCGGGATGAAGCAACAGCGGCAGGTGCGCCTGCATGCGCTCGTCGCCCGTGGCGGCGGTGCCGCCAAGCGCATAATGGTTGTTCAGCTTCAGCCGACGCGAGTCCTCCTGGGTGGTCACCGCCGTGATGCCGTGCGGGCCCTCGGCGAGTGCCACCAGCTGTTCGCCGGCCGCGCGGTCGAGTTTCACGCGCGGCAGTTCAAGGCGGGTGGCTGGCAGCAGGAGGACCAGGGCGACGGCGGTGAAGGCGTACCCGTGTTTTCTCCGGCGCAGCCAGAAGCCCACGAGCAACACGACCGCCCCGAGCCAGATCATGGCCGGCCAAAACCCGAGCCAGCCGGGCAGGAGGAATCCCGACACCAAGGCTCCGGCGACCGAACCGACGAGGTTCACCGCGAGCAGGCGTCCGAGCACGCGCCCCGGGGCATCGCCGGAAACACGGCCGGCCTGTTCCATCAGCGCAGGCAGCGCCACGCCCACGAGGGCCATCGGCGCGAAAACCACGAGGATGGCCTGCCCCGCGAGGCGCAGGAGCGAGCCGGCGCCATCGCCGACGTAGTCGAGTCCGCCGGTGGCCGACAGGAAGACGATGGGCGCGGCTGCGATGGCCACACCCCCGGCGATCCACGCGAGGCTGATCACTCGCTCCGGGGAAAGTCCGCGACGCAGGCCGAGGCGGGCCGCCTGCGCGCCGACGGCCAGCGCGAGAATGACCGTTGCGACGATGAGCGCGAAAGAGTGCATCGAGTTTTCGTGGACCTGGGCAAAAGCGCGGTTCCACAGCACCTGGAGCGCGAACGTGACGAATCCCGAGAGCAGCGCGATCGTGAGCACGGCGGCGGAACGCATTTCGGGCGTCGCTTGGGGCCGGGGAGCGGGCGAAGGAGTCGGATGATCGTGCCCGTTCCCGCGCCGACTCAAGCCCCAGGCGCCGGCGGCGAGCAGCAGGTTGATGCCGGCGCAAAGCCAGACCGTGCGCGAAAGGCCGAGACGGGGCAGCAGGAGAAAGGGAGCGGCGAGCGCGCCCAACGCGGCGCCCACGGTGTTGACGACATAGAGCCAGCCGGCTGTCAGTCCCAGGCGGCGGCGCTCGTGATCCACAAACCCGCCGAGCAACGGCAGGGTGCCGCCCATGCAGAAGGTGGGGACGAAGAGCACGGCGAAGGCGAGCACCACACGGGTGCCCGTGAACAGCGCCGGTTGGTCGGCCAGTGCGCCGAACAGGGCGGGATAGAAGCCCTCGAACGCACCAAGCAGGGGCGTGACGAGGAGCGCGCCCGCACCGACGAGCAGTTCCAGCGCCACGTAGGCGCGCAGCGGCCGGGTCCAGCGCGGTGCGAGGCGGCCGATCGTCCAGGCACCCACGCCTAGTCCGGCAAAATAGGCGCCGAGCACGGCCGCAGTGGCGGTCGAGCCCGAACCCAGCACCAAGGCGAACTGCCGCTGCCAGATCACCTCATAAACCAGGGCCACAGCACCGGAAACGAAGAGCAGGAGGGGCGGCACCCACGCACCGGACGGAGCGGGAGGCGATTCGCGACGGGGTTTGGGCATGACGGGAAGGGTGGCGGGCCGACACGGTGAGCGGACGCCGGCGGCATTTCGGCGGGACTTGGCCCGTGGGGCAATAAAAACGGCGGCGATTGCTCGCCGCCGAAGGTGGAGCGCACGGACCCAGTGCGCAGATTGGATTAAAGGCGGGCCAAGCGCGCCGAGGCCGGCGCACTTCCCTCTCTGATTACAGCCGGATCGAGAAGCTCGTGTTGATCGAGTAATCCGCGAAAGCCGCATCGCCCGGACGGGCCGCACCGAAGGTCGTGATACGGCGGTGGTGGACGGCGACGGGCACCGTGACGGTGCCGGTGAAGCGGCCCTTGTTGAAGGTGACGCCCGGCTCGACGGCGACGGAGAAGCCGGGGCGGCGACTGCCGATGCTGCTGCCGAAGGCATCGTGGCTCGGCACGCCCTCGACCCGGCCACCGAGGCTCACGGTCAGGCCGCGGACGGCGTTGATGCGGTAATCGAAACCGCCGCGCGCCATGTAGGCATCGGGAATCGAGAAGCCGGTGGCCTCGATCCGACCCTCGGGGTTGAAGAGGTAGAACATGTTGCCGTACGTCGAGAGGTTGCCCACGAGGTGGCGGAAACCCTGCAGCTCGATGGTGAAGCCCAGGCCGCCGTCGGCGGGCTGGATGGAGGAATCGACGAAGCGCACGGTCGGGCCGGCGGGACGGTTGAAGATATCGCGGTCCTTGTAGTCGCCGGTCGGCAGCTTGACGCCGAAGCCGATGGCGAGGTTGCCCTTCAAATGGTCGGAATTCGGATCGAACGCCCAATAGGAGGCGCTCAGGCGCAGGTCGCCGAAACCGTCGGACTGGGTGGCGCCGCGCGGGCCGTTGTTGCCGCGGTGCTCGTAGAGCGAGGAGCGGTTGTGCGTCACGTAGGGCACGGTCAGCGTGGTGTTCAGGCGCTTGCTCCAGGCGTAGGTGGCGCTGACGTCGTAGAAACGGGAGTTGTTGATCACCTGCGTGCCATTGGCCTTGCGGTGCTTCTGCTCGACGTCGCCGATGAA
Source organism: Verrucomicrobiota bacterium (assembly GCA_023433275.1). Taxonomy (GTDB): domain Bacteria; phylum Verrucomicrobiota; class Verrucomicrobiia; order Opitutales; family Opitutaceae; genus Lacunisphaera. Next base: position 102,687 of record JAEZDN010000051.1, read on the forward strand.
GTGGCGGTCGGATTTGAACCAGCGGAAGGCGACGTTGACGTTCCATTCCTTCGGCTCGAGGTAGCCGCCGCCGTCGGTGATCATGGCGCCGCCGCCGCCGCGGGCGATGACGCAACCCTGGCCGAACAGGGAGGAGGGGAGGGACAACAGGCCGAGGAGACAGGTCAGTCCCGCGAGCCGTTGGAGGGTGGTGTGGTTGGGTTTCATACAGGTTTGGGTGAAGCTTGGGGTGCCGGGCAGGGGTAGCCGCGGACGCGGGTGGGGATGGCAGGCCGGTTCCCCGGAGGAAAGCGCCCGGGGACTGATTGCCAATCTCGAGGGGCGAATTGCAGGGTCGGGGGCGGACCGGCGGAATTCGTCCCTGCCCGGCGGCGACTGGCCCCAGGAAACTTCCCTTGCGTGCGCCCAGGCCTCATCGATGGGACGAATTTACAAGGTAACAGGTCAGGCGTTACGACCTCGCCGGGATTAGGGCCCCGTCGAGGTCGTTTCATTTTCCCACTTTGCCCCGAACTTTTGGCAATTCGCCCCTCCAGGGTTTGCAGGCGCCGGTTCGACTATCCAACCTGCGGGAAACCCCCGTCGGACAACCTCACCCCACCTCCACCGATAATCATGATTCGTCTGAAGTCCCCCCGTCTCGTCGCGCTCGCCCTCCTGGCTACCTTGTTCGTTCGCCTGCCGCTGGCCGCCGCGGACAACGCGGTGCTCTTCTGGAACGAGCAGGCCTTGAATGCGACGCGCTACGGCCGCAACCCGCCGCCCATCGCCTCGGCGTTTTACGCGGCTTATCACGGTGCGATCTTCGACGTGGTCAACAGCTTCACCCGCACGCACCGCGGCTGGGTCACCCAGGAGGCGGCCCCGGCCGGCGCCAGCCAGGAGGCGGCGATCGCCAGCGCATGCTTCCGGCTGTTGAACGCCCAGTGGGGCCAGGCGGCCAACCCCCGGAACTTCCAGATCGCGTACGACCGCGTGCTCGGTGAGATCCCTGACGGTGAGGCCAAGGAAGCCGGCATCGCCTGGGGCCGGAAGATCGCCGATCTCGCCCTCGAAAGTCGCGCGAACAGTGGTTTCAACAAGCCCATTCCCGGCGTGTACACCAGCCAGGAACCCGGGTTGTGGCGCGAGACCCCGCCGGGCTTCCGTCCAGCCACCCTCCCGCACTGGGCCAAAGTCACGCCGTTCGTCATGACGTCGCCGGATCAGTTCCGCGCCCCGCCGCCCCCCACCCTCGATTCCCGGCAGATGGCGGAGGAGTTGATGGAGATCATGAAGATTGGCGCGCGCGACGGGGCCACTCGCACGGAATACGAGACGCTGAGCGCGGCGTTCTGGTCCGACGATCTGGGCACCGCCACGCCGCCGGGCCATTGGAATGTCATCGCGCAGGACCTGGCGCGCCGCAGCAACCTGTCGGTGCCCGAAACCGCCCGGCTTTTCGCCCTGCTGAACATGGCTTGCGCCGATGCGGGCATCGCGTGTTGGGATACCAAGTTCCATTACCGCTCATGGCGGCCGGAGACCGGCATCCGCGAGCTTACCCCCCAGATGAACGCCCACATGGTGCCAAACCCGGACTTCATTCCCTTGATGATGACGCCTTCCTTTCCGTCGTACACGTCGGGGCACAGCACGTTTTCCGCGGCGGCCGAGCGCGTGCTGCAGCGGTACTTCGGCACCGACGACATCGAGTTCACCGTCACCTCCGAGGGTCTGCCGGGCGCGGTTCGCACCTTCAAGAGCCTCTCCGCCTGCCAGCGGGAGATCGGCATGAGCCGGTTGTTTGGCGGCATCCATGTGATGGCGGACAATCTGGAAGGCACCAACGCGGGTCACAAAGTCGGCGACTGGGTTTTCGACAATGCCCTCCAGCCGCTCGCGGCTTCGTCGAAACTGTAATACTCCGCTCGCTCGCCATGCTCAAATCCACGCTTGCCCTCGCCGGGTTCCTCGGCGCGGCGGTGCTCGCCACCGCCGCGGATTACACCGCCGCTCCTCTCCGCCCCCGCCTGGGTGCGGCCGCCGGGGGCAAGGCTTTCCAGCGGATCGATGCCGCCGCCGCCGGCCTGACCGTGACGAATGTCTTCGACGATCCCCGCATGTGGGGCGCGCGCTTCCGCGAGCTGACGCTCGGCGCCGTCGAGACGGGCGTCGCCGTGGCTGACTTCAATGGCGACGGCCGGCCCGACATCTACGCCGTGTCCAAGAACGGTCCCTGCGCGCTCTACCTGCAGACCGATGACTTTCGCTTCCGGGAAGCGGGTGCGCAGGCGGGCGTCGCCGTTGGCGCGCCCTCGAGCAACACCGGCGCCACCGCCGTGGACATCAACCAGGACGGAGCGATGGATATTTACGTGTGTCGCTATGAGCTGCCGAACCTGCTGTTCGTGAACAACGGCGACGGCACCTTTGCCGAACAGGGCAAGGCCTGGGGCCTCGACCTGCAGGACGCCTCGGTGCACGCCACCTTCGCCGACTACGACCGCGACGGCCACCTCGACTGCTACGTGGTCACGAACATCCTGGATTTCTCGAAGTCGCCCCAGGGCCGCCGCGACGTCCTGTTCCGCAACAACGGCAACGGCACGTTCACGGACGTCACCGCCAAGACCGGCATCTGGGGCCTCACACAGGGGCACAGCGCGATCTGGTTCGACGCCAACCACGACGGCTGGCCGGACCTGTATGTGGCCAACGATTTCGAGACGCCGGACCGGTTCTACCTGAACAACGGCGACGGCACGTTCGCCGACGTGGTGGACGAGCGTCTCCCGCACGTCACCTACTTCTCGATGGGCGCCGACGCCGGCGACATCAACAACGACGGGCTCGTTGACTTCTTCGTCGCCGACATGCGCGACCGCAACCACTTCGAGTTCATGACCGGGATGGAGGAGATCGGCCGCGGTCTGTGGGAAATGGAACGCGTCAGCGATCTGATTCCCCAATACATGTGGAACGCGCTTTACCTCAACACCGGCACCCAGCGCTACGCCGAGGCCGCGCACCTCGCCGGCATGGCGGCGACGGGCTGGACCTGGTCCACCCGCTTCGGCGACCTCGACAATGATGGGCGCCTCGACGCGTTCGTCACCGCCGGCATGATCCGCAACTTCATCGACGCCGACCTGGTCGACAAACAGAACGTCGCCCCCACGCTCTCCGCCCGCGCCAAGGTGTGGGAGAACTCCGGCCCGCGCCGCGAGGCCACGCTGGCTTACCGCAATCTCGGCGGCCTCGAGTTTGCCGACGTTTCCTCGGAGTGGGGCCTCGACGAATCCACGGTGGCATTTGGCTGCGCGATGGCCGACCTCGATGGCGACGGCGACCTGGACCTGGTTTACGCGAATTATGAAGCCCCGCCCACGATCGTGCGCAACCAGACGACCAGCGGCCATCTCGCCGTGATCCGGCTGGACGGACGCGCCCCCAACCGCGAGGGCATCGGCGCCGAGGTCGTGATCGAGACCAGCGCCGGCACGCAGGTCCGCCAATTGTACAACGAGCGGGGCATCGCCTCGAGCGAACCGGCCTTGATCCACTTCGGCCTCGGTGAGGAAACCACCATCAAGCAACTCACCGTGCGCTGGCCGCGCGGACAGGTGCAGGTCCTCAAAGATCTGCCCGCCGATCGCCTGCTCACCATCAAGGAGCCCGCGCTCGCCGCGGAAGCGAAACCCGCGCCGGCCGTGGCCCGTCCGTCCGCGTCCGCCAGCGCTTTGTTCGCCGAGACCGCCGCCGCGCGCGGTTTGAAATATGCGGCGCAATTCCAACCCTACGACGAGTTCATCGGCCAGCGCCTGCTGCCCCGTCGCATGAACGGCCAGAGCCCGGCCCTCGCGAGCGCCGACGTGAACGCGGACGGCCACGCGGACCTCTTCGTGAGCGGCGCCGCGGGCCAGTCCGGCCAGCTTTTCCTGGGTCAGGCCGACGGCTCCTTCGTGCCGGCCGGTGCGCAGCCCTGGTCCGCCGCGGCGAAAGCGGATGACACGGGCGCGACGTTCCTCGACGCGAACGCTGACGGCCACGTTGACCTCTTCATCGCCGCCGGCGGCGTGCAGGCCGAACGCGGCGACGCGTTGCTGAATGACCGCCTATACCTGAATGATGGACGCGGCCAGTTCAGCGCCGCTCCGGCGGGCTTCCTCCCGGCGGATGGCGAGAGCACCGGCGCCACGGCCGCGGCCGACTTCGACGGCGACGGCCGCTCCGACCTCTTTGTCGGCGGCCGCACCGTGCCCGGCAAGTATCCGGAAACGCCCCGCAGCTTTCTCTACCGCAACGAGGGCGGGAAGTTCGCCGACGTGACCGACGCCGTCGCACCGGGACTGCGGGAGATCGGACTGGTGACCGCGGCGCTCTGGGCCGACGTGAATGCCGACCAAAAGCCGGACCTGTTGGTCGCCACCGAGTGGGGCTCCGTCATGCTCTTCACGAACAACGGCGGCAAGCTCGTGTCCGCCCCGCTGACCGCCGCCACCGGTTGGTGGAGCTCGCTCGCGGTCGCCGATGTCAATGGCGACGGCCGCCTCGACGTCATCGCGGGCAACAACGGGCTCAACACGAAGTACCATGCCAGTGAGCGAGAGCCGACCGAGCTTTACGCCGGCGACTTCGACGGCTCGGGTCGCTCGCATCTCATCGAGGCCCAGCATGAGAACGGCAAGCTCGTGCCCGTGCGCGGGCGCAGCAAGCTGGCCTACTCGTTCCCGTGGCTCAGCCGGAAATTCCCCACCTACAAGGCGTTCGCCTCGGCCTCCCTGTCCGAGATTTTCGGCGCCGATCGTCTTGCGGGCGTGAAGCGCCTCGCCGCCACCGAGCTGGCGAGCGGCGTGTTTCTCCAGCAAGCCGACGGCACGTTTGCCTTCCGCGCCCTGCCGCGCGAGGCGCAGCTGGCTCCGATCAATGCGATCGTCGCGCGCGACTTGGATGGTGACAACCACCTCGACCTCGTCGCCGTGGGCAACAATTTCGGTCCCGAACCCTCGACCGGCCGTTTCGATGGCGGCGTGGGCGTGGTCTTGAAAGGTGACGGCCGCGGCGGTTTCACCGCGCTCAATGCCGCCCAATCCGGCCTGCTCGTGATCGGCGAAGCCCGCGCCGCGCTGGCCGTGCCCGGCGCCAAGGGCGCGAGATTGGTCGTCGCCACGAACCAGGGCCCGCTCCTGCTCTTCGAGCGGAAGTGAGGCCGGGCTAACCGCACACCGAATGTACGAAAGGGAAGGATCCGCATGATGGCGGATTCTTCCTCGGCGCCGCTCGCGCGCCCCGACCTCGATGAAGAGGGGTGGCGCGAAGCGACGGGAGGGGTGGGGCAGGCATGAGAAGAAGGACAACGCCCGAGCTGGGGAGCGCTCCTTTCGTGCGCGGTGGCGAATGAGGGGTGTCACCGGGATCAAGTCGGTCGCATGGACGCTTGTCGTGTGGGCACGGCGCAAACACCCGTGCGCGTCATCCTGAGCGAAACGAAGGATCCATGAAGATGGACGCTGCGGTCAAATCCCGGCGCTGACAGGTGGAAGCCGCTGACCCGAGCGCGTTCCCCGTGCTCGACCTTCCGTTGCGCCAACGCGGCCGCAAAGACTCGCCTTGGGGCGAAAGCATGGTTTCCTCCACGGAAGTGAGCCATGACTCCCGCGAAGCCATTATCCGATGCGGAGCTGAAGCGCGCGCTGGGCGGCAGCTACTCCCTCTGGTGCGGATTGGTGGCGCTCGTCTCACGGACCTTTCCGGATGTCCGAGAGGAATGGAAATGCGCGAAGGTCGTCACCGGTAGGGTCTGCCTCCTTCGGCAGAAGGAGCGAACTCTGCTTTACCTGGTTCCGGTCGAGTCGGGGTTTGAAGTCTGTGTCGTTCTCGGCGAACGAGCGGTTTCAATCGTTCTGTCCAAAGGCTTGGGCGCCGATGTGCGACAGGTGGTTCAGTCTGCCCGCAAGTATGTCGAGGGCAGGAGCGTGCGGTTCAAAGTTGTCTCAGAAAAGCACCTGTTGGACATCAAGCGGCTCGTCGAGGCCAAGCTGGAGGGGAAGTGAGAAACGAGAGTGGCCGGCCACCGCATTGACGAGGAGGCAGCGATACGAGTGACCTGGGAGCCACCAGGGCGCCGCGAAGCCGCACCGCTGGGACATCACCACAACCGGGGCTCGCCTTGCACGCGGAAACGCGTCTCATTCAGGGTTGATGCTGGCCCGCTTGCTCCTCCTCTCCGCGTTCGTGACGGCCCCGCTACTCGCGGCGGACGCGACTTCACCCCTGGCCTCGGCCCCCTCGGAATTCGTCCGCGCCCAAGCCACGAGCGGCGTCCGCTGGCACCCCTGGACCCCGGCAACGCTTCAACGGGCGCAGGCCTCGGGCAAGAGCGTGTATGTCTTCATCGGCTCGCCGCTGAGCGAGCTCACGCGTGCGACGATCAATCAGACGTTCTCCAGCGAGAAGACCGTGGCGTGGATCAACGAGAGTTTCTTCTGCATTTTTGTGGATGCCGACGCCCAGCCCGAGGTCGCGGCGCTCGGGCAGCATTTCATTTCGAGCGTGAAACAACTCCGCGGCTGGCCGGTGCATCTCTGGCTCACGCCCGACACCCTCCAGCCCTACGATGGCGCGAACTACCTCCCGCCGTCCGAGGAGTGGGGGAAGCCCGGCTTCCTGAAGGCCGCGCGTTCCGCGCACGACACCTGGAAAGTGGATCCCGCCCGCGCCCGGGCGCTGGCCGCCGAGGCGGGCGAGATGATGCGTCTGCCGCGGCTGGACCTCGAGGCGAAGATCGACATTGAGGCCAAGCTGGCGGCCGCCGCGAAGTCCTGGACCGCCGCGGCCGATCCGGTGAACGGCGGATTCGGCGACGCGCCGAAGCTGCCCGAGCCCGAGTTGATCCGCTTTCTCCTCACCCGTGATGAAGCCGCCCGAGCCGTGGCCATCAAAGCCGCCCGCGCTGTCGTGAACGGCGCACTGCGCGACCCGGTCGATGGCGGGTTTTACCGCCGCTGCGTCGACGAAGCGTGGAAGGAACCGTATTTCCAAAAGACCCTCGCGGATCAGGCCCGCATCGCGATGGCGCTCTTCGAGGCGGCGGACGCGGCCAAGGACGAGAAGCTCCGTGCGGCGGGCATCGGCGCGCTGGATTTTGTGCTTACGGAATTGAAGAAACCTGACGGCACTTTCGCCGCCGCACTCGACGGCACGCTGGAGGAGAACCCGGACCGGGCGAAGCGTCCGGCGTTCGTGAAAGTCGGCTCGGCCAGCATGTGGGCTCACGCCCTTTTCCTCTCAACTCTGCTGCGTAGTGGGGATGAACGGTTGGTTGGCGTGGCACGGGAGTTGGTTCAGAGGTATCCGCGCGTGCAATTCCGTTCCGCCTCCGCGGCCGACCAGTTGGCAGACGACGCGTTGATGCGGCAACTCGCGAGCGATCGTCCGCGAGGGTTGATGACCATCGGGAGCACCTTCCGGTTTGACTCCGAAACGGGCTCCTATTTCGCGGTCATTGACGAAACTCCCAAGTTCGTCCGCGTGCCGACCCTCAGTGAAATTCCTTCGGCCGAGGTGCTGGCCCTGCTGGCCGGCGTCGACGCCCGGACCGCGGATCGGATCCGTCGAAATCTGATGAACCAGATCGAGTACGACGAATTGCCGCCCGGGGACGTACTGCTGGGGCTGAGTCAGAAGTGATCTTGAACCACGAAGAAACCCGAAGGGACACGAATCCCTGTGGAATTTACGCCACCGTCATCCTGAGCGGAGCGAAGGATCCAAGGGAAAGCACGAATACGCACAGCCGGCTTGGATCCTTCGCTC
>JAEZDN010000001.1 GCA_023433275.1 Verrucomicrobiota bacterium
GGGCCCAGGTGGTCGGCATCGCCCGCGCCCGCCCCGGGGGCGGCCACCAGGAGAGCGTCCTTCGCCGGGTCCTTGAGCGACTCGTCGAGCTTCACCAACTCGGCCTGGTCCTTCTGGAGGGTGGAAACGGCGGCGGCGACGGCCTTGATCTGTTCCTGCGCGGCCTGGGCGTATTCGGCCCGGGAGGTCAGGAGGTAGGAGTTCGCGTTGCTGCTGGATTCGAAATAGCTCTTGAGCGCGGTCGACACTTGGAACGCCCCGTTCATGTCCCCGTTGTTGCGGGCGCCGGTCAGGATCTTCTCCAGGCCCTGCGCGATCGCCTCCCCTTGCGGCGTGAGGTGATCCCGCACCACCGTTTCCATCTGGGCCGTGTTGGCCATGACGTGCTGGAACGAGGCATCATACTTGGCGAGCAGGCTCACCGCCTCGCGCAATTCGCCGGCGCGGCCCTGGTCCTTGACGGACTCCAGCGCCTGCGCGATCGCCGCGTCGAGGCCGGCCTTCGCCTGCTTGTAGGAGGCGACGCTCGCCGGCGAACCGGTGGCCAGGAATTCGTTCACACTCAGCTTCACGGCCAGCATCGCGGACTCGACGCCGGCGACGTGGTTGGTCTCCTCCGTGCTGCCGGCATAGAGGTTCAACCGCTGACCCGACGTCCCCAGCGCCAGCCACGCGGTGGTGGCGACGGCGGCGAGCAGGACGAGCAGCAGACAGAATCCGAGCGCAATGCGACGGCCGATGGTGAGGGAGCTGAATTGCATGGTGGGGTTGGGGACGGAAAGCGGGCGGGCGCCGGCGCGCTCAGCTCTTGTTCGTGAACTGGATCGGGATGCTCACGCGCATGGCGACAGCCTCGCCGGCCTGTTTGGCGGGCTTGAACTTCCATTTCGCGAGCGCGTCCATCGCCGGCTGCGAAAAGGCCTCGTGCGAGGTCTTCACGACCTTTGGTTCCTGCACGTTGCCTTTTTCGTCGATGAGGATGCTGACGGTCACGACGCCGGAAACGCCGTCGCGACGCATGTCTTCGGGGAACACCGGGGGCACAGTACGCACCGGGACCGGCGGCTCCGTGCCATCAGCGGCCACGGCAAAGGTCCGACAGAAACCAAGTGCGACGAGAATAAGGAGGAGGATTCGGGTTTTCATGACTGCATGCTCCGATTCGGCACAATGCCACGGGGGTTAAGGGTAATTTCCTGTGAAGGACGCGATTCGATCTGCTCCCGCGCTTCCGCGGGCCAAACGGCACGGTCGGTCCGGTCGCCGGCCAGCGCGCCTCGGCGTGATTCCAGAAAAAGGATTTAACTCTGGAGGGGGTTGTGCCGATATGGATGCTTCGATCGATGCCGGTGCCCCTCTCCCCCGCCCAGACTCCCCTTGGCCGCACGGAAATCGCGCTGCGCCGCATCAGCCAGTCCGCCACGCTCCTCACCCTGGCCACCGGACTGGTGGCACTGACCGGATGGTGGACGGGAACCCCCGCGCTCACCCGGCTGGATCCGCATTGGCCCGTTTTGCTGCCCGCCAACGCCCTGGGCCTCGTCCTCGCCGCCTTCGCCCTTCTCCTGCAGAAGGCGGAGCGCCCGGGCCTGTCCCTCGCGGGTAACATCACGGGCGGCTTGATTCTGCTCGCGGGCTTGGGTGGCTTTTTCTGCGAATACCTCGGCGTCGGCGCCGCTTGGCAGCGCGGCGTTGCGACCTTGCTCGCCGGGCGTCCCGCCGCCGACCTCGCCATCCAACCCGGCCTGACCAACAACGCCGTGCTCATCCTCGCCGGCCTCGCCCTCCTCCAATTGGATCGCGCCCGGCGGGTCTGGCTCAGTCCCTCCGCCCTCTTCGGCGCCATCCTGCTGGCGCTCGCTTTCTTCGGTCTCCTCACGCGACTCGTGGTCCGCGGCGACGTCGCACCCGGCATCTCCGGGCTCGGCTCGATCGGCGGTATGCTCCTGGGCCTGGCGCTCATTACCCTGCATTTCGACTCGGGTTTCGTCATGGCCTTGAAAGCCGACAACGCCGCCGGGCTCGTCGGGCGCCGCCTGCTCATCCTTGCCTCCATCCTGCCGCCCGCGCTCTACCTCATGCAGCTCCGCCTCGATTCGGCGGGCGCGGACGACGGCTTGGAACAGGTGGCCTTCACGACCGTGGCCTTCACGTTCGTGCTGCTCGCGGTGCTGGTGCTTTCCCTCCGGCGCCTGGAACGCCTCGATCTCGACAAGGCCCGCGCCGAACAGGAGCGCGACCGTCTGCTCCAGCGCGTCCAACACCAAGCCGCCTCGCTCCAGCAGGAAGTCTCGAACCGCACCCGCGAGCTCAAGCTCCTCAACGACCGCCATCGCCTCGCCCTGCGCAGCTCGAACTACGGCGTGTGGGACTGGGACGTCATCAACGGCGAACAGGTATGGGACGCGGCCATGCTCGACATCTTCGGGCTCAAGGCGGGCGTCTTCAGCGGTCGGCACGAGGACTGGCTCGCCCTGATCCACCCGGAGGACCAGCCCCGGATCCGGCTGATCGACTGGGGCGCCCTCGAGGCCGACGAAAATCTCATTTTCGAGTACCGCATCCTGCGGCCCGACGGCGAACTCCGCCACCTGCGCGCCCAGGGCCAGCCCCAGTTCACCCCCGAGGGGCGCCTGGTGCGCGTCGTCGGTCTCGTGCGCGACCAGACCCGCGACAAGGAACGCGAGGTCGAGATGGACAGCCTCACCGAGCGCCTCCAGTTCATCGTGTCCGCCGCCGGCTACGGCGTGTGGGAATACGATTTCAAGGCCGACCGCCTGTACTGGGACGACCACCTGCTCAAGCTCCATGGCCTCCAGCGCAGCGATGTCTCCGGCGGGATCGAGGCCTGGCGCCAGCGCGTCCATCCCGAGGACTGGCCGGAGGTGCAGCATCACCTGAACGAGGCCATCGCCGGGCGTCGCGACCAGTTCGAACCCGAGTACCGCATCATCCTCCCGGGCGGCGCGTCGCGCTACATGCAGATGCGCAGCTACCTCATCCGCCAGCCGGACGGCACCCCCGGCCGCCTCGTCGGTCTCAATCGCGACGTCACCGCCGCGCGCGAGCTCCGCGAGCAACTGCGCATTTCCGAGGAGCGCTGGCGCCTCATCGTCACCAGCAACAACGACGCCGTGTGGGATTGGGACCTCGTGCGCCAGCGCGTCTATCGCGACCAGCGCTTCGCCGAGATGGTGGGCCTCGACCCGTCGCAGGTCACCTCCCTGCCCGAGGAATGGAGCTCCCGCGTCCACCCCGACGACCGCCCGCAGGCCGACGCGGCCCTCCAGCAGCACCTCGAGGGCAAGAGCCCCTACTACCAGAGCGAGGTGCGCATGCGCCATCAGTCGGGGCACTGGATCTGGGTCCTCGACCGCGGCAAGATCGTGGCCCGCGACGACCGCGGGAAACCGATGCGCCTGGTCGGCACGCAGACCGACATCACCACCCGCAAGACGCTCGAGGAGAAACTCCGCCACAACGAGCAGCTCTCGCTCCAGCTCAACCGGCTCGCCCAGATCGGCGCGTGGGACGAGGACGCCGCCAGCGGCCGGATCACCTGGGCCCCCGAGGTGTACCGCATCCACGAGGTGGAGCTCGGTTTCGTGCCCACGCCCGACTCCATCCAGCGCTTCTATCCGCCCGAGTCCCGCATCGTGCTCGAGGAGGCCTTCACCCGCGCGCGGCAGGATGGCACGCCCTTCGACCTCGAGCTGCCCTTCACCACCGCCCGCGGCCACCAGCTCTGGATCCGCATCCTCGGCCAGGCCGAGTTGCACCAGGGCCGCGTCGTGCGTCTCTTCGGCGGGTTCCAGGACATCACCGCGCGGCGCGACGCCGAGGAGATGCGCCGCCAGCTCGAGAGCCAGCTCTTCCAGGCCCAGAAGATGGAGACGCTCGGCACGCTCGCCGGCGGCATCGCGCATGACTTCAACAACCTGCTCACCGGCATCCTCGGGTACCAGGACCTGGCCTTTGACGCGCTCGACGCGGAACACGAGTCCCGCCCGTTCCTCGAGGCCTCCCGCGAAGCCAGCCTGCGCGCGCGCGAGCTGGTGGACCAGATCCTGACCTTCAGCCGCCAGAGCAGCTCGAAGATGGCGCCCGTCGAGCTCCGGGCGATCGCCGACGACGCGCGGCGCTTCCTCCGCGCGACGGTGCCGGCCACCATTCGCATCGAGCTCACCACCGCGGAGGGCTGTCCGCCGGTGCACGCCGACGCGAGCCAGATCCACCAGGTGCTCCTCAACCTCGGCTCGAACGCCGCGCACGCCATGCACCAGACCGGCGGCCTCATGCGCATCGCGATCTCGCCCGAGACCATTGGCGAGAGCGCCACCTTCAACCAGCTCGCGCCCGGCCATTACGTGCGCCTGGATTTCAGCGACACCGGCCACGGCATGGACGAGGGCACCTGCAAGCGCATCTTCGACCCGTTCTTCACCACCAAGGAAGTCGGCCAGGGCACCGGCCTCGGCCTTTCCATGGTGCACGGCATCATCCAGGCCCACCAGGGCGCGATCACCGTGGAGAGCATCATCGGCCAGGGCACCACGTTCACCTTTTATCTTCCGGTGGCCGAAATGCAGGAGATGCCCGTCAACCGCACCAGCGAGGAAACCCCGCGCGGCGGCGGGCAGCTCGTGGCGATCGTGGACGACGAGGACCTCGTGCGCAGCTTCGCCCAGATTTCCCTCGAGCGCGCGGGCTACCGCGTGATCGCGTTCGACCGGGCCGCCACCTGCCTCGAGGAGATCAAGGCCCACATCAAGGACGTCGCCGTACTGCTCACCGACCAGACGATGCCGGGCATGAACGGCATGGAGCTCGTGGCGGAGATCCGCCACTTCGCCCCCACCCTGCCCGTGATCATCATGTCGGGCTACTACTCCCGCATCGCCCCCGAGATGCTCGAGCAAATGGGCTACGTCTCGCTCGTCTCCAAGCCCTTCACCAACGAGGAACTCGCCCACGCCGTCCACCAGAGCATCGAGGGCAGCCCCTCGCCGCGCTAGCCGGATTCATGCAGTCCCGGCGGTATGCGCGGGCGCAAGCGGCGGAACCGTGCGGTCAGGCAGGCCATGGCTTGACCACACCCGGCGTTGCGCCGCGAGAGCGAGGCGTGGTCAAGCCACGCCCTGCGTTCAACGGCACGAGTCCGGCCAGGCCAGTTCAGGGAGATGGCGCGTCGTCTACCGCCTTGGCGGGGTCAGAACGACGGCTACAACCTGAATCTTGTTCCTGGGTGCGACCGCCTCCGACGCCTGCTAAAGATGGCGGGCACGCCGGTCTCCGCCGGCGGACGCCACGCGTCACTTCCTCCCACGCTGGCCGGATGACTTCCTGCCTTGGATCCACCGATTGGGGACCATCAAGAGAATGACGAAGCTGATCACGGCCATCACCGCAATCCTCACCCAGTCAATCTGCCCGAGACCGTGACGTATCGCGGCATAGAGGGCGCCACCGACCGCTATGCCGATGGTCACGAGGATTTTGTTTTTCATGGGAATGGGACGCTTCTCACCGGAGATTCCACCAACGACAAGGGAGGAATCCCTTGAATTCGGCGAGAAGCAGAACGGAGCTCACCGCTCCGCATCAAGTTTCCGCGCCAACTCCGGCGTGAGGTGCGTCAGGCGAATATGGATGGGCCGGGTTTGCTGGGTCAGGTGAGCTGGAAGACTGATCTCCGCCTCGAACCTCTCGTCGAACAGGCAATTGGTGCAGCGCCGCACCGCCTTCACGTTCAATTCGGTGCCGGCCGGAAGCAGGTCCCGGGTGATCAGCTCCGGTCCGCTCCAGCTTGGTGACGTCGGGTGAACGACGTAGTAATCGACGGTCTGGCCGTAACCCGGAGGCGCATTGACCCCGGAGAGATGCATCGCGACCTCCAACCGGAATGTGGCCCCGACATAGGCGCGATACGCGGGAGCGTCGCTGACGTCCTCGAACCGCTGCACCGTGCTGCAGCCGAAAACCCCGAGGAGAATGGGCGCGAGGGCGGCCAGAAAAAGCGGAGCCTTCACGAACGCGCTCTTCCCGCACGTTGTCCAGGACGGCTGGCTAGTTTCCATTCGTTCGCTCCCAAATCACGCTTCCGAACTGGCGCGGTCACATGGTTCGGAATGGCCGGGCGACACATTCAGACCTTCTCCCATGCCCGCTCTGCCACCGGATCGCGCCCTTCATCGTATTCGATGTGGTCGATGATGGTCTCGACGGTCCGCCCGGGATAGCCGCCGCCCTCGCGGATGCGTTGCGAGAGCACGGCAGAACGTTCGTCGCGCCAGCCGAGTTTCAATAGGAAGCGATTCCACATGTGGCATTCCTCGTCAGTGCGTGCTGTGCCATGCTCGTGCGTCCATGTGAGGATTTCCTCGTCCGTGCCACCGGCGAGCGTGCGCTCACGAATCCGTGCGTACGACACGCCCAGGAACCGGCAACAGCGGCCATCGAGAACATAAAACTGTGCGTCACCGAGATTGCCAACGTAGTCGGCCGGAAGCCTGCCCGCGGCGTGCAAACGGATCTTGTCGAGCATGCGACCGAAATAAACGAGGCGGCCAACCTTGGCGTAGACACTGCGAAGACCGGGAACGTGAGGCATGGGATTGAGGAATCGGGACTGACAAGAAGCCATGAAGCGTCTCTGCCCAACATTAAAAAGGAGCCCCACCCGTAGCCTCTGCCCTGATATTTCGGACTCCCGCCTTTCGGCACTCGTCCAGTACCAACACAGCCAGGCCAAACTGCTCCTGTGGAGAATACACAACCGTGACGGCCAGCTCGGGATTGGCCTTCGCCCGAGTCTTGAGGATGGCACCGAGCTCGGGGAAAGATTCCACTCGGGACGGACCCACTCGAATATCGGAGCTGCTTTTCACCAAGATGACCAGAGATTGGGTCTCTCCAGCGGGCTCGGCCGCCGGTTGAGCCTCTGCTGGGCTATGAGCGTCGCGCTCACGAACGGCAGCTTCTTCCGCTTCCGCATAGGCTGTAGCACCGAATTGCCGTGTGACGTGTTCTAAAACCCGCGCGTTGTACGCGTCCGCGTAGTTCACAAGTGCGGGCGATGCTTCACATCCCGCGACAAACTGCGCTGTGATCGAAAATCGATCCTTCAGAATCTTGATCAACTCCTTGTCATGCGGGCGGAACATCCCATGCCAGAGCAGCTTCGCCTCTCCATTTGAAATGTCCGCCGCGGCATCCAGACCGCCGTAGCGCCCGGCGTATCGTGCATCTTGCTCCGCGTAGAGCGCCTCCAGTCGCTGCTCGGGAGCATCCAACGCCACCGCTTCCTCTTTTTTCGGAGCGCATCCAAGCAGAAATAGGGCGATCACTGCGCCGAGGGCTGCACCTTGGGAGTTCATTTTGCTCACTTCTCAGATCAGCCACGCGCCAAGCGCGCTGGCAGTGGCCGCTGATTCGGCCCCTCATCATCTCCCACCAATCGGGCGAGTATCTGAAACAAAAGAAGGCCTAAAGTCGCCAGAAGAAATACCCAGCCAGAAAGGGTATGACCGAAACCGCCGGAGGCCGTGGCCAGCGCTCCGTCTGCTTCGGTCCAACTCGAGATTGACGTTCGATGCCAGAGAAGCGGCAGAGCGTAGATCGTAACGCTCCAGCTTTCGATCCATCTTCCCGCTCGAACCTTTCTTCCGCTTTCCAGGAGGGAGAGTGAGGATCGCACGCAGCGATAGAGGAGATAAACAGCGACTGCTGCGCTGATCAACAACGCCAGGGCGATGGGAGCAAAGGTCTCGCTGGTCACCCCGATTGGGCGCGCATACTCGACGGAGCGAAACCAGTTCAGGCCGACAAGAAGCGCGCAATATAGGGCGCTTCCGAGGTGTAGTTTGGCAGTCGAGTTCATAAGTTTTTCCGAACGTTCAAGGTGAGCCACGGCCGCTTGCGGCCGTTGGCTCTGGCGACTTCCATGAGAAGGCGTGTCGAGGGTAATGGATAAAATGGTTCACCATTTTGCTTTCTGGCTTGGGTGGCCGTGGCCCTCGGCTTCCCGGATCGGTCAGACTTCCATACGCACTCGGAATGGTGACGTCAATGTCACCGGTGCAGGGAGGAATCCTGGGTGTTCCGGAGAAAAGGGGCCGGCCCTGCCTACTAGTTATCGCATTGATTGCTCATGCTGACGCCAGATCGCAGTGGCCGAAGGACGTGACCTGAGGAAAGGGGTTTCAAGCGGCGGCGGGCAGCGCGTGGTACTCGGCCCCGCTCTTCCAGAGTGCCAGCAGCATGACCGCCAGCTTGCGGGCGACGGCGATGACGGCGCGCTTCTTGGCGGATTTGCCACCGCGGGCGGCGATGCGCTCGCCGGCGGCGCGCAGCGCGGAGGGCGGACCGAAGGGTCCGAGGATATAGTGGGCGCAGTTGACCAGCAGGCAGCGCAGCTGGACGTTGCCGCGTTTGGTGATCGGCAGCTGCTTGTCGGTCATCCCGGATTGGTCACGACGCGGCACCAGTCCAAGATAGGCGCCGACGTCGCGGGTGTGGGGGAAGCGGTTGGGGCTCTCGACCGTGAGCACGAAACCCAGGGCGGTCAGCGGCCCCACGCCCGGCACCTGGCGCAGACGCTGGGTGGCCGGGTGGCGCTCGTCGGCGAGCATCTCCAGTTCATGGTCTAGTTCCTTGATCCGGGCGTTGAGCGCATCGAGGGTCTGGAGCAGCGGCTCAACCAGCGCGGTGTCTGCCGCGCTGGCTTGGGCGCGGAACTTGCGCACGAAGGCGGTGGCCTTGACCCCGCGCGGCACCTGCACCCCGAGGCTCTTCACCAGGAAGCGCACCGTGTTCATCGCATTGACCCGGGCCCGCACCAAGGCCTCGCGGACCTTGAGGCGCACGAGGGCCCGCTGGGCCGACTCGCTGCGGTGCTTGATCGGGCTGAGCAGCGCGGGGTCGGCGCGGCCCAGGCGCGCGAGCATCCGCGCATCCTGTTCGTCCGACTTGGTGGGGCTGCTGGAAATGGCGCGCACCTTCCGGGCGTTGGCGACGTGGACGGTGTGCCCGAGCTGCTCCAGCAGTCGCGACACCCACGGGCTGTGCGTGCCGGTCTCCATCACGAAGGTCGCACCGGGGTAGCGCTGCGCGAAGGCCACCAGGCACTCGCGGGTGTTGGTAATCTCGGTCTCGGCGAGGATCTCGCCGCCGGCGGAGAGGACGCACACCGCGTGGCGGCGGTCCCCGAGGTCGATTCCGATCGTTACGTTGGTCGAGTTCATAAGGCGCAGAGTAATGGACTCATCCTCGCGGACGAGACCCTCTACGCCTTCTCATTCCTACTTGTTGGGCTCTTCTGGAGCGGATCATATAATCGGTTGGCTGACGAAAAGGATGTCTCCCTCGCGCAAAATGAAGTCCGATGAATCTTTGCTCCGCACATCAATCAAGAATCGCACCTCCTTTCCATCTCCCCCTTTTCGCGTCACGTTGAGCCGCGTGCTGGGATATGCTAACGCCACTGGTCGCTCCTTCCAAAAGCGCTGAATCGTGTAGCCCGCAGAAAAGAAATACCGTCCGGCATGTCCCTCCGCGACGCCGTGCCCGACAATCGTGATCAAGATGCATCCATCGCACGGCGAGTTCTTGATCGGGTATTCTTCTTTCGCGCCGACGATGCCTGCGTCAGCGACGATCAGGAGCAGTATGCTGAGAAGCGCGCGTCTCATTTGCCCAACGTTAAAGGTCAGACACGGAGGGGCGCAGCCCCGGAGTTGTCTGTACCGCCTGGTTGGGCTTCTTTCTTCCACTTCGGTGGACTCTTCTCCTCGACTGCATCGGCGAGCAAGGTGAGCGCATTCGAAAGCTCTTCATCGGTCTTTTTCTCTTTTGCGTGTGTCCGGCGAAAATACGAAATCGCTTTGGCCATCTCTACGCCTGCGAGCGTTTCGTCTGCCATCGCGTGGGCAACCCGCGAAAGCTGTAGGTGGATGTAGAATCTTAGCTTGTCGTAGTCGGCAGCCTTGAGGCCGGCGGTTTCCGCTTCGGACATCAGGGCGAGCCGCTTCCGCAGCGACACTTCAGCCTCTTCTTTCGTGCCGGTGTAGTAGACCAACTCAAGCGCCTCATTGCGGCCGTAGAACTCATCCGCGGTGAGCTTTTCTTCGCAACCAGTAAGGGCTGCGAGTGCGAGGCCGATGAGGATCAGATGTCGCATCAGATTG
The DNA here is from genome assembly GCA_023433275.1 of Verrucomicrobiota bacterium. GTDB lineage: Bacteria > Verrucomicrobiota > Verrucomicrobiia > Opitutales > Opitutaceae > Lacunisphaera. Next base: position 10,185 of record JAEZDN010000001.1, read on the forward strand.
TTTACCCAACGTTTGAGGTCAGACACGACCGGGCACAGCCCGGTCGTTGTCTGTGCCGGCTGGATCGGCCTTCTTCTTTCTCATCGAAACTCCTTCCAGCGATTGCTGCCGTAATAGAAATCGATGATCCATGTGAGGAGATTCAACTGGGCGATCACGACGAACCACCACGCCCAACGCTTCTTCTCCTTGATGAGCGTGTAGCCGGCGAATGATCCGAGGCCGCCATAAACCACGATGGCGATAGCGAGGGACCAAGAAATCCCGCCGTAATAAATAGGCATCGCAAACCAAAGAAGTCCGGCAGGGAAAAAGCAGAGCGCCTGAAAATAGCCCCAGGCGAACGGCTTCTCTTCGGGATGCTTCTCACGCCACTTCCGGTCCAGCCAGCGAGCGGCCCAGACTAGGGCAGCGATGATTACAACGGATGCGAGGAATCGAAATGTAGCGTCCATATTTCTTCCGCCGATCGTTAACGATGTGCCATGACAGGCCGCAGGCCTGACATTGGCACTGGCATCTGGTTGGGCTTTTTCATCACTGCCAGAATAGAGACTGCGATGCCTTACGGCTTCGAACATCATATTCGATGTCTCGACACTTACCGCCGGGATTGCCGACTACTCGCTTATTCTCGCGGGTGAATGCGCTGTCATGCCAGAGATGGAAAACGAACTTCTTGCCTTCGTCTTTCTCTTCGATCTCGGCTCTAAATTCTTTCGGCTCCTCCTTCTCACCGACTAAAACCGCGGCAACGGCCTTGGCTGCGTCCTGATACCTCACGGGAAGCTCGCTCAACCGCGGTGGCGGCAACTCCTTCTTGGTGCTCGAGGCGAGCAAGCCAGCCGAAGAGGTAAAAACCAGAGCCAGCAAGAAAAGGGAAAGCTTTAGCGTGCGTGTCATTTGTTTGCCCAACGTTAAAAGTGAGCCACGGCTGGGCGCAGCCCAGACGTTGGCTCTGCTGTCTGGTTAGCCTTCATTTTTCTTTAGGAGATCCACGGCGCGTTTCGCGATCTCGAACAACTGATCATGGATGGATGGTTCTTTCCGCCTGAACCACTCCGAAAAGTCCGAAGGCTGCGCTCGGCCCTCTTGGTATTTCGCCAAAACGTCCAACATCCCAAACTTCTTCAAAAGGCGGCATAGCTCGATGAAGTCTTCTTCCTTCGTGGCCTCGTAGTACTGCCAGTCTGAGCCTAACCACTCCAGTGTCCGAACAAACAGAGCACACTCTTCGGGCAGCCGCGAAGTCCGGGCACGGACCGTGATAATGGTATGGAGCGCCAATGCGTCGTGGCGGGCAAACACTTCGTCGATGTAACTGGAAGCGTAGGCGACGTTCATCTTCTGGCTAACGATTGAGGTCAGCCACGGAGGGCAGCGTTAGCTGCCCGGAGTTGGCTGTGGTGTCTGGTTGGCCTCTTCTTCATTTCATCCTCGGCAGATAAAAAACATGAACACGGCGATCAGCAGTGTAAAGTGTCAGAAAGTCATCGCCGGGATTGCTGGTGTAATACTCGGTTTCTGGCGCGGCAGGATTCTCCGGCAATCGAGCAAAACCGCTAACATCCGTATTCCGGAAAAACCACCGATTCAGATTGGCTTCGGACAGCAGAATTCTCCCTTTCCTGTCTTTTTCTGCGCTTGCCAAGTCGATCACCCAAGCGCTGTAGAACGCTCGTCCCTTTCCTCTTATCTTCTGCTCACTTCGATCAGTGAACCAGCCGTTGTCGTTGCTCAGCGCGTAAACGCCCTCTTTCATCCGATAAACCTCAAAAACGGTAAGCGTGCGACTAACACCGGCGATAGCGTGATATGCTTCGGCGGCCGGGGCAAGTGGTGCTGCGACAAGAATGGCACTGGCCGTCGCAACACCTCCTAGATCTTGAGTGGAGCATGAAGAGCACAGCAATGTCGAAAGTGTAACTAGAAACGTGCGCATCGGATGGAATTTTCCGGCCAACGATTGAACTCAGACACGACCGGGAGCCTCGCTCCCGGTCGTTGTCTGTGGTGGCTGGATCGGCTCTTTTGGGAGCAAAGCCAGGAAACTGGAAATCCGGGTGATCATCTCTGGATCATCATCGTCGGGGGCAAAGAACCCTTCGCGGACAACTTCATCCGCGGCCTCGATCAAAATATGAAGATCTTCCGCCTCGATCGCCACCGCTCGAGGCAACGACTCAAGCTCCCACTCATACGGCCAATGGAACCCCATGAGCTTTCGCGCTTCAACGACTGTGAAACGGCCGCCAGCGACAACTTCTTCGAGAGCTACGCGCACCTTCTTCATCTTCTGCCGATCGTCAAAGATGAGCCACGACCGCAGCCGGCGCGGCTCCTGCGTCAGCAGGAGACGTGACGGATGTGGGCGTTGGCTCTGGCGCCTTGTTGGGCTCGTTTTTCATCTTGCTTGGTAGTGTGCAGGCAATGGCTCTGACCACACGCCAGCGCTGATGAGCGCATCCTCAAGGCGCAAGAACCACGAGTCATCTCGTGCGAACGATTCTTCATCAGCACCGACGATGCCCCAATGATCTCCGCGCTCACCGTGTCCGAATTCACAATAGGCGAGCGTAAGCCCAGGCTTCTTCTGTTTTAGGTCCGCGATAATCCAGCAGGGAAACTTGCGCGCGTCGGCGCCATATGGCCAGGTCAGCATTCGACCGAACGGTGTAACGCGGAAGGGCGCGAGAGCCTGAGCGAGCGGAATGAATGTCGCTGCGGCACATTCATCGTCGACCAGCTTCGCGATGTCGTCGGAGGTCATTCTTTTGCCCAACGTTAAAGGTCAGACACGGAGGCGCGAAGCGCCGGAGTTGTCTGTGCCGACTGGATGGGCCTTTTTTTCTTCATTCAGAAGCATCTTCAAATCGTCTGTGGCTAACACGGGCACTACGCGCCTGCTCCTGATATCACCAAGGGCGCTCGCGCTGATCCAAACGCGACCGACCTTCCGCAACTGCCGCTGCAGCGTCTTCTTCAAGGACTCATGCCAACTTTTGAACTCGGCCGTGACAGGGAAACGACGCTTGATCGCGGAATCCCAAAACTCAGCCTTTCGCGAGAGAACTCCCGGATTCAGCGTAGCGGGTGTTTTGGCTGGATAGTGACGCGGCAGGCTAATGCGGCTATGCGGTCCTCCCTTCAACTCCGATATCTTAAACTTCCCGGTGTCGCCTACAGGCTCGACGACCAGCTCGGACCCAGACGGTGGAAGGAGATAGACGACGCCATTCGGGAATAGGTCATCAATATCGTCGTCCGGCAACAAGCCGACGAAACGAGGCACCTCTCTGGAGGTGTGAAGGCGTCCGCTGACTAGCGCAGCGCTATTTTCTTCAAGCAGCCGAACGAGTGCATCCTTCCGCTCGGCAGCAGTCATGAAGAAGAACCACTCGCTCATGGTATTTTGCCCATCGTTTCAGGTCAGCCACGCAGGGGAGCGTCAGCTCCCCGGAGTTGGCTGTAGTGGCTGGTTCGGCTGCTTTTCATGCTTCCTCGTAAGTAACGATCTGTCCGATCAATTCGTCCCACAAGATCTGGCGATCTATCTTCTTCTCCGCCCCGTGCTTCTCAAGGGCGCGCGCAAGCGGCTTCTTCAATCCCGCTGATGAGCGAGCGCAAAGTTGAGCCAAGTCGGACAATGAAATCGGGTGCGATTCCTTGGTGCAGTAAAATATCCGGGTGAAGTTCACGATGGGTTTGATGAAACGTGGAGTACGAGGCTCACGCTTCAGCTCCTGCACCTTGATCAGGGTTCCATCCCACCGCAGGACCCACTGCAAAACGGGTCGGGGCAATCCAATCGGCTCTTTCATGGAGAATCCGTCCGGCCCACAATCGCAGTGCCTGAATCCCCAAGCCTTCAGAAAGGGCTCATCGGCGAGCAACACTCTGCGATCCCAGCTCAGCAGGGCGAAATCTGGTATCGTCGATGCCATCTTTTTCTTTGCCGAACGTTTGAGCTCAGCCACGTCCCGTCAGGGACGTTGGCTGTGACGACTGGTTCGGCTCTTTCTTCACGATGAACTAGGGGTGCACGCCAAGAATATGGCGGCAGCGGGTGAAACGAGTGAGAGAAGAATCCCTGCAAGGGCGAGACGCTTCTTTTCTTCTTTCCGCACGAACGACCGAACCGCGTAGAAAACACTCGTGAGCGAGGCGATGAGAGAAAGCGGGGCCATCAAAAGACCTGCCGGGAAAATCGCTGCGACGACAAGTCCTACTGAAATCGCGCCGGCAATTACGGCCGATTTCCACGAGGGGTATTCTGCGGTCGCTGCGGTCATCTTCTGCCGAACGTCAAAGATCAGCCACACGTGTGCTTGGCGCGGGCCGTGCGCAAGCACGGAACGTGACAAGCATACGTGTTGGCTGTAGCGCCTGGTTCGGCCTTTTGCTCATGGCAGCCACGCTCTTATGCAGAGGATTGTCCCAACAACAGTGATGAACCAGACAAAGATCCTCCCCCATCCAGGAAAGTAGAAACGCGAGAAGTCACCGGGTTCAGCCATGAAGCCAAAGAAGCCGAGCCCTCTTTTCTTCCGCTCCGCTCGAATCTCCTGAACCTGCGTAATACCGATAACTCCGATCACGGCCAAAACGAAAAAGAGCGGAAGAATGATAGCCGTGCTAACCTGCTCGCCGCCTCGTTCCGAAAGATGAATAACGGTCCCAAAGATAGCGCCTGCTACTGCACTTGTGATCCACGTCGCTCTCATTTTGCCGAACAGTGTTATTCAGGATCGTGAAAATGCTTCACTTTTTACGAGGGGCGTAACGGGACGGGATCAGAAAAGTAGTTGGGGCTCAAGGTCGGACGCCGGGTTTCCGTGATTTGGGCATTGCGTCGCGTCCGTGCAAAAGCCTCACTTTTTACACGGGCCACTTCTGCAATGCAGCATGGCCCGATTTCATTTCCCCATTGGAAGACCGTTTTGGCGCACGCCTCGATGCCGGCTTCGACGAAGGCAGCCTACCAGCGGGAAATCCTGACCTTCCTCCGGCACTGCAAGTCGATCCACGCGGCCGCCACCGTGGAAGTGATGAAGCGGTACCTGACCTGGCGAGAAACTCAGTCAACCGGTCCGTCCCGCGAGGCGCTCCGATGGTTCTACCGTGAAGGAAGGGCGGGCGGGGCGGCCGTGGAACACTCGCGCTTCCGCCGGTCCGACGATCCGAGGCCGATGCCAGCGAAGCATGCCCCGCCCCACCCGACTTCTCCCCGCGGGGCTGATCGCGCTGACGCGGCTCTGCCCTCGTCTCCGCCATTGAGGGTCACGACTCGCCCGATGGAGCCGCCCCCGGCTGCCAGTGATCTCGGTTCCGAGCCGTGGGAGCGAGACCTCATCCGTGCCCTCCGGGAAAAAGGCATGCTCTGGCGCACCGAGCAGACCTATCGCGAATGGGCGGTGCGCTTCGCCCGGTTCATCGCTCCGCGATCACCCTATGCGGCGTCGGGCGAGGAAGTGGCGGCGTTTCTCAGCGCCATGGCGGTCGAGGGCAGGGCCAGCCAGTCCGCGCAGAAACAGGCGTTGAACGCCCTCGTTTTCCTGATGCAGGAGGCACTCCATCGCGATCTCGGCGAAATGAATTTCGTCCACGGGGCCGCGCGACGCCGCATGCCCGCGATCCTGAGCCAGGGGGAATGCAAGGCCTTGCTCGCCCAACTCGAGGGCACGCCCCTGCTGATGATCGAATTGGCGTACGGCTCGGGTCTAAGGCTCATGGAACTGCTTCGCCTGCGGGTGCACCACCTCGATCTCGCGCGCCTGCGGCTTCAGGTGCTCGGGGGGAAAGGTGACAAGGACCGCGTGACGGTGCTGCCCGCGAGACTGGTGCCGAGGCTCCAGGACCGCCTGGAAAGGCTGCGTGAGCAATGGAACGAGGATCGCGCCGCCAACGTCCCCGGGGTCTGGCTGCCGGAAGGCCTGGCCAAAAAATACCCGAAGGCGGGAACCCGCTGGGAATGGCAATGGCTGTTTCCCGCGAAGGAATTGAGCCGCGATCCGGTTTCAGGCCTGGTGCGACGACATCATGTGAGCGACACCGCGGTCCAGCGCCACGTGAAGCTGGCGGCGGCCAAGGCGGGCCTCAACAAGCGCGTCACGCCTCATACGTTCAGGCACTGCTTCGCGACCCACCTGCTCGAGGGCGGGGCCGACATACGAACCGTCCAGGAACTCTTGGGACACGCGGATATCAGAACGACCCAAATTTATCTCCACGTCATGAACAAGCCGGGGATCGGGGTGAGGTCCCCTTTGGATCAGTCATGACGCGGTGTCACGGCGCGCGGCTCGCGGGAGAGGACGGGTGGCAGGCGCGAGCGTGAGCGGCGGATCCGTGCGGTCATGGCGGGGTGTGGAATGTGCTTGGGCCCCGTCCGCGGGGTCCGGAGGGAGGAAGGGCATGGTCAGGCCACCTTCCCTGCATCCACCCATGCCGACCACCAATTCCGAGGGAGCGAGCAAGATTAAGAATAAGAGAACGGCTCGAGCCTCCGCTAGGTCCCGGTGAGGTTCGGGAAGCACCTGAATTCAGGTCGACGATCCGCCCTGAATACAGGGGAGTCTTTCGATTAAAATAAGGGAGGGCCGAGCCTGATGCGAGGCGGGCCGGGTGCGCGCCTGGGAGGATGCGCACCAGCCGTCGACGGGTGTCGACCGCAGGCGTAGGTCGGGACTCGCCGATGAACCGACCGCTGGAGTGGAGACTCGCTGTTGCGTCGCACCCAGAATGAAGGCGGGGCGACCACCTGTTTAGAAGTGAACGCCCCACCGGGTACCAAAGCCGGCGGAAGGAGGCGGTGTCCCTCAGGATCCTTGCCCCGCCCACGTCGGCGATCTCACTCTACAACCGGATCAAGTCGGTCAGCTTTGGAGGAGTTGGAGGACGGACTTCGGGGTCTGGTTGGCTTGCGAGAGCATCGCGGTGCCGGACTGCACCAGGATGTTGTACTTGGCGAACTGGGTCGATTCCTCGGCGACGTCCACGTCGCGGATGCGCGAGATGGCGGAGCTGAGGTTTTCGAATTCCACCTGCAGGGTCGTGGCGGCGAGCTCGAGGCGGGATTGCGAGGCGCCAAGCGAGGCGCGCTCGGTGGCGACGTGCTGGATGGCATTCGTGATCGCCTCGATGGCGTCGGCATCGGCCAGACCCAGCGAGTAGGCGCCGGAACTGTCCTGGTCGATGATGTCGAGCATGTCGCCGGTCCGCAGGTTGGAGTCTCCGATGGTCATCTCCTGGCCGACGGCCTGGCCGATGGTGACCGTCAGGCCGCCGCTGCTGGAGCCGAACAGCGCGATGCCGTTGAAGGCGCCGAGCGGGGCGTCGACGTCGGCGGTGCCGCCGATGTCGGAGGACGAGCCGCCGATGGTGGCGCGGAGCTGGTCCTGCAGGGCGGTGAACTCCTGCGAGTAGAGGTCGATGTCGGTCGGGTTCTTCGTCACGTCCTTGGCCAGGATCGCGAGTTCGCTCATGCGCGAGAGGATCTTGGTCATGCCGGACATGAAGCCGTCGGCGGTCTGGACGTACGAGACGGCGTTCTGGACGTTGGTGATGGCGGCCTTCACGCGGCGGCCCTGGGCGTCCAGTTTTTCGGACACGGCGAGGCCGGCGGCGTCGTCGGAGGGGTTGACGATCTTGGAGCCGGAGGAAAGGCGCGACAGCGAGCGGCCGAGCATTTCCTGGGAGGCATTGAGGTTACGGGCGGCCGCGATGGCCTGGATGTTTGTGTTGATGACGCTCATGGTGATGGCGTGGGTTCTGTGGTTTTATGCCGCCGCGCCGTTGCGGCGACTGGCAGGTTTGACGCCATCCATGGGGGGTGAGACCGGTCCTGAATCCTTGGTCCGGGAAATTTTGGGGAGGTTCGGCAGCGTCTGCGCGGAGTGCGGCAGGGCGGCGGCCTGGTTGCTCGCCACGATGGCGCTGTGGACTTCCTTGCGGAAGATGGGCACGTCGCGCGGGGCAATGATGCCGATCTTGACCACATCGCCCTCGATGCGGTTGATGCGGATTTCGATGCCGTCGCCGATGACGATCGCTTCGTTGGCTTTGCGGGAAAGGACTAGCATGGGGAGAAACCAGGTCTGGGAGGTTGGGATCTAGGATCTGGGTCTAGAGTCCGGACCGGAAACTGGTCGTTGATTGTTAGATGTAGTTGAGAGTCGTCCGGGTGTGGGCGGAGCGGCTCAGGCGCTGGCGCGGGTGGTGGCGCTGTCGACCAGGGGCCAGTGCGCGCTGTACTGCGAGTAGTTCGAGATGACCAACTGGCGGGCGACGCGGGTGCGGCGGTTCATCACGATCGGACCGACGAGGTTCACGACGGCGTCGAGCGGGTTCTGGTTCTTGAGCGTCACGATGTTCAGGAGCATGGCCTCGGCGGGATCGCGGAGACCGAGCGCCTCGGCGTCGGCGTCGAAAAGCTCGGGCACGTAACCGGGAACGAGACCGCCCGGCTCGATCACGATGAAATGCACCGCATCCGTGCCCGTGGCCCGGTGCAGCTTCAGCCAGAGGAACGGCAGGTGATCCGGCACGTAGAGAATTTCCGCGCGGGTGTACTCCTTGAAGCCGATCAGGCCCTGCGGCAGCTCGAAGCTGTTGGCCGCGGGCGGCGGAGTGGTTTCAGGAACGAAGGGCTGTTCGGTGAGGACTTTCATAAGGCAGGGATCGGAGGGTCTGAGGAGGTGAGGGTGCGAGGGGTAAAGGTCGAGGGCCGGAATCGTTCTCTTTCTCTTAATCTTTCTCGTTCTCTCGGGGGTTTGGTTGGTTGCTGGGTTGGCCGGGTCCGAGGCGCGAAAAGCTTTAAGACAGAGGAGAAAGAGAACGATGGGAGGAGCGGAGCTCCTCAGCGGATGTAATCCAGGAGGGAGATCTTCATGATGCTGGCGGCGGATTGCAGCGCGGCCTGGTAGGCCAGTTGGGACTGGTTGAGGCGTACGATCGTGTCGGGAAGATCGGCGCCGGTCTCGGCGGTGACGAGGCTCACGAGGCTGTCGCCGCGGGCCTGTTGTTGCGCGCGGTTGACCTCGATGCGCATTTGCACGGCGCCGGTGTTGGCCATCGCGGAAACGAGCGCGTCCTCGCCCTCGATGATCGCGCTCTGGGCGGCGGCAATGCCGGCGCTGTCGTTCGCGTTGAACGCATCGCGGAGGCCGGCCAGCTGGTTCAGGAGATCGCGGACAGATTCGTTGGTCGCCCCGCTGGAGAAGGGGGAAACGCTGGCGACCTCGGAAAGCGGAATGGACGACTGGTTGAGGTCGCCGTCGTAGGCGGCAGCCGTGACGTTCCCGTCGGCATCGCGCGTGACGGAGAACGGCGGGGCGTCGACGGCGGTGCCGGCGAAAAGGTAATCGGATCCGAGGCGGGTGTTGCCGACTTGGAGAAGTTGCTCGATCAGCTGGTTGACCTCGGCGGCGTAGGCACGGAGCGACTCCGGGCCGGCGGTCGAACGACCGAGCGTGGCAAGTTCACCCGCGCGGGTGGAAATTTCCTTCACGTCGCTCAGCCCGGCGAAGGTGGCCTGACTGATCTCGAGCGCACGTCCGGCGTTGCGGTCAAACTGATCCACGCGACGGAGCTCGCTCTGCTGATTGAGGACGCGGCCGGCGGCGGCCGGATCATCGTCGGCCTGCGTGATGCGCTGGCCCGAGGCCACCTGGTTCTGCAGCCTCGCCGTCTGCACGCCGAGCGACTGGATCTGGCGGACGATATTGTCCTGAACGGTGTTGGAGGCGATGCGCATGGGGGTTTGGAAGCGGTAAGCTTTAAGCGGTAAGCTTTAAGCTGGCGGGCAGAGAGGAGGTCAGGAAAGGCAGGTAAGAAATTGGGTTCATGGGATTGGCTGAAAGCTGATGGCTGAGAGCTGATAGCTTTAGCGGCCCAAGCCGTTGACGATCGTGTTGAGGAGCTCGTCGACGACGGAGAACACGCGGGAGGAGGCCTGGAAGGCGCGCTGGAAGCGGACGAGGTCGGCCATTTCCTCGTCGAGGGAGACGCCGCTCACGGTGTCACGCTGGTTGCGGACGAGCTGCTGGATCTTGTCCTGGTCCGCGGCACGCGCGCTCGCGGTGGCGAGGGCCTGACCGAGATCGCTGACGGAACGGGAGTAGAACTGGCCCAGGGTGCCGTCGATCTGGTCGCCGGAGCCGGTGGAGAAACTCTGCGTCCCGACCGCCGCGACGGCGATGGCGCGGGAGTTGTCGCCCGCGGCGCCGGTGCCCGTGACCAGACCGGCGGCGCTGAGGCCGGAGCGAATGGCAAGGGTGGCGGCGGTCGTGCCCGCGGGATCAAAGAAGTCGGCGCCGGCGGTGGCGGAAGGATTGTAGGCGGCGTTGACGGAAGTGACTAGCTGGGCGGCGAGATGGTCCAGATTGTCGCGCAGGTTTTGCACCGCACCATCGCGGGCCGAAAGCGCGCCTTGGATGGCCCCCGAGCCGAGCGCAATGGCGGTGGCGGGTGAACCGCCCGTGACGGCGGTGCCGTTGAAGGCGATGGCGCCGGTCGTGTTCGGGCCATCGAGCAGAACGATGTCGCTGTTGCCGGCATCCTTGACCACGAGCCGCACCTGTCCGTCGCCCATGTCGCGGACCTCGACGGGAATGATCTTGGCGAGCTCCTCGAGCCGGGCCTGGCGCTGGTCGCGCAGGTCGACGGCGACGCCGGGCTTGCCGACCTCGAAGCGGGCGATCTGGGCGTTGAGGCCGGCGAGGGTATCCAGGAGCTGGTTGACCTCGGAGACACCGGCGGCGATGCCGGCGTCGATGTCGCTTTGCACCTGGGTCAGGCGCGTGTCGGCCTCGGAGATGGAATCGGTGAGTATGGCCGCCTGTTGCAGGAGCGTCTGCCGCGTGCCCATGTCGGTCGGGCGCGAGGCGAGGCTCTGGAAGGCGTTGAAGAAGTTATCGAGCGCGGCGGCGAGACCGCCGGTGGCCTTGCCCGTGAGGGCGGAACTGCCGTCGATGTTCTGGCCGAGGCCGGCCTGCGCCCGCTGGAGGGCCTGCTGTTCGGCCTCGAGCGAACCCGTGAGTCCGATCTCGCGGATGAGCTGGCGGTCGAGCAGGACATCGCGCAGCTGGCGGACGGCGATGACCTCCAGGCCGAGGCTCTGCACGCCGTCCGGCGTCTCGACGGTGCCGCGGTCACCGTACACCACGCGCTGGCGCGCGTAGTTCGGGTTGTTGACGTTGGCCAGGTTGCGGCCGGTCGTCTCAATGGCCCGGCTGTGCGCATCGAGCGCCATCGAGCTGGAATTGAGAGTGGAGAAGAGGCCGGACATGTTTGGAAGCGGTAAGCTTTTAAGCTATAAGCTGTGAGCTGATGTGGCGTGGTCGGTGATTGGAAAGTAGTTCGGAACTTAGAGTTTATCGCTTAGAGCTTAGAGCTTATCGCTTATTGCCTAGTGCGGGCATCAACCCGCGGCTTGTAATGCGCCGGCGGGGCGGACGTTGGCGATGAGGGTTTTCCGGCCGCCGGCGGAGTAAGTTTGCTGGAAGGCGTCGGGGCGGAGCGTGCGCATCAGTTCCTGCTGGGCCTCAACCGTGCGGGCGAGCAGCAGGTGATTTTGCCGGGTAAGACGGCGGACGCGGTGGATCAGGACATTCACCTCGGCAATGAGCGCCTCGATCAGGGGGCGCGCCTCGGCGGCGATGAAAGGCAGGAGGGAGCGCAGCGTGGACCGGGCGGGCTGGCTGTGCGCGAGCGCGAACTGCGCGACGACCTGCTCGCGGGCCTGGCGGTGTTCGGACATCAGGCGCGTGTGGCCCTCGATCTCGCCGCTAAGACGAAGGACCGCCTCGGTATCGCGGGCGAACAGGCTTTGTTGCTGTTGTTCGAAAAGGTTCAGCAGGCCGCCGAAGCCGGCGATCTCGGTGCGGAGGGAGTCCGCGATGATGGTCCAGGGTTCGTTCATGTCGTTTCCTCCCGCGCGACGGTTTGGCTGTAGGAGCCTGCTTGCAGGCGAAGGGAGACGCCCGCCAACAGCGCGCGTGAGGAATCGCCTGCAAGCAGGCTCCTACAAAAAGCGGGTGCAGCGGAGGCGTTCATTTGATTTCTTCGGGAGCGGCGGGCTCGTCGAGACTGGCGAGCGAGGCGCGCGGGGTGAGTTGCTGGGCAAGCATGCCGGAGAGGCCGAGTCCCCCACCCTCGCTGAGTTTGTTCGCGAGGACGTCGGTGAGCATGAAGCCGTAGGTATTGGCAGAGGGGCCCTGGCCCATGATCTTACCGACGCTCTCGGTGAGAAGTTGGCGGAGGATGATCGCCTCGAACTGGCCCGCCGCCGCCTTGACCTGCTCGGCCTGGGGCAGATTGCGCAGCGCCTGCGGCTTGCCGCTGCCCGCGAGGGCGGCGGCGGAGGCGGTGTGCTGGCTGATGGGGGCGACGGGCATGGGGGCGGAAATTAAGAAGGAAGAATTAGGAAATCGGAGAGGGATTGGGTTCGGGGGTCGGCACTTCTTAATTCTTAAATCTTACTTCTTACTTGGTTTAATTGATCACCAGCTCCGCTTGGAGGGCGCCGGAGCGCTTGAGGGATTGAAAGATCGCCATCATGTCGCGGGTCGAAACGCCGAGGGAGTTGAGGGCAGAGGCCAGGCGTTCGATGCTGGGAGACTCGTTGAGGACGGTGAAGCCGCCCTTGCCCTCGCTGACGGCCGTCTGCGTGCTTGGGACGGCGACGGTCTGGCCGGAATTATTGAAGGCGTTGGGCTGGCTGACGCCGACGTTGGAGGTGACGGTGATCGTGAGGGAGCCGTGCGCGATCGCGACCTGGGAAAGGCGCACGGTGGAGGTGGCGACGATGGTGCCGGTGCGCTCGTTGATCACGATGCGCGCCAGGGTGTCGGGCTGGACCTCGACCGTGCCGAGGTCGGCGAGGAAGGCGACATCGCGACCGGCATACTCGGCGGGGAGCGCGACCTTCACCGTGGCAGCGTCGATGGCATGCGCGGACTCCGGGTAGCGCTCGTTGATGGCGTCGGCCATGCGGGCGGCGGAGGTGAAATCGGGATTGTGGAGCAGGAGGCGAAGGGTGTTGTCGCGCACAAACTCGGCGGCGATCTCGCGCTCGACGATGGCGCCGTTGCTGATGCTGCCGACCGTCGGGTGGTTCTTCTGGACCGTCGCGCCGCCGGCGCCGCCGGTGCCGCCGACGAAACCGCCGATGGCGACGGGGCCCTGCGCCACGGCATACACGCGGCCATCGCCGCCCATCAGCGGGGTCTGCAGGAGCACGCCGCCCTGGAGAGACTTGGCGTCGCCCATCGCGGCGACGGTGACATCGATGCGCGCGCCGGGCTTGAGGAAGGCCGCGATGTCGGCCGTGAGCATGACGGCGGCGACGTTCTTGGCCTTGATCTCGGTGGAATCAACCGTGAGGCCGTGGCGGGAAAGGATATTGGAAACGGCGCGGAGCGTTGAGGCGGCGTTGCTGTCGCCATCGCCGGCGAGACCGACGACGAGACCGTAACCGACCAGCTGATTGTCGCGACCGCCTTCGATCAGGGTGAGGTCCTTGACGCGCGAGGCGGATACCTGCGGGCCCGCGAGCGCCGCAATGGTCACGAACGCGGAGAGAGCGATTCGAAGGACCGCGAAGGGCGAATGGTGAAGGGCGAAGGAGGAAAGGTGCATCCGTGCGAACGTTTTCAGGTCTCAGGTTTCAGGTCTCAGGTTTCTCCTAGAACGGGCGGAGTTTCTCGTAGACTTTCGAAAGCCAGCCGCGCTTCTGGGCGTCGGTCAGGTTGCCCTCGCTGAGGAACTCGACGCGCGCGTCGGCGACATTGCTCGAGAGAACGGTGTTGGTGGCGGAGATGTCGTCGGCGCGGACGAGGCCGTGGAGGACGACGTGCTGCGTTTCGCCGGAGAAGCTCACCTGGCGGGCGCCGGCGATGACGAGGTTGCCGTTGGGCAGGACGTCGGTGACGAGCACCGCGGCGCGGGCGATGAGGGTTTGGGAATTGTTGACCTGGCCGCCACCCGAGTACGTGGACTTGCCGGTGGCGCTGCTCGCCGGGAGCGCACCGTTGTGCGTGAGCAGATTGGACGAAGCGGGGCTGAAGACGAACTGGCTGATGGCGTCCTCCAAGCTCGAGTCCCGGTTGGCGGACTTGGATTGGTTGCTCGAGGCGGTGGCGATCTCGGAAACGACCACGGTAAGGATGTCGCCCACGCGGGAGGCGCGGCGATCGGCGAGCATGCCGCGCGTGGCCTCGGCCGGCCAGAGGGAGGAGGCGGAGGCGGCGGCCGCGGCGGACAAGGCGACGAGAGCGGCGATGACCCAGCCAGGGGCGGACCTTGGTCCGCCCTGCGATGGCGCACCAAGGTGCGCCCCTACCAAGAAATTCGAGGGTGAAAGTGCGCGCGCGAGCTCGCTGGCCCACAGGGAAAGCGCGGCGAGCAGTAGGCGCGGACGGAGCCCGCGCCCTACCTCAGGCTTAGAAGCGGACTTGAACACGGTTTTCATCGATGACGAACGCGGTGAAATCCTTGCGGGATTCGAGATTGCGCAGCGTGACGGCCTCGCCCTGGGCGCCGCTCTGGAGGGCCATGGCCTTCATGGAAATGGTCAGGTTGCCCTCGGCGGCGCTGACTTCGACCATGTCGCCCTTCTTGACGAGCGGGCGGCGGGTGATGTCGCGCCAAGTGACGATGCGGCCGGCGTGGACGGCGCGGGAGAAAATGTAGGAGGAATCGCCGACGGCGGCGGGCAGCGCGTCGCGCTCGCGAAAGAGATCGGTGCGGCGGATTTCGAGCAGGGCGGGGTCGAAGACCGCATTATGCGAGACCGGCTGGCGGGCGGCCCAGGCATCGCGCCAGAGGGAAGCGCGGAGAGTGATCGTGAGATCGCCGGATGGCTCGCCGTCGGCAAGGATGCGGCAGCGCAGGAGCATGGCCGCGGTGGCGACGGACGGATACTCGGTGATCACGACCTGCCAGTCGCGGGCGAGTTTATGGGGCGGGCTCCAGGCCCGGAGCAGCTCGAGTTGGAGATCACCCTCGAGATTGAAGTGTGAGGCGAGTTCACGCGTCAGCGCCGAGACGAAGGCTTCCTGCGCGAGGGGGGACATGGGCGCTTCCTCCGCCGCGCGGAGGGAAAGGCCCAGGAAGAGAACGGCGAAAAGACTGAAGAACCGAAGGGGTGAGGCGCTGAAACGGGCCAGCCAGCCGGAGATGCGGCGGAGATTCGAGAAGGGATGCGTCCGTGCGGTCATGTTTGTTGAGCCGTTCAGTCTTTCAGTTATTCAGTCCTTCGCGGGTCAGCGCTTCAGGTTGGCGACGTTCTGGAGCATTTCGTCGGAGGCCTGGATGGACTTGGAGTTCACCTCGTAGGCGCGCTGGGCGACGATGAGGTTCACCATTTCCTCCACGATGTTGACGTTGGAGGCCTCGATGTAGCCCTGGATGGTGCGGGCGAAGCCGCCCTCGCCCGGGCTGCCGGTCTCGGGGGTGCCGGAGGCGGCGGTTTCCTCGTACATGTTGCCGCCGAGCGAGCGGAGGCCGGCGGGATTTGAGAAGCGGGTCAGCGTGAGACGGAAGGTGGTGTTGCCGCTGGCGGACTGGATGGTGACGTTGCCGTCCTCGGAAATGGCGACGGACGAAGTGCCGGGTGGGATGGGCTGGAAGCCGCTGAGGACCGGCAGGCCGTCGATGGTCACGACCTGGCCCTGGGCGTTGAGCTTGAAGGAGCCGTCGCGGGTGTAGGCGAGCGTGCCGTCCGGGCGCTGGACCTCGAAGAAGCCGTCCCCCTGGAGCGCGACATCGAGGTTCTCGCCGGTGTTCGTGAGCTGGCCCTGCGTGAAGACCTTCGAGGTGGCGGCGACGCGCGCGCCGTTGCCGACCTCGATGCCAGTGGGAACGATGTTGCCGCCGCCGGAGTCGGAGCCGGAAGCGCGGGGCTTTTGGTAGAGGAGATCCTGAAACTCGATCTTGCTGCGCTTGAAGCCGGGGGTGTTCACGTTCGCCAGGTTGTTGGCGATCGTGTTGAGGTTGAGCTGCTGGGCCTCCATGCCCGTGGCCGCGGAGTAGAGCGAGAGGTTCATGGGAACAGGGGGCTAAGCGATAAGGGCGAAGGGCAAAGGGCCTGAGCGGATTGAACTTTGCTCACGGCGCTTGGCTCCATGCTGGTGGCGGCTGCCGCCACGACTGGGGCCGGCCCGGCCCCATACCGGGCGCGGCCATGCAGTCGTGATTGCGGTTGTCTGTATGGGGAAGTCATGGGTATCCGGCGTGGGGCGTGATCAACCGAGGGCCTCGAGGGCCTTGCCCATCTGCTCGTCGATGGCGGTGATCATTTTCTGGTTGGCCTCGTAGGCGCGGGAGATGAGGACCAGATCGACCATCTCGCGGAGCGGCTGGACATTGCTCTGTTCGAGGTAGCCCTGCATGAGATCGGGTTCCTCGACCTCGCTCATGTCGGCCCCGGGACCCGCGCGGAACATGCCGCCGGAGCTGGGAATCAGCGCGGCGGTGTTGCCGAAGCGCTGGATGGAGAATTTGCCGAGCGCCGTGTTGCCTTGGAAGATGGTGCCGTCCTGGTTGACCGTGATGGCGCCGGCCCCCGGCAGGAGGACGAAGGGATCGCCGTTCGTGTTCAGCACCTCAAGGCCGGCGGAAGTGACGAGGGTGCGGTCGGGGCGCAGGCGGAACTCGCCGCTGCGGGTATAGACCTTTTCGCCATCCGGCATCTGGGCCTCGAAGAAGCCGTCGCCCTGAATGGCAACGTCGAGTTCGCGGCGGGTGGGCATCGTTTCACCGGAAAGGAAATTGATGCCCGAGGAAGTTTTCGGGAAAATCGCGGGCACACCGGCGTCGATGCCGGCCTTGCTCTTGGAATCGGGATGAATCTCACCGGCGGTCTCAGTGCTGAAGGAAATGGTGCGCTTGCGGTAACCGGACGTCTGGGCCGAGGTGATGTTTTGGGAAACATTGTCCTGCCAGCGCTCAAGGGCAGCGAGGGAGGCGGCGCTCTGGTATAGCCCGATGTTCATGGGAACCGCTTTTAGCAATGCGGATGCCAAAGGAATTTCATAGCCCCCTATCCTTTCTTTATTAACGACTTAAAAATATCTAAATCGGCCTCTGCCACGCCACGCCGGCACCGACGAGACCGGGCGGCAAATCTTGCCTAAGCGAGGCGGCTCCCCGCACAACTGCGCGCTGGTGCGTAGGGGTGCAGACTTGCTGCGCCCTTCTGCCGGCGTTGCTCCTTGGCGCAACCAGACGGGCGCCCCTACCTGCGAAACGCGCGGCGGAGGACTCACCCGGTCGCCGAACCCCTGTCCTTTCCACTCGGGTCCCTGTCCTGCGGGCTGAAGAAGGGAGAAGTTTTCAGCCTGTGAACCCTCCTCGCATGGGGACTACCTCCAATCACCGCTCACGTCATCCTGAGTGAAGCGAAGGATCCAAGCGGTCAGCGTACGTCCGTCCTTACCCTTGGATCCTTCGCTCTGCTCAGGATGACGCTGCGGGTGTATTTCCTTACTCTCCACCGTTCATCTCCTCTGAGTATGTAACCGCCAGCGGTTGCTCCCGCGTCACTGGATACGGTGGCGGGTGGGCCGATTCCAATTCCGGATGAAATGTGCGCCGTTACGACGGAATTCGAGGAAGGCCCACCCGCGATCTCCCGAGCATTGCGCTGCAAGTTCGCCTCCTGCCATCCGCCATTCCCTATTCTGCGATCTGGGCGCCGGCGTCGGCCAGGAGGCGTTTCAGGATCGAGCGGTGACAGCGGGACTCGTCCTCACAGTAACAGCCGACCGCGAGATTGGTGGTGTGGGACAAGGCGGCCAGCAACTCGATGTCATGCTTGGCGGCGGGCGTGGCCATCTCGGCCTGGTACTTGCGCGTGAAGGCGGCCCATTGCGACGGGGACTCGGCGGCCAGGCCAAGTTTCATCGTGGCCAGGCTGGGCGCGAGGTTGGGAAACCACAGATCGTACCAGTCTTGCCGGGCGAATTCGGATTTCGGCACGCCGCGGGGCGGGCGGCGCACGGTGCCCAGGCGGAGACCCTCATGCGGGTGACGCGGGGTGCCGAGGCGGACGATGCGGATGCTCATGAAGGAGGAGAGAATCCATAATCGGGCATCGGGCATCTAAAATATTAAATTGGGATGCCGGATGCACGAAACCGGAAGCTCTCACCCGGAGGCGCGGAGATACCGAGCACGGCAAAGAACGGTTTTGGATCATTCTCTGCGCCCCTGCGTCTCGGCGTGAAAGTTTCAGGTACCTCTGAGACCGGAGAACCCCGCAGCGTGCATCCGGGCGCAGCAAGTCTGCGCCCTACCAAGCAGCCAAGCCCGGCTCGTCCAGAGGACTCGCCCTACTCGATCCCGGCGAGCCCAACAGTCACGCACGCCCCCCGATCTCCGGCGCACTTAGCGGCCGCTGCCGGCGGGGTACAGGCAGTCGACCTCGATTTTCTCGCCGCAGGCGCAGGTGACGAGGATGCGGACGACCTTGTCGCCTTCCTTCACGACCTCGACGCTCGGGCCCTCGGGAGCGGGATTCGCGTGGCGCACGGGCGGCGGCGCCTTGTGGATGTGCAGCGAACGAAGCGGCGCGGTCTCGTGCGTGCGTTTGCCGGAAAGGAAGGGTTTCATGGGGAAAAGTGGTCAGCGGGCGGCTATCAGCGGGCAGCTATCAGCGGTCAGCTATCAGCTTTCAGCTTTGAGCTATCAGCTGTCAGCTATCAGCGGTCAGGAGGAAGATCGGATAATAGGATATTTAGGAATTCGGGATGAGAATCGATGGCTGAAAGCTGAACGCTGATCGCTGACAGCTCTCAATGCGTATTAGCCGCCACCGGTTTCAACGCCGGGTCGGCAGGCAGCTGGGGAGGAATGACCGGCTGCTGGGCGGTCTTCAGTTTTTCCCGTGCCTTCTGGCCGAGGGCCAGGCTGAGCGTGATGCGCTGGTTGGATTCGGCCGCGGGATCCTCGTTGGGCAGGGGCTTGGTGTCGGCGTAGCCCGTGACACGATCGATGAGTTCGGGTTCGACGGCGTAATAGACCAGCTTGCGACGCGCGGCATTGGCCCGGTCGGAGGAGAGTTCCCACGCCGTGTAATCCTCGCGCAGGGATTGCAGGCCCTCGCGCGTATGCCCATCGATCGTCACGCGGAAATGATGGCGATCGATCAGCCAGGCCATCGATTGCAGCAGATGAATCCCCCACTCCGTGAACTCGGCGCCATCCTCCTTGAAAATCGGCTGCCGCGCGCGATCGAAAAGCGTCAGGCGAAGGCCGTCGGAGGTCACCTGGATGTCGATCGGCTTCTGGTCGAGCGACTGGTCGAGGTGGAGGAGACGGTAGAAATCGGCGGCGACGGAGTTCAGAAAGCTGAGCTCGATCTGTTTGTCCTTGTTCGCGGGCTTTTCCTTGCCGGAGGTTTCCTCGTTTTCCTTGGGGGCGCTGCTGCTGTCGCTTTGCTTGTTGAACGGCATGATGCCCGAGTGGTCATCCATCGGGGAGCTGAACGGACTCTGGAAATACTTCGAGGTGGCGATCAGGATTTTTTTGTCCTGGGCCGAAATCCAGAGCACCAGGAAAAGCGCCATCAGCGCGGTCATGAAGTCCGCGAAGGCCACCTTCCATGCTCCACCGTGTCCGGCCATGGGAAAAGTAAGAAGTAAGAATTAAGAGTTAGGAAATCTATGGCTGCGTCTCCGCAAACGGACGCCGCGAGCCCCGGCCCGCAGGGACGCGGGCCCGCCAAAGATGTGATGCGCGGGTTTCATCCTTCTTAATTCCTACTTTCTACTTTCCGGTGCCCAGGCCCTTCACGGCGGTCTCGAGTTCGTCGGCTCCGGGTTGGACGTTGCCGTCGAGGGAGCGGCGGGCCACCTCGATGGCGGTGAGCGGGGCAAGGCCCTTGGCGAAGCCGGCGACGGCGTGCTTGATGCAGTTGAAGCACAGCATGTCGGAGGCGTTGTTGGAACGGATGCGCCCGGCGAGCGGGTTCACAAAACCGTAGGCGACGAAAATCCCGAGCAGCGTGCCGGTGAGCGCGGCGGCCACCTTTTCGCCCACCGCCTCGGGGCCCTCCGCGATGGCGCTCATGGTGTTGATGATGCCCAGCACGGCGGCGACGATCCCGATCGCGGGCAGCGAGTCGCCGATCATCTGCATGGCATGGACGGGATGGTCCATCTCGACTTCCTTGGCCTTGAGCTCGGCGGCCATGAGGTCCTCGAGCTGGTCGGGCTTGATCTTGCCGTCGATGACCGGCTTCAGGCCGTTCACCAGGAAATGCAGGCGCTCGTGGTGGCCGAGGACCGTCGGGTATTTCTGAAACAGCGGGCTCTTCCCGGGATCCATCACATGTTCCTCGAGGGCGATGAGGCCGTTGCGCCGGCCGGTCATGAAGAGCTCATAGAGGAGCTTGAGCAGCTCGAAGAAATCCTTCTTCTGCGGGGTCTTGCCGGCGAGAGCGTCCTTGGTCTTGTGCACGATCTCCTTCATGACGTGCATCGGCGTGGCGATCACGAGCACGCCGAACGCGATGCCGAGGATCACGACGAATTCGGACAAATGCATGAGCACGCCCGGATGGCCGCCGGCCATCATGAAACCGCCGATGGTGGCGGCAAAGACGATGACAGCTCCGACGATGATCAGCATGGGCGGGAAGGCCTGGAGGGCCGGAAGGCTGGAGGGCTGAAGGGCATGCCGGGGAGAAAAGGCGAACGCATGATCGCGTGTATCCGGATCATGCGGCTGGACGCTGTGATGTCTTGGTTCAGCTTTTCAGTCCTCAGTTATTCGGCCTTTCTTACTTATTCCGCGCCCGGCCGAGGAAGGACCGCAGGCCGAGGATCGTTTGGGAATGAATCTGGCAGATGCGCGACTCGGTGAGGCCGAAGACCGCCGCGATTTCGGCGAGGCGCATGTTTTCAAAGTAGTACATCGCGAGTATTTTCCGCGGTATATCGGGCAGATCGGCCATCCTTTGAGTGAGAAGTTTTAACAATTCCTCCTTCTCGAGGTTCTCCCGGCCCGTGACATCGTTCTCGTCCTTCAGAAACTCGTGCAGCGAAGCGCCTTCGGATTCCTCGCCCGCGGCGTGGGAATCGAGGGCGACAAAGGTGAGCGGGCGCGACTCATCGAGCCACTTGCGGTATTCGGCCTGGCTGACGCCCATCTCCTCGCAGATCTCGTCCTCGGTGGCGGTGCGGCCCAGACGTTGTTCGAGATCGTTGATCGATTCCTTGAGCTTGCGGGCGCGGGCGCGGGCGCGGCGCGGGCACCAATCGAGGCGGCGCAGCTCGTCGAGCACGGCCCCGCGGATGCGCGTGGCGGCGTAGCCGGCAAAGGTGTTGCCCTGTTCGGGATTGTATTTGCGAACCGCGGCGATGAGGCCGGTGACGCCGACGCTGTAGAGGTCGTCGGCATCGATGTGCGGCGGCAGCGTGAGCTTGATGCGGTCCACGACATTCCGGACCAGCGGGAGGAAGCGCACGATCAAATCCTTTTCATCGATTGCGCCGGAGGAGGTGACGCCCTGGTAGACGCGCCAGGCGGCGGTCGCGGGCTTGTTGGCATCCGTGCCGCAGTCGGGGGTTTTGAGGACAGCTGCGGTTTTCATAATTCAGGTGTGGGTTGACGGGACAGGTTTACTTGGACTTGGCCGGGGCGGCGGCCGGGGCCGGCGAGGGCGTGGAAAGCGTGGCGTGATAACGGGCAAGGACGGTGTCGCGGAGCCCCGCGAGCACGACGGTCCAGAACCAGCGGAAGAGCACGGCGCCCACGAGGCAGCCGACCGCCGCGTCGAGGAAGACGCGATCGGGCGCGTGGTCGAGGAGCCAGCTGGTGACGAGGCCGAGCACGAAGCCGAGCAGGCCGCCGCTGAGAAAAACGAATTTCATGCGGCATCCTCCGTGGTCTCGTCATCATCCGCCGCTCCGGGCACAACCGGCAGCGTGCGGCGGGTCAGCGCGTCGAAGACATCGTCCTCGCCCTCGCCCGTGAGTGACGGGCCGGTGGAGAGGAAAAGCGGCTCCAGTCCGCCGTCGATGAGGTAGTCCCAGAGGCTGCCCCATTGCGCGAGTTCGTCGAGGTGGGTGAAGACGACGTGCGTGGCGCCGAGCTCGCGACCGCGCGCGTAGCCGGCGCGGAGCGCGGCGTGGCCGTAGGCGGCATTGAGCACCAGCACGCGCTCGGCGATCTGTTCGCGATTGAGAAAATCCGCCAGCGGGACATTCGCCGCGGGATCGCGGAGCGACAGCGCCGGCAGGTCGAAATAGACGAAGCCGCCGGGCGTCGCCGCGCGGGTCGAGGCCGGGAAGTGGGCCAGCGGCACGCCGAGGGCCTCGCAGAAGACGGGCAGCGCCCCGCGCGAGACGGGTTGGTCGAATTCCGCCGTGACCACGTGACCGGTGCGGGCGCGGCGCGAGACCTCGGCGGCGAGCCATTTGCAGAGCGCGGTGGTGCGGCCGGTGCCGGCGGGACCGAAGAAGGCGGCGCGGGTCAGCGGCGCGGCGGGAGGACGGGCGCCGGCGATCGCACGCAGGAGGCGCCCGGTTTCAACGAGACCGCGATGCAGCGGCAGGTCGAGGACCGCGGGCCACGCGGGCGAGTTGGTAAGGCGGTCGAGGATGGCCTCGGAAAAACCCGAGCGGCGGAGCAAGGGAATCAGCGCCGGGCGCTCCGGCAGCGAGTTGACATCGCGACGCGTGCGGAAGGGCGCGCCGATGCTGTTCAGGACGGTCGGGGCGCTCGCGACGGCGGCGAGGGGTGAAGCGGCTTCGTCGCTGGTCAGCTGCAGGGGCCGGGCGTGATCGGTCCTTGCCGTGACATTCCCGGAGGACTGGGCCAGCTCGGCCCCTACCCCTTGGCCGGGAGCCGGGGTGTCCACCGCGGCGATGACCTCCAGTTTCGGCGAACCCCACAGACCGCGCAGACCGGTGGGCTCGATCTGGCGGACCGAGAGGACGCGCGCGTGCTCGCCGAGGCGCTCGCGAATGACGGCGGCGGCCTCATGGGCGTTGTTCACGGTAAACTTCAGGCAGGTGGAGGGCATGGGAATTTATGAATTACGGCTTATGATCTGTGATTTCCCGATCCGCGGCTTCACGACGGGAACGCGCGATGGCTCCGGCTCGAACGGCCGCGCGCGACCTTCGCGCGACCGGACGGCCGGCGGCCCGAACAATCGTGAATCGCAAATCGTAAATCATGGATGGCGTCAGGCGGCTTGCTTCAGGGGCTGGGCCAGGTGCGCGGGGACGGGGATGATGCCGGCGTTCTCGATCTCGGTGGAGGATGGGAGCTCCTGATAGGCGAGGACGGTGAGGCGCGGGAAGGACGGCTCCAGGAAGCGCTTCACGGGCAGACGGTTTTCGGTGGAGACGATCAGCACGGCGGGCGACCCGGCCGCGGTGAGTTGCGCGATGTGGCGGTTCAAATTTTCGATCAGGTGCCGACCGGTGGCGGGATCGAGCGAGAGGCCGACATCCGTCGGGGAGCGGTGGACCTTGGTGCCGAGGACCTGCTCGAGGCGTGGGTCGAACGTGATGGCGCGCAGCGCGCCGGGCCGGGTTTCCAACTCGGGCACGAAGTAGAGGCCGAGGCGGCGGCGCACGAGCTCGCTCAGGTCGTCGGGATTCTTCGAGAGCGACGCGAAGTCGGCGATGCCCTCGAGAATGACGGGCAGGTTGAGGATCGCGATGCCCTCGCGGAGCAGGTTCTGGAGGACGCGCTGGATGATGCCGAGGTTGACGAGGTCAGGCAGCAGCTCGGCCACCAGCGCGGCGTGCGAGCCCTTGACGTGGTCGATGAGCGCGGAGACATCCTGGCGGCCGAGCAGCAGGTGGGAGCTGGCCTTGAGGGTTTCCGAGAGGTGCGTGATGAGGACGGAGGACGGGTCCACGACGGTGTAATTGTTGAGCTCGGCCGTCTTGCGCTCGCCCTCATCGATCCACGTGGCGTCGAGATTGAAGACGGGCTCGCGCGTCGGCTGGCCGCGCAGGCGGATGGTGCTGCCGGCGACGTTCATCGCCAGGAGGCGGCCCGGCAGGATGGTGCCGCGGGCGACGGGCTTGCCGCGCAGGAGGAAGCGATAGTCGTTGGCCTCGAGCTCGAGGTTGTCGCGGACGGAAACCGGCGGGACCACGATGCCCTTCTCGCGAGCGAGGGTCTTGCGGACGCCGGTGACGCGGGCGAGCAGATCCCCGCCGTTGCGGACCTCGGCGAGGGGCAGCAGGCCATAGCCAATCTCGATCGAGAAGGTGTCGACCTCGGTGAGCTTGCGCACGTCCTCGGTGGCAGGCGCGGCGGACGCGGCGGGTGCGCCGGTGGTTTCGCCGGGCTTGCCGGCAGCGGGCGCGGCGCCGCCGGGCTTGGCGCCGGGTTTCGTGGCGGGCGCCAATTCGGCCTCGCCGCCCTCGGTGTCCTTGAAGGAGCGCGCTGCGAACATCGCGACAGCCGCGAGACCCATGAAGGGAATCAGCGGCATGCCGGGCATGAGGCCAAAGACAGCCATGCAGCCGGCGGCGAGCTTGAGGGCGCGGGGATAGCGGACGATCTGGCCCGCGACCTGGGCGCCGATGTTGTTGTTGTCGGACGCGCGGGTGACGAGCAGGCCGGCGCCGATGGAGATGATCAGCGCGGGGATCTGGGAAACGAGGCCGTCACCGATGGAGAGCAGGGTAAACTTTTGGAGCGACTCGCCCAGCGAGAGACCCATCTGCATGACGCCGATGGCGAAGCCGCCGAGGACGTTGACGAGGGTGATGAGGATGCCGGCGACGGCGTCGCCGCGCACGAACTTCGAGGCACCGTCCATCGCACCGTAGAAGTCGGCCTCCTTCTGCACCTTGACGCGACGGGTGGTGGCAGTGACCTCGTCGATGATGCCGGCGTTGAGCTCGGCATCGATGGCCATCTGCTTGCCGGGCAGCGCGTCGAGGGTGAAGCGCGCGCTCACCTCGGCGATGCGACCGGCGCCCTTGGTGATGACGACAAAGTTGATCAGCACGAGGATGATGAATACCACCGCGCCGACGACGTAGTTGCCCTGGATGACGAAGTGGCCGAACGACTCGATGATCTCGCCGGCGTAGCCCGTGGAGAGGATCTGGCGGGTGGAGCTGATGTTCAGGGCCAGGCGGAAGAGCGTCAGGCCGAGCAGCATGACCGGGAAACCGGAGAACTCGGGCGGATCCTTGACGTACACGATCGCCAGCAGGACGAGCAGCGAGAGGCCGATGTTGAGGGCCAGCAGCACGTCGATGATGAACGGCGGCACGGGCAGCACCAGGAGCAGCACCGTGCCGAACAACCCGAACGCGAAGAGCAAGTCAGCGCGCTGCAGGAGGCGGGTGATGGAACTGGAGGAAGAGACGGGCACGGGGATTGAGCGGTAAGCTCTAAGCTTTAAGCTGGAGGCAGGATGAAGGTGGGTGCGGGTGGTTGGGTGCTCGGCGCTTTCTGCTTAAAGCTTATGGCTTATCGCTCAGGCGGCCGTCTCCAGCCGCCGCGTCTTGAGCTGGTGGAAGTAGTAGCGGTGGGTCCGGTAAACCACGGCGAGGATCTCGGCCACGGCCTGGTAGAGTTCCGGCGGGATCGACTCACCCACCTCGCCCATCGCGAAGAGCAGGCGGGCGACGGGCTTGTTCTCGACCATCGGCACGCCGTGGTCGGCGGCGAGCGCCTTGATGCGCTGGGCGAAGCGGTTCTCACCCTTGGCGAGGATGATGGGCGCCTGGTCGCGTCCGCGCTCGTATTTGAGGACGACGGCGAAGTGGGTCGGGTTGGTGACGACCACGTCGGCCGTGGCGACGGAATCAAGCATCTGTTTCTGGAGGAGGCGGCGGGCCATGCGGCGCATCGCGCCCTTCACGTGGGCGTCGCCTTCCTGGTTCTTGTGCTCATCCTTGACCTCCTGGCGGGTCATCATGAGGTCGCGGTTGGTCTTGTACTTTTCCCACGCGTAGCTGAGCGCGGCGATGACGCCGAGGGAGAGCAGCAGCCGGCTGAAGAACGTGAGCGCGGCGTTGTTGAGGAAGGTGCCGAGGTAGGCGGCCTCGACCGGCGCGCTGAAGAGCGGATCGGCGAGGAGTGTGCGCGCGCCGAGGTAGAGGGTGAAACCGATGGCGATGAGCTTCAGGATATCGATGCCGCCGCGGACCAGGGTTGCCTTGGAAAAAATGCGCGCGAAGCCGGAGACCGGGTTGAGGGATTCGGGCTTGAACCCCACGGCCTTGGGCGAGGCCTGGAAGCCGCTCTGGATGCCGCCGACGAGCGCGGCCGCCGTGGCGCAGGCGAGCAGCACGGGCAGAAGGCCACCGCCGACGACCATCAGGAGATCGCGCAGATATCCGGGAACCGTGGTGACCTCCACGGGACTGCGCGCAAAATGCGAGAAGATGCCGACGGAATACTCAGCCACACTGCTGGCGGTGGTATTGGCGGTGAACCCGAGCACGCCCAACGCCGCCGCCAGGCTGAACAACACCGACAATTCGGGACTCTTCGCGAACTGCCCCTTTTCCGCGGCCTCGCTCAGGCGCTTGCCGGTGGGCTGTTCGGTTTTTTGGTCTTGGTCGTTTTCAGCCATCGGGGTGTGCCCATAAAGAGCAACGCCGATGCCAAGGATTGGCGGTGAGTTTTTAGTCGTTGGTTTCTAGCGACTAGAAAAAATAACAGGCAGAGACCGCCAGCGCGAAATCTTGAACGAAAAATCGCTGAATTTTTTCGGCAAAATTTGCCGGGCGCGCGCGGAGAAGCGTCGTAGGGGAAACCACGAAATACAGGCGATACGCTGAAGGAATCGGAATCGGCATCCGGAATGACGTCCCGACAAAATGGACGGCTCCGGTAGGGTCGGTGCTTGCCCCGACCTGACACCCGAGGCCACCGCAAGCGTCGACCCGACATCGAGCCATGTGTCTGTCCTCACTCATAACCCTCGGCCGGCCACCGGCCGACAGGCGCGTGCCTCGAGGCGCAGCAAGACTGCGCCCCTACACGATCGGTGAGAACGCGGACCGCGGCTTCTTACCACTAAGCCGTAACGCTTAACCGCGGGCCGCCCCGGGCCCGCTACTTCGTCACGAGCAGGAGCATTTGCCCCGGGGCTTCGCCGAATTCGAGATACAGGTAGCGGCCGATCAACGCCCCGGCCGTGCTCAGGAGCCCGAGGCCGAGGAAAACTTTCACGGAGAGGCTGAGAATGAAGACATTCATGCGTTGCACGGCGCGGCCAAGGACGGAGAACGCGAGCGTGATCAGGAAATTGAGCGCGATGAAGGGCGCGGCGATGCGCAGGCCGAGTTCGATCACGCGGCTGGTGGCGGTGATGACCTGCTCCCCCACCCCGGCGCCCAGGACCGGCATGCCGGGCGCGGCAAAATCGAAGCTGCGCGCGAAGGCCGAAAGCACGGTGAGGTGCGCGCCAAAAAGGAAGAACAGGAGCACCGCCAGCGCCATGACGAAGGCCGCGAGCGGTTCGGACGCGAGATCGGGCGCGCCGAATCCCGGCGTGGCGG
The DNA here is from genome assembly GCA_023433275.1 of Verrucomicrobiota bacterium. Classification (GTDB taxonomy): domain Bacteria; phylum Verrucomicrobiota; class Verrucomicrobiia; order Opitutales; family Opitutaceae; genus Lacunisphaera. The sequence continues at coordinate 37,682 of JAEZDN010000001.1, forward strand.
CGAGGCCGATTTCAGACGACATCATGCGACCGGCCATCTCGACCGCTGCGAACGTGGTGCGCACCATGAAACCCATGGCGAGCCCGACCACGATTTCCCCGGCAGAGGCGAACACGAGGCCCCAGATATCAGCAGGAACGCGTCCCTCCGGCACCAGTCCCGCGACCAGGATCGTCAGACCGAGCGCCAGCGCGACCTTGATCATCGGCGGTATGCTGCGATCGCTGCCCAGGGACGGCAGCAACAACACGAGGCCCAACCCGCGAAGGAAGACCATCATGAAGGTGAAGAGGTAGGCGGTGGTCATCCCGATTTACGATGGACGATTTACGATATGCGATTGGCCGGCTGTTCCCCGCCCCTTGGTAGGGGCCGAGCCTGCTCGGTCCTCGCACACGGACGCGACATCCCCCAGGACCGAGCAAGCTCGGCCCCTACGAGGAAGCCTGAACGCGAGTAGCGCATGTCCTTTTCGTAATTTCCGTGGTCGGCTGCCCTGCTTTCAATGCGCCAGGCCGGGCATGCGGTTCAGAACGGAGATCGTGAATTCGGAAAGTGTGCGCAACAGCCAAGGCGTGAGCACCAGCGCGAGGCCGGCCAGGGCGATGAGCTTCGGCGCGAATGTCAGCGTGGGTTCCTGCAGGGAGGTCACCGATTGCAGCAAACTCGAGACCAGGCCCACGAGCATCACCGTGAGGAGGAACGGCGCGACGATGTAGAGCGCGAACATCACGGTGGTCTTGAAGAGGTCGATGGCGATTTCGGGGTTCATGGCTCGCGCGAGGCGCGGGAAGTTAAGGGTTATTGGTTATTGGTTATCGGTTATTGGGAGAGCGGTGGTCGCGTTGATTCGTGGTTCGGTGACAATCCCTATAACCAATAACGAATAACCATTGACCACGCGCGCAGCGCGTCAGCCGAAGCTTTGCACCAACGACTGGACGATGAGGCGCCAGCCGTCCACGAGGACGAAAAGGAGAAGCTTGAAGGGCAGCGACACGACGTTCGGGGGCATCATCATCATGCCGAGTGACATCAGGACGGCGGCCACGAGGAAATCGATGACGAGGAACGGCAGGAAGAGCAGGAAGCCCATCTGGAACGCCGACTGCAATTCACTGAGGACGAACGACGGAATCACGACCCGCATCGGAAGATCCTTCACCGCGGTCGGACCGTAGCCGCCGAGTTGGAGGAAGTACTCTAGGTTTCCGGTGCGAGTCTGCTTGAGCATGAAATCGCGCAGCGGCGCGGCGCCGCGGTCGAAGGCCTCGGTGGAGGTGATTTCCTTCGCCAGAAAGGGCTTCAAGGCGTCGGTGTTCATGCGGTCGAACGTCGGGCCCATGATGAAGAACGTCATGAAGAGCGAGAGCCCGATGATGATCTGGTTCGACGGCGCGCTCGGCACGCCCAGCGCGGTGCGAACGAAGCCGAGCACGATCACGATGCGCGTGAAGCTGGTCATCAGCAGCACGAGCGACGGACCGACCGAGAGCAGCGTCATGAGCAGCACGAGCTGCACGGCGACGGTGAGATCGGCCGGGCGATCGGTGCCCTCGAGGGAAAGATTGAGGCTGAGCGGCTTGTTGTCGGCGGCCGATTCCGTCGCGGGAACGGCGGCGGGCGAGGAAGCCAAGGCCGGCGTGGATTGTTGAGCGAAGGCGGGCGTAGCGGCCAGTCCGAGGAACAACAAACCCATCACCACCGCCGTCATCCTGAGCACCGCGAAGGATCCAAGGGGACGGGCGAACCTACGCAGGAAACTGGCGGCGCCGGTGATCATTTGACGGGAGGCTGGTTGCCGTCCAACGGGGTGAGCATCTCGATGCTGCCGGGGCAGACCCCCAGGAGGAATTTCTTCCCGTCGTAATCAGCGACGACGAGGTACTGGCGCGAACCGAGCGGGCGGCTCTCCACGATGGCGAGGCGCGTGGCGGCGCCGTTGACGCCGGCGGTGCGGCGTTTTTGCCAAAGCCACCAGCCCGCGCCGGCCGCGGCGATCGCGCTGCCGAGGAGGAAAAGGGAATTGAGTCCGCGACCCGCGGCCGGAGCGGCGATGCCCTGCCCTTCCGCCGCCGTGCCGCGCGGATAGATGACCGGCTCGGATTTTTCCTGGGCGGGAAGGACGCAGCCGCACGAAAGAAAAAGGAAGGCAATGATCGCCTGACCGCGCCGCGACCGCGATGCGATCCCTCGTAGGGGCGCAGGCTTGCTGCGCCCTGAGGCATGCGCCGCGAGGGGGCGAAGGGCGCAGCAAGAC
>JAEZDN010000071.1 GCA_023433275.1 Verrucomicrobiota bacterium
GGCTGGGGGGATAACACGGATGGGAGGTAGGGGGTTACAGAAAGGATGAATTAGGAAGGAAAATTAGGAAAGGCGGCGCATGCGGTGGGTTCGGTGGCGACGAGGAGGCCGAGGAGACGAGGATGAGGAGGAAAGGAACTTGGGGGGACGGAGGGGGCTTGAACCACAGATCAACACCGATGGGCCCAGATGGTTTTTCGGGGGGGGGGATAACAGGGACATGGAGGAACCAGCCGCGAAGAGCGCGAAGGAACGCGAAGGGAGATCGCCTCGGACAGCTGCCTCGCATCGGTGCGAATCCGTGTTCATCTGTGGTTGAAACGATCGGACCTGTATCAGTCCAGTTTCACGCGGTCGTTGGAGTCGTATTGGGACATGTCGGAGAGGATGACCCAGTCGCCGGGCTGAAGGCCCGAGATGACCTCGATGGTGTTGACGGAGCTGCGGCCAAACTCGACCTGGACGCGGTTGGCCTCGGTGGCGGTGTGGGTGCTGCCGTTGGCCTTGAAGATGCCGACGCGGCTTTTCTCCTGACCGAAGGCGGGGCGGCCCACGTAGATCACATCATCGAGGCGCTCGAGTTCGATCGTGCCGTCGACCGAGAGGTCGGGGCGGGAACCGCGGGGGAGCGGGCCATCGAAGATGACGTCGACGGTGACCGTGCCGTTTTGGACCGCGGGATCGATGCGGGAGACGCGTCCCTCCACGACGCCGTTGCGGGTATCGACCGAAGCGAGCTGGCCGATGGCGATGTCCTTGGCCTGGGTTTCGGCGATGCGGACCTCCGCCTTGAGTTTCAGCGGGTCGGCCACGCGGGCGAGGTTGTTGCCCGGCTGGACCTGGGCGCCGACCTCGATGGGAAGATTGGGAGTGCCGAGGGCGGAGAGGACGCCGGACATGGTGGCGCGGACCTGGAGGGCCTCGAGTTCCTCGTTGCGGAGGCGGGAGAGAGAGGCGAGGCGCTCGACTTCGGCTTCCTGGACGGCGAGTTGGGGTTTGATGGATTCCTTGGCGAAGGCGTAGCGCTTCTGCTCGATCTCGTAATTGATCGCGGCTTGGGCGGCGGTGCCTTGGGAGAGCTTGAGTTGGACGGGGGCGACGAGGCCGTCCTTGAAGAGTTCCTCGTTCACCTCGGCTTGGAGGCGGGCCTGTTCGTAATTGGACTTGGCCTGGGCGGCGGCGGCCTCGGCCTGGAGGAGACCGCTTTCAAGAGTGACGCGCAGACCGGCCAGCTGGGCCTCGGCGGCGAGGAGTTGGGATTTGGCGTTGGCGGCGGCGGAGACGACGTCGGGATTGCTCAGTTCGAGGATGAGCGTGCCGGGTTCGACGGGAGCGCCGGGGCGGATGACGATCTTGTCGACGCGGCCCTGCGTGCGGGCGGCGATCCAGCGGATCTCCTCGGGGACCAGGGTGCCGAGGCCGCGGACCTGGCGGACCATGGGGCCGCGTTTGACCTCGCCCATCCAGACGAGATTCTTGGGCATCGAAGGCGCCGCGGGTTTGAGGCGTCCGAGCAGGACGGTGATGCCGATGAGGGCGACGCCGGCGATGACGGCGTAGATGATGCGTTTGCGGCGTTTTTCCTTGGCGACGTTGGGGCGGGCGATGTCCATGCGGGTATTGTTGCGCAGGTAATTGCACCGACCGTGCCAAGTCGTGGGGCGAGTTATTAGTTACTGGTTATTAGATAATAGTGGATTTTAGGTCCCGGCGCGGAAATCGATGCAACGGCGAAGCCGGGATGAGGGCGTCCCGATTATGGGATGCGTGAGGGACCCCCGCCGGCGAGACGGGTGGTCGGCGCAGGCTGGCGCGCGTTACGAGGCGGTCTCGCTGACCTGCGAGTCCGGGGAGGACTTCGGAGCGGCGTTCGTCACCGTGCGCAGGGCGCGGACGATGGCGGGGAGGTCGACGGGTTTCGTGAGGTGAACGGCGAAGCCGTGTTCGTGGCTGTTGCGCACGTCGGCTTCGGAGCCGTAGCCGGAGAGGGCGATGGTGCGGCCGGCGAAACCGGAGCCGATCCGCGCCACGAGCTCATGGCCGCTGCCGTCGGGCAGGCCGAGATCGCTGAGCAGCACGTCGAACGCATTGGATTGCGCGAGTCGAGTGGCCTCGGCGACGCAGGTGGCGGTGGTCACCTGATGACCCAGATTCGAAAGGAGCTTGTTCAGGACGAAGAGCGTGGAGGCGTGATCTTCCACGAGGAGAATGCGCAGGGGCCCGGTGGGGGCAGCCGCGGATGGGACTTGGGCTGGCGCGGCGGCGGCGGGCGGCGTGGCGAGGACAGGCAGTTCCACGGCGAAGGTGGCGCCGCGTCCCTCGCCATCACTGAAAGCATTGATAGCACCACCGTGGACCTCGGCGAGTCGCCGGGCGATCGAAAGGCCGAGCCCGAGGCCGCCGTGCTGGGCGTGCTGAAGCGAGGAAGCCTGCTCAAACGCGTGGAAAAGACGCGCCTCCATTTCCTTGCTGAAGCCCGCGCCGGTGTCGGCGATGCGGACACGGATGCGCCCGGCGTCCGAGTTGTCCGTGCGAATACTGATCGTGCCGGAAGTCGGGGTGAACTTGAGGGCGTTATCGAGGAGGTTCCAGAAGATCTGGCGGAGGCGGATGTCGTCGCCGTTGACCCAGTGGCGGGCGGCTTGCAGGTCCAGGATCACGGGGGCCGATCGGACGCGGTCGGGTCCGGTGCAGAGCGCCACCGTATCGTGGAGCACCTGGTGAAGGTCGACGTCGGTGCGGTCCAGCACGAGCTTCTGTCGCTCGATGCGGGTGAGGTCGAGCAGGTCGGAGATGAGCCGGGTCTCGAGCTCGAGATTTTGGCGCATGAGCACGAGGTCGGGGCGCAAGGCATCGGGAAAACCGGGGTGGCTTTCCAGCGCCGACAAGGTGAGCAGCACGGGCGAGAGGGGAGTCCGCATCTCGTGGCTGAGCGTGGCGAGGAATTCGGTCTTGGCGCGATTGGCGCGCTCGGCCTGTTCGCGGGCGATGACGGCGGCGGCGCGGGCCTCCTCGGTGACCTGGGCCTGGCGGGCGAGTTCGGCGGCTTTCTCCCGCTCGGCGGCGAGGCGTTGTTGTTCGAGCGCGGACATGTTGCGCGCGTTGCGGAGGATCAGGCTGACGAGGATGAGCGTCAGGATGATGATGAGGAGGGGACGGCCGAGGGCGGGATCGATGAGTCCCATGCGCTCGCCCAGGGTTCGAACCCATCCGATCAGGAAAGGCAGCAGCAACGCGGGCAGCAGGAGGCGGCGGGCCATGACGCCACCCGCGTAGTCGGCAGACAAGGTGGTCATGATTGCGGTGGCCGGACGGACGACGAAGAGGCCGAGCGCAAAAGCTAGCAGAGCGAGGGCGGTGTGGAGCGCGATACCCGTGTAGCGCGAGATGCCATACAGAGGCGCGATATCATAGGCATAGCCCATGGTGGGGATGGCGGCGATCACGGCGATGCCGATGGCGACGCACTGGGCGGCGTGATCGCGGCGAAAACTCAGGGCGAGGAGGCCCGCGCCGCCGAGCATCACGGAAAGGCACCCGGGCGGCCCCATGCGGTTGGGGCTGGCGGTGGCGGGTTCGCCGGGGGGTTCCGCGAAGAAAAGTTGGTCGATGCCGAGGTCGACGCCGAAGACATGTTCGCCGAGGGTGAGCAGGCCGATGAGGACCGCCACGGCGGCGCAGGCCCGGGCGAGCCGGATGCGCTTGGGGGTGGGGGTGGCGGGGCGCAGCAGCAGGAGACTCGTGCCGAGCGCGATCAGGGCCAGCGTGGTATTGGTCTTGATCGTGATCCCCCCGATCAAGTGGCCCTTCAGGTAGGGATTGTTCAGGATCCAACCCAGGAGCCCGCAAGCGCCGGTGGTCACGACGAGCCAGCCCGCGATGGGCACGATGCGGTTCGAACAAAGCTCGGTGAAGGGCCGATTCATGCGTGGGGTGCTCGTCAGAGTGCGCGGACGGCCGCGCCTGGCAAGAAGGAGGGCGGTAGGCAGATACCCCATGGACCCAAGGACATTGGGAGGGGGTGCCGGGGCACTTGGGTACGGGGTTGGAAATGCTCGAACCCAAGCGGGGCCGGGTCATGCCGGACAGAACAGGCGCACGGAGGCACGGAGTCACAGAGTCGAAGGAGGGAGGTCTGGCCGGTGGAGTCGGGCCCTCCCATGGAAGTGGACCGGCCGGGCCGGATCGGGGCGGCGCTCTGGAGGACGCGCCGAACAAGGGCGGGAGAAAGAGAAAGATTAAGAGAAAGAGAACGAGGGGGGCGGGCCTCGCACCCCCGTGTGGGAGGAGGACCGACGCGAGGTCGGCCCCTGCCGTGACGAGCGGACAACGACCGGGGTGGGGGCGCCCCGGCTCCAAGGGGGCGGCAAACCACGGCGGGGTCGCCGTGGCTCCAAGGGAGGGCGCAAGGAGCGCGGGGAATTGAAATGGTGAAACCACGGCGGGGTCGCCGTGGTTTCAAGGATGGCCCGCAAGGGCGCGGGAAGCGGCCTGCACGGACGCGGGCCCTCCGGGGACGGACGCGGAACCTTTGCGGCTGGCGCGTCGTGACGGGGGGCGTGCGTTTCGGGGAGAAGAGAAAGATTACGAGAAAGAGAACGATTTGGGCTGCGATCCTCCGATCAGAGCGGGGGGCGACTTCGAAGGGGTCAGGCTGCTTTATTCCCGAAGGAGTGCTACTTTCGAGCAATACCGAAGCTTGGGCGCCGTCTATGATGCCGTAGAACGAGAACGCGAACACCTGCTGAGCTTTCCCGAAACAAAAGGTGGTAAGGGAACGTTGGCATGTTCGCGCGGCGCAACCCGTGTGATGCGGGATGAAACCTTCGAGGTTCTCGGGCAATCTCCACCACCAATGCATCCAACTCAGTGAAGAACCGATCGGACAGAGACGCTCCGCCTTCCTCCTCGTAATACCCCAAAACTGCCCGCAAATCCTTTTGGACGAGCGGATGAAAAATCAGCGCCATCGCTCAGCGACCGAGTTCTTTCTTCAAAACCGACCACTCGATGCCAGACGCCGGATCGGCCTCCAGTTCTGCGTCGCGCCGAAGCGCTTCTGCAATTCCTTCGTCTTCATCCGACAGCACGGCCGGCAATGTCTGCAAAATGTCCGACGCGAGCACAGCGCGTTCGGCATCCGTGAGGCTCAACGCTTCCTTTTTGAGTTCTTGCAACCGTGTCATGCAGCAAATGTGGCTTCGAACGGTGGGAACGCCACCTTTTCTTTGCCGAACGAGACTGTCGGAAAAGGGGTTCGTGTCGAGGTTGGTGACCGGATTTTGAGGTGAGCGGATTGAATAGACGATTTTTGAGGCCGTGGTGCCCCAAAACAAAGGAAGGGGCGGGATCGAGCGATGCCGCGACGCGGTGGTGGGCTTGGGGCGGGTAAGTTCTCCCCAAAGGGGGGCCCCATCAGTTGCTCATGGCCCAGGATCGGCTGACCTTTTCGAGGTTGTGGACCAGACAGAA
>JAEZDN010000105.1 GCA_023433275.1 Verrucomicrobiota bacterium
CTACCGCGCGCATGAGGGCCGCCAAAGCGCCGACCCTACGACGAAATCGCCGGCGGTGGCGCGGCCATGTGGTCGACTCGCGCCCACGCAGTCACTTCAGCGCGCCGGCTCCACCGCCGCCGCCGGCCGGCGGGACCTCCTTCGCCAGGGCGATCTCTCCCTGACGGGAATAGTCGATCGCTTCCGCCAGGATGCGCGCGGCTTCCTGCGGGGCGTGGAAACCCATCGAATTTTCGGCGGCGACGAAATCCAGTCGCCACTGGGCCTTGCGATGGAGGTCGCGGGCGGCCTTGAGCTGCTCGTCGGTGGCGCCGGCCTTCTGCGCCGCGCCGATGGCGTGGATGAGCGCGACGGTCGCCTCCTCCGCGCGGGTGAGGAGCGCGGCATTCCGATTCTGCATGGTGAGCGCGCGCGCCATGATTTCCTTTTCCGGAATGCGGTGGCAGGTCTGGCAGGATTCGGCGACGTTCAACAGCGGGGAACGCACATGATGGTTGCTGACCTTGATGGCGCCCTCGCGCACGTAGGGCATGTGGCAGTCGGCGCAGGAAACGCCGCTGCGGGCGTGGATGCCCTGGCTCCACATCTCAAACTCGGGATGCTGCGCCTTCAGCATCTTCGCGCCACTCTCGGTGTGGGTCCAGTCGACGTGGCCGGTCTCGTTATAGTAGGCCTCCATCTGCTCGACCTTGAGGCCGTTGTCCCACGGGTAGTTCACGAGCTTGTTCTTGCCCTCGAAGTTGTATTCGACGTGGCACTGCGCGCAGACCAGGGATCGCATCTCCTGGCGGGTGGCGAGCAGGTTGGGCTCGTAGCTACCCTGGCGGCCGTCACGACGCCAGCGCTCGATGCTCGGGAGATGCGGCGTGGCCTCCTTGGACTCGGCCAGGGCCCTGATGCCGTTGATGAATGCCGGGCGGCTCACGCGCAGGTTCATCGTCTCGGCGTCGTGGCAGTCTATGCATGACACCGGATGTGTCACCTTCTGGCGGGCCTCGGCAAACGGCAGCGGACTGATCACTTCAAAACCCTTTTGGATCTGCGCCTCGCGATGCTCACGCCCGCCGGGGATGCCGGCCGCAATGCCCGCCTCGATATAGGTGGGCAGCACCGAGGAATGGCAGTGCAGGCAGGCACCCGGCTGGTTGAAGCGGGTGACGCGTTCGGTCTCATCCTGGTCAGTGAGCATGTAGGCGTGGCCGCGCTCCTCGCGGTAATCGACGCCGAAGGGATAGCCCGCAAAGAGTGTACGGTAGAGGGGAAACTCATCGAGCCGCTGGAAGGCCTCGCTGCCGCCGTGGTTCGTGCGCTCGGTGTCCACGGTGCGCTTGTAGCTGTCGTATTGCCGCGGGTAGTTCTTTCCCCACAAGGCGGGATCCGTGGTGTTCTCGTCCACGTCCACGACCCGGAAGACGTGCTGGGTCGCCTCGGCCTTTCGCGCCACGATGTTCTGATAGAGCATCAGGATCAGGAACGTGGCGCCGGCGGTGCCGGCGAGGATCGCAATGAACGCCCAGGTGGCGAGGCCGTGCTGGCGGGAGGCGGAGGAGGTTTTCATGACGGGAAAGACTGGTTGGTTTTCTTAGCTAAGAATGCACACGAAGTGAGAGAAGGGGGCATCGACCCCTCGCTGCCGTTATCCCGGGCCGTGCGAAGGATCCAAGGGGAAGCCGCCACCCACGGCACCAGCTTGGATCCTTCGCACGGCTCAGGATGACGATGCAGGGGTCTGGTTTTCATTCGCGTCATTTTGTGTCCGTTCGCGGTTGAATTCACTTCAGCGGACCGTGACCGACCTCGCGGTGGCAGTGCAGGCAGTCGAGCATCTTCTGCGGGTCGCCGGGGTGCGTGTTGATGCCGTCCACCAGGGCTTGGTGGCAGGTGACGCAGTTCTCCTGGAGCACCGCGATGTTCTTCTTTCGGATCATGATCGGCTCGTGGAAATCCTGCAGCGTGAAACCCTTCGAGTGCCAGAAGCCGTTCTCGGCCTTGCTGAGATATTTCGGGATGAAGCTATGCGGCGTGTGGCAGTCGTTGCAGGTGGCGACCGCATGGTGCGGCCCCTTCTGCCAGCCATCGAACTGCTCGCGCATGATATGACAATTCACGCACGCGGTCGGGTCGTTGGAGAAATACGACAGCCCGTGCGCGTAGGTGAAGGTGTAGCTGCCAAGACCCGCGAACAGCCCGGCCGTGGCCGTGATGGCCACCAACAGGAGCGTGCGCGTGCGCGAGGTGGGGATCTTCATGGGTCGCAGTTGGCGCTCAACCTACGCATGCCCTGCCCTCCGCCAAGCCAACACTCGAAGTTTTTGTGCGGAACCTTCCGCCGGTTATTCGCGCCAAAAATTCACCGCCCAAGCCCCGTCGTTACGACGCTCCATCGACGACGCGAACCCCTCGCTCTTGAGCAATTCAATGAGTGGCGCCGGCAGGAACGGCGCCACGATCGTCACCCCCTCTCCGTCTTCGAGCGCATCCACCCGCGCGCGAATGGCCGAAAAAGGCTCCTCGCCGCGCGCGAGCACGGCCCGGATGTCGAAGGATTTGAAGCGAATCGGTTTCATGCGATTGGATTGGGCTCACCCTACTCCCGTCGGCGAACAAGCGCCTTGATCCAAGTCATATTTTCGCCGCGGACTCACGGGCTCCAGACAAATCCCGCCTCGGGATCAAACGTTAGCACATGTTGGCGACGTTCCACCGCCGTCCAGGTTCCGGCCCACCGCCGGGAGGGAACGCCGGTGGCAGGCGGTTGCGACCATATCTCCACGCTCGCGCTCTGCGCGCCCGCCGCGAGGCGCACCCGCAGCTCGCCCACCGCCACCCCGTCGTCGGACAATCCCTTGGCCCGCACCGTGTGCGTCTCCACCCGCCCACCCGCCTCCACGCGCACCACCACCGGTTGCCGACCCCGCGCCGCGGGCATCGCCCCGCGCATGTGCACCGGGCGCGTATCGTTGCCCGCGGCCGGCGCGACCGCCGTCGGCTCGAGCCGGTCGCCATAGGCGCGAAACGTAACAACAAACTCCGGCGCCTCCGGGGCGGGATTGCGAAAAGGTGCGTCGCTCAAACCCACCATGAGCGCCACCCCCACGCCCGCCACCGCCAGCGCCACCGACCAACCGAGAACGCGGTCACGGCCTGCGCGACTGGCCCGCCCGGGCGCGCCCGCGCCGGCGCGAAGCGAGGATGCCGCTGCCGCCAGCAAGTGGGGTCGCAACGGATCGAAATCCACATGCGCCACTCGCCGCGGGTCCGCTCGATTGGGGCGGAGCGCGGGCTCACGCGTGCCAGCCAGGCGCGCGGGCATCCAAATGTTGCCCTCCCGGCCAAAGGCTTCGCTCGAACCGCAACCGACAATGAGCACAGCGGCCGCGCCCTTCGTCATCAACCGCTCGATGAGCTTCGGCTCGACCCACCCCGCGCAGGGGACGGGCCGCACCGTGTAGCCGGGCAGGCGCCGGGCCCAGGCCACGTGGTCGAACAGCTCCCAGCCCCCGTCCCCTTGGGCACACACAAAGGCAATCGCGGGAGCCTCCCCGCGGGCCCGGGCGGTGAGAACCAATTCCTCGAGCTCCCGGCCGACGCGCCGCGCATCGAACCAGGCCAGGCCAATTCCCTGCGTGTCGCAGGAGCCCGCACAAATGCCACAACCCACGCACCGGTCGGGATCAACCTGCGCTTGCGAGGGAAACGGCTTCCCGTCGGTTCGCGGCACCATCGTGATCGCGCCGAAGGGACAGTCGTGCGAGCAAAGCGTGCAGGCAAAGCACCTCGACACGTCCACCGCCGCCTGGAACGTCGCCCGCGGCCGCCGGCGCGCGAGCCACCACGGGATGGTGACCAAAACAATCATGCTCAGGCCGGCTGAGAGCCAGATCCCGGGTCCGCTCAGCCGCGCCGTGAGTTGCAACGGCCACAGAAACCACCAGTCCATCGAGAGCGCCGCCGGTTTCACGGCGAGTTGGGCGGGAGCCGCATTCGTGGCCGGCCAGATGAGCGCCGCGACGATCACCGCGCCGGCCAGCCCGGCGATCAGACGCTTGTCGGGGAGCAGGTTCACCCGGCTCAGGCGCGCCAGATGCAGGGCCAGGCCGCCGGCGATGGCCAATGGCAGCGCCATGTGCAGGAAGAACACCACGAAAAACAGCAGCGAAGGCACGGTCTCATCCCGATTGAAGAGCGGCAGCATGGGCTCGCCGAACACGGGCAGCACGTCCACCGCCTTCATCGTGCCCGTGGCGACCAACTGGGCCCGCTCATCCCACACCAGCCAGTAACCGGTCCACCCGATGAACCCGATGAGCGCGAGCATGGCGATCCCGCTCGCCCAAGCGAGCCAGCGCGAGCCGGCGAATTTCCGGGCGAACAGCATGCGCGCGGCGTGCATCAGCACGAGCAGCATGGTGAGGTCGGAGGAATAGCGATGCACGCTCCGCACGATCCCGCCGGGTGATCGCGCCCCCAGCCCTGCGAGCGACGACCACGCGGATTGCACGCTGGCGGAATACCAGATGAGCATCAGGACGCCTGAGACCGTGGCCAGGAGCAGCATGGCGTTGGCGGCCGGCCCGAGCTGCGCCAGCGGGTTCACTGGCCGCGGCCACACGCGCTCGATCACCGTGTCGAGCCGCGCCCAGCCCGCCTCGCCCGCCGCCCACAGCCGCGCCGCCCGCACGGGCGGTGCCGGCGGCTCCGCCCCAGGCGCCGGACCTCCGCCGATGCTGTCAGCCAGCGCCTCGCAATCGGGCTCCGGATGCATGTGACCACTCACGCCCCGCCTCCCGCCCTTCCCGGACCGGAGGGTTCTCGCGAGGCCGTTCCGCAAGCGGGGCTTCGCCGGGGCGCGGCCCGGCGGTCGACAGCATGCCGCGCGGGATTCATTCGCGCAGGAGGTGCAGCAGGCCCTCGCGCAGCCAGGCCCGGTGGCGCGGGTCGAGCGTGAAGCGGAAGGCGATGTCGCCCTCGCGATCCAGCAGGAGGAACAGGTTGGCGTGGTTGAGCACGCCGGTCTCAGGATCACGCGTGACGGAAAACTGGAGACGCTTGAGCAGATCGCGCATCTCGTCGGGGCGCTCACCGTTGACGTAGCGAAACTCGGGAAACTCCAGTCCCTGCGCCGTAGCCATGGCGTCCATGATTTCGGTGGTCTCGTATTCCGGGTTGAGCGAGAGCGCGACCACGCGCAGACCCGCGCGGTCGGCGGCGGGCAATTCGGCGAGCACGGCACGCAACTCCTTGAAGATCTCCGGACAGGCAGTGGAACAGGCCGCATACACGCCCGTCACGAGCACAACCTGACCGCGCAGATCGGCGAGCCGGAAGGCCGTGCCCTTCTGGTCCACGAGCGGCTGGTCAGGCACGGCAAGTCGCACCCGGATGCGATCGCCGGGAAACGGCGGCAGGACGTCCGCCGCGCGGTCGGCTTGCGCATACGCCACCAGCCCGGCCACCGCGGCCGCAACCGTCGCCACGCCAGCGGCGGCGGCACCGAGGTGGCGGAGCCATAGCGCCGGCGACCTGAGCTGCCTGAGCGTATCGCGCCAGAGCACGCCGGCCACGAGCACGACCATGACGGGCTCGAGCAACATGATGCTGACGGCGGCCCACGACATGCCGCCGGTGCGCGGGTCGCCCTGGTAACACCATTGTTGGAAATCCCGCACGAAGCCGCCCAGCGCGCCGTCACCCGTCGGCCCGAAGATCGTGAGCAGGAGAAACGCCTCGTAGGCCGCGAGCGCCGAACCGAGGAACACCAACAGACCCGGTCCGGTGAAGAAGCGCGTGCCGGCGGACGTGGCGGCCGGCGGGGCGTCGGGGGCGTGGGCGGGAATGAGCATGAGGATATTGTGATCTCAGGAATTGATCATCGCGGATCCAAACCAGCCCACCCCGCCCGGCCGGGCACCCCTCTTGATGGAGGGGACTTCGGCTAAATTGCCCGGATTCCCCTCCATGAAGAGGGATGGCGCGCAGCGCCGGGGGGTGTGGGGAAATCGCACGATGTGGTGGGATTGTTGAATTCCGCCATCACCGCACGGGCCACACGTCGGCCAGCGCCTTCCAGTTGGCGAAGTAGTACACCGCGAAGCACGCGAGGAACACGAAGGTGAGCACGATCGTGCCCTTGGTGGCCGAGTGGTTGTCCGCCAGCGAACCCGCCTTCGTGCCGGCGAGCGCGGGCGGCATGCCCCAGTCGGCCATCGGGCGGCCATGGTTCTTCTCGCCGAAGAGGAGCGTGCCGACGCAGAGCAGCACGAAGGCGAGCAGGCCGAGGAAGGCCAGCACGCCGCCAATGCCCAGCGCACCCAGCCAGAGATGGGCGGCCGGGCCGTAAACGCCCTGCGCATCGATGTCCCAACTGCGGCGCGAAACCCCCATCGAGCCCGCAAAGGACATGCCGAATGACAGCAGCACGATGCCGCCGCCGAAGATCCAGGGCTGGAGGCGTGCGAGCCCGCGCCAGATGAAGTCGCGCTGGAAGATCAGCGGGATGACGTAGTAAGCCAGCGCCATGAAGGCCAGCGTGGTGCCGCCGACCACGGTGACGTGGAAGTGTCCCGGGATGCGCAGCGTGTTGTGCGCGATGATGTTGATCTGCTGCGTGCCGAGCGTGACGCCCGTGATGCCGCCGAGGAAACCAAAGATGATCACCGAGAGGACGGTGCCCGAGAGAGCCGGGTTGCGCCACGGAAGGGCCACCACCCAACCGAAGAGACCGCGCGTGTAGCCCTTCTCGCGCATGGCGATCTCGACGCCGGCCGGCACGGTGAAACCGTGGACCATGGACGCGAGCACCGCGAGATACATGGCGTAGGAGGTGTTCCAGATCTTCCAGGCCGAGCCGACGGCCGGGTCCACGAGCAGGTGGTGGGCCGACGCGATGTTGATGAAGAGAATGTAGAGCGCGAAGGCCGTGCGGCAGACCGCCTCGTTGACCGGGCGCGCGCCCAGGATGACGTTCGACAGCAGGTACCAGACCGCGACCATGGCGCAGACATTGACCTGTTGCGACTGGTGACCGAGGCCCCACCAGATGATGCGATACCAGATCGGATCGGGCTGGCCGATCCAGCCCATCGAGTAGGCAAACGTCGGGATCATCACGATCGCGCCGTGCAGGAGGGTGACGACCGCGATGATGGCGGCGGCCAGCGCGCCGAAGGTGACGATCGGCATCGAGCCCTCGTAGGCACGGTCGCGCTTGGCCACGTAAAGGGTGGCGAAGAAGTTGAAGACGCCCACCAGCGTGCCCACGGCGACGAGGATGATGCCGAGGTAGAAGGCCGGGTGCGCCAGCAGCGGCAGGTAGGACGTCATCAGCACGTCGGCCTGGCCGGCGATGATGACCCAGTCCACCATCACGGCGCCGACCGCCATGAGGCCGAAGCCCACCCAGGCCACCTTGCGCGAGAACAGCCGCGCGTTGAGCGGCGTGGTGCAGGCGAAGTAGAGGATCGCGACCTCGAAGAAGAGGATCCAGAAGATGAGCATGTTGATGCCGTGAAAGGTCAGCACGCGGTAGAACCAGTCCACGGGCAGGAGGTGGACGGTTTGCCAGCGCGTGAGCGCGAGCAGCAGCGCGGCGATGCCGCCGAGCAGGAGGAAGACGATGCCGACGACGGCGTGCAGCTTGATGAAGCGCTGGGCGTCGAGGCAGACGCCGAGGCCGGTGGTGGCGCAGACGCGCTTCGGCGTGTCGGGGGCGGCCAGCGAGTGCGGACCGGCGGGCAGGGTGGCGGGGGCAGAGGTCATGGGGAGGCGGAGGGATCGCGGGGTTATTCGACGAAGATCTTGCCGGTCATGGCGTGGTGCCCGATGCCGCAGAATTCATTGCAGACGATGGTGAACTCGCCCTTCGAGGTGGGCGTGAGCGTGAGCACGTGGTCGTACCCGGGTACGGCCTGGAAGTTCATGTTGAGGGGCTGCAGGGAAAAACCGTGCTGCAGGTCGAGGGCGGAGAGATGGATGCGGTAGGTCTCGCCCAAGCGCAGACGCAGGGCCGGATACCACTGCCACATCCGTCCGATCAGGTAGGCGTCGCCGCCGGGGGGTGGCTCCACGATCGGCAGCTCCGCGGCGAAGGCGTTTCCCGTGGGATTGACGAACGTGCCGACGCGGTTGGACTCGACGAACTTCTCGGTGCGCGCGAGGAAGTCCGCGGGTGTGACCGCGTAGGCCTCGCCGGAGCTGTTCTGTTTACCGCGAAAATGCCAGTACGGCATCATCAGCGACATCACGAAGCACCAGAGGATGGCGACGCCGAGCCAGAGCTTTTCATGGCCGGCCGGCGCGTGGAACCAGGGAGAGGTGAGAGGGCGAAGGCTCATGGCGGCGGTTCAGGGCAGTTGCGCCGGCTTGATGAACAGGAGTTCGATCCAGCCCCACGCGGTGTAGGACAGGAACGGAATGACGACGCCGAGGGCGAGGAGCAGCCAGGGGTTGTCCAGGAGCTTCTGCCAGGGGTGGATCTTGGGTTCGTTTTTCATGGTGCAGGGTAAGAGGAAGGAGCGCGCCACGTCGCGAGGCCGCGGAGCATGATCGCGAGGAAGAGCAGGCCGCCGATCACGGCCACGAGCCCCCCGAGGCCCATCACGCCGAGGCCCACGTATTCGCCGAGCGAGCGGACGTGCTGTTCGGCGCCGTATTGCTTGCGGGCCAGGCCGAACGCGCCGGCCAGCGCAAAGCCCAGTCCGAACACCGCCTGCCCGCCGCCGAAGAGCGCGAGTTGCCAGCGGATGAGGCGATCGGACGCACCGGCGGCGCGGGGCGAGGCTTCCCGGCTGAAATCATAGGCCGCCGCCATGAGCGCGAGCGTCACCGCGCCGATCGCACAGTGGTAGTGGCCGGGGACCAGCGTGCTCGATCCGCGGATAAACGCGCCGAGCACGAACCCGAGCACCGTCAGGAGGGCACTCCCGGCGAAACCGACGAGACGCCAGCGCCCCTCCGCCGCGCGCTCCGCCCAGTGCAGCGCCACGTGCCTGATCCCGAGGCCGAGCACAATCAGCACCACGGGAAAGATCGTCCAACGCATGAGTTGGGTCGCGATCTCGGAATACGCCGGGCGTGATGTCCCGCCCCACGCCACGACGGGCATGATCAACTGCGGCAGCACCAGCGCGCAAAGGAGCCAGCGGATCGCGGCCGGCGAGACCACATTGCGACCTGACCAGCGTCGCAACAGCCAGAGCCAGAGCCCCAGCATGAGCGCGACGTTGCCGACCTGCATGACGTGTCCCCCGCCCCACGCCACCAGCTCGTAATAGCCGATGGCCGGCAGTCCGGGCAGCGTCGAGCGCCAGGCTGCGGTGAAGGTCGCCAACGCGATCAGGTGCGCCGCCGCCGAGGCGCGCAGGGCGACAAGTGAGTCATCGGACAACCGGGTCGAGGGGAGCGACGGCACCGCCAGCGCCCCCGCGAGATAAAGCCCGCTGCCGGCGAACCAGGCGACGAGGCCGGCGAGGAACACGGGGTGATCCACCACCGGCACATAGTTCGCGAGAATCGGCTGCGCGCCCGGCATCACCGCTCCCGCCAGCAGGCCGAGGATGCCAAATCCCGCCAGCGCGATCGAAGCGACGGTGAGGCCGCGCGGGACCCGCGAGCCCACGGCCCACGCGAGATAAGCCAGCGTGCCCGCCTGGAACCACACGACAATGGCCAGATCCACGTGCACGACGAGCGCGCGCTTGAAGAACAACGGGTCGGTGAACAACCAGCCCAGGAACGGCAGCCGCCCGACCACGAGCATCAGGGACAACAATCCCGCGAGCACGAGGCTGCCGATGCCGAAGGCAAACCAGCCTCGCGCCGCGCCGGGAAAATGACTGGAGGCCATCGCCGTCGTCGTCGGGACGAAACGCGGGCGAAGCGCGGGAGCGGCGGCCGGGGTGGGCATGGCTCAGTTTTTAGCAGAACACGCAGCGCGCGGCCTTGACGCGCATCAAGGCTTCGGCGCGACGATCAGTTTGCCCTTCATCAACGCGGCATGGCCGGGAAATGTGCAGATGAACGGATACTCGCCGGGGGCATCCGGCGCGCTGAACTCGACGGTGTCGCTCTCATTGGGTCCGAGCAGCTTCGTGTGCGCGATGATCCTGCCCGCGTCCGCGGGCACGTACTCCGGCGCGCGCGCCGCGGCGGCCTGCGCGAGCGCCAGCACCCCTCCATCGGGCATCGGCACCAGGAGCACCCAATTGTGTCCCATCGCCTGCTTGGGCATGCGACCAATGTTCTTCAGGGTGACTCGGATCTTCTCGCCGACGTGGGCGCGAATCTCGGTCACATTGAACTTCATGGTGTCGTCCGCCGTGATCACGACGGCCTTGACGCCGTCGACCGGGGCCGCGGCCGGGGTTGCAGCGACCGGAGCGGTGGCGGGAGCTTCGGATTTTCCGCAACCGGCGAGCAACAAGGCGGTGCCGGCCACGAGCGGAAGGATGAGGGTGGGCATGGATTTCATCCTCCCCACCCTAGCGAAAGGAACCCTTCGACGCCTTGATGCGGGTCAAGCTGCCGGCGTTTCCTTGCAGCAGGCCGACTGGCAGACTCCGTCGAGCAGCCGGATCTCGCGGTGGGCGACGCCGCGCATCCGCTCGCACAATTCCCCGACCTGCGCGACGCGATCCGCCGCGCTCAGCGCGGGATCGGCGACCTGGGCCCAGATGAGCGCCTCGAGCAGCGCTTGCTCCAGCGTGGCAAAGTACGGGCGCAGCGGGTTGCAATGACACCGCTTCGGCAACGAATCGGGGTTCGCGGCAACCGTCCCATCCGGGGGTTGCGCTGCCAGCACGTCGTCGAGCGTGTGATCGAACAGGTGGACCAGGATGTCGGGACTCGCCAGCGGCGTGGCCGGTTTCTCCAGGCGTAGCAGGGCCTCCCACCGCGCGCGGATCTCTGGCCGCCGCGGTTCGAGGAGTGGGCGCAGGGAACTGCTCATGGCATGAGGGAAGCGCGGGTGCGGCGCTCAGTGTTGGTGGCCGAATTCATGGGTGGCAGGACGAAGCGCCGACGCATGCAGGGCTTCGTAATAGTGGATGTATTCGACGTAGGCGGCGACATAGCCCCGCCCGGCCTCGACGTTGTGGTCAGCGTGGGCCCGGGCCTCGCGCGCCCGGTCAAACCGCTGGGTCAAACCGGCGGCGATGCGTTGCTGCAGCTCCCGCACCAGTTCGTCCGCGCGACCGGTTTCCAGGGATTGGTCGGCCGCAGCGATGGCCGGATCGATCGCGCCGGCCGGCTTGAGTCCGGTGAAGGCCACCCCCTCGCCAGCGCGGTGGATGCGCACGAGCGTCTCGAAGAAGTAACGCTCGGCCAGTTCGGCCGCGGTCGGCGACAGACCTCGCACCTCGAGGGTCTGCGCGAAAGCGGTGCGGATCGCGGTCTCGTCCTCCGCACGCACCCACCTGAGCACGCGCGCGACGTCACCCTCCGCGATCGCCTGCCGGGCGGCTTCTATGACCGGGCCGTCGAGGCTGTCGCAGTGGGCACGCGCAAGGGGAACGAGGGCCAGCGTCGCCAGAAAGAGGCCAGCCAGCAGGGATCGGGTCGTCTGGTTCATGGCGCCACGATGACACGTCGGGGCGCATTCCGCCTTGATGCAGGTCAAGCGTTGGCCGCGCGGGTGGCGCGCGCCGGCGGGCGGAGTGGCGGCGGATTACCGCCCGCTGGTCACGACGGCTTGCGCCGCCTCGTCGAGGCCGCCGCGCAGGCCGTTGCGCTGGTGGACGATCTCGCCCTCGGGGTTGAGAATGGTGATGAGGTTGGAGTGCGCGAACATGCCGTCGGCCTCCTGCTTGAACTTCACGCCCAGGAGCGCGGCGAGTTCGCGCACGGCATCGTCATCACCGTGCAACAGGGTCCATTGGTCATCGAGCTGGCGTTCCGCCCGGAATTTCGCGAGCGCGGCCGGCGTGTCGCGCGCGACGTCGAACGTCACCAGCACGAGCGCGGCGCGCGTGCGGATCTCCGCGGGCAGTTTCGCCTGGATGGCATGCATGTCGGTCAGCAACAGCGGGCACGCGTAGCCGCAGGAGGCGAAGAACATCGTCAGCACCACCGGCCGGCCGCGCAGGGAGCTGAGAGCGAAGGGCCGGCCGCGGTCATCGGTGAAACCGACGTCGAGTTGATAGAGCGATTCGGCGCTGAAATCCCCGCTCTTCAATGCGGGATTCTCGAGCTCGGCGCAGCAGGCGTCCGGCTTTTTGTCGGCGGTTTCCTCGACCGCGCAGCAGGCGGCGGGCTTGGGCGCGTCCCCCTGGGCGCAGCAAGCGGCCGTCCCGGACTTGTCCGCGCAGCACGCTGCCTGGTCCGTTTTACCGTCGGAGCAGCCGCAGGCCGACTGCGGCTTGGCGTCCGGCGTCGCGCAGCAGGCGGCTGGCTTTTCATGCGCCATCAGGCCGGCGGACAGGAGGAGGGAAAGCAGGGCGAGACTCGTTTTCATGGAATCGATTGGGCGCAGCGGAAGCCGAGCGAGGTGGTGGTGTTGTTGGCCTTGAGGGAGGAGCGCAGCGCCGAGCGCATGTAGGCGGCATAGTCGCTCGTCTCCTTGCTGCCCGCGGCGCCGGCGCCGCAGAACAGGTCGCGCTCGAGGCCGCTGTCGGCGCGGGATTCGCCGGTGACCATGGCGGTGTTGAAGTCATCGACCCATTCCCACACGAGGCCGTGCAGGCCGCGCGCGCCGTGGAGGTTGGTCCGGGCCGTGGCGACCGAGGGCAGCACGTCTGGCACCGGCCGCGCGAGCCAGGCGTAAAGATCGCGGTTGAACTCCGGTTCGTCCTTCCCCGCCGGCGTCGTGTAACCGGCCGCGGCGGCGAGTTCCCATTCGGCGGTGCTCGGCAGGCGCTTGCCGGCCCAGCGCGCGTAGGCGCGCGCCGCAAACCACGACACGCGCACGACCGGGGCGTCGGGTGGGGCGCCGGCGCCGGGCTCGAGGTCGTCGGACCAGTGCTCGAGGTAGGAGGCGTCGGCAAAGAGCCGGCTGACGGCGGAGCGGCGCCATTTCGGGTTTTCGCGCACGAAGGCGAGGAACTCGGCGTTCGTCACCGGGAGGACATCCAGTTCGAAGGCCGGCACGGGCACTTGCTCGGGATCGCGCAGGGACCGTTGCACCGGTTCATAAATGCCCGCCGGAATCACGACCGACCCGCGAAGGGATGAATCGTCGATTCCGGCGCCGGGATGCTGGATATCCGCTCCGCCGCCCAAGGCGCCGAGCAGGAACAGCCCCAGCCCGACCCATGCGCGATTGAAACCGGAGGGGCGCCCGGCGGGCGGGCGACAGGGGGCCGGGATGGTGCGTGGCGCGGTGGCAAACATGGAAGGAAGGAAGGGCGGGCGCACCCACACCGTGGGCCCCCCGAACAAAAAATTGGTGTTG
>JAEZDN010000118.1 GCA_023433275.1 Verrucomicrobiota bacterium
CCCTCCCTTTTCACCCAACCCATGATCAACGGTCCCACCTGGTCCCAGAAACTCCGCGATGAAATTGGTCAGGCCGTGGTCGGCCAGGACGCCGTCATCGAGCGCATGCTCGTCGCCCTGCTCGCCAACGGCCACGTGCTCCTCGAGGGCATGCCCGGTCTCGCCAAGACCCTCCTCATCAAGTCGCTCGGCACCGCCCTCGGCGTCCAGTTCGAGCGCATCCAGTTCACGCCCGACCTCCTGCCCAGCGACGTCGTCGGCACCATGATCTTCTCCCCCAAGGATGGCGGTTTCGCCACGCACCGGGGTCCGATCTTCGCCAACCTGGTCCTGGCCGACGAAATCAACCGCGCCCCCGCCAAGGTCCAGTCCGCGCTCCTCGAGGCCATGCAGGAACGCCAGGTCACCATCGGCGGCAATTCCCACATCCTGCCGAAACCGTTCTTCGTGATGGCCACCCAGAACCCGGTGGAACAGGAGGGCACCTACCCGCTCCCCGAGGCCCAGACCGACCGCTTCCTTTTCAAGCTCCTCGTCGACTACCCGTCCGCCGCCGAGGAATCCCTGATGATGGAACGCTGGGGCCAGGTCACCCAGTCGCCCACCCTCAAGGCCGTCACCAGCGGCGAGGAACTCCTCTCCCTCCGCACGCAGGTGGACCAGATCCACGTCGCGCCCGCGGTCCAATCCTACATCCTCGCCCTCGTCCGCAGTTCCCGCGAGCTCGCCGCTCAGCCCGAGGGCACCGGCAGCAACGCCCGCCGCCTCCTCAATTTCGGCGCCTCCCCGCGCGCCTCCCTCGCGCTCTTCCAAGCCGGCCGCGCCCTCGCCTGGCTCCGCGGCGCCGACTACCTCTCGCCCGCCCTCATCCAGGAGATTTTCCACGACGCCCTCCGCCACCGCGTCGGGCTCACCTACGAGGCCGAGGCCGAGGGCCTGTCCACCGACAAGGTCCTCGACCAGGTCCTCATCCGCACGCCCGTCCCCGCCAAGGTTTAATCGTTCTCATTCTCTTAATCGTGATCGTTCTCCCCTGTTTTCCGAACCGACCAAACCGGAACCAGGAGAACGAGACAGATTGCGATTAAGAGAACGATTCTAAATGCCCACCCCCGTCTCAGAGCACACCAATCTCGTCACTTCCCAGCTCGCGCTGCTGAAGCAACTCGAGTGGCGCGTGCGCCACGCGGTGGAGAATGTGCTCAGCGGCGAATACCGCTCCGCCTTCCGCGGGCGCGGCATGGAGTTTGACCAGGTCGTCAAGTACACCTTCGGCGACGACATTCGCGACATCGACTGGAACGTCACCGCCCGCCTCGGCGAGCCGTACCGCAAGAAATTCATCGAGGAACGCGAGGTCTCCCTGCTCCTGCTTTTCGAGGACAGCGTGAGCCTGCAGTTCGGCTCGGGCGCCCAGTCCAAGCGCGAGGCCCTCCTCGAACTCGCCGGCCTCGTCATGATGCTCGGAGCCGTCAATCGCGACCGCGTCGGCTTCCTCCACGCCTCGCCCGCCGGCTACACCCTGAAGGAACCCGTCCGCGGCCGGGGCCAGATCCTCCACGCCGCCGCCCAACTCCTCGGCCAGACGCCACCGGAGCTATCAGCGGTCAGCCCTCAACCGTCGGCCAATTTTATTCCATGGCGGCTGTTGGCCAAGGCCGCGCCGCGCCACAGCATCCTCATCTGGCTCGGCGATTTTCCGCCGCGCATCGAACCCGAGGGCTGGACCGTCCTGTCGCGCCGCTACCAAACCATGGGTTTCCGCGTCGAGGATCCCTGGGATCGCGAGCTGCCCGCCGGACGCGCCCTCACCGCCTACGACCCGGTCGGCGGACGCCTCGTCAACCTCAACGGCGCCTCCGCCGCCCAACAAGCCGCCCACGCGGAATGGGTCGCGCAGCGCGACGACGCGTTCAAAACCCTATTTCCCAATCTCCTCAGCCGGCTCACCGTGCGCACCGATCAGGAGCGCCTCGATGCCCTCGTGCGCTTTTTCCATGCCCGCATGGCCGCGGGTCATCGCCGCTAGGCCGGCTCCGCCGGCAAATCCCAAATGTCCAAAAGCCGAAAAATGTTCCCTGCAGCAAGCACCAGGGCCCATGCGAGAACCTCATCCGCTGGATTTTGTGGGCGGGGTGCCCACACCCCGCGAGGCATGCGCTGCGAAGCCGTCAACCAGCGGGGTGAGGGCACCCCGCCCACACCGATCCCAACCAGAGCAAGCTCCGGGACATTGGCCCCAAAGGGAATAAACCTTCACTCTGAAAAACAAAGCCCGGGCACCGCGTCTTCGGATTTGCTTGGCGTCTGGGATTTGGCGTTTGGAGTTTTCCCCCGCTGATGCTCCCGGCAAACTTCACCTTCCACGATCCCCTCTGGCTGTTCGCGCTGGTTCTCGTTCTCGTGGCCATGAGATTGCGCGGGCGGCGCGGCGCCCCCGTACTCGTCGTCCCTTATGCGGCCGCGTGGCACCGCCCGTCGCTCATCCCGACTTCCCGCTGGCCCGCCGCGCTCGCCGTCACCGGCATCATCCTCCTCATCGTCGCCCTCGCCCGGCCGCAGATCGTTGAGGACAAACGCGAGGTCAAACAACAGGGCTACGACCTGATGCTCGCGATCGATCTCTCCGGCTCGATGCTCGCCGAGGACTACGAGCGCAATAACGAGCGCATCAACCGCCTCCAGGCCATCAAGCCCGTCATCCAGGCCTTCATCAGCCAGCGCACGTCCGACCGCATCGGCATGGTCGTCTTTTCCGGACGCGCCTACACGCTCGCGCCGCTGACCTTCGACCACGCCTGGCTCGAGCGCCAGGTCGAGCGCCTCAAGCTCGGCATGATCGAGGATGGCACCGCCATCGGCGACGGCCTCGGTGTCGCGCTCACGCGCCTGGAACAAGCGCGCCGCTCCGACGACAACGGCCGCAAGGGCGCCTTCGTCGTCCTCATGACCGATGGCGCGAACAATCGCGGTGTCCTCTCGCCCGAGCAGGCCACCGAAATCGCCAAGGCGCGGAAAATTCCGGTGTACACCATCGGCGCTGGCCGCGACGGCCTCGTCCCGATGCCCGTGTTCGACGACAGCGGCAACAAGATCGGCTATCGCCGCGCGATCTCCGACCTCGATGAAGGTCAACTGCGCGCCATGGCCGACGCCACTGGCGGAAAGTTCTTCCGCGCCTTCGACCTCGACACCACGGAGAAGGCTTTCGCCGCCATCGACGCCGCCCAGAAGATCGAGTTCCAGGCCAAGTCCTACCTCCTCACCACCGAGCTCTTCGCCTGGTTCGCCATCCCCGGCGCCGCCCTCTTGTTCCTGGGCGCGCTCTTCGCCCTGCCGCCGTCGCTGCCTTTTAGTAGGGCGCGGCCCCCGCTCCACGCCGAGCCTTTAGGTAGGGCGCGGACTCCGCTCCGCGCCGAGCCCCTGGCGGCGAAGGAACTCGCCGCCCTACCGACCAAACCCACGCCATGAGCTTCCACTCGCCCCACCTCCTCTGGCTGTTCGCCCCGTGGCTGTTGCTTTTCGGGTTCGATGTATTCCGTCACCACGTCACGCGCTCCGTCACCGACTGGCCCAAGATCGCGCGCGCGTGGGCCGGCGCCTTCGAGGTTTCCCTCGGGGCCCGCCACTCGACCGCGGAGAACCGCCCGCGCATTTGGCTCTGGTTCGGCTTGGCGCTGTGCATCGTCGCGCTCGCCCGCCCGCAGTGGGGCGTCATCGAGGAACAGGTTTTCGACCAGTCGCGCGAGGTCATCATCGCCGTCGATCTCTCGCGTTCCATGCTCGCGCAGGACGTGAAGCCCTCGCGTCTCGATCGCAGCAAGCTTCTCATCCAATCCCTCCTCGATGGCCTGCAGGGTGAGCGCGTCGGGCTCGTCCTCTTCGCCGGCACCGCCTTCCTCCAAAGCCCGCTCAGCGCCGACTACGAGGTGCTCCGCGAATTCCTGCCCGCCCTCGACCCCGACTACCTGCCCGAGGGCGGTTCCAACTACAAGGCGATGCTCGACACCTCCATGCAGGCCTTCGGCACCTCGACCGCCGACCGCTACCTCATCGTCCTCAGCGATGGCGAAAGCACCGTCGACGATTGGAAATCCCTCATCGACGCGCTCAAGACGAAGGGCGTCCGCGTCATCGGCCTGGGCGTTGGCACCGCGCAGGGTTCCTTCATCCCCGACGCAGCCGGCGGTCTCGTGAAGGACGAGCGCGGTGCGGTCGTCATGTCGCGCCTCAATAGCTCCACCCTGCAGGATCTCGCCCAAGTCACGGGAGGCGCCTACACCGACGCCAGCGCGTGGGTCGACCTGCCCGGGCTGCTCAGCACCACCGTCGAGGCCGGCCGCAAGGGCGAATTCTCCGAGAAAAACACCGCGCGCCTCATCGAGCGCTACCAATGGTTCCTCGCTCCCGGCCTGCTCCTGCTCCTGCTCAGCTTCTGGTCCGAATTCCCCGTCCGCCCCCGCGAGCGCGCCCTCCCCTTGGCAGGCAGCGTTAAGCCCAAAGCACTAAGCCCCAAGCTCGGCACCGCCACCTTGGTCTCATTACTTTTGCTTACCGCTTACTGCTTACCGCTTACCGCTGTTGGTGCCGAAAGCACCAACCCCGGCGACACCCTCGCCAAGCCCCTCAGCACCCTCGTCGGCCGGCTGGCGGAACAACCGGCACTCAGCCCAAAGGACTGCGCCGAACTCGCCACCACCACCGTGACCTATGGCCAGCGCCTGAAATCCGCCCAGCAACAACCTGCGGAACCCGTGATCCGCGACGCGCTGCAGGCCGTCGACCTTGGCGAGAAATCCGACGCGAAAGCCGCCGACTGGCCGAAACTCCGCCAGGAACTCCAGGACCTGCTGCCGCGCGATGAGGAGAAGAAGGACGAACAGAAACAAGACCAGAAAAACGAGGACCAGCAGAAGCAGGAGCAGGAAAAGAAGGATCAGGAGCAAAAACAGGATCAATCCTCACAGGACCAACAAGACCAGCAGAACGACCAGCAGAAACAGGACGAGCAGCAGTCCCAACAGGAGCAGCAACAGAAACAAAACCAGGATGCCTTCGGCGACATGAAGGAGCAGCAGGAGCAGAAATCCCAGGACCAGGATCCGAAATCCGAGAACCCGCCTCCCCAACCCGGTACCCAAAAGGTCGGCGGCCAGAAGGACGAAAAGCCCGCCGAGGAAAACAATCCCGAACTCGCGATGCCGCTGCAAAAACTCGAACAGGTCCGTAATCAGGATTCACCCGCCAAGCTCCAGCAACTGATGCAGGGCCAGCAATCGAAGCAACCGAAGCCCCCGGCCAAGAACTGGTAATTTTTCATGCGCCGTCTCCTCCATCGCATTCTTACTTCTCTCGTAGGGGCGCAGTCTTGCTGCGCCCTGCTCGCGCTTGGCCTCGCCCTTCCCTCCCTCGCCCAAACCGTGCGCTGGGACCCACCCGGCGGACAACTCGGCTACAACCAGGTGAGCCAGCTGTCCCTCGTGTTCGACGATTGCGAACCCGACGGCGAACCCACGCTGCCGGCCGTCGACGGCCTGCAATTCGGTCGTCCTTCCCAGAGCAGCCAGACGAGCATCGTGAACTTCAAGATGTCGCGCACGTTCTCCTACGTGTTTCCCGTTCGGCCGGGCAAACGCGCGCCCGTCATCATCCCCGCCTTCGATGTCAAAACCGACAAGGGCACCCTGCGCGTCGCCGCCGCGCGCTATACCGTGGGTGACGCCCCCGTCGGCAATTCGGGTCTCTCTGTCGCGGACATCGCCGCCGTCACACTTGAGACGCCACGTTCGTCGGTGTGGGCCGGCGAGGTGTTTCCCGTCACCTACAATCTCGACGTCATTCGCCGCTATTTTCACTCGCTCGGCAGCAACGTCTCGTGGGAGAGCACCCCCGCGATCGCCGACGACTGGACAAAACCCGATCCCACCGAGGCCCTCGTTGGCGGCGAAAGGCACGTGGTGGCCACGCAAACCACCCGCGCCACCATCAAGCAACCTGGCGTCTACACCCTCAAACCCGCGAGCCAGTTGCTCAACCTCATGGTCGGCAGCACCAGCTTCGGTCTGTTCACCCAACCCAACGTCGAGCAACGCCAGCTGGATTCGAATGCGCTCGATCTCAACGTCAAGGCCCTGCCTCCGGCCCCCGGCGGCTTCACGGGCGCGGTCGGCGAGTTCACGTTCACGTCCAAGGTTGTGCCCCTCACCGCCGCCGTCGGCGAGCCCGTCACCTGGACCCTGGAACTCGCCGGTGTCGGCAACTGGCCCGATATTTCCGGCCTCCCCCAACGCGAGGTCTCCAACGAGTTCCAAGTCGTGCAGCCCAAGTCGAAACGGACGATGAAGGACGGCACGCTTTTCGAGGGGTCGCTCACTGAGGACGTCGTCCTCGTGCCCACCCGCGCCGGCACCTACCGCCTCCCCGCCGTGCGTTTCAGCTATTTCGATCCGGTTTCGGGCACGTACAAGACGATCGCGAGCGAACCGGTCACCGTCACCATTACCCGCGGCTCCGCTCCCATCACCCCGCCCGCCTCGTCCGGCGCGCCCGTCCAGTTTTCCCTGACCCCGTCCTCTCCCGCGCCCAACACGCCTGAGCTTCCGCCCGCCGTGGCACCCGTGGCGCCTGAAAATCTTCCGCGCGATCCCCTCGAATCGTCCGCTCGGGGGATCGCTCCGCTTGCGATCCGACCCCTCGCCAGCCTTTGCCTTATCGCGGCGGTCGTCCTTCCGCTCTTGGTCTGGATCGTTCTGGCCGCGCTGCGTTCACGTGCCCTCGATCCGCAGCGCCGGCGCCGCGAAGCGCTCAAGTCGCTCACCGCGACGCTCGCCTCCCTGCGCAGCTCTGGCGCTCAGCCTGCCGCGGTCCGCGCTCAACTCCAAGCCTGGCAGGCCGGGACCGCCGCGCTCTGGGAAATCCCGCACGCCGCGCCCGGCACGCCGCTGGTTCACGCGGGGGTCGCCCGCTTCAATCCCGACGCGGCCGCCGCGTGGTCGCGACTCTGGTCCGAAGCCGACCGTACGCTCCATGGCCGCGAGGTCGCGCTGCCGTCGGATTGGCTGATGCGCGCCAACGCCGCCCTTCAAGCCGTGAAGGTCCCGGGCTGGAATCCCTTCAGCCTTTTCAGCAGCCGTTACCTGTTCCCATTTCTGGGCCGGGCTGAAGATCGGAAAGCTGAAGGGCTGAACCGCGTTGTCCGAGCCGCCATCTGGCTGATCCTTCTTTTCAGCTTTTCAGCTCTTCAGCCTTCAGCCTTTGGCGCCGAGCCGGCCACCGAGGCCTACAAACGCGGGGACTTCGCCGCGGCCGAACAAGCGTGGCGCACCGCGATCAATTCCGCGCCGACCGACTGGACCGCGCGCCACAACCTGGGGTTGGCCCTCGGCCAGCAGGACCGTTGGGCCGAGGCCGCGGCCCACTGGACCAGTGCCTTCCTCTTGAATTCCCGCTCCGACGTCACCCGCTGGGATCTGAATCTCGGCGTGCAACGCTCCGGTCTCGCCAACCCGCAGTTGGTGGAATTGTCCCGCGGCGAAGCCGGCTACCGAATCGCGCGCGCCGCCTCACCTGGCGAATGGCAGCTCGCGCTCGGGATCGCCGCGCTCCTGCTCGCCTTTGGACTCGTCGCCCTCCTGCTGCAGGGCTACGTCCGCATCGGCCGCTGGGGCAAACCCGCCGCCCTCACGGCCACGCTCCTGGCCATCGTCCTTGCCGGTGCCGCGACGTTCAGTTTGCACCTCTACGGCCAGCTGGCGGATCCCGACGCCGTCTTCGTCTGGAAAGCAACCACCCTGCGCAGCATCCCGACCGAAGCCGACACCGTACAGAAAACCTCCCCGCTTTCCGCCGGCTCGATCGCCGTCGTGGAGAAAACCTTCCTCGGCTGGTCCAAGCTCACCTTCCCCGCCGGCCAGTCCGGCTGGGTACGCAACGAGGATCTGATCGGACTATATCGGTAAACTCGGATTGCTGAACGGACGCGATCTTGCGGGAGGATGCTTGCACCCCTCTTCCTTCGCCGATCTTTTGCGGGAGCGACCTCAGTCGCGACTGCCTTGCCTGATTAGATCGCGTGGCAGTGAGCTCGCTGGCGACAATGCGCGTGGCCCGCGTCCGCTCGATCGGGTGCAAGCACCCTCCCACATAATACCTCTCCACTTTCCCGGTCACCTCGTCTGGTACCATTTCGCATCCCCCGGCTGGTGGCTCCAGCCTTCGATCAAGGGGAAGATTTCCTCCACCGTGCGCGCCACGGAGTACTTCAGCCGGATCGTCTCGCGCATGAAATTCTCCGCCACGATCCTTTCGTTGAAGCGCAATATCTCATCGTAGAATCCATCCTGGTTCAGGATCACGATCGGCTTCCGCAACACCTCCAGGTGCGCGAGGGTCAGGATTTCCAGCAACTCCTCCAGCGTCCCCCAGCCCCCGGGCAGCGCCAAAAACGCATCCGCCCGCGTTTCCATCATCATCTTGCGCTCGCGCATCGTGAGCACCGAGATCAGCTCATCCGCCTCGGTGAATTCCAGCTCCCGCTCCTTCATGAAATCGGGAATCACGCCGATCACGCGCCCGCCCCCCGTCTTCACCCCGCGCGCCACCGCGCCCATCAGCCCGGTCTTGCCCCCGCCATAGACCAGCGCCCACTGGCGACGCGCAATCTCCGCCCCGACCTGGGTCGCGACCGCCTGATACTTGGCATCAAGCCGGTCGCTGGAGGCGCAATACACGCAAAGGTATTTCATGAAGTAGCCCACGAATGAACACGAACGAACGGGAATTCAATGCCTGCTTCCGCGCAGTTTGCGATGGTCCCCGCCGCATTCGTGCCTATTCGTGACCACTCGTGGTTAATCCGTCTCCAGCCTACCGCGGCCGCCTCGCCCCGTCGCCCACCGGCCTGCTGCACCTCGGCCACGCGCGCACGTTCTGGACCGCGCAACAACGCACCCGCGCCGCGTCCGGCACGCTCTTCCTGCGCAACGACGACCTCGACACCGCGCGCTGTCGTCCGGAATTCGTCACGGCCATGATCGAGGACCTCCGCTGGTTCGGTTTCGACTGGGTCGAACCCATGATCTCCCAGAGCGAACGCATCGCGCTCTACCGCGCCGCCCTCACCCGCCTCCACGCCGCCGGCCTGGTCTATCCCTGCACCTGCAGCCGAAAGGACGTGCAGCAAGCCATCACCGCACCGCACGAATCCGTCGGGCCGGTCTCCGACCGGCCTTCCTCGCGCTCTCTCACATTCCTTCCGCCTGACGACGAACCCATCTACCCCGGCACCTGCCGCCCGGAAAACCTCCCATCCCTTTCACCCCTGCGCGGTCACCCGCCCCCGCGCCCGGGCGATGGCCTCAACTGGCGCTTCCACGTACCCGACGGCGAAAACGTCGCGTTCCACGACGGTCATTTTGGCGAACAATCCGCGACCGCCGGCCGCGACTTCGGCGACTTCCTCGTCTGGCGCAAGGACGACGCCCCGAGCTATCAACTCGCCTCCATCGTGGACGACGCGGCCCTGGGCATCACCGAGGTCGTGCGCGGCGCCGATCTCATCAAGTCCACCTTCCGACAGCTGCTCCTCTTTCGCGCCCTCCATTTTCCGTCGCCCGCTTTCTTTCACTGCCCTCTCGTCACCGACCAGGCCGGCAACCGCCTGGCCAAACGCCACGACGCCCTCGCCCTCCGCACCCTCCGGGAGCAGGGCCGCACCCCCGAATCTCTGCACCAATCGTTCGCCTCCGATCTGTAGGAGCCTGTTTACAGGCGATGCGCACCACGCGTCCCCTCTTTCAAAATCCGCCATCCCGTTTGCATGATCGCGATCGCTGACTGACTTGTCTGGAAGCCGCGCAATTCCCAACCCCCGGAGGCCGTCATGCCTTACCTCAAAATCCAAACCAACCTGCCCCTCTCGCGTAAAGCCGAGCGGACCGTGCTCAAGACCGCCTCGATTCTTGTCGCCGAGGAACTCGACAAACCCGAGGACCTCGTGATGGTCGCGCTCCAGGGCAACACGCCGATGCTGTTCGCCGGCAGCGATGACCCGGTCGCTTTTCTCGAACTCAAGGCCATCGGCCTGCCCGCCCGGAAAACCCGCCGGCTGAGCGAGGCCCTCTGCGCCCTGGTCGAGGAGCACCTCGGCATCTCCCGCGACCGCGTGTACGTGAAGTTCATCACCGTCCCGCGCGGCATGTGGGGCTGGAAAGGCGACACATTCTGAGCGGCCGCTTTGGCGGCCCTGATTGCCGGCGGCGCGCCGGACACATCCCACCGCCAACATGGCGGTATCGCCCCGACGCGTGCGCCGCTCCGGCTTGCGAAACGCCGCTCTTGATACTTGTTACGTGCCCCGGGTTACTTCCCTGCCGATGGCCACCTACATCTACGAAACCATCCCCCGCACCGACGCGGAAACGCCGCGCCGTTTCGAAATGGTGCAAAGCATGAAGGACGCCCCCCTCACCCGCCATCCCGACACCGGTGAACCCATCCGCCGGGTGATCAGCGGCGGCTACGGCATCATGAGCAAACCCCAGGTTTCCAGTTCACGTCCGACCGCCCGCTCCGCCGTGGGCTGCGCGGCCGGATGCGCCTGTCATTCCGGGCCCCGCGTGCCGACCCCTTGAATCTTGTCATGATCAACTACCATTCGCCCGACCTCACCCAGCACCCTCCCCGCAGCCCGCGCGTGCGGTTGGGTGGTTTCGCCCACCTGCCGCGACTGATCGACAAGGCGCGTGCCTCCCTCGCCGGGACCAACGGCGACTACCATTACGACTGCGCCATGGACGCTCATTTCTGGGAATTCACCGGCCTCAATGCCGCCGGCTTCCTGGCGGAGGTGAAGACCGGCAAGTGCGACTACGACCTGCTCACCTACGTCATGAATTCCCTGCAGCCCCGCCGCACCAAGAGCGAGATCGCCGCCTGGTCTTCCTGGCTGGAGAACCGCCCGCCCCTGGCCGTGGAAGGTCGCGCCTTCTTCAACCAACTTCACACCGCCGTCGGCCCGCGCCGCGAAGACGTCGGCACCTGGTTCGACCTCCTGGATCTCGAGGACTTCGTCACCTTCGGCGGAAAATCCTGATCCGGATCACCCGTTCGATAAATGGCGCGGCTGAAGCCCGCGTCTTTCTGCCTCAATGTGGGCGGGGTGCCCTCACCCCGCTT
>JAEZDN010000134.1 GCA_023433275.1 Verrucomicrobiota bacterium
CGTCGCCGCCGCTCCGGCTGCTGCGGCTCAAGTCGCCGCCACCGCTTCCTCCGTCGCCGCCGCTCCGACCGTCATCGCCGCCGCTCCGGCCGTGGCCGCCCAAATCGCCGCCACGTCGTCTTCTGTCGCCGCCCAGCCGGCCGTCATTGCCGCCGCTCCCGCGGTGGTGGCCCAGGTTGCTGTCTCCTCTGCCACTGTCGCCGCCGCCCCGGCGGTGCAGACAGCCGCCCCGACACTGGTCACCCAAGTCACGACCGCCACCGCAACGATCGCCGCCGCCCCCGCGGTTGTCGCCGCCGTCCCGACCATTGTCGCCCAAGTGAGCAACCCGCCTGCTCCGTCTGCCCCGCCGGTCGCCGTTGTCTCGACCCCCGTCAACCAGGACCAGAATACTGGTACTACCAATCCGGCTTCCGAAACGAATACGGAAACTCCCACGGTGACCCAGCAGCAGCCCATCGATCCCAGCACGATCAGCCGTTCGAAATAAGACGGTCGCCTCATTTTACCAGCGGCTGTGGCGCGATGCCACAGCCGCTTTTTTTTCGCGCGTCTTGAATCCGGCGGGAAAATGTCTTTGTTCCCGAGTCGCGGCACTGACCATGCCGCCGGCAGAATCCCTGAAACTTCCCGCCCGTGACCTGGGTTGGATGTGGAAACTCTGCCTCAGCGTCCTGACCCGACGCGCCCAACACCAAGCCATGTTAGCCGCCATCATCACCCTTGCCCTGCTATCTCTCCTCGTCGCGACCGAGGGGGATTCCTCACCCACGCCTGCCGAGCCCGCACCGGACAAGCCCATGCGGCCCGCGACCAAACCGTGCCCCGCCAGTCAGCCGGCGGCCAAAACCAGCCGCGCCGCGGCTTGATCATTCGCGCTTGGCGCGCCCGCTTAATAGTTGGGCCAAATTCCGGGCGTGATCAGCTCGAGCAAATGACCGTCGGGATCGCGAAAGTAGATGCTGCGGCCCCCGCGTTCCCACGTCGTTTCACTTTCAATCGCTATGCCGCGGTCCCTTAGCCGACTGACCCACGCGCCGTAGCAATCCCGCTCAATCGCAAATCCAAGGTGATGCGGGCCCGTGCCATCATGCGGCGGGATGAGTCCCCCGGACGCCGGCACCGGTTCGAGCGTGCCCCCGCGCTTGAACAGCAGCAAGGCCTGGCCCGCGCCTGCCTCAAAGGTTTGAAACCGTACGCCATCCCCCACCATGGGGCGCAGCCCGAGTTCATCGCGGTAGAAGGAGACGGCCCGATCGAGATCATCGACATACAGGATGCTCTCGACGATGCCCCGGATCGGCGGTGGTGGCTTCATGCCGACACGGTGCGCTTGATCGCTCCCAACGCAACCGCCGTGCCGTGAGGACGAAACCCTCCGCTACATGAGAACCAGCATGATCGCAGCAAGCATCAAGCCGGCGCCCACCAACCGCAAACGCAACACCCGGGCAGCGAGTCGTCCTTCCTGATTTCCAAACCAGTGACCAATCATCCACACCAAGCCGACGCTCACCAATCCCCGCACGCTATAGGTGATATTGACCGCCGCCGCGGCCCGCGAAACCGCGATCGCGAGCGCGATGCCAGCGTTGTTCAAGGCCAGCAACAACGCGCCCGCCGCAGTCCAGCGCCACGCTAGCGCGTCCAGCGAGCGCAACGGCGCGCGAAAAAAGGGCACGAACGCAAAGGTGTAGACCGCGTTGAACAGGAACATCCACATCAGGTAGCGCCCCGCGGGCCAGGGCTGCACCCACTTCTGCAAGAGCACATCGCACAAGCTGAAGGACAACGCGCTCAGCCCGGCCCAGCAAAGCGTCCGGGCCACCCGCCCTCGCGCCTCATGGGGCGCGCCGAAGTGCAGCAGCGCCACGGCCAGGGTGCTCAGTAAGGCTCCCGTCCACCATTGCCAGGATATGTCGCCGGCCCGCAACACCAGGCTGAGCAGGGCCACCATCAGCACCTTCGTGCCCATCACGGGCGTCGTCACGGACACGTCGCCTTTTTGCAGGGCCAGGAAAATAGCCATCTGCCCGCCGAGGAAAAACAACGCGTTGACCGCCGGCTGCCAGGGCAGGCCGGGCGCGGATCCCTCGCCCACGGGCGCCAGCAAGCCCAGCGGCAGAAAAACCAGGAACATCATCCAATTGGCCAGGAATCCGATCCGCCACGCGCCCACGCCGAGCGTGCTCGCCCGCTTGAGCATCAGCGCGGCCACCACATAGGTCACGGCGCAAACGGCAGGGATGATGAATTGGAACAGCATGGACGCCGCTGATTGCACCGCGGCGCAACGTTGCGCGCAATTGCGGACTCCATCGCGTCCGCGGTATCGACCACCCCGGTCCTCGGACCGCCCACTTTGAATCGCCAGCCTTCAGTCCAACCCTAGGCTCGCACCCATGCGCATCCTGTTTATCGGCGGCACGGGCATCATCAGCACTGCCTGCACCCAACTCGCCATTGCTCGCGGCCTGGACCTCACCCTCCTCAATCGCGGCCTGCGCCCGCCGCTCGCCGGCATCAAACAGATCGTGGCCGACATCGCCCATCCGGCCGCAGCTCGCGCGGCGCTGGGGGACCACCGATGGGACGTGGTGGTGGATTTCATCAGTTTCACCGCCGCCGACGTTGAAGCGCGCCTCGCGCTCTTTCGCGGAAAGGTCAGCCAGTTCATCTTCATCAGCTCGGCCAGCGCCTACCAAAAACCGGTCGCCCATTACCTCGTCACCGAATCAACCCCCCTGGCGAACCCGCATTGGAATTACTCGCGGGACAAGATCGCTGGCGAGGAACACCTCATGCGCGCTTATCGCGAGGAAGGGTTTCCCGTGACGATTGTGCGCCCTTCCTTCACCTACGGCGAAACGGTAATCCCGATCCCGATGAACAGCTGGACCCGACCGTACACCGCCGTCGCCCGCCTCCGCCGCGGCGCACCGGTGATCATCCCCGGGGACGGCACGTCGCTCTGGACGCTCACGCACAACTCGGATTTCGCGCCCGCCCTGCTGGGATTGTTTGGCCACCAAGGAGCCATCGGTCACCCCTTCCACATCACTTCCGACGAGGTGCTGAATTGGAACCAGATCCACGACGCCCTCGCCGAGGCCGCCGGGGTCGCCCGGCCGAAGTTCATCCACATCGCGTCCGATTTCATCACCGCCTGCCTGCCCGGGGAGGAAGGCGGCCTGCAGGGCGACAAGAGCAACTCCATCGTGTGCGATAATTCCAAGATCAAGCGCTACGTCCCGGGATTCACGGCCACCGTGCGATTCCGCGACGGCATCAAGCGCTCGATCGCGTGGTACGACGCCGACCCCGCGCGCCGTGTCATCGATGCGGAGGCCGACGCCAATTACGACCGCCTGATCGCCGCTTATGAACGCGGCCTCCTCGCGGCGCGGAAGGATTTCGGCCAGCTCTAACCGCCTCCCGCCGGGGGTTTTCTCGGCCAAAAAAAGACGGGATCAAGCGATCCCGCCGCCGCCACGATCCCGGCCACGTCCTAGAGCGCTTTCTTCACGAGCGCCTCATATTCCTCGCTCTCCATCGCGCCGGATTTCTGGTGCACGATGCGGCCATCGCGACCGATCAGGAAAGTGGTCGGAATGGAATTGAACCCGCCAAACGCCTCGACCGCGTTGTTGTCGCCCATGACAACCGTGTAGTTCATGCCATTGGCCTCGACGAATTTCTGGACGTGCTTCGGCCCCTTCTGGTCAAGCGACACGCCGACGATCACGAAGCCGTCCTTGCCGTACTTCTTCTGCATTTCGATATACCCCGGAATCTCCACTTTGCACGGGCCGCACCACGTGGCCCAGAAATCCACCACGACGACCTTGCCCTTGAGCTCGGCGAGACTGACTTCCTTTCCCGCCAGGTCCTTGAACGCGAGGGCCGGCGCCGCCTGGCCGATTAGGGAGCTTTGCGCCAGGGCGAGGGCGGGCAGGATGGCCAGTAAACCGGCGGCGAGAAACGTGCGTATGGCTTTTTTCATGGGAGTAATGCTGGGAGGTGCGAGCGGGTTGGTTTGTTCCCGTCATTGGAGTCATTTTTCCCGCCGCCGCCAGCGCGGCCGGCGCGTCACTTGGTCGCCGCTTCCGCCGCCGCTCCTTCCGTGGCGAGTGTCTCCACGAATTTCTTCATCGCCGGCGTCAACACCCGGCCCTTGCGATGCAGGATCGCCAGCGGACGGGTGAACTCCTTGCCCTTGAAAGGGACGATCGCGAGCGTGCCCTGCCGCAACTCCTGCTGCACCGTCGCCTGGGGCACGATGGCGATGCCATGGTCAATCTCGACCGCGCGCTTCACCGTCTCGATGTTGTCGAACTCCATCACGGGCGTGATCTCGAGCTTGTTGTCGCGGAAAATCATGTCGACCGCCTTGCGGGTCGGAATATCGGGATCAAAGCCGATGAACTTGTGGCCCGAGAGGGTCCTCAGATCCACCTCGCTGCCCTTGGCGAGCGGATGGCCCGGGTGCGTGATCAACACCAACCGGTCGTTGCGGAACGGCAGCATCTCGATCTGGCGATGCTTCTGCGGGAACGCGACGAGGCCGAAGTCCACCGCGTTGTGCAGGATGTCCTCATAGACCAGGTTGGAGCGGCGGTACTCGATGCGCACGTTCACCGACGGAAAGGAGTGCAGGAAACTCTTCACGTAGGGCGGCAATTCATGCAGGCCGATGGAATAGATGGTTGAAATCCGGATCGTGCCACTGATCACCTTCTTCATCTCCTGCAACTCGCTCTCCAGCTTCTCGTAAACGTGCAGGATCTCCTTCGCCGACTCATAAATGCGCTGCCCCTCGCGCGTCAGGTTGAACTGCTTCTGACTGCGGTCGATCATCAGCGTTTTGAAATTCCGCTCCATCGCCCGGGCCTGCTGGCTCACCGCCGACTGCGTGATCCCGTTGAGTTTTGCCGCTTTCGAAAAGCTTTTGGTTTCGACCAGGTCGGCGAAGATTTTGAAGTTTTCGATTTGCATGCCGCGGGATAGATTCGGTCCCAGCATAAAGGTAACTTATCGCCAATCCATCCCAAAAGCAGGGCTCATAGATGTTTATCGACTTCGTAACCTTCCGGCAGCGCGCCGACGCCCTGCGTGACCGCATCGCCCGCGCCTGCGCCGCCGCCGGCCGTCCGCCCGACGGGGTCCGGCTGCTGCCCGTGACCAAAACCCACCCGGCCACCGCTGCCGATTACGCCTTTCAGTGCGGTTTCCCCGCCGTCGGCGAGAACCGCGTGCAGGAAGGCGTGGAGAAACGCGCCCTCGCGCCCGCCGGGTTGCATTGGGAACTGATCGGTCACCTCCAATCCAACAAGGCCCGGCTGGCCGTCGCCCACTTCGATCGCATCCAGAGCGTCGACAGCCCGAAGCTCCTCGCGCTCCTCGATCGCGCTGCAGGCGAGGCGGGACGCAAATTGTCCGTTCTGCTCCAGATCAACGCGGGCAACGACCCGGCCAAGTTCGGCGCCGATCCCGCCGAGGCACCGCGCCTGCTCGAGGCCGCGCTCGCTCTCTCGCACGTCCATGTCGACGGGCTCATGACGATCGCGCCCCTCTCGCCCGATCCCGCCGTGGCGAGGCGCACCTTCGCCAATCTCCGGGTGATCCGGGACGACCTCGCCGCACGCTTCGCGTTCCCGTTGCCCGAGCTGTCCATGGGCATGAGCGGGGATCTGGAATCCGCCGTGGCCGAGGGCAGCACACTCGTGCGTGTTGGCACCGCCCTATACGGGCCCCGATAGCGCCAACCCAGGACCGGGTTCAGGGCGGGTGGCTCGGCACGCTCCCCCGGGCCCCGATTCTTAGGCGCGAGCCACCGCCGTGCGTCGGCGATGTTCGACCGGGGGAACACCAGAAAAATAGTATGCGCCCGGGAATTTTCCCCGTTGCCCCGGACCTCCAAGCCTCTTCGCTCTTGATCCGTGGAAGCCAACCCATTCACGGACGGGCAAAGGGCGGCCCTGACCGCCCTGCTGGATGACCCGTCACCTGCGGTCCGCCAGTCGTTGATGGCGTACTTTTCGCGCCACGCGCGTGCCAGCGTTGAGTTTCTCCGCCAGGTCGCGAGCCAGCCGAATCGCGCCCTCGCCCTCCACGCCAACGGTTACCTCCGCGACCTGAATTTCGCGGACCCGGTGGCCGAGTTTCGCGGCTTCATCCGGTCCCTCAATTACGAGCTCGAGACGGGCGCCCTGCTCCTGAGCCGCACGATCAACCCCGACCTCGATATCGGCGCCAATTGCACGCTCCTCGACACGATGGCCGCGCGCTGCCGGGAACTCATCGCGGAGCCCGCCACGGTGCGGGACAAGTGCCGCGCCATCAACCGCGTCCTCTTCCACGAGTACGCTCTCCGCGGCAACACGGAGCATTACGCCGATCCCCTCAACAGCTTCCTCGACCAGGTCCTGATCCGGCGCAAGGGCATCCCCATTTCCCTCTCCATCGTTTACCTGCTCGTGGCCGAGCGCATCGGCCTGTCCCTCGAGCCCGTCGGCCTGCCCGGCCATTTCGTGGTGGGCTGCTACGCCGAGGACCTGCCGTTCTACATCGACGCCTTCAACGGCGGCCACTTCATCAGCGCCGGCGAGGCCGTCGCCCTGCTGCGCAAGCAGACGCCCCAGCCGACCGTCGCGGATCTCGCCCCCACCCCCATCCGCGAGGTCCTCTGCCGTTGCTGCCGCAATCTCGTGAACCACTACTCCGTGGCCAACGACCACGACCGGGCCCGCCTTTTCGCGGAATTTGTCGCCGAGTTTGAATCCACGTACGAGCGCCACGCGCAGCCGTAGGGAGATTTATGATTTACGATCCATGATTTACGATTTGGCGCGAGCGCCGGCCTCCCCAATCATAAATCGTACATCGCAATCGTAAATTGAGCACCGCCCCCACTGCCGACGCCGTTCTGACTCTGGATCATTTGTCCACGTGGTCCGCCCCCGGCACGCCCCTCGCCGTCCTCGGCCACCCGATCAAACACTCGGTCAGTCCCGCCATGCACAATGCCGCCCTCGCGGCCATGGCCCGCGCCGACCCGCGCTTCGCCGCCTGGAAATATTTTCGTTTTGATGTGCCGCCCGAACACCTGGCCGACGCGCTGCCCCGGTTTCACGCCGCCGGCTTTCACGGTCTCAACCTCACAGTTCCGCACAAGATCCTCGCCTTCGACCTGATCGCGGAAATCGACCCGTCGGCCGCCGCCATCGGCGCCGTGAACACGCTGCGCCGCACCCCGGCCGGCTGGCGCGGTTACAACACCGACGGCTACGGCCTGGCCGCCGCGCTGCGCGCCGACCTCGCGATCGAGCTGGCCGACGCGGACGTCGTCCTGCTCGGCGCCGGCGGTGCGGCCCGCGGCGCGGCGGTGGAATGCCTCCAGCGGAAATGTCGCTCACTTTGGATCGCCAACCGCACGCGCGCCAATCTCGACACCCTGCTCGCCGCGCTGCGGCCGCTCGCCGGCTCCACCAGCCTCCACGCCTTCGATCCGGCCGAACCGCCCGCGGCGATTCCCCCCGGTGCCGTGGTGATCAATGCGACCTCCTCGGGACTTCGGCCCGGCGAGCCCGCGCCGATCGCGTTGCGCCGCCTGCCGGCAGGAATCAGCGTCTTCGACATGATCTACAACCCGCCGGAAACGACGCTGCTGCGCGAGGCCGCTGAACTCCGCCTGCCCCGCGGCAACGGTCTCTCCATGCTCGTGCACCAAGGCGCCCGCGCGCTGGAAATCTGGACTGGCGCGCCGGTGCCCGCGAATGTCATGCAGATTGCCGCGCGCGACGCGCTCGGACTTCCTTCCGCATGATCTCGCATCTTCAGGAAATCAACGCCCAGGTCCCGTGGTTTTTCCCGCTCTGGGTCGGCCTCACCGGCGCCTGCATCGGCAGTTTTCTGAACGTCTGCATTTATCGCATCCCCAAGGAAGAATCCGCCGTCACGCCTCGCTCGCATTGCGGCTGCGGCCAGGCAATCGCATGGTACGACAACATTCCCGTGCTGAGCTGGTTCATCCTGCGCGGGAAGGCGCGATGCTGCGGGCGCCCCTTCAGTTTCCGCTATCCCGCCATCGAGCTGCTGACCGCGGCGCTGTTCGTCGCCTGCTGGATCCTATTCCCGCCGGGCAAGGCGCTCGCCGCCGCCGTGCTCTGTTGCATCGTCATCTGTGCGCACTTCATCGATCACGACCACCTGATCATTCCCGACGTGTTCACGCTCGGCGGCGCGGCGGCCGGGTTGCTCCTCTCATTGGCCTTCCCCTCGCTTCACGGGCAAACGCATGAAATCTGGCTCATCGCGGGCATGCGCGCGGGACTCGACGCCGTGCTCGGGCTTTTCGTCGGCTCCGCTCTCATCCTCTGGATCGCGCTCTTCGCCGAAGCCCTGTTGAAAAAGGAAGCCATGGGTTTCGGTGACGTGAAATATCTCGGCGCCCTCGGCACGTTTGTCGGCTGGGAGGGAACGATATTCGCCATGTTCGGCGGCGCCGTCCTGGGATGCTTCTGGTTTCTCGTCGCCTACGCCTGGCAAAAGGCGTCGGGCAAGGCATCACCCCTCGCGCTGCCCGCCGAGTCACCCGATGGTCAGCCTGCTGAACTCGGTTTCGGCGTCCATGTGCCTTTCGGCCCGATGCTCGGGCTCGCCGCGCTGATCTATTTTTTCTGGGCCCACCGGTTCGTCGATGCCTACTTCGCTGATCTGAAGCTGCTGTTCTGACGCTCGGTGGCCGCGTGACGGCCCGGGGTCTTCTCCAAACTACGCCGGCAGCCTGGACCCCGGGGGAACATTCCCCCGCCGTCCTTCGACGAGGATTTGCAGCAACTGCGCGAGCGCCTGCTCGCGGGGAAGGTTGCGCTCCATGGCAATCTGGTCGGCGCGCTTGAGCAATTGCGTCGCCATCACCATCGCCTGTCCCGGCGATGCCCCGAGGCGTTCGCACAATTGCGCGATCTTCTCCTGCTCGATCGAGCTCATCGTTGGGATTCGCCCGTCATCAAATGCGTCGCAGGATCGCGATGTCTCCCGCAGCACCCGGCTCGCGACTCAACGGCACCGCGGCGTCGAGATTGACGAGTGAAAGCATCGCCATCGCCAGGTATGACTCGCCGTCAGGTGCACTGGAACGCAGCTCGCCGATCTTCCGTTCGCCTTGGTGAAGCGCCGCCCCGATTTCCGGCGGCGTTCCATGACCGGTCACGAGGTGCAATGCCCGGCGCACCTGGCCGAGATTTTTCAGACGGGCGATCACCTCCTGGCCAAGGTAACATCCCTTGGTAAACGAGATCGCGGTTTCATCCAGGCGTCCCTCCGCCGGCAAATCCCTCGGTCCGATGTCACGTGGCACACTGGGAATTCCAGCGCGCAATCGCGTGAGGTCGGCCTCGGCCTGATTCCCTTCGCGCCCGAGACTCTTGATCTGCGCCACAAAATCGCCGGCGTTCTTTGCCGGCAGCAAAAGTTCCCGCGCCCCGTTTCCCGCACGGCGACTGGGGAACTCGATCCCGCCCGACGGCACAAGGATCGAACTCGTGTCATCGCCCCACACGAGCGCGACGATCCACTCTTCTGTTGCGTCCCGCACTTCCACTTCGTCAGCGATCAAGTACGCCTCGAGGCGCGCCCGCAGGGGATCTGCGGGCATGGCCAGGGAAACGACCAGATAATCGTTTTCGGCCAACTTCACGATGTGGCTGTCGGCGAGGACCTTGCCTTTTTGGTCCAGCCACAAGCCATAGCACGGAGCTTTTTCCGCGAGTTTCAGGTCCTGCGTGAACTGCCCCTGCAAATAGGTATTAGCGTCAGGGCCCCAAACTCGGAGCACCGCTGATGTAAGTTTTAAGTCGTTGCCTGACAGGATATAAATCACTGTGATACGCGCGCTACAGTTGGCACGGGACCAGCTTTATC
This sequence comes from Verrucomicrobiota bacterium, assembly GCA_023433275.1. Taxonomy (GTDB): domain Bacteria; phylum Verrucomicrobiota; class Verrucomicrobiia; order Opitutales; family Opitutaceae; genus Lacunisphaera. The sequence continues at coordinate 9,925 of JAEZDN010000134.1, forward strand.
AAGATTGTTCTCTGACAATGACCGCGAACGATTTGACGGACACCCGCAACGGCCTATTCCTCTTCTCATCACTTTATCACTTCTCCCGCTTAGCGGGAGTTTTGGGGTAACTAAGAAAGCAATGGCCGGTCGTGTAGGGGTACACGGCCGGCCTTTTCTTTGGATGGCACGGGAAAACCGGCGGCGGCTCCCGCTGCAAAAAAAATCCGGAACAATTCCGCCTCGCGCGAATCCAACCTTTTATCACTTCTCCCGCTTAGCGGGAGATTTGGGGTAACTAAGAAAGCAATGGCCGGTCGTGTAGGGGTACGCGACCGGCCTTTTCTTTGCCCAAATGCCGCGTGCGTCACCCGCGAAGCCGAGGCTTGCCCCGCCCGGCCCGCTTTGCAGGGTTGGCCCCCTGTGCAGAAAACATCGGACATCAATGTCGTCGAAACCCGCGCCCTGCCCTCCCCCGCGGCCCTCCTGAAGGAACTCCCCAAGACCGAGGCCCAGGCGGAATTCATCGCCCGCGCCCGCGCCGACATCCACCGCCTCATCTTCACCGAGGACAAGCGCTTCCTCCTCATCATCGGGCCCTGCTCGATCCACGATCCCGAGGCGGGGCGCGAGTATGCCCGCCGCCTGGCCGCACTCTCCCGCGAGGTGGCCGACCGCATCATGGTCGTCATGCGCGTCTATTTCGAAAAGCCCCGCACCACCGTGGGCTGGAAGGGCCTCGTCATGGATCCGCATCTCGACGGCTCGCACGACATCGCTGCCGGCCTGCGCCTCGGCCGCACGTTCCTTCGCGACGTCCTCGACTTGGGCCTGCCCACCGCCACCGAGTTCCTCGACCCCATCACCCCCCAATACGTCGCCGACCTCGTGTGCTGGGGTGCCATCGGCGCCCGCACCACCGAATCCCAGACCCACCGGCAAATGGCCTCGGGCCTTTCCATGCCCCTCGGTTTCAAGAATGGCACCGACGGCTCCATCCAGACCGCCATCAATGCCATCAAGGCCGCCGGCCAGCCCCAGACTTTTCTCGGCATCAACCTCGACGGCGCCTCCTCCGCCATCGTCACCCGCGGCAATCCCAACTGCCACGTCGTCCTCCGCGGCGGCGCCGGCGGCCCCAACTTTTCGCCGGCCCACATCGCCCAGACGGAGGCCCTGCTTGAGAAAGCCGGGCTGCCGAAATCCATTCTCGTCGATTGCTCCCACGACAACTCCCTCAAGAAACCCGAACTTCAGCCCAACGTCATGCGCCAGCTCCTCGCGCAAATCACCGCGGGCAACCGGTCGATCATGGGCGCCATGGTCGAAAGCAACCTCGAGGCCGGCAACCAGTCCTTCCCCCAGCCCCGCACTCAGCTCCGCTACGGCGTGAGCATCACCGATGGCTGCATCGACTGGGCCACCACCGAGGCGATGGTCCGCGAAATCCACGCCCTCCAGGCCCCGCTGTTCCAATAAGCGGCGCCACTCCCCCGCATCGATCGCATTAAAATCGCCCCCTTTTCGACAATTCGTGCGTTTCGACTCCCCTCGTTTTCTGGTTAACTCTCACCCCATCTCATCATGAAAGCTCCCATCCGTGTCGCAGTCACCGGCGCCGCCGGCCAGATCGGTTACGCCCTCCTCTTCCGCATCGCCTCCGGTGCGATGTTCGGACCCGACCAGCCCGTAATCCTCCAGCTCATCGAGGCCCCGATCGAGAAAGCCCTCCAGGCCCTCAAGGGCGTCGCCATGGAGCTCGATGACTGCGCCTTCCCGCTGCTCAAGGGCATCGTGCAGACTTCCGACGCCAACATCGGCTTCAAGGACGCCAACTGGTGCCTGCTCATCGGCGCCAAGCCTCGCGGCCCCGGCATGGAGCGCGCGGACCTCCTCAAGGACAACGGCAAGATCTTCATCGAACAGGGCCGCATCATCGACGCCGTCGCCGCCGCCGATGCCCGCGTCGCCGTCGTGGGCAACCCCGCCAACACGAATTGCATGATCGCCGCCTCGCAGGCCAAACGCCTGCCGCCCGAGCGCTTCACCGCCATGGTGCGCCTCGACCAGAACCGCGCCCAGACCCAGCTCGCGCAAAAGGCCGGCGTCGATCTCACCGCCGTGAAGGACATCTTCATCTACGGCAACCACAGCCCGACCATGTTCCCGGCCTTCGCCCACGCGACGATCAACGGGCAACCCGCCGCCAAGGTCATCAACGACGACGCCTGGCTCCAGGGCCCGTTCTGCGAGACCGTCGGCAAGCGCGGCGCCGCCATCATCGCGGCTCGCGGCCTCTCCTCCGCCGCCTCCGCGGCCAACGCCCTCGTCGATCATGTCCGCTCGCTCGTGACCCCCGGCGCCATCCACTCGATCGCCGTGAAGTCCAACGGCCTCTACGGCTTCGATGCCAACGTCTGGGCCGGCATGCCGGTCAAGACCACGACCCCGGGCAGCTACGAAGTCATCACCGGTTACACCATGGATGATTTCGCGAAGTCCAAGATCGCCGCCACCAACAAGGAACTCGTCGACGAGCGCGCCTTCGTGGCCGACATGATCAAGTGACCCCGCAGGGGTCATCCTGAGCGCAGCGAAGGATCCAAGGGCGGCCTATCCGGGCCGCCTTTTCTTTTCCCCCGTAGCGGCCGAGCTTGCTCGGTCCTTCCTCGCCGCGCGGATCACCACCCGCCTTTCTCCCCTTCACAACAACCCCGCCAGCACCCGGTCCTTCGTCAGCGCAAATGCCGCGCGCACCGCGACGAACGCCCCCACCATCTCGCGCGGTGACCCCGCCCGCGGGAAACGCATCTCGAGCGTCGCACCATCGCACACAACCTCCGCCTCCACGCCCTCCACCTTCAGCGTGCACTGCCGGCAATCCGACGGATAACTCACCGTCATGGCATCCCCCGCCGGCCTCGCCTCCACCGCATCGATCACCGCCTCGACCTTCACGCCCTTCGCCAGTGCGAACACGATCGTGGAAAAACAACCCGCAAACAACTGGTCGAACTCCTCCAGTTCCACCAACTCGCCGCTCCGCAGGCTGTGCAGCGTTCGCGACACCCGAAACGACGCCGGATCCTCCCGCTCCAATTCGTACGCGATCTCCAGCGTGAAATCCCTCGTCGTCAGCACCGCTGCCGGACTCGTCACGTCGAGCGCCAAGTCCGCCCGCTTGTAACCGAGCGCCTCCTTCGCCCGCTGATAAAACGCCTCGCCCTCCTCCGCCAATTCCGCGGAACACAATTTTCCCAGGAATGCGGTTGTCACCGCATTCACCGCATCGGGCACCGTGTGGTGTTGCTTGCGAAAGCCCGCCAGGTTTTTGACCGCGCCCGCGCTATGCCCGACCAGGCTGACCTGGGCGACAAACTTGCTCTCGCGATTCGACGTCTTGGCCATCGGTCCGCGAGTGAGTCAGGCGAAACCCAGCGCCGCCAGAAAATATCCCGTTCCCGACCGCGGAGTCCTTCTCCCCTCTTTGTAGGAGCCGGCTTGCAGGCGATCCCCACGCACACCGTTGGCACCCCACCCCCTCGCCTATAAACAGGCTCCCACACTCCACCTTGGAGCCGGGGCGCCCCGCCCCGGTGTTTGGAACACCCGCTCCCCAGAGACAGGCGGATTTCACCAACAAAAAAGCGGCCGCCCCGAGGCCGCCCCGTGCCATTCCCGGGTTGAGGGCG
>JAEZDN010000147.1 GCA_023433275.1 Verrucomicrobiota bacterium
GAGCAGCTTGCGGCTCGGGATGCGGATCCGGTTGTTCGTCGAGGCGACGTTGATGATGTACGGCGCGTGCACGAACAGGTCGACGTCGGCGGCCGCCGGCGCCCCCCGCCGCCCCCCCCCCGCGCCGCCGGACGGCGTCGCCGCGGTGGCCTCGCTCGCGGGCATTTGCCCGGTCATCACCATCAGCAGGACATCCGCCGAATCCATCGCGGGCGTGGACGAGAGCACCAGGTTCGGCGACGGCAGCTGCCCGGTCATCTCCAAACGGAGCTGGTAGTCGCGGCGCTGTGAGGTCGCGTCGACACTGACCACGGCGTTGAAAGGATCGGCCTCGCGCAGGCGGATGGAGCCCTGGTCCACGGTGAACGTGGCGAAGGGGAACAGCACGCGGCCCTCGTCGACGGTCACTTCGCCCACCGCACGCGGCTCGGCCAGGGTGCCGGACAGCTTGAATTGGCCCGACGCGGTGCCTTGGTAGACCGTGGTGCGCACGCGCACGGCGCTGTTTGCCCGCAGGTCGACGTCGAGGGCCCAGGCGGCGAAGGGTTCGGCCTCGACGGAGAAATAGGGCGGCTGCCGGGAGACGCCGCGGCGACCGGAGGGGATAAGCGTGCGGAGGTTGAGGCTCGCCAGCACGAGGCAGTCACGCACTCCGACCGAGCCGGAGAGACGCGTCAGCCCCGCCTCGTCGGTCGAGGCGCGCAGGTCGAGATCGGTGCGCAGGAGGAGGCCCGTGTTGCGCACCAGGGGAAGGTTGCTGCCCTTGAGCCAGAGGGCGAGGCGCGGGGCCTTGCCGGGCTCGAGGGCGATGCTGCCGTCCATCGTGACCGGTTCGCCGCCGAGCGTGGCGTCCAGGGAGCGGACGGTGAGCGTGCGATCGGCGAACGTGAGCTCGCCCTGGATATCTTGCAGCGTGCCGAAGGGCGCCAGGGGCCGCGTGGCGGCATCGGCGAGGTGCAGGGCCCCGGAAAATTTTCCGCCGCGGGCCAGTTCCACATGGGCCCGCAAGCGGCCGCGGGAAGCGAAGAGCGCCGGGCCATGCCGGGCGAACGGCGCAAGGTCGGCGTCGGGAATCTCGATCCGGGCCTCCGCCTCGCTCCAGTCGAACTCCCGGGGTGCGCGCCATAACTGCTGCCAGCCGGCGTCGCTCATGGGGATGCGTCCGCTGGCCCGCATGACCTGGCCATCAAGCCGCGCCGCGAAGGAGCTGAGCGTGACTTGTTCCCGGCCAAACTGGAGGGAGAGGGCGAGGTCGGTGCATTCGGGATAGCTCGTGCCGGGTCGCGCGGGGGCCAGGGCGAGCCGGGCCACGTCGAGCTTCAGATCGCCGCGTGGCTCGAGCAGGCTGCCCCGGAGATCGGCCTTCGCGCTGGCTCGCGCGATCTCGAGCCCGGTGGACGAGGCGAGGGTGGCCCAGAGGGGCGAGTCGGGTTCGGTGGAAGCCGACAATTCAAGGGGAGCGCGATCGTCCACCACCAGATGAGGAGCGGGCGACATCAGCCAGGAGACGGGCAGCCGCCCGCGCGCCTGGGTCAACACGCGGCCGGCGGTGGCGACCTGCAGGTCCCGGAGTTCGACGCCGTCGGCGTCGCCGCGGGCGACGATCCTGACCTCGGCGGGTTGGGGATCCATCGCGATGCGTCCAGTGAGGTCGGCCTCGAACACCAGCACGGCATTTTCGATTTTCCCCTCCGCCTTCCCGGACACCAGTTGCCAGGACGGGCCGGAGAGGGAGATCCAGTCCTTCAGCCAATCCGAATGGAATCCCACGGCGGAGAAGGCGAAGTGACCGTCGGGGCCGCCGCGTCCTTTCAGCGTGGCCTGGGCCGCCGGCCCACCGAGACTCAGGACCTCGACTTGCGGTTGGGGCGACCAGGTGATTCGAGCCGGTGCGACGAGTTCGAGCGCGGTGGCGCCATCCGGGGAAAGAGCGAGACGACTCAGGGCGATGGCCCCGGGCTCCAGCGTCCCCGCAGCGCTGAGGGTGGAATCATCCACCGAGGCCACCGCGGTGAAATTTGGGCGCGCGCCGGCGCCTTCCCACGTGGCTTCCAGGTCGAGCGGGTGCAGCGAGGCCACGCGGAATCCGGCGAGCCGGATCGTGCCGGCGTGCCGGGGGTTGGAGAAGGGCCCGGCGGTCGTGGCGGAAAGCTCGGCGCGTTGCCAGCCCGCGCCCGCCGGCAGCCAGCGCATGAGCCACGACGGCCCGAGTTGGGCGGACAGGGAGACATCATTGAACTCGCGTCGCTGCCAGTCCACGCGGCCCCGGGCCTCCACGGAACTCGTGTCATCGAGTTGCGCGGAAAGTTCGGTCACTTCCAACACGGGCCAGGCGAGCGTCCCGCGCGCCTGGGCGGCCTTGAGCGAGAACCCGCCCGCGGCGACTTCCTGGAAGTTCAGCGAGAAATCCTGCCGGGCGGCGGCGGTTCCGCCCGTGACCGACACCGTGCCGTCGACGCGGCCGCGCCCCTCGATCCAGGGCAGCTTGGCCAAGTCGGCCTTCAGGGTGAGGCGGGCGGATTCAGCGGCGATCGGCCGGTCGAGACTGAAGGAAACAGGTGCCGTGAGACGGGCGGTGGCAAATGGCGTGTCGAGGTCCAGCGCCTCCACCACGAGTTCGCGCAGCGTGCCGCGCGCCGTGGCGCGGGCGGTGAAGGGAGGGGCTTTGCGCGCGTCGGCGCCGGGGTCGGCGCGCGCATCGACGGTGACGCTGAAGCCCCCGTCGCGCCACTGTGCGCGGGCGTTGCCGCGGACGCGTTCATAGGGCGCGCCGAGTTTCACGCGCGCGGCGGCGAGTTCCCAGTTGTCCGCCACGGCGCTCGCCTCGACCGGCACCCAGCCCACGGCGGAAAACCGGGCGGAAAGTTGAAGAGGCTGATCGAGGATCACGGCTTGTCCCGTCAGATCAGGGCCGGCCAACGCGAGCCGGACGCGCGCATCTTGGTCGAGGGCTTGCGCCGCGAGGACGACGGCGCCGTCGGCGGCGGGTGCCAGCGTGAGATCGAAGCGGTGCCCGGAAACGCGGACGCCCTCGAGCGTGAGGGTCGTGTCATTCCAGACGGCATGGGCCACGGCGACATCGGGACCGTAGCCGCGCAACTCGCCATTGGTTAGTTCCAAGCGGGGCAGCCAGGCCGCCACGCGCGGCCCAACGCGTTCCAACGCCGCGCGCAGGTCGGGGAGGCCGCGGATGCGTTTCGGGGTGTCGGGAGATTTTTCCGGGGCGTTGGTTCGGATCACACTCCAGCCATGAATCGTGATGTCGGGCGCGACGCTGCGCGCGCGCTGCCAGGCCCACGCCAGCGGGGTTGGCGCCTGGATTTGTTCGGCGCCCACGGAAACTCCTTCGGCCACGCGGGCGACGTGGTGCAGCCTGAACTCATTGTAGCCGACGCGTTCATAGGTTTGGAAGGTCACGCCGCGGGCGCGAAGCAACGGCCGGAGCGCCGTCCCGAGCCACCACGGCGAGGAGGCCAGGGCCACGACGAGGACCGCGAGAACGGCCAACAAGGTTTTCAGCCAGCGGGGCACGAGGCACTAGACATATCCCAATGCCATTGGTTACCAAATTTTGGCGCGCAAAAACGCGGCAAGGGACTGGGCTTTATGGGCTTGAGCGGGGAGCCGTGGGGCTGGGGAAGCCTGGCCCCGCCGCGCCCCACATCCTTTCAAGGTTCGCGCCCGGTCAGCGTCATTTCAAAGCGGGCGGGCCCACCAGCGGCGAAGAGCGGGGAGAGCTGCTCGATTTCGGCGAAGGCCTCGTTGGCTCCGCTCAGGTAGACCTGGGCGTGGAAGCCTGAGTCGGGCTCGCCCACGGTCTCGCCAATCTGGGCCCCGCGGCCGACCTGTAATTCGTAATCCCCGATCAGACCCACGAGGGCTTGCGGTCGAAAACCGAATTTTCCGACCTCACCGGTATGCCGCAAAGTCAGGACATCGCCAGCCAGCGACGCGTGCGGAGGCGGCGGGAAGCGGGCGGCGAACGGGCTGACGGTGGAAGTGAGGCGGGCATATCCCGCGGGAAAATCCGGTTCCGGGTGAACCCGTCCTGAAACAATGACGGAAGGAGACACCTGGAGGATGTGGATGAACTGGGCGGGTCGCGAGCCGCCGGCAGACTCGGCGCCGCAGACCAGGGTTGGGCCGTTCCAATGATACGTGCGGGTGAGTTGCGGCCAATCGTCGCCGGTTGGCTCCATGGCCAGCCGCAGCACGCCGTCGGCTTGGGTAACCGCGGCGGGTTCGCGATATTCCCAAGAGGGCGGCGGTGGCCAGAAAGCTTTCCAGTGGGTTTGGGGCCCGAGCCAAAGGCGATGGCCGCCGAGCCGATTGCGATTTTCGCGCGAGGGCGGCGCGAGCAACAGATTCACGTCGGTGCCATCGGGACCGAAGTGCATGAGTCGGGCGCGCGTCACGGACACGATGGCGTGCCAGCCCGCGGAGGAGGACGCATAGGCGGGCTCGCCATGCCAAACGGTTGGTTGCCACTCGGCGGCGGAGACCAGACCGACGCACGGCAGGAAACCGAGGACCAGACCGGGCACTGCGGAGGAAAGGAATTTCATCGGGGTGGTTGGTTTGATGTAGGGGCGCGGCTTGACCGCGCCTTCGGCGGGCGCAGCAAGCTGCGCCTCCAAGGGGAAGTTTACGCCGCGGCCGGCTTGCCGTGATCGATCTTGCGCGGGAACGGGGCGTAGCACGCGGCGAGCACCGAGGGGATGGCGGCGAACATCACGATGATGAAATACGTCTTGTAGCCGAAATGATCGGCCAGCGGGCCGCTGATCATCTGCGTTGGCACGAGCATGAGATTCATGAGCGCGGTGCAGAATGCGTAGTGCGTCATGTGGTACCGCCCCGGCGAGATCTGCTGCATCATGTAGAGCATGTTGGCCACGAAGCCGAAGCTGTAGCCGAACTTCTCGATCGTCACGAGCGTGCCGATGGTCCAGAGCGACAGGCCGTGGTCGGGCCCGGCGAGCTGCGAGAGGATGACGAAGGTGATGTGCGGCAGGTTCAGGCAGAGTGCCATGAAGATGAGCGTCTTCCGGTTCAGGCCGAACTTGGCCATGAACGCGCCGCCCAGCAGGCCGGCGACGAGGCTCACCGCGGTGCTGATGGTGCCGTCGATGATACCCTTTTCCTTGAGGGTCAGACCAATGCCGCCCTGTTCCGGCGAGGCCTGCAGGAAAAGCGGCCCCTCGATCAGCAGCAGGCCTTCGGAGCTCCGGTAGAGGAAGACAAAGATGAGCATGCCCCAGATGCTTTCCTTGCGAAAGAAATCCCAAATGGTGTCCATGAAGGTTGCGGCGATTTCGCCCACTCCCTTGGGTCGCTCGGTGATCGAGCCGGTGGGAAGAATGAACCAATGATAGATCGCAAGGCCGGCGAGCGTGACGGCTGCCAGGCCCATCGCCCAGCCCCAGGCGGCGGTGGTCGACATCCCGTGGTCCTCCTTCAGGGAGCCGGCGGCCCACACGATGAGCGCGGTGCCGAAAAGGCGCCCGACATTCCAGAACACGCCCTGCACGCCAATGAACGCGGCCTGTTTCTTTTCGTCGAGCGACGTGATGTAGATGCCGTCCACGCAGATGTCCTGGGTGGCCGACGCGAACGCCAGCACCCACAGCACCGCGATCGTGATTTGGAAATAATTCGGCAGCGGCAGGCAGACCGCGATGACGCAGAGGAGGACCGCGATGAGCACCTCCATCGCGAGGACGAAGAATTTCTTCGTCCGGTACATGTCGAGGAAAGCGGCCCACAGCGGCTTCAGCGACCAGGCGATGCCGATGCTCGCGGTGGCCAGCGTGATCTGGCCATCACTGTGGCCGAGATCCTTAAACATCGTGCCGGCAACCCAGATGACCATGGCAAAGGGGATGCCCTCGGCGAGGTAGGAGGACGGGACCCAGGACCAAGGGGTGCGAACAGGCGTGACGGGTGAACTCATGGGGTGACGAGAAAACGCGGGTGGGATGGGGTGGGGGGCGGGGCGCGGCCATCAGACCAGTGACCGCCCGAAAGGCAAGGTCGGGGAGTCGCGGGCGCTATGGAGCCGCGGCGCTGCGGCCTTGAGGATTCCCGAAACCGGCCCGAGGGCGGGCCGGCTCCAGTGGAACCGATCCGCAGCATGGCATCCATCGCCGCCGAAGTCCCCTCGATGAAGCCGGAACGATTCAGTCGAAATGGAGCCGCGGCGACCTCGCCGCGGTACGGACTTCGCGGGCGGGGTCGCCCGCGCTCCAACGCGCAATTCGCAAACCCGTCCGGCGCGGGTTCCCTTGCTGCGCGCGCACAACGAGTTTGCGCCCGCCGGCCGGGATGAATTGGGTGATGGCAGTGAAACCCCGCCACCTTCCCCTTCTGCTCATGTCCCTGTTGCCCCAGCTCGCCGTCGCTGCCGACCTGATGCCCGCCTCGGATCGCCCGCCCGGCGGCCTGGCCGTGTCGCAAGTGCCGCAATTCGTGCTGCTCGGATTCGACGACAATCCGCAGACCGAGCCGATGACATGGTTCGTGGATTACATGAAGGACAAGCGCAGTGCGGACGGCACGCCGGTGCGCGCGATCTTTTTCAGCAACGGCCGGTATTGGAATGACCGCACGTTGATCGCCATCCATCACCGCGCGCACAACGAGGGCCATGAGATCGCGAACCACACGCAGAATCACGAGCAGGGCGGGGCGTTCACCGTCGCGAAATGGCGGTCCGAGATGGCGGCCTGCGAGGCGACCTTCGATGAAACGGGCATTCCCGCCGCGGGCGTGATCGGGTTCCGCACGCCGTTTCTCGCCTACAATGCCAACACCTTCGAGGCCCTGGTCCGCGAGGGGCAGGTTTACGACAGCTCGATCGAGGAGGGCGCCCAGGATGGACAAGATGGCACGAACTTCCTGTGGCCTTACACGCTCGACCACGGCAGTCCCGGCAACGCGGCCGCCTATCCGGAAGGCTCGCCCAAACGCGTGGCCAGTCATCCCGGTTTGTGGGAGATTCCGATTCATGTTTTCATGATCCCGTCGGATGAGGAATGTGCGGCGCACGGCGTGAAGCCCGGATTGCGCGCGCGGATCGGTGCAGCCCTGAAGATTTCCTACGGCGGCCACTCCGGCGAGCCGGCCGAAAAGATCACGGGGCTCGACTGGAATGTGCTCGAGGCGGCGAAATGCGACGGCCCGGAATTCCTCGCGATCCTGAAGCACACGCTCGACCTGCGCCTCGCGGGTAATCGCGCGCCCTTCATGGTGGGTGGCCACACGGCGCTTTACCCGGCGAACAAGCCGGATCGCCGCAAGGCAATGGAGGATTTCATCGCGTACGCGCTCACGAAACCCGAGGTGCGTTTCGTCACCGGCAAGCAGCTGCTCGAGTGGCTGCGCGCACCGCAGGCGCTGGGGAAATGAGCGGTGAGTTGGATGGGCCGTGTCCGCCCGGAGCAGGAGCTGGTTTATAGGCGATGGGGAATGTTGGTCGGAAACGTGGACCCTGATCGCCGGTAAACAGGCTCCTGCAACTGGCGCGCCTTGGCCGTCAGGCGCAGACTTGCTGCCCCTTCCTGAATCTTGGAGCCGGCCCGCCCTCGGGCCGGTTTCCCCTCAAGCCCGGGGCGGGGGCGCCCCGGCTCCAGGGGCGAACGAATTAAGGGCGCAGCAAGACTGCGCCCCTACGAGGAGGTTTTCTGAGTGACGTTGCCGAGGCTCGATGCGGGGGCGGACCGAGCGGATCACCGCTCCAGCCGGGAAGTGAAATAGTCGAGGAAGGGCTTGGGCTCACACGTCAGCGCGACCTGCGCGTTGGGCGGCCGGTCGGCGAGTTCGCGCGTGAGGCCGTCGGCCTCGACTGCCACGTGCATGGGCGTCAACGGGACGAGGTCGGGCGTGGCCACGAGCGCGACGGCCAGGTTGTCGAAGAGCGTGGGGGTGTCGGCTTTCCAGGTGTTGGTGCGCTTCCAGATGAAATCGAGCGAGGCGAGGGCGTCGTTCAAGGGCGAGCCGTGGGAGAAGATGCGCACCAGCCACTCGGGCGTGAGCTTGAGGTCCGCGGTGGAGTCGAGCGGCGCCACGAGGAGCGGCACACCGGAGGTAAAGACGACCTGTGCGGCCCGCGCGTTGGACTTCAGGTTCCATTCCGGTTCGGGCTGGGAGCCGGGCGCATAGCCGCGGCGGACCGATCCGCCCATCAGGGCAATGGCCTTGATTTTCTTGCCAATGCCGGGCTCGGACTCGAGCAGGGCAGCCACGTTGGTCATCTCACCGACGGCGATGAGCGTGATCTCGCCAGGGCGGGCGTTGATCTGCTGCCGGAGGAATTCGACGCCGCCTGATTCACGCAGCGCCGGTGAGGAAAAATCCCGCGCCCAATCCGTTTGCGCGATGTATTGCGGTGCCGTGCTGATGCCGGCGTAAACCGGCACGTCGTCCCATCCGGCGACGGCGAGAAGCTTGGCGGCGAGCCGCGCGCGGGCGACCGCGTCGCCCGCCACCGTGGTGACGCCCAGCAGGTTGAGCTCCGGGCTGCGGATGATCTGCGCCAGTGCATAGGCGTCGTCGATATCCGTGCCGATGTCGGTGTCGAAAAGCACGGGGATCGGATCCGCCGCGCGGGTGATGGCAGCCAACAGGAGAAGAACGACAAGAAGGGCGGGAGGCTTCATGCGGGAAAGGATGGCCGGTGCGCCGGCCGGGACAAGCCGCGGCCGTGAATTACGCGGCCTCTTGGATGGGTCGGGGCTCAGCATTGCCCGCGATGTGCGAAAAACTGGGAGGGCGGATCCCCCGCTAGGCCCGCATGAATTTTGTGGTGCCGCCGCAGTTAGGCGCGCCCGCGATCGGTCGACACAGGCGCGCCGTGCGAATCACATTCAACCGATCCGGCCTCGCAGGAGCTCGGCGCTCCGCGTCTCGGACTGTTTCCTTGGGTCTCGATGGCGCACCTGTTCTCGAGCGCGGGCGCGGTCCAAACGGGAGGAACTAACTGAGGATTTCCCGCAGGCTCTCGAGATCCATCACGGTGGCGACGGATTCCTCCTGGATGACGGCCGACGCGAGGGCGGACTTCTCGTGCTGGAGGGCGCGAATTTTTTGTTCGACCGAATTGTCGGCGATGAGGCGGTACGCCATCACGGGGCGGGTTTGTCCGATGCGATGGATGCGGTCGATGGCCTGCGCCTCGGCGGCGGGGTTCCACCACGGGTCGTACAGGAAGGCGTAGCTCGCGGCGGTGAGGTTGAGCCCGAAGCCGGCGGCCTTCAGCGAGAGCAGGAAGACGGTCTTCGACTTGTCGGTCTGGAACTGGTCGACGAGCTCGGCGCGGTTTTCCGTGGCGCCAGTGAGGATGAGGTGGCCGATGCGGGCTGCCTCGAGGCGCGTGCGGATGATGTCCAGCATCGAGGTGAACTGGCTGAAGACGAGGACCTGGTGGCCCTCGTCGGCGAGTTCCTCGACGCGCTCGAGCAGTGCGTCGAGCTTGGCGCTGGGGAGCGAGGCGTGGGCGGGATCGACGAGCGCGGGGTGACAGCAGATCTGGCGCAAGCGCAGGAGGCTGGCGAGCACGTGGAAGCGCACGGCGCCGAGCTCGCCCGGGGTCTTGACGCCCATGAGGTGCGCGCGGGCGCGCTTGAGTTCGGCGTCGTAAAGTGCGCGCTGTTCGCCTTCGAGATCGATGATGATGTCATCCTCCGTGCGCGTGGGGAGATCGGGCGCGGCCTGCGCCTTTGTGCGGCGCAGGAGGAAATGTTGCACGCGGCGGTGCAGGCGGGCGAGGGCGGCGGGTTCGACCTCGGGATATTGGCGGCGGAAGCCGGGCTGGTCGCCGAGGAGGCCCGGTTGGGCAAAAGCGAACAGGCTCCAGAGGTCGGTGAGGCGATTCTCGATCGGTGTGCCCGTGAGCACCAAGCGATGGCGGGCGCGCAGGGCGCGGGCGGCGACGGCGACCTGGCTGCCGGGATTCTTGATGAACTGGCCCTCGTCGAGCACGACCGCATCCCAATGCGCCGCGCGAAATGCCGAGGCATGGAGACGGAGCTGCGTGTAGTTGGCGACGAGCAGGCGGGGAGCGAGCTGGGCGGGTGGATTGATGGCGTCGGCGATCGCGCGCGGGTTCACCGGGTCGAAAGCCATGATTTCCAGCCCGGGGGCGAAGCGCGCGGCCTCGGAGAGCCAGCCGTGCGTGACGCTTTTCGGACACACCACCAGCCCGCGAAACGGCGAGCCCTCCGCGCCAATGTTCGTAATACGAACATTCGTTTTCGCTTCGGCTGGAGGCGCTTCCGGGCCAATGTTCGTATTACGAACATTGGTTTTCTCCACGAGGTGGAGGAGCCAGGCGAGGGTTTGCACGGTTTTGCCGAGGCCCATGTCGTCGGCCAGCACACCGCCGAGGCCGTGCGCGAAAAGATGGGCGAGGAAGAGAAAGCCCTCGCGCTGGTAGGGGCGCAGTTCGGCGCGGAGACCCGCGGGCAGCGCGGGCGGGGGCAGGTTGGCCAGGCGGGCCGCGCGTTCCCGCAATTGGCGGACAACTGGAGAGCCTTCGCCCATGAACGGTGCGGCGGTGGCGAGTTGAAGCGCGTGCACGCGATGCCGGCTCGCGCGGCCGGTGGCGAGGACATCGTCGGCGCTCAGGCCGAGGCGTTCGAGGGCGGCGCCGGATTCCGGATCGAGCGCGAGGTCCGGGTCAAGGCGACGCCACCCGTGCTTGGGCAGGGACACCCAGCGCCCGCGGGCCTTGAGCAAGAGGGCGATTTCCTCGGGCGTGAGCGTCGTATCCTTCACGCCGACGCCGACGGACAGGTCGAACCAGTCGGACTCGCTGTTGCCCGCGGTAGCCACGGACACGTGGAGGTGCCCGCGAAGCGGCGCGCCGAGCAAGTCGGCCAGCTCCGGAGAAACATCGAGTTCCACGTGATCCGGGAGGGCATCGTGCCACGCGATGAATTCGTCGGGAAAGGAATCGGAGACGGGGCGGGTCCAGGCCTCGGCCCAGCCGTCCCACACGAGTCGGAACGTGGCGAAGCTGCCGCTGACCACCTCGGCGGCGGAAAGGTCGAACTCGACGAGTGGCTCGCCGGGGGCGCGGGACGGGGGCAAGCCTTGCGGGGTCCATTGCCAGCCGGCGTTCTCGGTCCAGCGCTGTTCGCACGGCGGATTGTCGGAGCGGGCGACGAGTTGGGCGTGGAAATCGCGCTCGTTCTCCTCGAAGGCGGGCGTCAGCCAGCAGCGCAGGCGCGGGCGGAGCGTGACGACCTGGATTTCCGCCGAGAGTTGCGCGGGCAGGCGGATGCCGGCGGCACGCAGGCGGGGGAGCAGGCGCGCGTCGCTCAGCGCGGCGGTGGGCAGATGGGATGCGGGCGGCGGTGGCGGGCCCCGCCAGATGAACCCATCGAAGAGGTAGAGCGGCTCGGGCCGCGGCACGAGGAGGCGCGCGCCGGTGGCGATGCGGCCGTCCGGAGCCACGAGGTGCAGGTCGAGGCGGTCGGCCTTGCCGGGAGAGGCGCTGGCTTGGTACGCGAGGGGTTCGGGTTGGACGACGAACGGACTGCCGTCGGGCAGCGTGATCGCACCGCGCGCGGCCGAGGTGCGGAGGATGCCGATGACGGTTTCCTCGGTGAGGGCCAGGCGGGGCGCGAGGGTGCGGGCGTCGAGCCGGCATTCCGCAGCGAACGCGGTGCCGAGGGCGGCCTCGGCCGCCGGCAGGTGTTCGAAATCCGCGGGGCGTGAAGCCGCGAGATCGGCGAGAAGGCGTTTGGCGGGAGGTTTCCAGCGGGTCTCGTCGTTCAGTCTCACCTCGAGATGCCACCGCGCAAAGATATCGAGTCGCATGCGCAACCCGGCGATTTGCCGCAACGATCCGGAGGGGCCGGGACCGGTGCGCTCTCCCGGGGCTGGGAGCGCCCGCAACCATTCGGCAAGGCCGGCCGGCAGGAGAGAAGAAGCGGGAGGGGGAGTGGGCGCGGCTGGGTTGGCCTCGATCACGCGCTCGGCGGGCAACAGCGGGATGGCGGGGCGGCGTCCGTCGAGTTGACCGGCTTCCACGGCAGCGAGCCAGGCGAGCCCGGCGGCATAGACGTGCTCGCATTGGTGCAGGACCGGGCAGGAGCAGCGGGAGCTCCAGGCGCCCCGCGTCAGGAACAGGGTGATGGCCAGCACCTCCCCGCCCAGATCGAGCTCGGCTTTCACCAAGTGGTCAGCTTCGGACCACACTTCCTTCACGGCCTTGCGCCGGTGATAGTCGCCGCCTTCGTCGCGTTTCGCCGCGGGAAACGCGCCCAGCCATCCGCGCAGCGCGGTGAGCGCCTGCGGAGTGCGGACGCTGCGGACAGCGGGTTGACGAGGTTTGGGCGGCATGGATTGAGCGCGGACCCCGCAGTCGCGGGGCCAACCGCGCATGGGGATGCACTTGTGACGGCGGGACAAGCGTTTATTCCCTGTGGGTCCGATCCCCCGACGTTTGTTTCGACTGGGATTGGACCGGAGGCGGGGCGCCCACGCCCCTGCCTTGGCCAGACCGGCCCGAGGGCGGGCCGGCTCCAAGTTGAGACCGTTCGATCGAATGCCGCGGAGCTGATCGTTTACGGCTGGCGGGATGTAGGAGCCTGCTTGGAGGCGATGGGTGCGCAGGAGGATATCGGGCGTTCCGGATCGCCGGCAAGCAGGCTCCTACAAAAGAAGGTGAACCTCAGGCGGGATCAGCGATCCCGCCCGACAGCGAGGCACGCCGGCGAGCGGCGTCCCCACATGGCTTAGTACACCTGCTCGGCGAGGAGGGCGAAGAGTTCGGCCTCGGTGATGCGGCGCTGGCTCATGCTGTCGCGCTCGCGTAGGGTGAAGGTGTCGCCGGGTTTCTCGATCGTGTCGAAGTCGATGGTCACGCACCAGGGCGTGCCGGCCTCGTCCTGGCGGCGGTAGCGTTTGCCGATGGCGCCGCCGTCGTCGTATTGCACGGCGTAGTTGCGCTTGAGTTTTGCGTAGAGCGCCTTGGCGCGGTCCGTGAGCTGCTCCTTGTTCTTGAGGAGCGGGAGCACGGCGACCTTGGTCGGCGCGATGCGCGGGGAGAAGCGGAGGACGGTGCGCTGCTCGACGTTGCCCTTCTCGTCTTTCACGTCCTCGACCGCGTAGGCGGCGGTGAGCACGGCGAGGAAGATGCGGTCGGTGCCGACGGCGGGCTCGATGACGTGCGGCACGAATTTCTTCTTCGTGGCCTCGTCGAACATCTCCTGCGGCTTGCCCGAGGCGTTGGCGTGTTGCGTGAGGTCGTAGCTGCCGCGGGCGGCGATGCCCCAGAGTTCCTGCACGCCGAACGGGTACTTGAACATGATGTCCACGGTGCCGCGCGAGTAGAACGCGAGCTTCTCCTTCGGGTGGGCGTAGCGCGAGAGGTGCGACTCGGGCAGGCCGATGCTCTTGAGCCAGTTCTCGCACCACACGATCCACTCCTCGTGCGCCTTGGCCCAGTCGGCGTCCTCGTGGATGAAGTATTCCATTTCCATCTGCTCGAACTCGCGGGAGCGGAAGATGAAGTTGCGCGGCGTGATCTCGTTGCGGAAGGACTTGCCGATTTGCGCAATGCCGAAGGGCAGTTTCACGCGCGTGGTGTCGACGACGTTCTTGAAGTCGACGAACATGCCCTGGGCGGTCTCGGGGCGGAGGTAGGCGACGGACGAGGCGTCCTTGAGCGCGCCTACGTTCGTCTCGAACATCATGTTGAAGGCGCGGGGCGGCGTGAGGGAGCCGGGCTCGCCGGTGGCGGGGGAGGGGATGAGCGGGATTTCCGCTTCAGTGGCCTCGGTGAATTCGCGGACCTTGACGGGCTCGAGCGCGCCCTGGAGGGCCTTCTTGCGCTTGAAGGTCTCGGCGGCTTCCTGGAGCTCGGCGGCGGTGCGCTCGCTCTCGAGTGCGGACACATAGCCGGCGATCTTGCCGTCGACCACGACGGCGGAGAAGAACAGCTGGTCGGCGCGGTAGCGTTGCTTGCTGACCTTGCAGTCGACGAGCGGGTCGGTGAAGCCGGCGACGTGGCCGGAGGCTTCCCAGACCTTGGGGTGCATGATGATGGACGTTTCGATGCCGACGACGTCGTCGCGGCGGTGCACCATGTCGCGCCACCAGCAGTCGCGGATGTTGCGTTTCAATTCCACGCCGAGCGGGCCGTAGTCGAAGAAGCCGTTGAGACCGCCGTAGATTTCGGACGACTGGTAGATGAAGCCGCGGCGCTTAGCGAGCGACACGAGGGCTTCCATGAGATTCGAGTTATCGGCGGAGGGAGTGGACATGGTGTTAAGGATCGCCCCCAACTGGATGTGGGGAGCAGCGGGCCAGCAAAGAGAGCGCCGTGAGGCCGGTCAAGGCTTGGGCGGGATGGCGGAAACCGCTCCTTCTGCAGGGGATTTCGCGCGCGATTCGACATTTTGGGCAGCGCCGGGCGCGTGGCTCGCCTGTAGACAGGCTCCTGCAACGGAGGCATCACGATCGAGGGTCGCTACCGTGTGACCAACTATCCAATTGCCAGAAGCTTGAGGGCGGGTAACGAGTTTGTGATTCGTCACCCCATGAATCATCCCTTCCGTTCGCTTTTCCTGTCCCTGTTGCTCCTCGGCCTTTCCGGTGTTGCGGCCTTTGCGGCCGCCAGCGGCCACCGCGTGGTGGTGGAGATCACCTTCGACGAGCAGGGCACCGCGGAGGAGGGCAAGGTGGTGGAAAGCGACGACCCGTCCGGCGTGCAGCTGCTCAACCAGATTGCCCTGCGGATGGCGGAGGAAGTCACGCAGCCGCCGCGGACCGACAAGGATGGCAAGCCGGTCAAGTTCAAGGCCCGCGCGCCGTTCAATTTCCCCATCGAGGGCGATGAAGGCCCCGAGGCGAACAACGCGCCCAAGCCGGCGGTGCGCCATGCGGTGCAGCCGATTTATCCCGAAGCGCTCGCGGCCGCCGGTGAGGTGGGCGGCGCGATCGTCGAGCTCATCATCGCGACCGATGGCAGCGTGAGCAAGGCGACCGTGTTGCGCTCGTCGCATCCGGAATTCGCGAACGCCGCGCACACGGCGGTGCGGCAGTGGCTGTTCACCCCGGCGCAGAAGGATGGCGTGGCGGTGGAATCCCGTTGGCGGATCGCGATCAATTTCTCCGTGGACAACAAGGAAGCCGACTGGGTGTGGCGCATCGCGCCGCGTCCGAGCCTCGGCAGCTTCACGGCCGTGCGCGCCAAGGTGCCGGCGGCGGCGGCGACTGAGTCCGCGCCGGCTCCGGCGGCGACGCCGGCGCCGGGCGAGAAGAAGTAAGAGTCGAGCGCAACCGGGGTGAGCGTTGTCCGGCGGCGCGGCCGACAGGAAAACTTTGGAGCCGGCCCGCCCTCGGGCCGGTTGAGGGGCGATAAGTGATCTGGGTGCGGCTCGATGGGGCAATGCCCCGACCGACCGGGGCGGCGGCGCCCCGGCTCCAGGGTGGCCTCTCACGAATCATGGTGCTGGAAGGGCAGGGTGGACGGTTGGAAAGATAGCGAGTGGCCACCCAATTCGCGCTTGCGGGGTGGCTTGGCGGGGCAACCGTGGCGGGTCATGAAAGTCTCGTTCACCGCGAAGGAATACCGCCAGTTGCTCGAATTGGTGCATCTGGGCATGTGGACCGTCACCGGTTACCAGGGCGAGGACACTGCCGCGGCCAAGCGCTACCATGCCCTGGACCAGCGGCTGATGGACATGGCGACCGATCTCGGGTGCGCCGATTTGGTGGAGGTGCGCGAGGACGGCTCGTTGCAGCCGGCCCCGAAGCTGGCGGATGATGAACGCGTACGCGAATTGCAGAGCGAGTTTCAGAATGATGTTTTCTGGCATGAACTCGTCGCGCGGCTCGCCGACCGGGATTTTGCCGGCGACCAGGCGAAGCGCACGATGGACACGCCGGGCGTCGAGCCGCCGCCGTCCCGCGACGAGCAGCTCAAAAAGATCGAGGACCGCTATTGGGCCGAGTTTGAGAAAAACGACCTGGCGCACGTGGTGGTGCTGCGCGGGGGCAAAGGGTAAGGCGGAGGCGGGGGGCGGAGCGGAGGAGGAGTGGCCGGGGGCAGGAGCGTTTCCAGGCGATTCGAACGTGAGGGGAGCCGACGAGAGTCCTGATCGCCTGCAAGCAGGCTCCTACGGGCTGGGAGTTGGCGTCGTGGCGCGAAAAGCGAATTTGCGGTCGGGCACCGGGCTTATTTCCATCCCTGGCATGAGAAGCATTCGTTGCCTTGTCCTGTTGCTGCTCCTGTCGGGTGTGCTGTCGGCCGCAGACCGCGTCGTGAAGGTCGATCCGTCCCGCTCGTATGTGGACGTGGACGTGAAGGCCACGGCCGACTCGTTCACCGCGCGGCTCGAGGCCTATGAATTGCGGGTGGTGGTCGACGAGAAGGAGCGCGTGAAGACTGTCACGTTGGATTTCAAGTTTTCGGACCTGAAAACCGGGAAGGCCGAACGCGATGCCGGCATGATCGACTGGCTTGGGGGGGCGAGTCCCGCCGGGCGTTTCGAACTTGGCTTGCTCGCGCTCACGCCATCGGGCCAGGGACACGTTTCCGGCAACCTCACGTTCCATGGCCACACCTCGCTGGTCGAGTTCCCTGTCGGCATCGAGCGCGCGGAAGGGGATTTCATCATCACGGGCACCGCCACGATCGACTACCGGCGCTGGGGATTGAAAGTGTACCGCAAGCTCGGGGTACTGAAGGTCGATCCCGAGGTGAAGATCCGGTTCAAATTCGCCGGACGGCCGGAAGAGGTGAAGTAGAGGATTCGGTCAAGGGGGTTGGTTTCGTGGAGAGTAGCCGCGAGCAATCCCCGGTCTGTTGAGTCGGCCCCTACCGCTTTGAAGTCGAAATGATGCAGTTGGATGTTGAGGGCGCGGCTTGACCGCGTCCTTTGCTCGCTGCGGAACCGAGGGCGTGGACGAGCCGCGCCCCTATAACCAAACAGTTATCAGTGATCGCCTGCGGGCGAGGACCCATCCGTTGCCTACTGGCGGGTTCCGTCGAAGATGCCGACGAAGGGTTTCGGCACGATCATCACGGTGCGGGCGTTGGAAACGGGGAAGATTTTCTTCGCCCACCCGTTGACCTCCTCGAGGGTGATCTGGTCGACCAGGTCGCCGTGCAGGGCGAGGATTTCGTCGAGGCGGCCGGGCTTTTCCTGGGTGCGCTTGAACAGGTTGACGAGAAAGTTGTTGTCCTTGAAGCCGCGGCGCAGCTGGCCGCGGATGATGCCGCGACCGCCCTCGAATTCCTCGGCCGTGGCGCCTTCCGCGGCGAGCGTGGCGGCGGTGTCCTGGACCAGTTGCGCGACCTGCTGGGCGTCCGCCGGCGTGCAGTCGATGGTTGCCTGCATGAGCCCGAAATCGTCGAAGCCGCCGAAGGGATCATATTCCGCGCTCGGGCCGTAGGAAAAGCCGCGGGCTTCGCGCACCTCGGCACGGATGCGGAATTCGACGAGCTTGCTGAGCAGCTGGAGCGCGGCGTTGTCGCGGGCGCTGGTCGCGCCGGTGACCGGCCAGTTGCCGCGCACCATGCCGAGGTTCAACTCGCCGACAAATTCGAAGCGGCGGAACCCCGGCGGGGCGGCGACCTTGACGGGAAGCGGCGGGGTGGTGCGCTCCTTCGTGGCGGCGCGCGTCGCGAGGGTGCCCAGGGTCCGGGTCAGCGCCTGCAGCGCGGCCTCGCGGGTGATGTCGCCGACGATGGTCACCTCGAGATAGCCTTGGGTGAGCGCGGGCTCCATCCACTGGCGGACATCGGCCACGCCGAGCGAGGCATAATCCTTCGGGGTGCCCGACATGAAGCGGGCGTCGCCCTGGAACAGGTGGTCCATCATCTGGCGCTGGCCCTCGCCGAAGCCCATGACCGAGGCGGACCGGCCCATGGCCGCGCGCAGGCGTTGTTCCTGGTGGGCGTAGGGGTTGAACTTCGGGCTGCGGACGATTTCCGTGGCGATGCCGAGGAAGGTCTCGAGGTTCTTGGCGGCCATTTGCCCGCGGAACGTGAAGGCGTCGTTGTCGGCGAGATCGAAGCTGAAGCCGAGGAGCCGGCGGTCGATGATTTGGGCCAGCTGGTCGGGCTGGTAGTAGATGGTGCCGCTGCCCATCAGCGTGTTGAGGCCGAATTCCTTCAACGCGGGCCGCCTGCCAGGCATGGTGAGCAGGCCGTCGCCGATGCGGATGACGGCGTGCACGATCCCGGGCTCATTCTTCGTCGGGATGAAATTGGCGTGGACGTTGTTGGACAGCCGCAGGAGCTCGA
Source organism: Verrucomicrobiota bacterium (assembly GCA_023433275.1). Lineage (GTDB taxonomy): Bacteria > Verrucomicrobiota > Verrucomicrobiia > Opitutales > Opitutaceae > Lacunisphaera. The sequence continues at coordinate 18,260 of JAEZDN010000147.1, forward strand.
CGCCGAGCTCGGGCACGCTGCGGGTTTCGGCGACCGTGGAGGCCTCCCCGGGTTTTCGCAGCACGAACGGCTCGTCCTTGGGAGGAGGTGGCAACAGGTAGGAAATCTCACCGCGGCGATGCTTCTGGACGGTCTTCACGAGTTCATCGGGCTTGAGCTCCATGGAGACGTCGCCGGTGACGTGGAACGCCATTGCGTCGAGGTTCCACAGGCTGCGGAAAGCGCGGTTGAGTTCGTCGGGCTTGAGCTGCGTGAGCCAGGCATTCGTCCAGTTGAGTTCCGCCGCGGGACCGCTGAAAACGGCATGGTCGGTGATCGAATCAGCGAGTTTTGAGCAGAGGTCGCCGGGATCCTGAACGGGCAGCTGTTCGATCTGGTGGCGGGTGTACTCGAGGTAGCGCGTGCGAAATTCCGCAACCTCGGCCGCGGTGAAACCGCGTTTCAGGGCGTCGCGCACCGCCTGGTCGACGGAAAGGAGTCCCTGGGACCAAGCCTCGCCGGGCACGCTGACGGAGGCGGCGGCGGATTCGAGATTCATGATCGTCTCATACGACGCGTCGGGCGAACCGGCGCCCGGAATGACGTGGTGCATGCGGCTGGCAAAAATTTCCATCGCGAGCCGGTTTCGCCAGAGGTGAAGCGCTTTCTCCCGCGGGTCGGTTCTCGGCGCGGCCACGTTGACGCTGGCGGCGGTGGTGTGCGCCGAACCGATGCCGGAAACCCGGTAAATGCCGGCGCGCATGCCGCGGAGGTCGGGGCGCCCCGCGGGCCGCGCCGGGATCGGGGCGGTGGGTTTGTGGAGCGAGGAGAATCCTTCCCTCACGCCCGACTCCAGGGTGTCGACGTCGAAGTCCCCGGCGGCGACGATCACCATGAGGTCGGGGCGGTAATTGCGGCGGTAGAACTCGAGGAAGTGTTCGCGGCGGAAGCTGCGCAGGGTTTCCTCGGTGCCGATGGGCGAGTGGTGGGCGAAACTCGCGCCGCGGAACAGCACGGGCAGCGTGGCTTCCATCTGCAGGTCGGAAATGCCGGTGCGATTGCGTTTCTCGGCAAAGATCACGCGGCGCTCCCGATCGATGTCGGCCGGGTCGAAGATCACGCTCCCCGCGACGCCGCGGAAAAACTTCAAGCCATCGGCGAGAAATCCGGGATCGTTTTCCCGGAAGTCGAGGCTGTAGGTGGTGGAGTCGAAGGTGGTGTAGGCATTGACGTCGCTGCCATATTCGGCGCCCAAGCGGCGGAAGAAGGACAGCATCTCATGCTCATCCATGTCCGCGCTGCCGTGGAAAGCCATGTGTTCGGTGAAATGGGCGATGCCCATCTCCTCGTCGCGCTCGTCCACGGAGCCCGCGAGCACGATGAGTTTCATCGTGACCCGGCCCGGCACGCCGGCGTGGGGCAGCAGGGCGTAACGGAGACCGTTGTCCAGGCGGCCCCACCGGATCCGGCTGTCGGGCTTGTGGGAAGTGCCTTCATGGGCCCAGCGTCCCGCGCGCGGATCGACGGGGGCGGCGCCGGATGCGTGGGCCGCGAAACCGGCCAACAGGAAGAGCACGAGCAAGGGACGAAAGCGCAGCGTCATGGAGCGGGGCGGGGGGACCTTGCTGAACCTGTGCGAGTCGGTCGCCGGCGCAACTCCGGGTTTGCGCGCGGGGGGGGGTGGAGGCAGGCGATTTGGCCCGACGAGCCCGGGGCGTGGCAACGCGTGAGACAGACACGGATAAAAGCGCGGGCGGAAGCGGCGGCTCGTCCGGAGGGCGAGGCCCACCGGATTAAAAGTAGGGGCGCAGTCTTGCTGCGCCCGGAGGTATGCGCCGCGAGGAGACGACGGAGGGCGCAGCAAGTCTGCCCCTACGCGGAAATCACACTCTATTGGAATCCTCCTACTTTTTCGGCGCGTGGCGCTTCTCGAGGACGGCGACGGCGTCGGCGAGGGAGAGTTTCTTCGCGCGGAGCAGGACGATGAGGTGATAGAGCAAGTCGGCGGCCTCGCCGGCGAACTCCTTGGAATCCTTCTGCAGCGCGGCGAGGGCGGTCTCGACCCCTTCCTCGCCGACCTTCTGGGCGCAGCGGGCGACGCCTTCCTTCACCAGACGGACGGTGTAGCTGGAGGTGTCGCCGCTCTTGATGCGCGCGGCCACGACTTGGTCGAGGTGCGCGAGGAAGCCGGCGCCGCCGGCGAGCGCGCCGTCGCCGAAGCAGCTGACGGTGCCGCGGTGGCAGGTCGGGCCGTCGGGGTGGGCGAGAACCAGCAGGGTGTCATTGTCGCAATCGGTTTCAATCGAGACGACGCGCAGGAAGTTCTTGGACGACTCGCCCTTGGTCCAGAGGCGCTGTTTAGAGCGGCTGAAGAACGTGACCTTCTTGGACGACGCGGTCTTTTTCAGGGCGGCTTCGTTCATGTAGCCGAGCATGAGCACCTGGCGGGTGGCGGCGTCCTGCACGATGGCGGGGACGAGACCGTCGATTTTCTTCCAGTCGATTTTCGGGAGTTTCATGAGGAACGGAGTTTAACCACGGATGGACACAAATTCACACAAATGGGAAAGGCACGAGGAGGCCGAAGGTTTGAGGTTATTTGTGACCATCTGGGTTAATCGGTGGCTTAATTTCGGGATCGGAACGGGCTTTAACCACGAATGAACACCAAGGGACACGAAGCAGGGGAACTGTTCGGCCCCTTGGAGTATTCGTGTGAACCCGTATTCATTCGGGGTTGAAATCAGGGGCGTACGCAGACGCCTTCGGTGGCGAGGTATTGTTTGAGTTTGGGGATCGGGATCGCCCCGTTGTGGAAGACGGAGGCGGCGAGGGCGGCGTCGACGCCGGCTTCCCGGAAGACGTCGCGGAAGTGTTCCGGCGCGCCGGCGCCGCCGGAGGCGACGAGGGGGTTGGTGAGCACGGCGCGGACGAGCTTGAGTTGAGCGAGATCGTAGCCCTTGCGCTCGCCGTCCTGGTTCATGCAGTTGAGCACGATCTCGCCGGCGCCGAGTTTCTGCGCCTCGCGGGCCCAGTCGACGGTGCGCCAGCGCGTGCCGCGGGTCTTGGTCGGGTCGCCGGTGTACTGTTTGACAAAGTAATCGCCGTCCTCGTGGCGGCTGTCGATGCCGACGACCACGCATTGCGAACCGAACTCGGCGGCGAGCTGGCCGAGGAGCTCGGGATTCTCGATGGCCGGGGAATTGAGCGAGACCTTGTCGGCGCCGCTGTGCAGCAGGCGGCGGGCGTCGTCGAGCGAGCGGATGCCGCCAGCGACGCAGAAGGGAATGTCGATGACCTTGGCGACGCGCGTCACCCAGTCGGCCGACACGGTGCGCCCGTCGCTGCTGGCGGTGATGTCGTAGAACACGAGTTCATCGGCGCCCGAGTCGCGGTAGCGCTGGGCGAGTTCGATGATGTCACCCATGTCCACGTGGTTGCGGAACTGGACGCCCTTGACGACGCGACCATCGCGGACGTCGAGGCAGGGAATGATTCTACGAGCGAGCATGGGGAAACTATTTTGTAGGAGCCTGCTTGCAGGCGATGGGAAGTTGCGCGGCGGTCATGCGTTTCGAATCGCCTGTAAACAGGCTCCTACAGGGCGAGGGCTTCCTGGAGGGTAAATTTGTTCTCGTACAAGGCGCGGCCGACGATGGCGCCGGCGGAGCCGGTGGTTTTGAGCTGGCGGAGGTCGTCGAGGGAGGAGACGCCGCCGGAGGCCTGGATCTGGAGGGAGGGGAATTTCTTCACCAACTGGGCGTAGAGCGCGGCGTTGGGGCCGGTCAGCTTGCCGTCGCGGCTGATGTCGGTGCAGAGGATGTGCACCAAGCCGGAGGAGAGATAGCCCGTGAGGAAATCGTCGAGCGCCACGCCGGTGGTTTCCTGCCAGCCGGCGGCGGCGATGCGCGGGACGCCGGCGGCGTCGAGGCGGACGTCGGGCGAGAGGATGATTTTTTGCGGGCCGAAGGACTTGAGCCAGCCGCGCACGAGGTCGGGTTGGCGGACGGCGAGGCTGCCGACGATCACGCGCTGCACGCCCGCGGCGAGGAGCGTGGCGACCTGGGATTCGTCGCGGATGCCGCCGCCGGTCTGGACGAGCAGGCCGCTTTCGCGGGCGAGTTTCTCGACGAGCGGAGTCTGGCGTTTCGCGGGGTCCTTGGCGCCGTCGAGGTCGACGACGTGGAGCCAGGTGGCCCCGGCGGCCTTGAAGCCGCGCGCGACGGCGAGCGGGTCATCGCCGTAGGATTTCTCCTGGTCGAATTTCCCCTCGGTGAGGCGGACGACGCGTCCGCCGCGGAGGTCGATGGCGGGGTAGATGATCATGGGCAGAACGGGTCAATGTTCGTAATACGAACATTGGCGGGAGGACCAACCTCCGCCTTTCTCGTGGATCCTTCGCTGCGCTCAGGATGACGGGTGGGGAAGTTGAAAGGAAAATTGGTGTACGCGCTCATGCGGGCGTCTCCAGGAAGTTCTTGAGCAATTGGGCGCCGGCGGCGCCGGAGCGCTCGGGGTGGAATTGGACGCCGGAAAAATTGTTGCGCTGCACGACCGCGGCGAAGGGGGTGCCGTGGTCGCAGCTGGCGACGGTGAAGGCGTTGACCGGGCCGGCGAAGCTGTGGACGAAATAGAAGCGCGTGGCAGAGCTGAAACCCTTCAGCAACGGCACATCGGGGCGGAGCGTGAGGTTGTTCCAGCCCATGTGCGGCACGGTGATGCCGGGCGATTCGGGGAGGAGCGCCACGCGTCCGGGGATGAGGCCGAGGGAAGGGGTGTTGCCCTCCTCGGATTCCTCGAAGAGGAGCTGCATGCCGAGGCAGATGCCGAGCACGGGTTGCTTCAGGCCGCGCACGCATTCAACCAGGCCCTTGGCGTGGAGGCGCTTCATGCCTTCCTGGGCGGAGCCAACGCCGGGCAGGATGACGCGGTCCGCGCCGCGGATGATGGCGGGATCGGCGGTGAGTTCACTTTGGACGCCGAGCCGCTCGAGCGCGAAGCGCACCGAGGCGATGTTGGCGCCGCCGCTGTCAACGATGGCTAGCATGGGGGGAAGGAGAATAGGTTCTGGTAGGGGCGCAGACTTGCTGCGTCCCGAGGCATGCGCCGCGAGCGAGCGGAG
>JAEZDN010000155.1 GCA_023433275.1 Verrucomicrobiota bacterium
GGGTTGGGCGCCCCCAGCGCCTGGGGGCCCGCGGCCCATCGGGCCGCGCCTCTTCCGCTAAAGCGGTCTAATAGGATAGTGGCCGCTCGATGTCGTATGCCCCTGAACTTCGGAGAAAAACAAAATACACCCACCCCCGTCATCCTGAGCCGTGCGAAGGATCCAAGGGAAAAGACGAATGTTCGCCGACTCCGTGGATCCTTCGCTTCGCTCAGGATGACAGTGGGGAGGGTTTGATTATTCCCGAAAGCAACTCGGCTCCCCCGTCTCGAACCCGTTCAGCTCACCAGCAGCGCAGCGAAGGATCCTGCTCGTCGATCCCAAAGACCACCCGCTTGATCAAACCGCCCTGCAATCGACCTCGTTTCATGAAACTCCTTTCCACTCTCACTCTCCTCCTCGCCGCCACGGCATCCGCCTTCGCGCAGGCTCCCGCCTCTCCCCTGTCGCCCGCCGCGCCCCGCCGCCCCGTCGGCACCGTTATCGTGCCGACCTTGGAGAAACCAGCCACCGCCGGCCCGCGCGCGGAAAAAGACCTGGGCGGCTACCTGATGGTGTACTTCAAGGACCAGACGCACTCCGCGTACTTCGCCATCAGCCGCGACGGCTATAGCTTCACGGACGTCAATGGCGGCGATCCCGTTTTCGACGGTGCGCAACTGGCGGAGCAGAAAGGCGTGCGCGACCCGCACATCGCCCGTGGCCCCGACGGCGCGTTCTACCTCGCGATGACCGACCTGCACATCTTCGGCGACCGCGCCGGACACCGCACCACGCGCTGGCAGCGCCCCGAGGAGCCATACGGCTGGGGCAACAACCGCGCCCTCGTGCTCATGAAGTCCTGGGACCTGATCCATTGGACGCACTCGATCTTCCGCGTGGATCTCGCCTTTCCCGAACTCGGCGACATCGACTGCTCGTGGGCACCGCAGACGACTTGGGATCCCGTCGCCGGCAAGATGGTCGTCTATTTCACGATCCGCTACGGCAACAAGCACGCGGGCATCTACTGGGCGCACGCCGACGAGGCGTTCACGAAACTCGTCACCACGCCGACGAAAATCCCCGGCATCGGCGGCATTGACGCCGACCTCACGCTCGTGGACGGCACCTGGCACATGTTCTACGTCGCCGGCGCCAAGATCCGCTACGCTTCGTCCGACCGCCTCGCCGACGGCTACACCGTAAAGCCGGAGCGCATCGATCCCGAGACGGTCGACACCGAGGCGCCGAACATCTTCCAGCGGACCGGCACAAACACCTACGTGCTCATGTACGACGTCTACGGCGCACGCCCCAACAACATGGGCTTCAGCGAGACCGAGGACTTCAAGACCTTCCGCCACCTCGGCCGCTTCAACGAAGGCGTGATGAAGGGCACCAACTTCGAGCGCCCCAAGCACGGCGCCGTCATCCCGATCACCCTCGACGAGCTCCGCGCCGTCGCCGCCCACTGGCAGGTGGAGATCAAACTGGACTGAAACACGCCGGCTCGCGGGGACCGCCGCGCGCCGGGTGGGGGCACCCGGCCCGCAATGAGGGAAGCAAGCTGGCCCGGAATGTGGGCGGAGTGCCCTCACTCCGCGAGGCATGCGCGGCGGAAACCCGAGACTGCCGGGTGAGGCACGAGGATGTGGGGGGGCCTTACGCCCCGACACGAGGCCGAAAGGCAACGCACTCGAAATGTCGGGGCCTAAAGCCCCTCTCCCATTTCGGACACATGCGGAATCCGGTTTTCAATTCCCCTGTCCGGGCAGGAAGCGCTCGATCGCGTCGGCCGCGGTCAACTCCGTGCGTTCCTGGTTCACCGGCATATCGAGCAGCACCCGGCCGGCGTGGAACCCGTTGCTGGCGGTAAGCGCGACACGATATTTCTGACCGGGCTTGATGCCCTCGGCGGGCAGGGCGGGCTGGAAGGCCAGATAGCGCGGCATGCGATTGGGCGATTTGAATTTTGCATCGAGCGCCTGAAGCTGTGCCCCGTCGATTTCCAGAACGTCGATGAGGTCGTTGTAATGCAGGCTGGCCACATCGCGGGCTGTGGCCGTGGCGGGATCGAAGGGAACGTCTCCCAGGTGGTCGAGAGTCGTGGCGATCGCGAAGTCGCAGCCTGCGGCCCGGCGCACCGACTCGGCGATGGCGTTGGCCAGACCGGTCGCGGAAGCGGCGGTCTTCGCAATGGTCGGCGAGGACGTCTTGGTCCAACTCCAGTCCGGCGCAAAGCTGCGGCTCGCCACGACGGAGCGTTTCACGGGGTCGGCCACGATCAGGTCGGCGGTGTGCAGGCCCGCGCCATGGAGGGCGGGGATCACGGAACCAGCCGCGTAGGCGGCGGCCACGTCGGACCCGACCCAGAAGATCAGCCGGTCCGGCGCCTCGGGATTGTGATGCACCAGGCCCCAGGCATGGCCCTTGCGCGGGAACGTCACGCCGTCGTTGCAGGTGATCTCCGTGTCGATGATCCGCACCGGCAGGGCGGGGGAGAGGCGTTTCACCACGCTGTTTTCGCCGGCGTGTCCGATCAGCACGAGATGGTTCCGCGAGATATCCTCGGCGGTCACCTCGTGGTCGGCCTTGGCGCGCAGCATGCCGTAAAGATTGTGGGAGAAAGGCACGCCGTCGCCGGGATCGCGTCCAAACATGTCGTTGTCGCCCATCCAGGAGGGATTCCAGCTCCGGGCCGCCGCTTCTGCCGCCGGCTTGAGGTTCGCGCCGCCTTGCGTGCCGTAGACGATCAGCAGCGGCTCGCCATTGTAGAGTTGGTAGGCACCTCCCGGAGTGTGCGGACGACGCGCCGCCTTCGCGGCAACCGCAACTCCCGTCTCGCCGATGTCCACCCGCGCCGGCAGCGGCGCCGGGATCTCGATCTCGGGCTTGCCGTTGATCGAGACGCGCAAGGGCTGGCTGCGGTCGAACGGAGATTCGTCGATCCGCAGCGTGAGACGGCCGACATTGCGGAGTTCAGCCGTGAGCGAATTGGTCCGCGTGGCCGTGAGGAGGAAGCGGGCCGGTTTCGGCTCCGGCCCCCATTCGGCGACCTCCGCCCACCAGCCGCGTCGGGCCACACCGTCCAGCGCCGTGTAGTCGATGCGCAGCACATCCTGCGACTTCGGGCGCACCTCCTTTTGCCCCCAAGCGCCCGCGCGTTTGTTGCCCTCGGCGTAATCCCAGGCGGCGTGCCCGAGCCCGTTGGTCGCGTCGAAGATGTTCCGGCCGCCCCGTGCCCGCAGCGTTTGGAACGGTCCGCGCGCGGTGATGATGGGGACCACCGGATCGTCGGCGCTGTGGGTCGCATAAATCGGGAGGGTCAGCAGGTTGTTGATCGGCTCCTGGGTGGTGAAACCGCAGGTCATGAGCGCCGACGAAAACAGGTGCGGATAACGCGACCCAAGCTTGAAGATGCCGCCGCCGCCCATGCTGCCGCCGGTGAGCTGGATGCGCCGGTCGTCCACCTGCCAGTGGGCCTGCATGTATTCCAGCACGTGAAGCACATCCGCCCCGGAAAGACCGAGATAGGCGCCGCCCCGCGAGCGACCGAGCACGGCAATTTCGAAATCCCCGGCGCGATCCCGCATGCCGGTCGAGTGCTTCAGGTGATCCCCGGCGAGACCGTGCATGTAGAGCGAGATGCCCGCCGGCTTCGCGGGATCATAATCGGTGGGGATCATGAGCTTGAACGGCTGGCCCGAGCCGTCGGCCGGCGATTCGTAGGCCCATTCCTGCACGCCCCGCAGTTTGCCGAGCAGCGCCGGGTCTTCCTCGATCCGCTTGACCCACTCGCGCAGCCGCTCCGCGGCTTGCTTGGCGGCCTCGGATCCGGCGCCGCCACGCGCCGTCTCCTGCTCCGCGCGGAACTGGAGGAACTTCAGCCACCCGCGGTAAGGCGCGAGCTCCGCCCGCTGCAACAGCGCGTGCACCGCCGCGGATTCGGCCGCGAGCGGGCTGCCGGTCGGTGCCGCTCCAAGCGCGCCGGCGGACAGGCACAGGAGAAAACCAACAACGGAGCAGAGGCGACGGATGTGTTTCATGGCGGGGAAGGTGGGTTGCGTTGCACGGCAGGAGCCGCGGATTGGATCAAGGCAGTGGTGAAGGTGATTGAGCGACCGGAGACGGCACGGTCAGTTTTGCGCGCTGAGCACCGAGGCGAAGAACGCCTTCATGCCCGCCGCGTGATACACGCCATATTGGGCGAACACCTGCTTGGTGCGGGCGTCGGGTTTCCAATCGAAGAACGCATGCTCGGCGCCGCCGACCTGCACGTATTCCACGCGCTGACCGGCCTTGACCAGCGCGTCCATGAACTCCGTGACCATGGCATCGGTGATCAGGGGATCGCGGGTGCCGCGGGTCAGATACTGCGGCACCGCGCGGACCCCGGCCTCGGGAATCGCGAACAGCGGTTGCACCGCGCGATCCCAGGCGGCATCGGCCGCCGGGTTTTCGGGATCGGCCCGCAGCCACTGGCCGGCAAACACGCCGTAGCTGGGCGCGGCCGCGCGGATCGCCTTGAGCATCGCCGCCTTCAGTCCGGCCATCGTCTGGCCGACCGGCACGTAACTGGGCTTGAACTCGAACACGCCCGGCTCCCGGCCGAAGCCGCGCTCGCCGATCCGCTCCACCATCAGCGACACCGATGCCGACAGATGGCCGCCGGCACTGTCACCGGTCACGCCGATCCGGGTCGGGTCGCCGCCGTAAGTGGCGGCGTGCTCCATGATGTGCGCGATGGCGCCATAGCAATCCTCGATGAGGGCCGGCATGGGGTTGTTCGCCGCGTCGCCATCCGCCTTGCCCGCCCAGCGGTAGTCAACGCTGACGGCGACGAACTGCCCGCCGCGGGTCAGCTCACGCGCGAGGCCGCGCATCACATCCTCGTTGTTGGTCGTCCAGCCGCCGCCGTGGATGATGACGATGATCGGGAGATTCTTCGCGCCCTTGGGTGAAAACACGTCGTATTTGAGCGGTTTCACGCCGGGCTGGGCATAGACGATGTTGTGGCGCACCTCGAGATGCGCGACCTCCGCCTCCGCGATGAACGACGCGCCAATGTGCTTGTCCTGGTCAATCGTGACCGTGAACACCGGCGTCATTGTCTCGTGATACATCGCACCCCAGCGACCCGGCACCGAGTAGTAGCCCGCGTCCAGCGTGAATTCGGCGTCGGGCTGTGTGGTAACCGTGACCACCGTGCCCGCCGCATAACGACCGTCCGCGGGCAATGCAGGACTCAGCGTGATCCGGCCGTGCACCGGCTCGTCGATCACGACCGCGAAGGATTTGTCCGCAGCGGAAGCGGCAACGGACAGGGCGGTGACGGAAAACGCGAGCCAAAGCCCGAACAGAGAGCGGAGGTTTTTCATGGGGTAAGGAAGACGTGCAACCCTTGGCGCCGGCGCCCGCGAGTTCAACGCTACCATCGTGCAGCGGTTCCCTCACTCCATGGACGGCCGGGGGGCGCATCCCTGTGACGGTAAAGTGACATGCGTGATGCCAAGGCCTCGCGCGAGCGAGAACATCACGCCATCTGCCTCCGCTTGCGGCGCTACGTCCTGCCCATTCCCCTTAGGCCCATTCCGGCGCGCCCGGGCGGAGATACCCTGACCCCATGAATCCGCGTCAATTACTGACCCCGCTGGCCTTGTTGCTGATCGCCTCCCTTCCCGCCCAGGAAGTCCGCAGCCCGGACGGCACTCTGGCCGTGAAACTGTCGCTCGCCGGCGGCACCGTCACCTATGAAATCGAGCGCGACGGGCACGTCATGCTCGAGCCCTCGCCGCTCGGGCTCGAAACCAGCCTCGGGAGTTTCGCCAGCGGCCTCAAAGCCGAAGGTGTCAGCACCGCGAAGCTCAACGAGCGCTACACGCTCCCGCACGGCAAGGTCCGCGACGTCCACTACGTGGCCAACGAGCTGACCGCCCGCTTCACCAACGCGGAGGGCCACAAGCTGGACGTCATTTTCCGGGTGAGCGATCGCGACGTGGCGTTCGCCTACCGCATCGCCGGCAAAAAGGATGAACAACGGATCGTGGTCCAGCGCGAGCACACGGGCTTCAACTTCCCCGCCGCGGCCACGGCTTTCGCCACCTGGCAGTCCAAGCCGGGCGACGGTTGGATGGCGTCGAAGCCCAGCTACGAGGAAGGGTATGTCGCGGACGAACCGGTCGGGAAAAAGTCCCCCACCGGCATGGGCTTCACCTTCCCCGCGCTTTTTCGCGTCGGCGGCGACGGCTGGGTGTTGGTTTCGGAAACCGGCACCACGAGCCGGTACGCCGGCACGCGCCTTGCCGATCCCACGGCCGACGGCGTGTACACCATCGCCTTTCCGGACCCCGGTGAAAACGGCGGGCTGGGCGAGCACACCGTCGCCGCGCCGTTGCCGCTCCACACGCCGTGGCGCACGCTGACCATCGGCGCCACCCTCGCTCCCATCGTCGAGTCAACCGTCGCCACCGATGTGGTAGGCCCGCTCTACGCCCCCGCCCAGGCCTACGTCCCCGGTCGCTCGGCATGGAGCTGGCTCGTCTGGCAGGACCCCAGCATGAACGAGGCGGACCAGCGCGCATTCATCGATCTCGCCGCCACGATGGGTTGGGAATACATCCTCATCGACGCGCTGTGGGATGCCAACCTTGGCCGGGAAAAACTCGCCGAACTCGTTGCCTACGCCGCATCGAAAAACGTCGACGTCTTCCTCTGGTACAATTCCAACGGCACGTGGAACGATGCCCCCCAGGGTCCGCGCAATCTCATGGACAACGCCCCGGCCCGCCGTCGGGAGATGACCTGGTTGAAATCCATCGGCGTGAAGGGCCTCAAGGTGGACTTCTTCGGCGGGGACAAGCAGACGACGATGAAGCTCTACGAGGATCTCCTCACCGAAGGCAACGCGCACGGCCTCATGCTCAACTTCCACGGCACCACGCTGCCGCGCGGCTGGGAACGCATGTATCCGAATTTCCTGACCGGCGAAGCCGCGATGGTTTCCGAGATGCTCATCTTTTCCCAGGACTTTGCCGACCGCGAGGCGTGGAACAGCACGGTTTATCCCTTCACCCGCAACGCCGTCGCCCCCCTGGACTACGGCCCGCTGGTCCTGAACCGCAGCTTCCACAAGGAGGCCGGCAAGGGAAACCAGCGCCGCACGACCGATGCCTTCCAGCTCGCAACCACCGTGCTGTATCAATCACCGCTGCAGCACTTCGGCCTCACGCCGAACAACCTCACGGAGCAACCCGCCTTCGTGATCAATTTCCTGAAGCAGGTGCCCTCCGTCTGGGACGAGACCCGTTACCTCGCCGGTTACCCGGGCAAGGAAGTCGCCCTCGCGCGTCGCCATGGCGACCGATGGTATGTCGCCGCCACCAACGGTGAGCAGAAAACGAAGGAACTCGCGCTGCACCTTCCCTTCCTCGCCGGCCGCACGCTCACACTCATCCACGACGGCCCGAACCAGACCGCGGCCACGCGCCAGGTCACGGTCGGCGCCGACGGCCGGCTTACCCTCACCCTCGAAGCCGGCGGCGGCGCCGTGCTGTTTGAGTGAACCTACGCTCTGAATCGATGTAGGGTCGGCCCTTGGGCCGACCTCAGCGCGAGGTCGCCGCAAACAGCGACCCTACAAAGACCGGCCTGCCGTTCCCCCATTACGCCATGAATCCCCGGTTCCCTTCCCCTCTCACTCTCACTTTCACTTTTTCCCTCCTCGCCGCCACCGCCCTGGCGCAGGACACAAGCGCGCCAGGCGCTTCCCCCGCGCCGGCACGGCCCGCCGCGCGCAGCCACTACATCGTCCCAAAGCCCGCGCATCCGGTGCCAATCCTTCCGGCCCTGCCGGAGCCCGAGGACAAATCCTTCTACGCCGAACGCGAGGTCCCGCACGGTCGCATCGAAACCGTGAACTACACCACCACCGCCGGGGTGGAGAAGCGCATGCACGTTTACCTGCCGCCGGACTACGACACCGCGAGCGACCGCCGCTACCCCGTGCTCTACCTCAATCACGGCGGCGGCGAAAACGACACGCACTGGACTCGCAGCGGCCACGCGCACCACATCCTCGACAACCTCATCGCCGACGGGAAAGCCCGCCCGATGATCATCGTCATGCCCAACACCAGCCGGCTCGTCAGCGGCACGCCGCCGGTGCCAGGCGAGGACGACGCCTGCACGCAGGAGTACATGAAGGACATCCTGCCTTTCGTGGACGGTCGCTACCGCACGCGTCCGAACCGCGAAAGCCGCGCCGTGGCCGGCCTCTCGATGGGCGGCTTCGTCGTGCTCAACACCGGCCTCACCCACCTCGAGACCTTCGGCGAACTCTACGTGTTCAGCTCCGGTTACTGGCCCGACCAACTGCCGCTGTTCGCGGAACGCTTCGGTCCGTTGCTCAGCGACCCCAGGATCAACGAGCGCTTTCGCATGCCGCTCTACATCGCCGTCGGCGAGACCGACATCGCCTACCTGAACAGCATGAAGACGCTCGCGGTGATCGCCAGCCACGGCGTCCGCAATTTCTCCGTGCTCAGCTCCCACGGCCACGAGTGGCTCAACTGGCGCCGCTACCTCTGGCAGACCGCCCAGATCATGTTCCCCGAGGACCGCTGAGCCGGAGGATCCGAACCGTTCAACCACAGATGAACACAATAGACGCAGGTGTAGGGTCGGCCCTTGGGCGGACCTCGCGAATGAGGTCGCCGCAAGCAGCGACCCTACACAAACGCGGCCACCCATTTTTGGTTAGTATCCCCGCCCTACATTTCTCAACCCCATCCCCCTCATGAAAAACCGACTGATTCGTCTCGTCTCCCTGATCGCCCTCAGCGTGACCGCCCTCACCGCTTCCGCGAAGGAAACCTTCGTCCTCGTCCATGGCGCCACCGCCGGCGCCTGGGAATGGAAGCGCACCGGCAACCACCTGCTGGCCGATGGCCACACCGTCTATCGCATCACGCTCACCGGGCTCGGGGAGCGCATGCACCTCAGCGACACCGGCTATGACCTCCAGACCCACATCAACGATGTCGTGAACACCATCCTTTTCGAGGACCTCCATGACATCGTGCTCACGGGCCACAGCTACGGCGGCATGGTCATCACCGGCGTCATGGACCGCGTGCCGGAGCGCATCAAGCACGTCGTCTTCCTCGACGCCGCGGTGCCGGAGGACGGCCAGTCGATCTGGGACCTGTTCGGCAATCCCAACGCAGGCCAGGGCCCCCGTTTCACCGACGGCTTCATGCAGGTGCCGTGGGTCAAGGCCGACGCCAAGCCGCCGCACAGCGTGAAGCACTCGGTCAAGTGCTTCAACATGCCCGTCTCCTACAAGAACCCCGCCGCCAAGGCGCTCAACGTGACCTACGTCGCGTTCGTGCCGAAGGACAAGTCAGTCGAGGAGCGCGAGAAGACCGACAAGAGCTGGAAGATCGCCGCCTCTCGCGGCTGGACGATCCGCACCTTCCCCGGCGGCCACGTCGCCCAGGAGGAGGACCCGCGCGGCGTCGCCACGCTCATCGCCGACTCCGTCAACAACAAGAACAAGCCGGTCGCCAAGTAATTCTTACCGTAGGGGCGTGGCTCGTCCACGCCCTTCGAGGGCGCGCACATGGCGCGCCC
>JAEZDN010000015.1 GCA_023433275.1 Verrucomicrobiota bacterium
AGCTGGGCCTCCACGTCGACGTGGTCGGCGAGGCCGGCACGGTCGCCGAGGCGCGCGCGGTCCTGGCGGACGCCGACTACGACCTGGTCTTCCTCGACATCCAGCTGCGCGGCGGCAGCGGCTTCGATCTTGTGCCTCTCGTCCGGGCCGGCGCCCGGATTATCTTCGTCACCGCGGATGACCGGCAGGCCCTCCGCGCCTTCGAGGTCAACGCACTCGATTACCTCGTAAAGCCCGTCTCCCCCGCGCGGCTGGCCGAGGCGCTCCGCCGGGCTGGCGCCGTCCCCCCGGCCGCCGCTTCGCCGGTTTCCGCGTTGCGCCCCGACGATATCGTGCAGGTGAAAACCGGCCCGGGCGCCGCCCGCTTTCTCCGGGTTGCCGACATCGTGCTGATCACCTCCCAGACCAACTATTCCGAACTCCTGCTCGCCGACGGCGAGCGACTCCTCGTGCGCCAAACCCTCGCCGGCTGGGAGTCCCGCCTGCCCCGCGAACACTTTCTCCGCGTGCACCGCCAGACCATCGTCAGCCTGCCGCGCCTCACGGGGTATCGCAACGCGGACGACGAAATCGCCTTGCTGCACATCGAGGGCGTGCGCGAACCCGTGCGCGCGCGCCGCCAACACTGGCCCGAACTGATCGCCCGCCTGGCCGCGCTGGGCATCCGCCTCTGACGGCGCGGCCGGACCGGTCTCCATCCCAAATCGCGGGGTGTTCATCCCAGCCTCCTCGCGGACACATTCTCGCGCTGTTTGCCTGGGCGCGTGAACACCCCAGCCCTCCTCCGCTCGGCCTGCAACTCGTGGCGCGTCCTGGCCCTCGGACTGGCCCTCACCGGATCACCCCTCGGCGCGCAAGTGGCCTTCGACTTCACCGGCGCCTTCGCCCCGGAAAACTGGACCTTCACGTCCGGCGGCGAACCCTCGGCCGCGAATTGGAATGAAGACTTCACCTCGTTCACGCTCACCGGCCCCAACAGCGGGAGCGAGTCGGAGAGCTTCGCGTTGTTCACCGTCAACCTCGGCGACGACTACCGCGTGTCCTTTTCGTGGATGTATTCGTCGTTCGATGGAGCCGGCTATGATTCGAGCGGCACCGTCCATTCCGGCAACCTGTCCGAAATCACCGATACCGTCGCTTCCGGCACGGTCACGAACGCTTACTTCGGCACCGGCCCTTCGGGATTCTATCTCCAATCGGACGACAATACCTACGGCGAGGCCTTCCTCACTGTTTCCAACTTCTCGTTCACCCTCGCCGCGGGCGACGACGACGGCTCCGATTCCGGCGGCACCATCGCCTTCAACGGCGACGATGACCCTCCGGCTTCCAGCACCAATTGGACCGGCGGGACCAACGACAGCTGGACTCAACCCGGGAATTGGAATCCCACCATCCCCGATGCCACCCTGCCGGTGAACATAACCAACGGCGACGCCGTGTCGCTGACCGGTACCGGTCTCGCCCATTCCGTTTACATCGATAGCGCTTCCACGCTCACGATCAGCGACGGGGGATCCCTCACCCTCGACGAGGCCAATGGTGAATTCACCGCCGATTACGCTGCGGTGCTCACGGTCACGGGCGCCACCGCGCAGATGACCGGCGGCGGTCTTAATCTTTTCACCGCCTCCGCGGTCTTCGATGACCACGCCCGCGTCACCACCACCTACGGCCGCCTGGCCTCGCTTTTTGACGACAACGTCGCATCGGTCACGGTGCGAGGCGGCGCGCAATGGACCTCGGGCTCCCTCACCCTTGGCGGGGCTTCAGGCGGGACCGCCACGCTCACGATCGAGGACGGGGGCAACGTGACCGTGACCGACTCGCTTTACATCGTGAGCGGACCATCGGCTCCGGCCAATGTCGTCACGGTCACGGGCGCCGGCTCCACGCTTCAGGCCGGACTGATCGCCGTTGGTTCCGTTTACCAGGGCCAGCTGAACATCAGCAACGGTGCCACGGTCACTTCCGACACCGCCACGCTGGGCGCCGATGGCACCTACGATTTCGCCACCGCCGGCACCTACCCCGGCCAGGGTGTGGCGATCGTTTCGGGCGGCTCGCAATGGGATACCGGCGCCCTCAGCGTCGGCGTGTTCGGCACGGGTGCGCTCACCATCAGCGGGGGCAGCGTGGTCAACAGCACCAGCGGCGACCTCGCCTACGGCAGCGCCAGCGGCGCCGGCGACATTCAGGGCAGCATCATAGTCACCGGTGCCAACTCGCAGTGGAATGTCAGCGGCGGCCTCGGCATGGGATACTACTACAGCTCCGACGAGTTCAATACCGCCACTCTCACGATCGCGGACGGCGCCAGCGTCACCATCGGAGAAGGCGATATCCAGATCGATCGCGGAGCCACCATCAACATCGGCACGGGGGGCCTCGCCGGCACCTTGAACGCCGATGGCATCGCCTTCGTCAACGACTCCGGTCCGGGCACTGTGGCCTTCAACCACACCGACGATGTGACTTTCAGCGTGCCGGTCACCGGGCTCGGCCAGGTCATCAAGTCCGGCAGTGGCACCCTCACCCTCAACGGGCCCAACGCCTACAAGGGGTCGACGTGGATCAAGGATGGCGCCATCGCGATCTCCACCATCGCCAACCAGGGCTTCTCCGCTTCCGAATCCTCGCTCGGCGCCCCGACCTCCGCCAACGGTCGCATCAAGCTGGGCGACGGCTCCACCACCGGCACGCTCCGCTACACCGGCGCGGCGGGCAGCACCAATCGCGGCTTCGATCTCGCCGGCGCCACCGGCGGAGGCACGATCGACGCCTCGGGCTCCGGCAGGCTCCTGATCTCGGGCACCATCACCGCGACCGGCGCCGGCAGCAAGACCCTCACCCTCACGGGCTCCAACACCGGCTCGAACACCCTGAGCGGATCCATCGCCAACAATTCGGGCACGAACCTGACCTCCGTGACCAAGACCGGTGCCGGCACCTGGATTCTGTCCGGCAACAACACCTACTCGGGCACCACGTCGGTCAACGACGGCCGTCTCATCGTCAACGGCTCCACCACCGCCAGCGCGTTCACCGTCAACGCCACCCTCGCCGGCACCGGTTCCGTCGGAAGCCTCACCGTCGCCAGCGGCGGCACGGTTTCACCGGGCAACAACGCCATCGGCCAGCTCTCAGCCCAAAACACCGCCTTTGCCGAGGGAGGCGCTTTCGAATTCGAAATCAAGAACACCACCGGCGGCGCGGGCACTTCCTATGACCTCCTCGCCATCACCGGTTCGTTGAACCTGACCGCCACCAGCGACAACCCCTTCACCCTCGAGGTCGTCTCGCTCACCCTCGCCAGCAGCGCCGGGTTCGCCGTCAATTTTGACCAGGCCGCCAACTATTCCTTCACCTTCGTCACCACCACCACCGGCGTTTCCGCCTTCTCGGCCGACAAGTTCACCATCGACACCACCGGCTTCACCAACCCCTTCAGCGGCTCCTGGGCCGTCGCTCTCGCCAACGGCGGAAACGCCCTCGCCCTCACCTACTCCGCCACCGCGATCCCGGAACCGTCCACCTACGCGTTCCTGGCCGGCCTCGGCGCCCTCGCCCTCGCCGCCTACCGTCGCCACCGCTAAGCCGCGGATCGCACCGGTGGAGCCGGGGCGCCCTCGCCCCGGTTCATGCCTTACCGCTCCAAGCCATTCTGATCTGTGCGTATCTGTGTCATCTGTGGTTTCCCCCTGAATCGTTCCGGCTGATCCTTTTCGTCCTGTGGGCCGGGTGCCCTCACCCGGCTTCATGCCCCGGAGTCGGTCCGCCCCGTGGCGCCCGCCTCCCCCCCCGCGCCCAGCGGCACACAGCCGGAACGATGCAGTTGGATGTAGGGGCGCGGCGTGACGCACCCTTATCTCGCTGCGGCAACCGAGGGCGTGGACGAGCCACGCCCCTGCAACCGAACCCTTCAACCGTGCACGCTGCGGAATCGCACTCCGACTGCATGGGTCGGCTCAGTAAACCGCCAACCACGCGCGTCAGTCTTGCTGATATCCGCGCATCTCGCCACTGCCCGCTTGCCGGCCGATGGCGCGAGTGGCACACGTGCTCCTGTGCGCCGCACGGTTTCCACGACCTGCCTCCTGCTCGCCTGGCTCTGCGCCAACGGCGCGGTGTGGAACGTCGTGCAGGCCGTGGCTTGGGCGAAAATGTTTCACGAGTACTCGCAGGTGATGCCCGTCACCGATGCCATCTCCCTCACCTTCGATGGCAGCGCACCGTGCAACCTGTGCTCCATCGCGCAGGAAGCCCAGGATACCGCCCGCTCCACGCTGCCGGGCGACGCGGCCTTGGGCGGCGGCGCCGACCGAATCCTGTTTGTCGCCGATTGCACTCCGATCGCCGTCATGGCCCCGATTGCAACCGCGTGGCCGATCCCCACGTCCGCGGCCGCACCCTCCCGCACCAGCCAGGTGCCCGTGCCTCCGCCTCGCGCCTGAACCCGTGACGGGATTGCGCCGGTCAGTCGACGGGAACGGGGCCACCCCGTGACCTGTCGGTCATGGAGCCTTCGCGCTCGCCGGTCCGCTCCCGTGTGCCTGCCGCGCCGGTCACCCGCGCGTTTCCGCCTGCCCTTCCGCTGGGCCGGCCCCGCCACTCCCTTCGCGCACCCTTGTTCGAACCATGAAACCTTTTCACCTCTTTCTCCTCCTGCTCCTCCTGGCCCCGCGGGCCCGGCCTCACGACGACGGCTTTTGCACCTGCGGTTGCGCCAGCGGCCGCGACTGCACCTGCCCTTCCGTCGAACTCGAAACCCTGGCCATCACCGCCGCCCCGACCCCACCCCTCACGGTTCCCGGCCTCGAGGCCGCCCGCCGCGACCTCGCCCTCGTGCCCGGCGGCGCTGAAACCGTTCCCGCCGAGCGCTGGCTCCGCGGCCGATCCTCCACCCTCGCCGACACCTTCTTCCTCTCGGCCGGCGTCATCGCGCAGCCGCGCTTCGGCTCCGACGAGGCCCGCCTCGCCATCCGCGGCTCCGGCCTCCAACGCACGTTTCATGGACGCGGCTTGCGCGTGCTGCAGGACGGCGTGCCGTTGAATCTCGCCGATGGCGGCTTCGACATGCAGGCCCTCGAGCCGCTCGCCGCCGCCTACGTCAACGTCTGGCGCGGCGGCAACGCCCTCGCCACCGGCGCTTCCACCTTGGGCGGCGCCATCGACTATGTCTCCCGCACGGGCCGCGACGCCCCCGATCTCGCCCGCGTCGAAGCCGGCTCCTGGGGCTACTGGCGCGGCAACCTTTCCGGCGGTGGCCTCCGCGGTAACTTCGATGGCTACGCGTCATTCACCCACCAGCAGCAGAACGGATTCCGCCGGCACGCGGAGCAGGAAAACCAGCGCATCTTCGCCAACGCCGGCCTCCGCCACCACGCCCATGCCGAGACCCGTCTCTTCCTCACCGCCGTCCGCACCGATTCCGAACTGCCCGGCAACCTGACCCGGGCCCAACTCCGCGCCAACTCGCGCCAACCCGCCGCCGGCAATGTCGCCCTCGACCAGAAGCGCGACTTCGAACTCCTGCGCCTCGCCGCCAAGACCACCGTCCGCACCGGCAACACCGTGTGGGACCTCACCGCCGCGTGGACCCATAAGGACCTCGATCACCCCATCTTCCAGGTGATCGACCAGCGCTCCCACGACGCGCTGCTCGGCGTGACCGCGACGCACACCGGAGACCTCGCCGGCCGCCAGCACCGTCTGCGCGGTGGCGTGCTCTACACCCGCGGCGTCACCGACGCCAAGAACTTCGTCAACGCCGCCGGCCACCGCGGAGTGCTCGTCTCCGCCGCCACCCAAACCGCCGCCAATCTCGAGGCCTTCGCCGAGTCGCAACTCGCCCTCTCGCACAACTTGACCCTGGTCCTCGGCGCCAGCGCGGCGACCAACCGCCGCGAGAACCGCCAAACCGTCGGCGCCACGCCCGACTACGACCTCAGCTACCACCGCGTCATGCCCAAGCTCGGCCTGCGCTGGGACCATCGCGATATCCAGGTATACGCCAACGTCTCCGGCAGCTACGAGCCGCCCTCCTTCAGCGAGACGCTCACGCTCAACGCCCCGCGCCTCGCCCAGACCGCCACGACATGGGAACTCGGCACGCGCGGCGCCCACGGTCCGGTGCGCTGGGACTTCTCCGTTTATCACGCCGGCCTCCGCCACGAGTTGCTCGCGCTCGACCACGACAACAATCCCGCCACCGCCGCCGCCACGGTGAACGCCGACCGCACGATCCACCGCGGCATCGAGTTCGCCACCGAGATCGACCTGCTCGGCTCCGCCTGGAACGCAACCGACGCCCCCGCCCACCGGCTCGTGCTCCGCGCCGCGTGGACTTACGGCGATTTCCGTTTCGATGACGACCCACGCTACGGCACCAACATACTCGCGGGCCTGCCGCCGCACCTCGTGCGCGGCGAGCTGAGCTGGGAAACCGCCTCCGGTTGGCACGCCGGCCCGACCTTCGAGTGGACGCCCGAGAAAACCTTCATCGACTTCCGCAACACCTACGCCGCGAACCCCTATGCGCTCGCCGGCTTCCGCGTTGGCCGCCGCTCGCCCCAAGGCCTTTCTTGGTTTGCCGAGATCCGCAACGCCTTCGACCAAACCCACGCCGCCACCACCGGCGTAATCGAAAACGCCGCTGGCCTCGACCAACCCCAATTCCTCCCCGGCGACGCCCGCAGCCTCTTCGCCGGCCTCGAATACCGCTGGTAGAGCCTTCCCTTGTAGGAGCCTGTTTACAGGCGATCCCCCATCCCTCCGTCCCAGCCGTGAATCTCCGTCCCGGTCCGCCCTTGTAGGAGCCTGTTTACAGGCGATCCCCCATCACCGCCGCTCGCCACATCCCATCCCATCGCCTGTAAACAGGCTCCTCCATTCCCAGTTCGTGCCCTTTCGTGAATTTCGTGCCTCCTCCCCGTCTCTTCCCTTCTGAACCATGACCTCCCTCACCCTCCGCCGCTTCCATCGCTGGACCGGTCTCGCCTGCGCCCTCGGCCTTCTCATGGCGAGCTTCAGCGGCATCCTGCACGTCGTCATGACGTGGACCCAATCCGCGCCGCCGCCCGCTCTCCCCACGGACATGATCAAAGGGGCCGACCTTCAAATCTCCCCCGCCGAAGCCCTCGAACGCCTCGGCGGTGAACCCGCGGCCTCCGTCTCGCTCCGCATGATCGGCGGCGAACCCTGGTGGCAAATCATTCAACCCGCGTCGCCGACGCCGCTCTACATCAGCGCGCGCGACGGACGCGAGGACCCCGACCGTGACGCCGCGTACGCCGCCGAAATCGCCTCGCGCTACCTCAACGGCGCCCCCGCGCGCTGGACGCGCCGGCTCGACGCCTTCGATCGCGAATACATCCCGATCTTCCGCCTCCTTCCCGTGCACCGCGTTGATATCGACGATGACAAAGGCACGCGTCTCTACGTGAGCACGCTCACCGGCAGCGTCGCCCGCCACACCGACGACGGACGCCAGCGCGAGGCGAACCTCTTCAGCATCCTGCACAAATATCAGTTCATCCCCGTGAAAGCGTGGCGCGACGCTGTCCTCGTCACCGTGACCGCAACCATGTTTGCCACCTCGCTCGGCGGCATTGCCCTTTTCTTTATCACCCGTAAACGTCCCTCGTCATGAAAACCCGGATCCTCCTCTCCTTCCTTTTCCTGGTCCCGTTCCTCCGCGCGTCCGAAAAAAGCGACCACTGCGGCTGCGATTGTTGCCAGGGCGCGAAGACCTGCTGCTGCGCGCCCAAGCCTGCCGCCACTGAGCCTCCAGCCCAAGCCGCTCAGCCCAAATCCCATCCCCTCAAGGGCGTGATCATGGGCGTCATGACCGAGAAGACCGCGCTGCTCGTGAAGCACGAGGAGGTCCCCGGCGTCATGCGCGCCATGACGATGATGTTCAAGGTCGAGCCCGCCGTCCTGGAAAAAGTGAAGCGCGGCGACGCCATCACCGGCCTCATGTCCCGCCGCGCCGACGGTTGGTGGCTGCACGACGTCCAGGTCACCGAGCCGGCCAAGTAAGCCAGTCCGCTCGCCTCCCCCTGCCGGGGACACCACCATCACCTTCTCGATCGCGGGGCACCACCGCCGCATTTCCATCCCGCATCCCCATGCACCAGTAACCTAATAGGGTACTCGGGCATGCTGGCGTCCGCAAAACCGGGCGGTCGCTTTGCCGTTACCCGTTTTCTGGTTTCGTTTTCGGCCCTATGGCCCGCCTGTTCACCGCTTTGGTTCCACCTGCACTGGTCCGCGACGAGTTGGCGGCGCTGGCCGAACCGCTGGCCGGCCTGCGCTGGGTGCCGGCGGAAAACATCCATCTCACCCTGCGCTTCATGGGCGATGTCGATGACGCCCGGGAGGAACGATTCATCGAGGCGCTCGCCCGCGTCCGCGTGGAACCGTTCATCCTTCCCGTCGGCGGCGTCGGCCTCTTCCCCACGCGCGGGCTCGCCAAGGTGCTGTGGGCCGGCGTGGGCAACGGACACACGCGGCTCTACCAACTGCGCAAACAAGTCGACGAGGCGCTGCTTTCCGTCGAGCCCGGCCTCGCAATGCCTGGATTTCATCCCCACTTCACCGTCGGGCGGATCAGCGAACACGCCGAGACGAAGAAGCTCACGCAGTACCTGGAACGGCATGAAGATTTCGAGGGCCCACCTTTCCGCGTGGATGAATTTTGCCTCGTCGCCAGCGAACACCAACCCGGGCTTCCACCGGCCTACCGCATCGTGAGGCAGTTCACCCTGCAGGCCTGAGCAATAACCCGCACGATGGGCATATGAAATCCCAACCTCAGCCGGAATCATGCAGATGATGAAGGGGCGCGGCTAGATCGCGCCCGTTTCTTGCTACGGAAACAAGGGCGTGGACGAGCCACGCCCCTACAACGGAATAGTTCGACTGCGTGCACGGGGCAGTTCCGCTCCTGCATAGTTCCGGCTGAGTAATCACCCCGCACAAGGGGCATCTGAATCCCAACCTCAGACCCGCGCGACGCTCTGCATCCTTTGAATTCTTGGATTCGATTTCAGATGCCCGGTCTCACGATTCCAGGTTTCAGCGACGTCAGGTCGTTCCTGTTTCCCGACCCAAAGAAAGGCGTGCGATCCGCCGCGGGATTCGCTTGCTTCCGCCGGTGCCCGCCCGCCCGTCGCTGACTGAAATCTTTCTCGTCTCGTTGCGCCTCGGGTGCACGTCCTTCGGAGGCCCGGTCGCCCACCTCGCTTTCTTCCGCGAGGAATTTGTCGCCCGGCGCCGCTGGCTGGATGACGCGCATTACGCGGATCTCGTGGCGCTGTGCCAGTTCCTGCCCGGGCCGGCCAGCAGCCAGGCGTGCTTCGGTGTCGGCTTTCTCCAACGCGGTCTCCCTGGCGGTGTCCTCGCCTCGCTCGGGTTCACGCTCCCGTCCGCGGTGCTGATGATCGGTTTTGCCCTGGGCCTTGCCCGCGCGGGCGATTTCTCCAGCGCCGGCTGGCTGCACGGTTTGAAGGCCGCCTCCGTCGCGGTGGTGGCCCAGGCCGTCTGGTTGATGTGGCGCAACCTCAGTCCCGACCTCCCCCGCTCGGCCGTCGCCGCTGGTGCCGCCTGCTTGCTGCTGCGATGGCCGGAAACCGGCAGCCAGATCGCCGTGATCGCGGCCGGGGCCCTGATCGGTTGGCGCCTGTTGCGGCCGGCCGAGTCGCCTGTGTCGGGCATCGCCGCCCCCTCTCATTCGACCAATCCGAAGCATTCGCCGGCCACAGCTCGTTCCGTCGCTGGGATCGCCTGTCTGCTGCTGTTCACGATCCTGCTCATCTCGCTGCCCTGGCTGGCGCACGCCGGATCGTCTCCCGCGCTCGACCTGTTCGATCGGTTTTACCGGGCGGGGTCGCTGGTTTTCGGCGGCGGGCACGTCGTGCTTCCGCTGCTCGAGCGCGAGGTCGTGGCGCCCGGCTGGGTGTCGCCTGATCAGTTCCTCGCGGGCTACGGCGCCGCCCAGGCCATGCCCGGTCCGCTCTTCAGTTTCGCCGGTTACCTCGGCGCCGCGACGACTCATGGCGGCGGTGGCATCGGCGGCGGCATCCTCGCCCTCGTGGCCATCTTCCTGCCGGCATTCCTCCTCGTGGGCGGCGCGCTCCCCTACTGGCAGCGCCTGCGCACGCGCCCGGGCGCGCAAGCCGCGATGCGCGGCGCCAACGCGGCAGTCGTGGGCGTGCTTTTCGCCGCGCTGATTCATCCGGTCGGCACCCTGGGGCTGGTGAATTTGCGCAGCGCCGCCATGGCCGCTGGGGCTCTTTTTCTCCTGCAGCTCGCCCGTCTTCCCGCTTGGAGCGTCGTGGCTCTGGCCGCGCTGGCGGGCGCGATGATTTTGTAACGTCACGGGCTCAGGCGACCTGCCCGGCGTAAGACGCTCCTTGAGCTTGGCACGGGCGTGGCGACGCCCTTTGTTCAACGCGCACCCATGTCCGAGCCGACTGCCCCCGCACCCAGCCTCCTGATCGCCGTCACCGGCGGACCGGGTGCGAGCAAGACCACGGTGCTTGCCGAGCTCGCCGCCGGCCAGCTGGCGCGCGGCCAGCGCGTCGAGGGCATCCTGGCGCTGGCCGGGAAACGGACCGCTCGCGGCCGGGGCGCCGAGGAATATTGGCTCCGGCTGATCGGTACGGACCAGGAGCTCAGCTGGGCGGTGCGCGACGAGTCGCTGATTCCCCCGTATTATTTCGAGCCCGAGACCGAGCGGAAACTCGAGGCTTGGGCCGAACGCATCCGCGGCCTGCCGCCCACGCCCCTCCTGATCCTCGACGAGTTCGGCAAACTCGAGCTCGCCGGCCGCGGCCTTCTCCCGGTGTGGAAGCGCCTCGCCGACGCGCGCCCGCAGATCGTCGTGATCGCCGTGCGCGCGGAATTGGCCGACCGCATCGAACCGTTGCTCGCCCGGAAATTCGACCTTCGCATCGCGGCGGATTCCCCCGATGCGCTGGACCGGCTGTTGCGCATCACCGAGGACTTCGGCGAGTGGACGCGCATCGGCCTGATCGGCGGCGCGGCCGGTGGCATGGAAATGTCCGTGGGCTCGATGCTCCATGCGGCCAAGATTCCCGGCCGCGGCCTGGCCATGTGCAGCCTCCAGGGGGCGATGATGACGTTCGCCGGCTTCGGCCTGTCGCAGCCGGGCCGCGTGATCTGGGTGCCGTTCATTTCCGCGGGGCTCAAGGCCCTCTCGCCGGCAGGCAGCCGCGTCCGCCCCATGATCGCCATCTGCGCGCAGGGACTGCTCTACGGCACCACCATCCAACTCGTCGGATGGAACGCATTCGGCGTCGCGCTCGGCGGGGCGCTCATCGGCGCCTGGTCCGCCCTGCAGGGCATTCTCCTGCAATACCTCTTCATGGGCGAGGAACTGATCCGCGCCTACGACTCCACGGTCCTCTGGCTGGCCGACCGCTGGCACGTGACGGCGCCCAGCCTGCCCGCGCTGATGGGGGCCTGGGCCCTGTTCTGTGCCGCGATCGCCGGCGGCGTCGCCGTCGCGGCCTGGAAACTCCGCGCTCCGCCCGCCGCGCTTCGTCGGATCATCGAGCGCGAAAAGGCGGGAGCCGTCAGCGGCCCCGTCGGTCGCACCGGACGCTGGCGCGAATTTACCCACTGGCAGTTCTGGCTGCCGCTCCTCCTGGTCAGCTCCGTCCTGCTCGCGGCCGGACGTCCCTGGGAAAGCGTGGTCTGGCTCGCCGTGCGGTTTGTGGCCGTCGCCTTCGTGCTGATGACGCTTGTTTCGCTCGTCCGCCCGGCGCGCTGGGCGGAACACCTGCGCCGGCTCGGCTGGTGGGGCCCGGCGCTCGCGTTGGGCGGCGCCCTCGGCCGCCGCGAAAAGCCGGGGAAATAACCGGTCTCAATCCCGCAGACGGGCCGGCCGCTCGCGCCCGTTGAAAAACCATCCCCTGGCCTACCGCCAGCTGAGGATGAGGCTCGTCAAATAGGTGGTGTCGAGATTGTCCGTGTTGGATTGGGGCCGGCTCAGGTACTCGTTGGTCATGCTCACCTTCAACTTCCAGAGCGACGCCGCCAGCGGAACCTCCAGTCCCGCCTCGTGCCGCAGGCGGTAGTTCGAAAATTCCTCGAAGGCCGGCGTGTAGGTGAACGTGCTGTTCAACTTCGCCTTGGGCAGCGTGTAGGTGCTCAGGACGGCGAGGTCCAAACCGGGGGAGGTGAAGTCCGGGTTCACCGCATACTGCTCATGCAGGTAGCTGGCGCCGAACCGGAATTGGAGATCGAGCGGGCCCTTGCGCACGAGCTTGCGCGTGAAACCAAACGCCGTGTTGGAGCGGAGGTCGATCGAACGGATTTCATCCCGCTCCAACGAGGTGCGGACGTACCAGCCGTGATCGGGCGAGAAGAACGACGAATAGTCCACCCCGGCAAAGTCCCGGTCCGCGGTCGTCACCCCGCGATCCTGCGCGCGATCCGCCTGCAACGCCAGGATCAGGCGGTCGTGGGCGCTCGCCAGGGTCGCCTTCATCCCAAAGGTGGCATTCAGTTTTTCCCTCACACCCGTGCGACCCGAGGCGGACACCGACGCCTCATACGACCATTTGCGACGGGCCTTTTCCGCGACCTCCCGCGCGAGGCGGGCCGCCGGGCTTTCCGCGCCGTCGCGCCAGCCCGCCGCGATCTCACCGGGCGTGACCGTCACCGGCCCGTCCGCCGCTTCCACGCGAATGCCGGCCTCGCCGCCGCTCACGCGTCCGCTGAGAGTCGTGCCATCGGCCAGGCTCAGGTTCACCGCTTCCTCGGTCACCACCGTCT
Organism: Verrucomicrobiota bacterium; assembly: GCA_023433275.1. Classification (GTDB taxonomy): domain Bacteria; phylum Verrucomicrobiota; class Verrucomicrobiia; order Opitutales; family Opitutaceae; genus Lacunisphaera. The sequence goes on from JAEZDN010000015.1 coordinate 12,805, forward strand.
TCACCTGCGCCTGCGCAATGGAGATGGTGCCGGCAAACAGGGTGTCCACGCGAAGCTTCCCGCCCTCGATCGTCTTCAGCTTTCCATTCACCACCGACCCGTCCACCAGCTCGATCCGATCGGCGAACATCATGACCGGGAGCAACAGGCAGACAGCAAGGGCGGGCAGTTGGAAAATCTTCATGGAGACAGCCAACGAAAATACCCATCAAGGGCATATCAACCCGAATCCTTGCCCGGCCGCCGGGCGGACGGTCCGATTATTTCCGTGAACACCTCGGAACGCCGCCGCCCTCGGAAATTCCCCCACGTGCGACTGCGTTTTCTGCTCTCCCGCGCGCCGCGCGCGGCGCGGGAGAAATTTCCCGCGCCGGCTCCGCCCCTTACTTCCAGTTCAGGATGAGGCTCGTGAAATAGAGCGTGTCCAGCCGGTCGACGCCGGGCTGCGGCACGCTCGTGTATTCGTTGCTCACGCCGGTCTTGAGTTTCCACAACGAGGCCGTGATGGGCATCTCGAAGGTGGTCTCGTGATGGATCCGGTAATTCCCGAAATCCTCGAACGTCGGCGTGTAGCTCAGTGAGTTGCTCATCTTGCCGCTCTTGAACTCGTAGGTGTGGAGCAGCGCGACATCGAGGCCGGGCGAGTCGAACTTCGTGCCGTTGGCGTAGGTTTCGTAGAGATAGCTCAGACCGAAGCGGAGCTCCAGGTCCTGGATGTCGTTCTTGATCAGCTTGCGGCCCACACCAAACGCGGTGGAGGAACGCAGGTCGATGGCCTTGATCGCGTCCTTCTCCACCGAGGTCCGCGCGTACCAGACGTTGTTCGCCGAGAAAAACGCGGAATAGTCGACGCCCGCGAACTGGCGGTTGGCGGTCTCGACGCCATTGTCCTCGGCCTGCTCGGCTTGGAGCACGAAAACCAGTTTGTCCTGCGCGCTCTCGAGCGTCGCCTTCAGCGAAACCGCACCCGCAAATTTCTCCGCGCCACCCGTCCGGCCGTTGATGGCCACGGCGGCCTCGTAGGCCCAGTTGCGCGCGGCCTTGGCGAGGGCTTCCTTCTGCGCGCGGACCGTGGGGCTGTCCGCGCCGGCCCGCCAGATCGCGGTGATGTTGGCCGGCGAGGCGGTCATCTGGCCCTCCGTCGCGGCAACCTGGATGCCGCCATCCGTGGCCCGGACCTGACCGAGCGCCACGCTGCCGGCCGCCAGCTGCACATGCACCGCCTCATCGGTCGAGAACCGCACCACCTTTTCCTGCGCGAGCACGATCGTGCCCGCAAAGTCCGTCTCCACCTTGAAGAGGCCATCCTCCACGGAGACCAGTTTGCCCTGAATGACGGAGCCGTTGCTCATCTCGAAGCGATCGGCGGAAGCCGTGCCCGCGAGAAAACCGCAGGCCAGGACAGCTATGACTTTTCTGAATGGTGATGTATTCATGATGACAGACATATATGCAGGATTGGTCGCGTGATTCAACGCGTTTGCCACCCATAGACCACGCCCGGGATGGAGGTTGCCGTTTTTCGGACGATTTTGCTGACTGCCGCCATGCCCACGCGCGCCTGGTTCCCCACCTTGATCTATCACGAGCCCCTCCAAACGGCAGGGGTGGACCGTTTCAACCAGTCGCTGGCCGCCGAATGCCGCAGCCTGCGCGATTACGACACCGCCGGCCGACGCTGGTCCGCCAAGCACTACCCGGGTGGCTACACGTCCTACGCGTCACTCAACCAGCTGCACAAATTCTCGTCCACGTTCGCCAGCCTGGAAAGGAAGCTCACCGCCCACGTGCGACGCTTCGCGGCCCAACTCGACATGGACCTTCGCGGACGTTCGATCGCCATGACCGACTTCTGGGTGAACATCATGCCCGAGCACGCCGCCCACGGGCTGCACCTGCACCCGCTGGCTTTCATCAGCGGGACCTATTACGTGACGACCCCGCCCGGCTGCCCCGGCCTGAAATTCGAGGACCCACGCCTCAGCCGCTTCATGGCCGCACCGCCCAAAACGGCCGCAGCCCGCCCCGCCAACCGCCCCCACATCACCTATCCTGCGAAGGCCGGACACGTCCTCCTGTTCGAAAGCTGGCTCCGCCACGAGGTCGCCGCCAATCGCACGACCGCCGAAAGAATCAGCGTCAGCTTCAATTACAACTGGAGCTGAGCACGGCAGAAAAATCCGCGCCAACGCCCGGGCACATTGTGTCGAAGCCTGTTTACAGGCGATCCCGGGGCTCCCGCCGACGCATCAGCACGCTCTCCCTCGCTGCTCGCATTCCCGGTTCCCGTTCCGAATTGCCGGAAACGGGCTCCCGCAAAGTTCAGTCCTCCACCGTCCCGAAACCGGGAATTCCGGTCAACCGTTACAAAGAATTTTCCGTGCGGATCGTTGCCCGCGCGCGCGCGCGGGTGCATTTTGGACGCGTGAAAAAGATCGAACTCAGCGACGAAGCCTACGCCGCGCTGCAGCGCCTCGCGGCCGCCAAGAATCTCTCGCCGGCCGAGCTGGTGGCCGCCCTCGTGGACCCGTTGCGACCCGCGCTCGCGGGCGACAACCTGTTGTTCCATCTGGCCAGCGCCGAGTTCGCCGCGCTCACCGATCCGACCGACCGCTACCTCGGCCTCCTGGCCTGGTGCGCGAAAAACTACGCCACCGATTTCGCCGACTTCATCTCGCACCAGGAAAGCGCCCGCGCCTATCTCGCGTGGAACCGCGACGAGATCAACGAGGCCCGCGCGCGCAACCACGCGCGGCAGATCGATGGCACGCAATTCTGGGCCGTGATGACGATCGACGACGCGACCCGTCGCCGCTTCGTGTGCCGGCTGCTCGAGTTCATCGGCTGCCATGACGAAACGGTGGCGCAGGCCTGCCGCGCCCTCGGATTCGCCGCGCCCACCGCCAGCCGCTTCAACCTGCTGAGCGCCTGAGCGGCGACCAGGCCGGGTGGAGCGCACTCACCCCAGTGCGCTGGTTCGAGAGCGATCGGGCCCGCGCGTTGAGGTCAACGCGCTCCACCCTCAGTTTGCATTTGTCGCCCCTTGCCCGCCCCGTTCAACTCGCCCCGTGAGCGAGCCCATCCCTCCGCCCGAATCCAAGCGTCGCGATTTCCGGAATTTCATCGCATCCGTGCAATACGCCGTCGAGGGCTTCTGGGCCGCCGTCCGGCACGAGCCCTCCTTTCGCGAGGACCTACTCTTCGTCGCGTTCCTGACGCCGTTCGCCGTCATTCTCCCCGTCAACGCCGTTTCCACCGCGGTGATGATCACCTCGTTGTTCATCATCGTGATTGCCGAACTCTTGAATTCGGCGATCGAGTGGACCATCGACGACATCTCCCTCGAAAAACGCCCGTTCGCCAAGCGCGCCAAGGACATGGGCAGCGCCGCCGTGTTCATCGCCTACATCAACTGCATCGCCGTCTGGGGCCTGATCCTTTATTCCAACTGGCACCGCATCGCGACCTTGGAATTCCTGTCCTGGCCGCCCCGCTTCCTGCCCTGATCGGCCCATGATCCCGCGCCCGTCATCCGGCACTGTCAAAACCCTCGTGACCGCGGGCGCGCTGGCGGTGCTCTGCTCGGCCCAACCCGCGACCGCGCCGGCGCCCGACCTCATTTCCGAAACGCGCGTCTACAAGCGCGCGCCCAGCGGCGATCTTCATGTTGACCTCTTCCGCCCCGGCGCCGGCCATCCCGAAAAGAACCGGCCGGCCATCGCCTTCTTCCACGGCGGCGGCTGGGTGTTCGGTCGTCCCGCCGAATTCCACGAGGCGTGCCGTCGCTACGCCCGGCTCGGCTTTGTCACGGCTTCCTTCCAATACCGGCTCTCGATCAATCCGGACGGCAGCTACCCGCACCCCGACATCACCCCGGTCGAATCCGTGAAGGACGCCCGCTCCGCCGTACGCTGGCTCCGCACCCACGCCGCTGAACTCGGGATCGACCCGGGCAAGATCATCGTCGCCGGGCAGTCTGCCGGCGGACAACTCGCGTGGTCGACGGCCCTGTTCGACGCCATCAATGACGCCAACGACGATCCGACCATCAGCCCCCGCCCGGCCGCACTGCTGATCTATTCCGGGACGAGTAACATGATGGAAGTGTGGGCCGACATGCTCATGGGCGCGCGCCGGTCGGAGATCTGGTCCATCTCGCCCTACCACAACCTGAAACCCGACCTGCCCCCCGCGCTGGCCTTCCATGGCCGGGAGGATCGCATGGTGCCGTATTTCAGCGTGCAGCTTTTCGCGACCAAGACCCGCGAGCTGGGCAACGCCTTCGAGCTGGTCACGCTCGAGGGCCGCGACCATTACCTCGGCGAGGGCAACGAGAAGTACGCCCGGTACTTCGACGAGGATATCCTGGATCAGACGGACGCGTTCCTGCGCCGTCACGGCTTCCTGCCCGCCGCGCCCTGAGGGACTCGGGCAGCCGGAATGCGATTCCGCCGCGTGAGCGGGCGAACGGTTCCGTTGTAGGGGCGTGGCTCGTCCACGCCCTCGGTTCCCGCAGCGAGAAACGGGCGCGGTCAAGGCGAGGTGCCACACATCGCTTACACTTGAGGTGCCAGACATCGTTTACAGGTGTTGAGTGGTGATCCAATTAGATCGGGGCGGGTGCTGGGA
>JAEZDN010000050.1 GCA_023433275.1 Verrucomicrobiota bacterium
GCAGCGAGAAGAGGGCGCGGTCAAGCCGCGCCCCTACATCCAACTGCGTGATTCCGGCTGAGTGCGCGGCGCACAGCGTGCCGGTTTATCGCATTTGTTGGAGGGCGGCCGGCGCGCGGCCTTGCCCGACCGCTGCGGATACGTGCTTCCCAGCCCGGGATCACTTCGCCGCCATGTGCCTCGCCAGGAACTTTTCGATTTCCCCAAAAAGCTTCGCGCGATTCTTGTCCTCGCGGAAGCTGTGGCCCTCGCCGGCGAAATAGAGCGACTGCGGGGCGCGGCCGGCTTTTTCCAATGCACTGATCATCTTGCGCGCCTGCTTGGGCGGAACCGTGCGGTCGTCCCGGCCCTGCACGATGAAGACGGGTGCGGTGATCTTCGCGGCGAAGTTCACGGGCGAGATTTCGGCGAGGAACCCGGGGTCCAGCTTGGGGTCGCCGATCCATTCGCGAAAATGCCGGTAGGCGAATTTGTACTCTTCCCCGCGCCGCTCCTTGATGATGTCCGTCCAGTCCGTGACGCCGTTGATCGAGATCCCGCAGCGATAGAGATCGGGATTGTGGCCGAGGGCGAAAAGCGCGGCGTAGCCTCCGTAGCTGCCGCCGACGATGGCAATGCGCGCCGGATCCGCGATGCCCTGCGCGATGGCCCAGCGCGTTCCGTCCTCGATGTCGTCCTGCATGCCGCGCCCGATCTCCCGCTTTCCCTTTTCGTGAAAGTCGGTGCCGTAGCCCGGCGAACCGCGGAAGTTCATCTGGAGGACCGCGTAGCCGCGATTGGCCAGGAACTGCACGAGCGGTTGGAATTGCCAGGAATCGCGCACGAAGGGCCCGCCATGCGGCATCACCACGAGCGGCAGGCCTGCCTTGCCCTGCCCCACCGGCAGCGTCAGGTAGCCGTGGATCGGCGTGCCGTCCCGCGCTGGATATTGGATCGGGTACATCGCCGCCATGTCCTTCGCGGAATGGCCCGGCATGCGCTCGCCCAGCCGGGTGAGCGAGATTTTGTCCTTCAAGTCGGCGAGATAGTAGGTGCCCGGATCCCGGTCGGAAAATGCCAGCACCAGAAACCGGGACTCGTCGCGCGAGCGGCTCACGATGAGGTTGACCGTGTTGGGCAAGGAGTGGTCCAAGGCCTTCTGCAACGCCGCGAATCCCGGATCAAACCAATGCTGGCGCGGTCCTTCCGTGATATAACGGATGCCCACCACTTCCTCCGCCAGCTCCGAAGTCACGGGACCGGCGAGGCTCACGCCGTCGATGGCGGGAGCGCCGCGGTCCGGGATGATGTCGAACTGCGCATGGCTGGCGATCACGTCACCCAGTTGTCCGGCTTCCAGATCATAATAATAGACTGCCCGCCGACGGTTTTCGTTGGGCGCCGTCACAATCAGCCGCTTGCCCGCCTGGTCGAAACCCAGCGGCACGACGCGCCCCGCTCCGCCGCCGCGCAAAGGCAGGGCGCGCCAGGATGCCTGTTCGGTCTCGCGATAAATGACGCCATGCCGGGCGCCGTCCCGCGTCACGCCGAGCCGGATTGCGCCGCTGCGGTCGGCCATCCAGCTCACCACATTACCGGGATTTTGGAGCACGGTTTTCGCCGAGCCGGTCAAGGTGCTCACCCGGACGACGTCGGGATAAACCCGGTCGCTCCCCTCGTTAAACCCGCGGTCGAGCATCAGGACGCTCTGCGCGGCATCGCCAAAACTGTGAATGATGTGCGTGGCCAGGAGCGGCTTCGCACTGGTGGGATCGGAGTCGGACCCGGTGAACGCCTTCCAGTTTTGGCCGTCACAATCGACCGCGGTGACGCCGGTGAAGGCTTGTCCATCCCACACCGTGGTCAGGAAACTGATGCGGCGGTCGCTCACCCACCGGAACGAGGCGACTTCGCGGCGCAAGCCGCTAAGCGCCGTGCCCGGGTTCACGCGAACCGTCCGCTTGGTTTCAAGATCGAGAATGAACAGCGTTTGGTCGCCCGCGGCCTGCATGAAGGCGATGTAACGCCCGCCGGGCGACAGCCGCGCGTGGCTCAACTGCATGCCTTGGGTGAATTTTTCGACCGGGATGAGCTCGGCCGTGAGGCCGGTCAGGGCGAAGGAGAATAGCAGAGCGAACAACCACGGTGAGCGCATAGGGGCGAAGGGGCGCCGGCCCGGGCACCCGGTGGCATCCAGCCTGACGCGGCCGCCGCGGTCAAATGGCAAACCCTGCCGCGCTCAAAATCACCGTGCAATATCGCTGGTTCCGCGCGCGTTTCCCGCTTTGATCCGCCGAATGCCTCCTGCGCGCCTTGCTTTCATTTTCTTGTTCGCCGGCCCGGCGTTGTCCGCCGCCGACGCCCTGGTGCCGGAGTTCAGTTTCCGCCACAGCGCGCTTTCGGTCGTTTCGGAAAACGACAAGTACTTCGCCGGCACCGATCGCCATTATACCAACGGGTTCAAGATCACGTGGGTGGGAGAAACCGACCTTAACGAATCCCAGGAGTTCGTGCAGGCGGTCGCGCGCTTCCTGCCCTGGATCAACCCCGCGCACACCACCTGGCGCTACAAGCTGGGGTTTGCCCTCGGTCACAACATCTACACGCCCGGCGACACCGCCACCGCCGCCTTTATTCCGGATGATCGCCCCTACGCGGGCTGGCTCTATGGCTCGATGCTCCTGCACGCGCAGCGGGACAACCAGCTTCGCCTCATCGAGATTTCGCTGGGCGTCGTCGGCCCGGCCGCGCTGGGCCAGCAGGTCCAAAACCAATGGCATCGATTCATTCATGAGCCGCGGTCCCAAGGCTGGACCCACCAGTTGCGGGACGAACCCGGGGTTCAGCTCTCGTGGGAGCGTCGCTATCGCGCGGGCCAGTGGAAAGGTGCGGGGGGCTCGCCCTGGGACACGGACATCGTGCTGAGTCACCGGCTCACGCTCGGCAATGTCGGCACTCACCTGGCCGGCGGAGTCGTCGTCCGCTTCGGCTGGCGCCTGCCCAAGGATTTCGGCGCCGACCTGATCCGTCCGGGCGGTGGCAACACGCCCAACGGGGCCGTCGACCGCTTCTCGGCCTACGTGCATGCCGGCGCCGAAGCGCGCGCGGTCGCACGCGACATCTTCCTCGATGGCAACACCTGGCGGTCGAGCCATTCCGTGGACAAGCGTCCGGTGGTCGGCGATTTGAATCTCGGTTTCGTCTGCGCCTGGCCCGGTTTCCAAATCGCCTACACGCAGAACCACCGCACGAAAGAATTTTACGGCCAACGGCGGCGCGATGTGTTTGGGTCCATCGGCTTTTCATTCACCCGCTGATTCCATGGCCTCCATCGCCGACACCTATTACGCCACCGCCACTTCCCTGCTCGCGCGCGCCCGCGAGCAGAACGCGCCGACGCTCACGAAGCTCGGCGCCCTCGTCGGCCAGTCCGTGGCCAGCGGCGGCGTCATCCACACGTTCGGGAGCGGGCACAGCGAGGTGATCGGCCGCGAGATCATCGGCCGCGCCGGCGGTCTCGTGTGCGTCAGCGGCCTCTACGACCCGACCGGCGGCTTCATCGAGAACATGGTGGGCTACGGCACGAAGATCGCGGAGCGCTACGACCGCCAGTACGGGCTGCTCGCCGGCGAGACGATCATCGTCATTTCCAACTCAGGCAAGAACTCCTCCCCCATCGAGGTCGCACTCTACGCGAAGCAAAAGGGCATGACGGTCATCGGCCTGACCTGCGTGGCCATGTCGAAGACCGCGCCCACCGTCCATCCCGGCGGCAAGAAACTCCACGAGGTATGCGACCACGTCCTCGATAACCTGGGCCTGCCGGGTGATGCGATCGCTCCGGTGACCGAGGGCGTGATGGCCGGCCCGACGTCGACGCTCATCGGCGCCACGTTGTTGAACCTGCTCATGCTCGAAACCATCGATTGGTTGAAGGCTGGCGGCCACGCGCTGCCCATCCTGCGCAGCCAGAACATGCCCAATGCCATCGAGTATAACCGCGAGCTGGGGAAGAAATACAGGGGCCGCCTGAGCCGCCAGCTGGCGTGATGGGCGGGGATCTAAAAGCGGGCATCGGGCTCCAAAAATTATCATCAGGCCCCCCATGTGCATGCGCCCTGTCTTCCGGAGCCATCTTCACTTGGGAAATGCCTCAATCCGTGGCCGCGGGCATCCTGAGACACGGGAGCAATCGCCGGGCGGTCGCCTGGTGGGTGGAGAAGAATGTTGGAGAGGGCAAAAAAGACCCGGTCCCGTCATCCTGAGCGCAGCGAAGGA
>JAEZDN010000100.1 GCA_023433275.1 Verrucomicrobiota bacterium
CGCTCGGAGAGCGCGCCCTACCTTGAGGCCCTCACGAATTCTGAACGGAGGAATGTCTGGCCCAAATTGCGATTCACTCATAACCAAGAGCCATTCCGCATGAATGAGATTATCTTCTTGGCCGTGGGGCTCGTCATCCTGCTCGCCTTGCTGGCGGTGGTGAAAGCCAAGTTTGGCGAGGTGTCGGAGCGGAAGGATGTCTATTATGCCCGCAAGGCGCTGTTCACGCCGGCCGAGCGGTCCTTCCTCGGCGTGCTCGAGGCGCAACTGCCGCCAGGGGTGCGCGTTTTCGGGAAGGTGCGGCTGGAGGACATCCTCGGCGTGAAGTCGGGGCTGACGCGTCCGGCGCGCACGGCCGCGCGGAATCGCATCAATCGCAAGCACGTGGATTTCCTGCTGGTGCGCACCAGTGACCTGGCGCCCCTCGCGGGCATCGAACTCGACGACTCGTCGCACGAGGAGGATGACCGCCGGGACCGGGACGCCTTGGTCGACGCGGCGTTTGCCAGCGCGGCCGTGCCGCTGCTGCACTTCCCGGCGCAGAAGGCTTATAGTGCGGTGGAGGTGAAGGAGCGTTTGGCTGGGGTTCTCAAGGAGGTCGTATGATCACCCCACCTCCCGTATATTTTGTTTTTGTGGATTTCGAAAACGTGCCCGACGTCGATCCCGGAGTAGTGAAAGGGTTGCCAGTGCAGCTCACGCTGTTGATTGGTCGAAACCAGAAGAGCTTTCGATTGGAGATGGTCCGCGCCGCCCAGGTGTTGGGTGATCGGCTGGAGTTGGTCGAAGTGGGGTCGTCGGGCCGCAACGCGCTCGATCTAACGCTGGCGTGGTATCTGGGCAGGGCGGTGGAAAGGAATCCGCGAGGGAGTTATTTCGTAGTCTCCAAGGACAAGGATTTCGAGCCAATGATTGGGCATCTGCAGGGGAAGGGCGTGACGGTCTCGCGGCACGACAGTCTTTCATCCCTGCCTTTCCTGGCTCGGGTTGCGAAAGCCGCCGCGCACAAGCCGCCAGCGCCTCTCCCCAAGGCCCAATCCAAGGCCACTGTTCCGGCCAAACCGAAGCTTGGTGCGGACAAATTGGAGAAGTTCATCGTGCACCTCCGAAACAGCCCGCCAGCCAATCGCACGAAGCTGGAGCATCTGATCACCGCGTTCTTCAAGCCCACGTTGCCGGCGGGCGGCATGAAGGGAGTGATCGCTCAACTGGTGGAGAGGCGGATCGTCGCGTTCGATGACGCGAACAAGGTCAGCTATCCTGGAGCGTGATTCTTAGCGGTCGCGAGAGCGACGCGTTCGGAAGGGCCCTGGCCACGGCCGCCAAGGGAGTGCCGGGTGAGGGCACCCGGCCCACAGAAATTCAAACCGTGGTATCGGAATCCGTTTTTGCGCCTCTTGCGTTTTTTGTGGCAAATGGGCTTGGGGAGAGCGCGGGGAAGAAGGGCGCGGTCGAGCCGCGCCCCTACAAGTGGTCCAGGCACGGCCCGAGGGGACGCGGGCCCTCCAAAAATGCCGGGTGAGGGCACCCGGCCCACAGAACGGTTTCCCAACAACTTTTCACCCATAATCAATAACCTCCGCCGGGGTGGGAACCGCGGGCGGTCTGCGTGCTCTCTAAGGGGAGGCCGGTCAGGTCGCGCGGGGTGGTTCCGGCGCGGACGGTCATGCCATCACGCCTGCGGATTAGGCCGCGGGCCCAACCCTCCTGTCCCATGAACTACACCGACTTCCTCGATCGCATCGCCGGTTATCTTCCAAACCTGATAGCGGCCTTGCCCGTCGCCCTGGCCATCGTCGTGGGCACCTATTTTCTGAATGTCCTGCTCGGGCGCGCGCTGGTGATCGTGGCGCGGCGCACCCACCTGACCGAAGTGGACGTGCTGCCAGTGCGGCATGTGTTGCGCTGGCTGACGCGCCTGCTGGCCGCGATTCTCATCCTGAGCGTGTTTGGTTTTCAGATCGGCGGCATCTGGGCGGTGCTGTCCACAATCTTCGGCTTGGTCGCCATCGGATTTGTGGCGGTGTGGAGCGTGATCAGTCACACGTCGGCCACGATGCTCATCCTGATCTTGCGTCCGTTCCAGATGGGCGACGACCTCGAGTTTCCGGGGGAGCCAGTGCGGGGTCGCGCCATCGATTTGAATTTCTTCTTCACGACGCTGATCGACCACGAGGGCCAGCTGTTTCAGATCCCGAACAATCTCTTCTTTCAGAAAACGGTGAAGCGGCGGCGCAATCATCGGGTGGTGAGCCTCGCCGCGCAATTGAACTCACCCCGCGCCCTCGAGGTGGAATTGCCGCCGCCGCCGGCGGCAACGACGTCCGCCGTCAAGCCGGCCGAGCCGAATCCCCTCATGAACACGCCTGATCCCAAGAGCTTCATGCCGCAGGATAGGAATAGGAGTTAAGGGTTAGGAGGAAGGGGTTGAGGAGGGAGCAGAGGAGTTGTTGGTTAGGAGTTAAGAGTTATTGGCCCTTCGCGTCTCTGGACGCGGGCCCTCCAGCCTCTCAATAACCAAGAACCTGAGTCCGCTATTTCAGTTTGGCGTGTCCGGGGGAGGTGGTTTCGTTCGTTGGGATGGGAGCGGAGGAATCAGACCTCAGACCTGAGACCTGAAACCTGGAACCTGAGGCCTGAAGAAGGCTGAAACCTGAAATCGAAGCCCCATAAAAATCCAAACCCCGTATGATTATGAAAAAGAAGACGCCCAAGAATCTGATCTGCCTGTGGTATGATAAGGACGCGCTGAAGGCGGCTAAATTTTATGCGAAGACTTTTCCCAATTCCAAGGTGACGGCGGTGCACAAGGCGCCGGGTGATTTTCCAGGCGGGAAGAAAGGGCAGATTCTCACGGTGGAATTCACCGTGCTGGGCATTCCGTGCCTCGGGCTCAATGGCGGCCCGATCTTTCCTCACACCGAGGCATTCTCGTTCCAAGTCGCGACCGACACGCAAAAGGAGACGGACAAGTACTGGAACGCCATCGTCAAAAACGGCGGCAAGGAGAGCCAGTGCGGGTGGTGCAAGGACAAGTGGGGCATCAACTGGCAGATCACGCCGCGCGTGCTGACGGATGCCATGGCCCAGGGCGGAAAAGTCTCACAACGGGCGTTTGCCGCGATGATGGAAATGGGGAAGATCGATATCGCTGAGATCAAAGCCGCGGTAAACGGGTGAGGGGACCGCGTGGCGACGAGTTCCAGCGAGACAAGTTGAGGGCTAAGGGTAGCTGGGACTAGCGAGCACTTCCCGCGCCTCTGCATGGTTTGCGCGAATATGCAGGTGTTCGCGGCGCGCTCGGAGAGCACGCCCTACCATGCGGATCCCGGCTCGGCCGGATGATTCGCCGAATCTCAAAGCACGGCGGCCGGCGCCCCAGGGGAGCGGCCGGCCGCGGGCGCGCACATGCGCGCGGATCAGGATCGGCGCGCCTCGCGATGAGGCGCTCGATCTGAAGCGTTGCTAATCAGGGATTGCTGGACGGCGCGGGCGTCGTGGTGCCGCTGCTGTTGGTCGAGCTGTTGTTGTTGGTGCTCGGAGCGGTGGAGTTCACGTCGTTGGCGCTCGAGCCGGAGGTGCTGGTGCCGGTCGTGCTGTCGGTCGCGGAGGTCGGCGTGTTCTGGTCGGCCGGCGGGGTGGCCTTTTCATTGTAGGCGCTGTCGCGACAGCCGGTGAAACCGAGCACCGCCGTGATCGCGGTGGCGGCAAGAAGGGTCCTGAGTTTGGATGAGTTCATAATGTGCGTTTTCGATGGTTATTGAATGCCTTGGATGGCGCGACGATCAGACCGATCGCCGCGGCCGGGGTCGCGTCGCTTGACGCCCCATCCGGCACGGCGAAGGTAGCGCGACCGCGGCCGGATGGCCATCGGGGGAACTCCGGTGAGGGTGGGCGCTTTTTCACCAGTGAGGGGTCCGGTCCCGGCCCCTCGCCGGCAGAGCCGGATGGGGTTGCGGGAGCGAGGTGCTGGGAGCTAGGAGCCGAGGGCAATGGACGGTATCGAGGCGCGGTCCAGGCATGCTGCCACGCGTAAAATCACGGCGCGCTCGGAGAGCGCGCCCTACCTCAAGACACGGCCCGCAGGGACGCGGGCCCTCAATAACCAATAACTACCAACCAATAACTCCCGCCCGTCGCGGGCGGGCTAGGCCGGCCAGAGCCAGAGGAAGACGGCCCAGGTGCCGGCGGCGAAGAGGGCGGCGTCGAGGAGATAAGTCGCGGTGGATTTCCAGGAACGGTACATCCAGATGGATTCCTGAATCGTGCCGAGGCCGTAGCCGATGAAGGCGATCGCACCCGCCATTTTGGCGGCGCCTTGGGCGGGGGCGGACACGCCGTAAGCTTTTGCGGTGAGGAAGGCGGCGGCGGATGACACGATCAGACACAGGACGAACCACTGGCCAAGGTGCTTGCCCATGTTGGGCTGGCCATTGGGTCCGAGCACAATCACGGCGTTGGGACCGTCGGCATATTTCTTCCTCAAGGCGTCGCTGTTCATTTCCTTCATGTCGGCGCAGTACGGCACGACGTAGCGTCTGCCGACGGTGGGATTGCTCGCGCGGAGCGCGTCGCGCACGGCATCCTCGTTGGCGAAGCCGGCGTAGTCCGCGGCGTGCCATTTGAAGACCATGTGGATGAGGGAACTGATGACGAAGACAGCGAGCGCGCTGACGAGGATCGGAAGCCAAAGGGCGACGAGGGTGGTCATGGGGGAGGGTTAAGGGCGAAGGGCGAAGAGCTAAGAGCTAAGGGCGAAGGGCGCGGAGCTGGGAGCTATGAGCTAAGGGCTAAGAGCTGAGAGCTAGGAGCGGGGAGCTAAGGGCAAAGAGCGAAGGGCGGGGAGCTGGGAGCTACGAGCTAGGAGCGAAGGGCGAGGGGCGGGGTGGAGGGCTGATAGCCGAAAGCCGAAAGCTGAGAGCTGAGAGCTGAGAGCTGAAAGCTGATAGCTGAAAGCTGAAAGCTGATAGCTGAAAGCTCAACTTGGGGTCCTCGTGTTTCGCAGGAAGGGGGCGGGGGGTGAAGTCGGAAATGGTGCTCCCGCAGCTCTGAAGGCAGGGTAGGGGCGCAAGGCTGGCCGCGTCCTTGGGCAGGCGCTGCGAGCGAACGGAGGGCGCAGCAAGTCTGCGCCCCTACGAAGAACGTGGTCAGGCGAGGCAGCGGCCGGGCTTGCTCGGCCCGGGGATTGAAATGTGCCGGGGAACCGAGCAAGCTCAGCCTCTACCATGAAACCGCGGCGGATATCGGACATGCGAGCGATCAAGGCCAGGAAGGAGCATCCGCTCGAATGGTTGACGGAGGGTGTGCAGAACGAGCCGACGTTCGTGTTCAAAGCGTGGTTCGGTGGGCGGTCGATCATGCTGCGCGGAAAGCATCAGCTTTTCCTGACGACCCAGGGCGAACCGTGGCAGGGCGTGCTGGTGTGCACGTTTCATGAACACCAGGCCAGCTTGTTGGCGGAATTTCCCGCGCTGAAGAAACACCCGGTGCTGGGGAAATGGCTCTATTTGCCGGAAACGGCGGAGACGTTCGAACGCGATGCATTGCGGCTCGTGCGGCTCGCGCGGGCCGGCGATGCGAGGATCGGTGTGGCGCCGTCGGTGAGGAAGGAGCGGAAGGGGAGGAAGAGGAGGAAGAGGGGAAGCAGGAGTGGGTAGTGAAGAAGTAGCGAGGAGAGGGTAGCGAGGAGAGGGTAGCGAGGAGTGAGTAGGAGGGAGCAGAAGGAGGGGGTCGCGGGTGGTGATTGAACTGGGCGGCGGCCTGACCGCGCCCCTCGCTCGCTGCGGGAACTAAGGGCGTGGACGAGCCACGCCCTACAACCGAACAGTTCGACGGTGCGCACTGTGGTCGCTAGGGATGCGCGGTCCGCGACATTGCCGGGTGAGGGGCACCCGGCCCACAAGGGTGGAGGCGCGTCCGGGGGACGCGACATAACGGTCCGCGGGGACGGCGGGCCTCCGAGACAATGCCGGGTGGGGGCACCCGGCCCACAAGGGTGGAGAGCGTTCCGGGGGACGCGACATCACGGGGCCGCAGGGACGCGGGTCTTTCAGGTCCCAATAACGATTAACTCCTAACTAATAACCGCCGGTCGTGGGCGGCCGGCAGTCCGGTCCTAGGTGCCGCAGAAGGTTTGATAGTGGGCGGCGTGGGCGTCGGAGGGGGGCTCGCGGAATTCGGCGGGGGCGTGGTCGTGATCGAAGGGACGCGACAAGGCGTCGAGGAGGCGGTGCAGGGGCGCGAGGTCGCCTCGAACGGCGGCGGTGAGCGCGGCTTCGACGAGGTGGTTGCGCGGGATGATCGCGGGATTCGTCGCGCGACGGAGCGCGAGGGACTCGGCGGGGGATTGGGGCTGGCGCGCGAGGCGCGCGGCGTAGCGCTGACGAAATTCCTCCGGGAGCGGGAGCGCGGTGTCCGGGGAGCGCGCGTCGCAGAACGCGGCGAAGGTGTTCGTGTAGTCGGCCTTCGCCTGATGCATGGCCTCCAGAAGGGATTTGAACAGCGCGGCGTCATCGGGCTCGGCGGTGAACAGGCCGAGCTTGGCCCGCATGCCGGCGAGCCAGTGTTCCTGAAAGCGGTCGGGGAAGCGCTGGAGCGAGGCGGTGGCGCGGGCGATGGCGGTGTTCTCGTCGGCGTCGAGGAGCGGCAGCAGTGTTTCGGCGAAGCGCGTGAGGTTCCATTGCGCGATGGTGGGTTGGTTGCCGTAGGCATAGCGGCCGTGGCGATCGATGGAACTGAAGACCGTCGCGGGGGCGAAGGTGTCGAGGAAGGCGCAGGGGCCGTAGTCGATGGTCTCGCCCGACAGGGCCATGTTGTCGGTGTTCATCACGCCGTGAATGAAGCCGATGAGCATCCAGCGCGCGATGAGCGCGGCCTGGCGCTCGATCACGGCATCGAGGAGCGCCTGGGCGGGTTGATCGGTGCCGGTGAGTTCGGGAAAATGGCGGCGCAACGTGTAGTCCACGAGCGCGCGCACGTGGGCGGGTTCGCCGGCGGCAGCGGCCCATTGAAAGGTGCCGACGCGAAGGTGGCTCGCGGCGATGCGGGTGAGGACGGCGCCGGGAAGTTCCGTTTCGCGATGCACGGTTTCACCGGTGGTGGCGACGGCGAGGCTGCGCGTCGTGGGCACGCCAAGAGCGTGCATGGCCTCGCTGATGATGTATTCGCGCAGCATGGGTCCGAGGGCGGCGCGGCCATCGCCGCGGCGGGAGTAGGGCGTCGGGCCCGGGCCCTTGAGCTGGAGGTCGAAGCGCGCGCCGTCGGGTGTGATTTGTTCGCCGAGCAGAATGGCGCGTCCGTCGCCGAGCGCGGTGAAGTGTCCGAATTGATGCCCCGCGTATGCCTGCGCGATCGGTTGCGCGCCGGGTGGGAGGG
>JAEZDN010000104.1 GCA_023433275.1 Verrucomicrobiota bacterium
GGGTTGATGACGTCTACGTTTACACGAGACGTCGGGTGGGGTGCCGAGCAGCATGCACGAGACTTCAGAAATCGCAATCGCGTGACGTGGGCCCACCGCCTCCTAGCGGTGTCACGCGCTCCCGCGACCGGTTCAAGAGGCGGGCGGCCACAGCGAGCGCGGCCGAATCCGCGGGCGCGCCGCAGGATCTCACCACGGAGCTTGCCCGCGTCGTGGCCGCCGTCATTCAACAATCCCGCCCGCCAAAAATCATGATCGAGGGGGGCGCCACCGCCGCCGCCATCCTGCAGGCGCTCGGCTGGACCCGCCTCACCGCGCTCCATGCGGTGGACGACGTGGCCATCTTGCACCGGGCGGGAACGTCCGGCCGCGCGGTCTTTATCAAGCCCGGCAGCTACGCCTGGCCGCGCTCGCTGTGGCCGCCCGCCTCTTGAACCGGTCGCGGGAGCGCGTGACACCGCTTGGAGGCGGTGGGCCCACGTCACGCGATTGCGATTTCTGAAGTCTCGTGCATGCTGCTCGGCACCCCACCCGACGTCTCGTGTAAACGTAGACGTCATCAACCCCGCCCCAACCCGCCCCACCATGGAACGACCCAATGCCACCCAATTCCAGCAGGAGCTGCTGGATCTCTACGACTACTATGTTCACGGCCAGATCGACCGCCGTGTCTTCATGGAACGCGCCGCCAAGTTTGCCGTCGGCGGCCTGACCGCGGCCGCGCTCCTGGAAATGCTGAGCCCGAAATACGTTTTCGCCGCGCAGGTCCCGACGGAGGACACACGCGTGAAGAGCGAATACTTGAAGTATCCCTCACCCGACGGCAGCGGCGAGATGCGCGGCCTGTTTGCGAAACCCGCCAAGTCGGCCGGCACACTGCCCGGTATTCTCGTGGTGCACGAGAACCGCGGCCTGAACCCGTACATCGAGGATGTCGTGCGCCGGGCGGCGCTGGCCGGATTCGTCGCCTTCGGGCCCGATGCCTTGTGGCCGGTCGGCGGCTACCCCGGTAACGACGACGAGGGCCGCGCCCAACAGGCCAAGCTCGATCGCAACAAGATCGTCGAGGATTTCGTCGCCGGCGCCAAATTCCTGCAGTCTCATGCCGATTGCAACGGCTCGATCGGCGTCGTCGGTTTCTGCTTCGGTGGCTGGATGTCCAACACGCTCGCCTGCCGCCTGCCTGAGCTGAAGGCCGCCGTGCCGTACTATGGCGGCGCGCCGGCGCTCCCCGACGTGCCAAAGATCAAGGCCTCGCTTCTCCTCCATTTTGCCGAACTCGACACCCGCGTGAACGCCAGCTGGCCGGACTACGAGACCGCACTGAAGGCCGCCGGTGTGCCGCACGAGGCGCATTTCTATCCCGGCGTGAACCATGGCTTCCACAACGACACCACGCCTCGCTACGATCAAGCCGCCGCCGAACTGTCATGGGAACGCACGGTGACATTCTTCAAGCAAAAGCTCGGCTGAGGCGTGTCCTTGGGGCGGTGCCGCTTCCATCCCCGACGTTGAACACTCGAAGACCTCTGCCCTTGGCGCCTGACGTGAACTGAACGAGTGTTGAGCCTGTGAGCCGCCGCGCTATTGGGAATACCCAAAACCTCCCCCACCGTCATCCTGAACGAAGTGAAGGATCCAAGCGGTCGGCGCACGTCCGTCCTTTCCCTTGGATCCTTCGCTCTGCTCAGGATGACGGTGGCGGGGATATTTTGTACTCTCCAGCGTTCACCTCCGCTCACTATGCAACCGCCCGGAGGTTGCTCCCGGTCTCAGGATGACGACAGCGGGATTGGGCCATTCCACGACCCCTTGGCCTGAAACCCGTTATCAGTTCATCAGCAGCGAGACTGAATTCCAGCGAGCCTGCGTTATCACGACGCGCGCCACTCGCCTCGGATGGCAGGCTATCCACAGGCGGCAGCCAGCTGACGGCCACCATTAGTCCATTCTACGGTTTCACCCCGCGCTTGTTCCGCGGGTGGTGTTTCGCGTGCTGGTCGAGCAATCGTGAGGACTCGACCGACGTATAGATCTGCGTCGTGCCGATGCTGGCGTGACCCAGCATTTCCTGAATGGCGCGCAGGTCGGCGCCGCCGCCGAGCAAGTGCGTGGCAAATGAATGGCGCAGCAGGTGCGGCTTCACGGGCTTCTCGATGCCCGCGCGTTTCGCGCTGTTCCTGACTATAACCCACAGCGTTTTCCGAGAGATCGCCTTGCCGCGCTCGCTGATGAACAGCTCGCTGCCGGTGCGCGGCTTCACGAGTCGCGGGCGGGCCGAGGTCAGGTAGGTCTGCACCGCGTCCCGGGCTTTTCCGCCGAGCGGCACGACCCGCTCCTTCGCGCCCTTGCCGAAAACCCGGACGAATCCGTTCTCCAAATCCACCTGCTGGATCGTCAGGCCGCACAGTTCCGAGATGCGCAGCCCGCTCGAATAGAAAAGTTCCAGCATCGCGCGATCGCGCACGGCGTAGGCGTCGCCCCCCGCGGGTGCCGCCAGCAGCCGGTCCATTTCGCCGCTGGAGAGGGTCTGCGGCAGCTTGCGCCGGAATTTCGGACCACTGAGCAGGGCCGCGGGATCGTCCCGCCGCCGGCCTTGGCGAACCAGGTGGCGAAACAGCATGCGGATCGCGGCGAGCTTGCGGGCCTGGCTGGACTCGCTGAAGTCGCCGTCGCTCAGCCAATGGAGCCAGCCCGTGAGGTGCTGTTGCGTCACTACGCCCCAGTGCGCGGCGCCGAGCCGCTTGAGGCAGTGCGCGGCTTGGCGCAGGTCGTTTTCGTACGACCGGGCCGTGTTGCGTGACAATCCCTTCTCGAGCTCGATGTAAGCCAGGAAATCGTCGATCCCCTCGGCAAATCCCTCCGGCGCAGGCGGCATCGGCAGCGGTCTCGCCGACGGCACCGGGGGCGGCTTCTTCATAAACGCCGCGGCCTGAACTTAGCGCCGGTTGTTGCGGCGCGCACCCGGCGGGGGCGGTGGCGGGGCGTTGACGTCGCGCAGGCGGAAGGTGATGCGGGCCTTGTCGAGATCGTACGGGCTCATCTCCATCTTCACCTTGTCGCCCGCGGCGATCTTGATGAAGTGCTTGCGAAGCTTTCCCGAAATGTGCGCCAGCACGATGTGGCCGTTGTCCAATTGCACGCGAAACATCGTTCCCGGGAGGACGGCGATGATCTTGCCTTCAACTTCAATCGCTTTGCCGTCAGACATGGTGGAGGTGGGAAACGGGTAATTGGCGCATGCGGTTATTTAAAAAGCCGTTGTAACACCTCACTGGCGCGCCTAAGTCAAGGCTATCGTTTTGCCCGTTCCCATGGTCCAACCCACTCGCAACGCCCCGCCCTGCCCTTTCCAGAAGGTGTTCCCTTCGCAACTGGTGCGGGACGACGAGTTCTACATGTGGCTTGCGCACAACCAGGCCATTGACGCCTGGCGGCAGGATGAGGTGCCGATCGGCGCGGTGATCGAGCTCGGTGGCGAGGTGATCGCCGCCGCCCATAACCAGCGTGACAGCACCCGGGATCCGACCGCCCACGCCGAGATTTTGGCCCTCGGCCAGGCGGCCAAGGCCATCGGTGACTGGCGACTCAACGAGGCAACCCTGTACGTGACCAAGGAACCCTGCCCCATGTGCTCCGGCGCCACGCTGATGTCCCGCGTCAAGCGCGTGGTGTTTGGCGTGTCCGACCCAAAGATGGGCTGCCTGGGCGGCGCCACCGACTTGAATGCCCTGCCCCACGTCAATCATCACCTCGAGATCACGCGCGGCGTGCTTGACCGGGCGTGCCTCGAGATGTTGCAGGCGTACTTCAAACTGAAACGCGCCGAGGACTGAACCGGCACGAGCGCCGCCGGCTCGTTCGTCGACGGCGCAACACCCGACGCCGCCTCTATTTCCATGCGGCCGATGACGCGGGCCGCAGTTGACGCCACCTGCTTGCCGTGCACGTTGATGACTCAACTTCCAACCCACGATCAACATGGCCTACGAACTCCCGAAACTACCTTACGCCAACAATGCCCTCGAGCCGCACATCGATGCGAAGACGATGGAGATCCATCACACCAAGCATCATCAGGCTTACATCACCAACGCGAACAACGCGCTGAAGGACCATCCCGACCTGGCCGCGCTGCCCGTGGAGCAGCTGATCGCTGACCTATCGAAGGTCCCCGAATCCATCCGCGGCGCCGTCCGCAACAACGGCGGCGGACATGCCAACCACTCCTTTTTCTGGCAGATCCTCGGCCCGGGCAAGGGCGGCGCGCCCAAGGGCAAGCTCGCCGCGGCGATCGATGCCGAGCTCGGCGGCTTCGCCAAGTTCAAGGAGGACTTTGCCAAGGCCGGCGCCACGCGCTTCGGTTCGGGTTGGGCCTGGCTGGTCGTCAACGGTGGCAAACTCTCGATCGGTTCCACCGCGAATCAGGACAGCCCCCTCATGGGCAAGGCCGTCGCGGGCATCGAAGGCAAGCCGGTCATCGGTCTCGATGTCTGGGAACACGCCTACTACCTCAACTACCAGAATCGCCGCCCGGACTACATCACCGCGTTCTGGAATGTCGTGGACTGGGACGCGGCCGAGGCGAACTACACCGCCGCGTTGAAGTAAGCGAGCGCCGCGATCTCCGGCCGTCCGGGGAATTCGCCCCATCCCCAAGCCGCGCGCCCAAGCGCGGCTTTTTTGTTTTCCTGCAGGCGCCTGTTTGCAGGCGATGCCTTGAAATTGCCTGCAACCAGGCTCCTACGAAATCACTCCGCGCCTCACTTTTCCTTCATCGTGAACACACCGTCCCAATTGGGCGCAGGCGGGTGTTTCTTAAAATAATGGCAGCGTTCCGTCATGATGAGCGACGGATTGCTTTCAATGAAGTGGGCCTTGCTGGGCTGATAAGGCTCGAGCGTCGCGCTCTTCGCAAAAAGCTGCAGGGCGCCGTCCCAATCCTGCAGCAAATAGCGCTCGATGCCCTGCGCATGAATCCCCAGGCAATCCGCGGTGGACTGGGCCAGTTCGCTGCGCAAGCCGATCACCTCATGCACCGGCACCGGCAAGGTGCGCCCCTTCACGACGATCCGGTCGAGAAACCTGAACACCACCTTGTCGCCGCCGTGCTTCTCACATTCCGCCTTCGTCGCCTCGGTCACCATGGTGTAGACGCCGAGGGACTTCGCACCCGATTCCATGCGGGCGGCGAGGTTCACGTTGTCGCCCATCATCGTGTAGCTGAACCGGGAGCGGCTGCCCATGTTGCCGATGATGGCCGTGCCGGTGTTCAGGCCCAGCCGCGCGCGCAGGAAGTGCACAATCGGCGGCCACTTGTTGCCCTCGCTTCGCCACTTCTTCCGCAGTTCCTCGATGCCCTTCTGCACGCGGATGGTGGCCACGCAGGCGCGGTAAGCGTGGTCGGGAACCGGCAGCGGGGCGCCGTAGATCGCCACCACCGCGTCCCCGATGTACTTGTCGAGCGTGCCCCTCTCCTCCTGGACGATGTCGGTGCACACCGTCAGGTACTCGTTCATCAGCTCAACCAGCTGCGAGGCCGGCATGAGTTCGGAGAACGTGGAGAAGGACTGGATGTCCGAAAAATACGCCGTGATGACTTCCTCATGCCCGCCGAGCTGGGGGTCGGATTCCGACTCGACCATGCGATTGACCAGCTCGGGCGCGAGATACGTGCCAAACATGTTTTTGATGCGCCCCTTCTGCCGTTCCTCCTGCACCAGCTGCCAGAGCGTGGCGATGAACCCGGTGGTGAAGGCCGCACCCAGCGGGGCGGCCATGGGCAGCACGAGATGGCTTTCCGCGAACTGGTGAAGGCAGACCACGGCAAATGCCGCGAGCACGAGCAGGGCGAGAACCTTGGCGAACAAGCTCCGCGCGCCGCCCGACACGGCCAGGCCGGTCACCGCGAACGTCACGGCGAAAATCGAAACCCAGAGCACCCACGGCGCGGTGCGCTCGAGGTATTTCTCGGCGATGATCGTCTTGATCAGGTTGCCGTGCATGCCGACCTTCGGCACCGGATCGCTGTCGAACGGCGTGGGGGCGAGGTCCTGCAACAAGGGGTCCACCGGGCCGATCAGCACCGTCGCACCGACGAAGCGCTTGAAATAAGCCGCCGCCTCGGCGCGGAGCTTCTCGTCATCGGACTTCAGGTTCTCGCCGGCAATGAGCACGTCGGCGATGCTCGAGCGGGGATTCAGCAATTGGTTGTCCCATTCCGAAAACCAGTTGATCTCCAGCAGCTGACCCTCCGTGAGCGGAATGCGCCGGAGCACGGCGCCGTCGCGGGCCACAATCTCCAAGTGATCGCCGGCGCGTCGAATGGATCCCGGCGGCACGCCCAGCTCCACGCAGGCGAGCTGCACGGCCATGTGCCAGAAATTGGTGGTGGCGGTCTCGGTCCACATCACGGCCCACCGAGGGATGGTGTCGCCCGCGTATTCCGCATCGTGGTCGATCAAGCCCACGGTGCCCCACGTGCGGGTCAGCGTCGCACCCATGATCGGATATTGCGGCAGCTCGGGCGCGGCGTTCTTGGCCCGATCGGCAAATCCGTATCGGAGGAGCGGGATGTCGCGGTGCACCGCCCGGCTGGTCGCGGATTCGCCGCGCGTGTACTGGACTGCGAAGACAATTTCAGGGTGTTTGTTCGCCTCCCGCCCAAGGACCGTGTTGCCCTTGGCGGCCTCCTCCTGGCTGACGAGTTCCGAGTGCCCAAAAGCCGAGAAGACAAAGTCGAAGCCCACGGATTTGGCGCCCCCGTGCTCCAGCAGATAACGCGCCGCCTCGCCGAAGCGCGCCCGGTTCCAGGGACGTTCCCCAATCCGCTGCACACCGCGCGTATCCATATCCACGTAGAAAACCTTCACCGGTGCGGTGATGTTTCCCCGAAAGCGAAAGCGCAGGTCGAGGAGCGCATTCTCCATCCGTTTCAGGTGCCCTTCCTGGGCCAGCCAACCCCAGAAAAGCGGCACGGGCAGCAGCAACAGGAGTTTCCAGTCGAATCGCTTTTTGGTCTGCGCCACGCCGGCGGACAGTAGGGCCGGCGATTACGAGTTAAAGGAGATTCAAGGCGCCCAAAAAAACACCCGGCGCGCGGGCGGCCGGGTGGGGAAAGTTGGCGGCGTCAGGAGCCTGCGCCCGAGGTGAGGTCGGGCGGTGCCGAGATCGGATCCAAAACCGTCTGGGGCGGCGTATTGTTCTCCTCGCCGGACATTGTCTGGGTCGAAGTCCCGGTGGGGGGCGGCGGGGGCGGCGTGAACGTCGTCTGCACCAAGGTCTGCGAGATGATTTGTGCCTCGCTCGTGATGAGCGCCTGGGTGGCGGCCGGAATATCCTGGGGGGCGGAGATCACCGGCGGCGCGGCCTGACCGCCCGGGGTGTCCGGCACATCGATCTCCACCACGACCTCCTTGCCCGCCTCGACGGGAATCTCCGCGGCCGTCACGCCTTCCATCACC
This sequence comes from Verrucomicrobiota bacterium, assembly GCA_023433275.1. GTDB lineage: Bacteria > Verrucomicrobiota > Verrucomicrobiia > Opitutales > Opitutaceae > Lacunisphaera. Next base: position 7,464 of record JAEZDN010000104.1, read on the forward strand.
ACCCGGCCCTCGGCCGTCTGGACGGTGAAGAAGGCCTTGCCATCCGAAGTCGGGCGGAAAACGACGCGGTAAATCGTGCCGCGAATACCGGCGGCGCCCACGGGGGTCTTGATGGAATAGCTCGAGGAGGTGTTCAGCTTCTTCACATCGCCGACCATCTCGCCGTAACTGAGATTGAGCGTCGTCTTGGAAACCGTGGGCTCGGCCTGGAGCTTCGAAGGCTCGATGTCTTCCGCGAAGGGATCCATCTTGAATTCCTCGATCGCCAGGCGCGATTCCGGTCCGAGTTTCACGGAAGAGCCGTTCATGAACACCAGCACCACGCTGGAATCCTTGCCGGTGGAGATCGTGTCGGCCTCGGTGAGCTTGTCGCCGGCATTCAACGGGACCGAACTCCCGTCCGCCGCGAGACGGAAGACCTGGCCATCAATCTTCGCCGCCAGAATCTGGCCAACCTGCGATTGCGCGTGGGCGCTGATCGACAAAGCGGTTGCAACAAATGAAACGAACAGGAAACGATGCAGGGCAAAAAATTTCATATAGCCTCGACGGATTGCGGTTAGCGGCGACGGGTGAGCTGCTGGCGCAAAGCTTCCGCCTCGGGGAAACTCCGGTCAAGAGTTAAACAGGTTTCCACCGCCGTCAGCGCGTCGTCCTTTCGATCAGGAAAACCTTGTAAATGATGGGCATAGTAAAGCCACCACGAAGCCGTGTTGGGAGCCAGTTCGAGCGCCCGACGGAAGCAGGACTCGGCTTCGGCACGACCCCGCTGCACGCTCAGCGCCACGCCTTTTCGCACCCAAAACTCCGCGACCAGAGGGCTGCGTTGCAACGCCTCATCCGCCGCCAGTTCGGCAAACCGCCCCAGGGTGACGAGGTCGCCCCCGCCATTATGCCAGGCCAGCACGGTGACATAGGAAAGGTCGGACCAAGCCTGGGCATTCTCCGGGTCGATGCGCACGGCGCGCACCAGGCCGGCCTTCGAACGGGGAATGATCGTGGCCAAATCCCCCTGCTGCGTGCGCGCATAGCGATCGATCGCTTCCCGCGCCTCCCATCGGTGGGCTTCGGCCCGGTAGAGCGGGTGGGCAACCCGGATGGCCACCAGGGCAATCAGCCCAGCTCCCGCACCTGTGGCCAGCCAGGCAACCGTGCGGCCGACCGGCTTGTTCAAGGCGGGCTCATCACGCAGCAAAAGCCCCGCGGCGATCGCGGCGGCAAATGCCAGCGCAGGTATCTTGGTGTGGAAATCCACGCCGAGGTGCAGCGAAAATGCGAGCAGCCCGAGCAGGAGACCCAGGCGCCAGCGCCAATGCTGGAGTGGATCCGCCACCCGCGGCGACCGTCGGGCCCGCGACACCGCTCTCGCCCCGAGCCAAAGCAAAGCAACGCCACCCCCCAGCCAAAGCAGAAAGCCGATCAAGCCATAATCGCTCAGCGTGTTGAGGTGGTCATTGTGCGCCCAGCCCGGCTCGTCGATGAATCCGCGCGGACGGTGCTGATCAAACAGCACGTTGAACGATGCCGCTCCCGTGCCCGCCCAAGGCGCCTCCTGCCACATGGCCCAGCCGGCCCTCCACAGGATCGGGCGACTGGCTTCGAATTGTCCCGTCACAAACGGTTCCAGGCGCACTCTCGCCGGCTCGTGGTACCGGTAAAGAACCCCGAATGCCGTCACCGCCAAGGCCAGCGCCATCACCACCCGGGACGCCTTGCGCTGCCAGTCGCCGCCCGAAAACACGGGCCATGCCAGCATGGCCAGCGCCAGGCTGATCCAGCCGCCGCGGCTGCCCGTCAGCACCAGCGTCGCAAGGAAGAGCAGCGCCAGCCATCCGCAGATCACCTTTCCGACCGGGCGCACCGTGCGTGAAAACAACAACGCGGCGCAGACGGGGATCATCAATTCCAGCAGCGCGGCGAGGCTGTTGGGTATGCCGAACATCCCCGCCGAGCGCCCGCCGAACTGTTCGAGTTGCACTCGACCCAACATCATCCAGGAGCGATCTGCGATCCGCTGATAAGCTGCCATCGCGGTCGCGGTGAGACCGAGGCCGGCCAGCGCCATCACCCACACCCAGGTCTGTGCGCGATTCCGCCCGACATGCAGCGCGAGGGCAAACACCAGCCAGGCTTGGAACCAGAGCAGCCACTCACGCCACGCGAGCCAGCGGGCGGGCGCAACCCAGAGCACACTGGCGAGCGCATAGAGCAGGAACGGCACCGCCAGCAAGACGGCGAGATTCGCGCGTCGCTCCCCCGACACCCCTCCCCTCGCCCAGACCAGGAGACCGCCGATGGAGACGGCGAACACAGCCCACGACGTCACGACCATCGTCCGGGCGAGATAGCCGCCGAGGCAAAGTGTCGTCCAGATCAGGGCGCCAGCCAGTCCGATGACCACAACCCATTCACCCATCCCGACCCAGCGTGGCGTGGGGCGGGATGCGTTGGCCGATGGGCTCATGAACCCGCTTTGAATACGGCTTGCGCGCATGGGGCCACAAAAAAGCCGCCCGGCGCGAACCGGGCGGCTGAAGGAGCAAAACGTTTGCGGGGCTTACTTGGTCGGTACGCTTTGGATCGTCTTGAGAATCCGGCCGGCAACCAGGTACGGATCGGCGGCGGAGTTCGGGCGACGGTCCTCGAGGTACCCCTTGTAGCCGTTGTTGATGAAGCTGTGCGGCACGCGGATGGAGGCGCCGCGATCGGCCACCCCGTAGGTGAACTTGTCGATGGACTGCGTCTCGTGGAGGCCGGTGAGACGGAGGTGGTTCTCCGGCCCATAGACGGCGATGTGCTCGTCCATGTGCTTCGCGAACGCGGCCATGAGCTTCTCGAAGTATTCCTTGCCGCCGACTTCGCGCATGTACTTCGTCGAGAAGTTGGAGTGCATGCCGGAGCCGTTCCAGTCGAGCGCTTGGTTGAACGCGCCGAGGATCGGCTTGCACCGCCACTCGATGTCGATGCCATAGCTCTCGCACAGGCGGGTCAGGATGTAGCGGGCGACCCACATCTGGTCGGCCGCGCTCTTGGAGCCCTTGCCGAAGATCTGGAATTCCCACTGGCCCTTCGCCACTTCGGCGTTGATGCCCTCGAGGTTGATCCCGGCATCAAGACAGATGTCGATGTGCTTCTCGACGATCTCGCGGGCGACCGAGCCGACGTTCTTGTAGCCCACGCCGGTGTAATAGGGACCTTGGGGCCCCGGAAAGCCACCCTGCGGGAAACCGAGCGGAGCGCCATCCTTGTAGAGGAAATACTCCTGTTCGAAGCCGAACCAGGTGTCCGGATCATCCGGAATCGTGGCGCGGGAGTTCGACGGGCTGGCGACGCCCGTGTGTTGATAGCACTCGCACATCACGAGCACGCCGTTCTTGCGCGTGCTGTCCGGGAACACCGCCACGGGCTTGAGCACGATATCGGAGCTCTTGCCCTCGGCCTGCTGCGTCGAGCTGCCGTCGAAGCCCCAGGCGGGCAAGTCGGCGAGCGTCGGGAAGGAGGCGTATTCCTTGATTTGGGTCTTGCTGCGGAGGTTCGCCAGGGGCGTGTAACCGTCGAGCCAGATGTATTCCAGTTTGTATTTGGCCATGGATCGGATGTGTGTGTTGTAGGTTGGAGTAAGGCGTGAAAGAAGCCCAGGGGCCACAAAGGCGAAGCCACCGGTATGCAGTGACGCGATACACCGCACAAAAAGCACCTTACATGCCAGAGGGAAGCGCTTTTTCGACTTATGCCAAAGCCCGTGTCCAAGGCGTCCAATCGCCCCTTGCGTCGCCCCAAACCGCGGCAAATCGTAGGGCCACACCATCATGCAAGAAGTCAAGGACACGAAACGGGCCCTCGTTCGGATTGGATACGACGGTCTGGTCCATAAGACATTCCGCGGCCATCAGGCTTTCGCGCGGTTTTCCAACGAGGTGAAAGTCCTCAAATATCTCGAGGGCCGGCAGTGTGATTTCGTACCGCGACTGGTCGAATCCGATGAGGCCACGCTCAGCATGGTCACCACCAACTGCGGGTCACGCGTGGAGCAAATCGGGCCCGAACGGCTCAAGGAATTGTTTGCCGAGCTTGAGGGCTTTGGGGTCCGGCACGACGACCCGGAGATTCGGAACGTTACCTACCGCAAGACCGATGGACGCTTTTGCATCATCGATTTTGAATTTGCCGTTCTGCTGGAGGAAATCGCCCACCCGCCGCCCTCGGACCTGCGCTGGTCGGGTCTTTCGCACCGCGGCCGCGTCCGCACAAACAATGAGGACACCTTCCTTGCGCTCCGCTTCGATGGCCAGGAAGTCCACTATCTGGGCAAGAACGGGGATGCCTCGTGGGCGCGGGCTGATTTCGTTTTTGCCGTGAGCGACGGGATGGGCGGCGCGAACTCGGGTGAATTCGCGAGCCGCATCACGGTCGACAAGATCACGAAGCTCATGCCGCGCGGATTCCGGCCCGAGGCGCCCGGGCCGACCGGCAACTACCATGTCACGCTCGCCGAACTGTTCGCCGCAATCCACCACGACCTGCTCAAGCTGGGACAATCCTACGAGGAATGCAGGGGCATGGGCACCACCCTCAGCCTGGTCTGGTTCACCCCCGGCTGGCTTTATTTCGGACACATCGGCGACAGCCGCATCTATCACCTCCCCGCGGCCGGCGGCATCAATCAGCTGACGCATGATCACAGCCATGTCGGCTGGCTTCGCCGCCAGGGCCGGATCAGTGAGCGTCAAGCCCGCGACCACCCCGGACGGAACGCGCTCAATCAGGCGCTCGGGGCCGAACATCAGATCATCGATCCCCAATTTGGCGTGCTGCCCTGCTCGCCGGGTGACCGGTTCCTGCTCTGTTCCGACGGATTGAGCGACGGATTGTGGGACCGGCACCTCGACGAGATCGTGCGCACGCCCGGCACCGAGCCAGTGGCCCAACGTCTCCTGCACGCGGCGCTCGAGCGTTCAGGCAGGGACAACATCACCGCCCTCGTCGTCGAGGTGATTTCGCCATGACCACCCTATTCGTGTACGGCACCCTCAAGCGCGGCGGCACCAATCACCTGTTCCTCGCCGGCCAGCGTTTTCTCGGCTCCGCGCGCTCGGTGGCGGGTTACACGCTGTATTCCCTGGGCGATTACCCGGGACTGGTTCGCGCTCCGGGCGACACCGCCGGCGTCACGGGAGAACTTTGGGTGGTGAACGACGCGTGTCTCGCCGAGTTGGACCACTTGGAGGGCCTGGACGAGGGACTCTACGAGCGGGTCGAGATTCTCCTGGCGCCGAATCCCTTCGCCGCTGCGGCCCAAACCTACCTTTACCCACGCCCGCACCATGGGCTGCCGCCGGTGGGTGACACCTGGCCCATTGGCTAGGGGCGCGTTGCGCCGCCAACGACTCCTCCGCCGGCGCCTCGGAACCGTGTTGCAGTCGCCGGCGCGCCGCGCGACTGGATCATTTGAGTGCCGACTGCGGGATGCGTTTCACCGTCACGAATCGCGCCCGAAACAGCTCTTCCATCAGTTCCCGCGCCGGGAGTGGAATGCGCTGAACCAGATCATCCATGGGCGGCAAATCCCCTTTTTCCTCCGGCGGTACTTCCACGTGCATGAGCGCCGGGGTCACCCCTCCCATCTCCCTTTCCTGGGCAAGGAACGCCGCCTCCTCCTCGGAACTTGGACCCGCCGAGGCGCCGGCATCGAGCGGCGGGAGATCAGGGTCGGCACTTCCCCCGTCGATCGGCGCTTGGGTCGCAACCGCTCCCTCCTCGGGCCTGGGCGCGTCAACCGGCCGCCTCAGTCGTTTTTTTTTGAGCCGTCTGCGGGCAGCGCATCTGCCAGCGTCGTGATTTCCTTGATGAGGCTGTCGATGGCCCGGGCGCGGCTGGCTTCCACCGCCTTCAAAAGCGCGACCTCGAAATTCACCTTTTCGGACAAGCCGTGTTTCACCGCATTCTCGCCTTCGCGCAGGCCATCGAGCAGGCGGGTCAATTGCTCCGTGGTCATTGGCGTGCCCAACGCGCTGCTGCTGCCGCCCTTCGCGATGGAGTCGAGCAATGCGCCCTGCAGGTGTGCCTGCAGATCCACGAGGAGCCGGTAAAGATCCCGGCCATTCTCATCACAGTCGTCGACTATCGCCACGATCTTCCGGTGATCGCCCGCGGCCAGCGCTCCGCCGAGTTCGGCGATCTTGGCGGCGGACACGAGACCGTAGACATCCAGCACGTCGGCCTCGCCGATCTCCGCGCCGCAGAAGGAGATCATCTGGTCAAAAATCGACTGGGCGTCGCGCATGCCCCCATCGGCCATGCGGGCGATGCTGCCCAAGGCCGCGTCGCTGACTTTGATCTTCTCGCTCGCGGCAATCTTCTTCAAGCGCTGCACGATGAGCTCCGTCGGGATGGGCTTGAGGTCAAAGCGCTGGCAGCGCGAGATAACCGTGGCTGGCATCTTCTGGGGATCGGTCGTGGCGAAGATGAACTTAACGTGCGCGGGCGGCTCCTCCAGCGTCTTGAGCAGGGCGTTGAACGACCCGGCGGAAAGCATGTGCACCTCGTCGATGATGTAGACCTTGAACCGGCCCTGGGCCGGCGCGTACGCCACCGTGTCGATGATGAATTCCCGAATCTTGTCGACCTGCGTGTTGGACGCCGCGTCAAACTCGATGACGTCGAGACACCGCCCCTCGGCGATGGAGACCGCGATCGGGTCGGCGGGATCGAAATCGGCGTTGGGTCCACCCGAGGCGTTCAAGGCCTTGGCAAAGATCCGCGCGGTGCTCGTCTTGCCCGTGCCCCGCGGGCCCACCAGGAGGTAGGCGTGCGCGATCCGGTTGCGCGCGATGGCATTTTTCAGCGTCCGCACCACGTGATCCTGGCCCACAACGTCATCGAACGTCTGGGGACGCCACTTGCGGGCAATGACTTGGTAGGCGGTGGACATGAAGGCCGGAAGGACTGAAAGACTGACGGGCTGAAAAATCCAGCCCGCGTTTCGATTTCTTTCCGGCCGGGGCCGGTTCCGCTCTGCGCCGGAAGAAAAAGTGGCCAGGCAATCCACGGCACTGGGAGAACGTCGTCACCGTTGCTGCCTTCCGGCCCTGGCGGGGTTCACGCGCCTGCCCATGCATGGCGCCTGGCCAACGCGGACCGTAGGCCGGCCCCCTCCCCTTTCAACCAAAATAACTTCGCGCCGACGCGTCGCGCCCGACGCTGCATTCAGGGCGTCGCGGGCTTCGCCGTCGACGATGCCTCCACTGCGTGCTCGGCCTTGGCTTTTTCCTTCTTTTCGCGCTCGTGTCGCTCGCGTGCTTCCCGCGCCTCGCGCAACTCGCGGTTCATCTGCTCGAACTTCACCCGCTGCTCCGGCGTGAGTTTCTGGCTGATTTCGCGCTGCATGGCCTCCACGACAACGCGGGTCTCGGCCATCGACTGGTTCCGGAGCCGGTTCAACTGTTCCATGTTACGCCGAATGATTGGCCGTAGCACTTCCTTCTGCTCCTCCGTGAGGCTGAGCCGGTCGGAAAGTTTCTTGAGATGCTTCGGCTCCCACTCCTCGGGCACGGGACGATTGACCATCTTTTCCTTGCAGGCCTTCAAGGTCACAAAGCTGCCCGTGACGCCCCCCGCGGCGAAGATGCCCGCCAATACCAGAATGATCTGCCAGGGTTTGCTCATTAGGAAATGTCCAGCAATTCGGCGACCGTTTCCGCCGTGCCCGTGGCGTACATGTCGATCTGGTCGGATGCCAGGCTGGGCAGACCATACGCCACCGCAGCCACCCCGCAGACGGCAGCGGCGATGAACCCGCGCAGGGCGAAACGCTCCAGCGCGAACCACGGACTCGCCGGGGGCGCCACCACCGCCCGGGCGGCCACGCGCGTGGCGAAGCCGGGGGGAAGCGAGGGCTCGCCATCCACCGGGGCCTGCCGCGCCAACGCGGTAAGTTTCTGCCATTGCTGGTCGAAGGGACTCATGACTTCTCCGATAGTTGTAGTTGTTTGAACAGCTTTTGCAATTTCCGACGCGCGCGAAACGCGCGCACCTTGATGAGGGTTTGATTCCAACCCGTCAGACCTGAGATCTCGGCGAGCGTCTTTTGCTCCAAGTCCAGCAGTCGGATCACGAGTTGGTCATCCGGTTTCAGTTCGCCGAGCAGCCGATCCACCAACTCCCGCGCCGCGAGCGCGTCGCCCGGCGTGGCGTCGCGCTCGTCGGTCAACACTTGGTCCAATACCTCGGCCTGCTTTTCCGGCAGGTCGGCCCAACGGAACTCGGGGCGCCGCTTCTGCGCCCGCAGCTGGTCGATGCACGTCGTCACCGCGATGCGCGAAACCCAGTGCGGAAACGGCACCGCGCCCTGGTACTGGTCGAGCCGGCTGAACATCTTCATGAATACCTCCTGCGCAAGGTCCTCCTCGGCGACGCGCCGCGGAAGATGGGAGCGGACGATCCGGATGACCTGCGGGTACAACGCTTCAACGAGCTGCCGGCACGCCGCCTGATCACGGACGCGCACCCGCTCCAGACAACCGGCGAAATCGAACGGTTCATCGACCATGAGATGTGACTGACTGGGAGCACATGGCTGAAGACGGCGCGGGGGCGGGGCGGGTTACCTCATTGTGTCCTGCGGCTTTTAGGATCGGTCCACCTTGTAGAAGAGGCATAACCCGATGCCCTGAAAGACGATGTTGGGGATCCACACCACCAGGTCCGGTCGGAGCTCCGGATGATTGTCCAGCCACCCAGCCATGATGCTCCCGAAATAGTAACCGAGCGCGAGCAGCATCCCGAGGCCAAGATTGGCCGACGTTTCCTTCCGCGATACCTTGATGCCCAGCGGGATTGCCACCAGCGCGAAAGACAGGACCGCGAAGGCCATCGAAAACTTTTCCTGGATCGTGATCTGCACCCGCATGAGTTGCTTCGCGCGCTCCTCCTGCGACACGGTGGAGTCGGGCTGCCCCAGTCGCGTCCATTCCGCCATGAGCTGGGGAAACGTCAGCAATTTCAGCTTTCGCTTCTGCGAACGGTCCCCCGCCAGCCGCCCCAGCGGCAGGTCAAACGTCGCATGCTCCCAGGCGGCCGACCCGTGCACCTTGCTGAAATCCTCGGGATCACCGTCATTGCGCACCTCCGCCTGTGCCTGCTCCAGCGTCAGGACCAGCTTGTTGCCGCTCTCGTCAAAATCCAGCCGCCCCGCATCCGCGCGGGCAAACCGCCGCACGCGATTCTGCGCGTCCAGCTCCCAAAGCCAGAAATCCTTCAGCCGCCCCCCGTCCTTCTCGCCGACGTAGAGCACCACGCCCGGAAAATCCCGGATAAACGTCCGCGGCACGATGAAACTCAGCGGATTCTGCCGAACCGCCTCGGCGAACTCGCGCTGATAGGTCAGCCGCGCCACCGGCATGAAGTGAAAATTGATCAGCAGCGCGGCGCCCACGCCCAACAGCGCCAGGAAAATGATGGGCGCCGACAACCAGGCCACGCTCAGTCCCGACGCGCGCATCGCCGTGATTTCACGATCGGACGACATCCGGCCCAACACGAGGAGGATGCCCGTCAGCATCCCCATCGGCAGCGCATAATAAACCACGAAGGGCACCAGGAGCGCAACCAGCCGGATCACGGTCGCGATCTCGAGCTGACCCGCCAGCATTGGACCCAGCAGGTCCTTCATCGCATTGCCCAGCATCAACACGAAACCGAACAGCGCCACCGACGCGGCACACGTCACGAGGACGTTCGCGAAGATGTGCCGGTGGAGGAGATTCATGCTTATCTTGAACTCTGCGCAAACGTCCCAATCCTGTCCAAGTCAATCTGGCAAACCATGGCCTTCGCTCCCGCCAAACCCGCCATCTATGGCGAAACCCTCGACTCGCTCACCGCGCTGCTCACCGCGCACGGGCACCCGGCGTTTCGCGCGCGCCAGATCATGGAGTGGCTCTACAAGAAGCGCGTCCGCTCATGGGAGGAAATGACCAATCTTTCGCTCCCGCTGCGCACGTGGCTCGCCGGCACCTTCGACCTTGCGCCGACGGCATTCGTTCTCGCCAAGCAGTCGGAGGACGTCACGGACAAGCTCCTGCTCGAACTCGGCGACAAGTCGCTGATCGAAACCGTCATCATCCGCGCGCCCCAACTGGGCGTAGGCCAGGAGAACTCGCGCAAGACCATCTGCATTTCCACGCAGGTGGGCTGCGCCATGGGCTGCAAATTCTGCGCGTCCGGCCTCGACGGCCTGAAGCGCAACCTTTCCGCCGGCGAAATCGTTCATCAGCTGATCCAGGTTTGCCGCCAGGAGGATGCCCGCACGCCGCGCGCCCGCGCGGAAATCGTTTCCTTCGACAACCTCGTCGTCATGGGCATGGGCGAACCCCTGCACAATTACGATGCCATCATGCGCGCCCTCACCATCCTGAACGCGGAGTGGGGCCTGGGCTTCGGCGCACGCCGCATCACGCTTTCCACCTCCGGGCTCGTGCCGCGGATCAGGCAACTGGCCGATGAGCCGCTCGGCATCCGGCTGGCCATTTCCCTGCACGGCGCCACCGACGAAGTGCGCGAGCAGATCATGCCCGTGAACCGAAAGTGGCCCCTCGCCGAGCTCCTGCCCGCCGTGCGCGAGTTTTCCGAAAAGCACGGCCGCATGGTCACGCTCGAGTTCATCCTCATCGAGGAAATCAATGATTCGCTCGAGCAGGCGGAAAAGCTGCGGGACATCGCCTACGACCTGCATGCCCATGTGAACCTGATCCCGTACAACACGGTGGAAGGTCTCCGGTGGAAACGACCCAGCCTCACTCGCCAGGAAAAATTCGCGCGCATTCTGGACCAGGGCGGCGTCTCCGTCACGCTGCGCCGCGAAAAGGGCCACGCCATCGATGCCGCGTGCGGGCAGCTTCGGCTCAAGACCGAGCGCGAGAGAGAATCCGCGATTGCGGGCTGATTGCCTCCCATGAGCGCACCCGGCATCGCCGAGTCGATCCTGCGTCTCGCGCTGCTGCTCGCCGGCCTACTCGTTCCCGGCACCATGCTGTTGCGCGCGCTTCGCCTGCGGTGGTCCCTCGCAGCCTCGTTCGGGCTTTCGACCGCCGTCCTGTATGCGCTGATGCTGGGTTTTTCGCTCAATGGAGCGGAGGTTTCCCTGCCCACCTTCGGCGTTTCGCTGGCCCTGGTGACGCTCCTCGCCCGACTCATTCCGGGCCGCGGCCTCCCGGCGCGGGAGCAGTCGCCATTCGCCTGCTACACCCGCCTCGGCGGATGGACTCCCCTCTATGGGTTGTTCTGGTGCATCGTGGGCTGGCGGCTCGTCACGCAACCACTCACCGGACCGGACGTTTATTTTCGCTGGAGCTGGCTGGCCGAGCAGATCGTGCAAATCGGCGCCCTGGATTTTTATCCGCCACGCTCGAGCGCGGATTTCGCGCGCTATTTCTGGGCCGAAAGCGTGCCACCCGGCATCGCGGGACTCTACACTTGGTCCTACCTTTGTGGCGGGAGCTTCAACGCCCTTTGGACCTCGCCCGCGGTGGCGCTCCAACTGCTCGCACTGCACGAGCTGATCTGGCGAATCGGGAATCGCTGGGGCGGTGAAATTGTAGCGCGTCGCGCGCTGATGCTCGCGGCAGCCACCCCGTTGCTCACCTGGTCGGTCCTGATCGGACAGGAAAGCGGCCTCATCGCCGTTGCGGTCGCTGGACTCGCGTGGTGCCTGCCGCGTCTTCGGGATCCTGACGGCGAACGGTGGGCGGTCCTCGCGGGGGTTTTCGCCGTCCTCGCCGCGAGCGCTCGCGAGTACGGCATTGCAGTCGCGCTGGCGGCGGCGGTGGTCGGCTCGCTCTCCGGCGCGTCGCGCCGACCCGTGTTGGTTTTGATCCTCGTCGCGGTGCCTTTGGCATGCGCGTGGCCGCTGCGGGTGTGGCTCCTCACCGGCAATCCGTTCCACAGTCTGGACGTCAGCGGATGGTTCCCGGTGAACGAGGGATTTGTCGTCTGGTCGAAAATCTTCCATGCCCCGCATGCGGGGCAACTTTCCTCCGGCTCCGATTGGGCCGGCCTGTTCCGTTATCTGGCGCTGTGGGCGTTACCCGGACTTATTGGGCTCGTAGCCCTTCTGGCCTTGCTCGTGCGCCGTCTCGGCGATGCCCACATTGCCGGCGTTCTCATCGGCGTGGTGATCATGCTTTGGTGGGGATCCCTTCCCTTCACCGCCGGCGGGCTGTTTTACTCCCTGCGTGTTCTCGCTCCCGCCCTCGGGCTGGCCGTCGTGCTCGGCGCGTATGGCATCACGCGATGGCACTCCCCAACGGCTCACCGAGTATTGATGGTGGCCATTGCCCTGACGCTCGTGGAATCGCTCCCCAAGACGCTCGTCCTGCCGTTGAATCCGTATGCGGCCTCGTGGCGCGACTGGCCGGACGCCGGCCGGCGATTCAGCGATTCGGTGCGCGCCGCGGAGGATCGACTGCTGGAAACATTCCGAACGCTTCCCGCCGCGCCGCGCGTCATGACCGACAATGCCAGCCTTCCCCGCGTATTCGCCCGCGCCGGGGTCGAAGCCGTCCCTCCTTGGAGCCCGGATATCGCCTGGCTGTTCGACGACCGGCTCTCCTCGAATGAAGTCGCCCGCTTCGGTAAATCGTCCGACGTGCGGTATCTCGTCCTGGGCAAATCCGCCTCTGGAGTGGAGTATGTGATGAGTCGTGCCCGATGGCAGGATGCTGGGCTTTCCGTCAAGGCAGTCGCGGAAACTCCGAGCGAAGTCATCCTCGAAGTCGTTGGCCCTGAGAAAAGTACAGGTTTGCCCTAGAAGGCTTCTTTACATATCAATGAATTCGTATGCATTGATTGCATGCCGCCTGATTCGCCGATTTCCGAGCTCTTCTCCCCGCATCGTCCCCTGAGGTCCCTCGAGTTCTTTCCGCCGAAGGATGACGCCGGGGTCGCCGCCCTTCGCGATACGGCGATCACCTTGAAACGCATCGCACCCGATTTTGTTTCCGTCACCTACGGGGCCGGCGGGACCACGCGGGAACGCACCGCCCAGGTCAGCCGCTTGTTGCGGGAGGAAATCGGCTTCACGGTCATGCCCCACCTCACGTGCGTGGGCCACACCCGCGAGGAGTTGAACGCGATCGCCGACACTCTCCATGCGGGCGGATATCGCAATATCATGACCCTGCGCGGCGATCCGCCCAAGGGGCAAACCGAGTTCGTGCCGTACAAGGATGGCCTGCGCTACGGGAGCGATCTCGTCGCGCTCCTCAAGACGCGCCACGCCGACTTCTGCCTCGGGGTCGGCGGTTATCCGGAAAAACATCCGGAAGCCCCCTCGCTCGACGTCGATCTGGATAACCTCAAGCGCAAGGTGGACGCCGGTGCGTCCTTCGTCACCACCCAGCTCTTTTTCGACAACGACGTGTACTATCGTTTCGTTGATCAGTGTCGGTCGCGCGGGATCACCGTCCCCATCGTACCGGGCATCATGCCGGTGCTGTCCCTGAAACAGATCAAGCGTTTCACCGAGATGTGCGGCGCAACCCTGCCCTCCACTCTCATCAAGCGGCTCGAGGCCGCGGGAGACCATCCGGAGATCATTGAGTCCGTCGGCAATGATTGGGCCATCACCCAAATCCGCGGCCTCCTCGCGCGGGGCGCACCCGGCTACCATCTGTATATCATGAACCGCGCCAGGAGCGCGCTGGCACTCGCGGCCGGGCTGGCCGCCTAGCTAGCCCCCCGCAAACACCGCCCGGAACCCAGCCTCCGTCAAAATCTGCGCGATCTTGTCGCGCTGGTCGCCTTGGATTTCGATGTCACCGTCCTTGACGGTCCCGCCGCAGCCGCACGCATTTCTCATCTTCTTCGCCAGCGCCTCCTTCTCCGGGAGGCCGATCCCCACGAATCCCGTCACGAGCGTGACGGTCTTCCCGCCGCGCCCCGCCGTGGTACGTTTTATATCCACGCGTCCACGGTTCTTGGAGGGGGTGTCTCCCTTCCGAGATGGAGCCGGCGTCGCTGGGCGCGCGACGGACGGCAGCCCCGCACCACTCAGTGCGCCAAACGGATTCTGCCCAAGCGACTCGCCGCCCTCGGTCGAGATCTTTCCTGTGCCGCTCATTTTCGATTTCCTCCACAACCTCCCGGAGGCGAACCAGCGGGCGTATTCCACTCCGAGCCAGCTCCCAGCCACGCCGTCGCCTTCGCGTAGCTCCGGCCCTCCAGGTAATGCCGGAGCTGCGGATGGAGGTGGTCGCGATGCGCCGCCAGCAAGGCTTCGACTTGGCTCAGGGCGTCCGAGAGCGCGTTTCCATCAGAATTTTTTATCGCTTCGTTGAAGCGGATTAGGGCGCCTTTGATTTCCGTTTCGACCATGGAGGACATGTATATTAAGATATCTTAACCAAGCGTTTAAATCCGTGCCATTAAAGGAACTGACACCCCGCGCCGCCGGGAATCAACTTGTCTCAATTTCTGGGTGATGCTCCTATCCACCTTCCGCAGTTACTATCCGGGTTAACGATACGCAAGCTGCGATCCCCCACTTTCAACTTCCATGAATCACCTGTCCGTTTCCGAAAGCGCCAACGCGGCGCTCATTGAGGAATACCACCAACGCTGGCTCGACGATCCCAATTCCGTCGATCCCACTTGGCGCGCCTTTTTCCAGGGCTTCACCCTCGCCGGCGGGCACATCACCCCCGCTGCGGCGGCCCGGGTCGGCGACGTCAGTATCGTCGACAGCCTCAAACAGGCGCACGTCCACTACCTCATCAACGCCTACCGCTCCCTCGGGCACACCGAGGCACACTTGGATCCCCTGAGCGGGCCGCCTCCCCCGCAGCCGCGATTGCAACTCGCGCAGTTCAACCTGAAGGAAGCCGACCTCGACACCGTTTTCGATACCGGCAGCTACCTCGGCGGCGGACAAATGAAGCTCCGCGACATCGTGGCCGCGCTCCGTCAGACCTATTGCGGCCACGTGGGCGTGGAGTACGCGCACATTCAGGACACGGAGTGCCGCCGCTGGCTGCAGGAACGCATCGAATCGTCGCGCCTCCAGCCCCAGTTCACCAAGAACCAGAAAGTGCGCATTCTGCGCCGCGTCCACAAGGCCGAGCTGTTCGAGAAATTTCTTCACACGAAGTATGTCGGCCAGAAACGCTTCTCCCTCGAGGGCGGCGAAACCATCATCGCCGCCCTGGACGCCGTCATCGACCACTGTCCGGGCGCGGGCGTCGAGGAAATCGTCATGGGCATGGCCCACCGTGGGCGCCTCAACGTCCTGTGCAGCGTCATGCGCAAGTCCTTCGACCAACTCTTCGAGCAGTTTTCCGAGAACTACATTCCCGACACCGTCGCGGGCGATGGTGACGTGAAATATCACCTCGGCTACGAATCCGTCCTCACGACCACCTCGGGCCAGAAGGTCGAGATCCGCCTCGCGGCCAACCCCTCCCACCTGGAGATCGTCAACCCCGTCGTCGAGGGCAAGGCCCGCGCCCGCCAGCGCATCCGCGGGGATGCCAAGGAACGGCGCAAGGTCATGCCCCTCCTGATCCATGGCGATGCCGCGGTCGCGGGCCAGGGCGTGGTCGCCGAGACGCTGAACTTTTCCCAACTGCCCGGCTACCGCACCGGCGGCACCGTCCATTTCATCATCAACAACCAGATCGGTTTCACCACCGACCCGGTTGACGGCCGCTCCACCCGGTACTGCACCGACATCGCCAAGATGATCGAGGCGCCGATCTTCCACGTGAACGGCGATGATCCCGAGGCGGTCTGCATGGTCGCCCAGCTCGCGGTTGATTTTCGCGTCCAGTTTCGGCGTGACGTCTTCATCGACATGTACTGCTACCGCAAGCACGGTCACAACGAGACGGACGAACCCTCGTTCACCCAGCCGACGCTCTACCGCAAGATCGCCGCGCACAAACTGGTTTCAGCCCTCTACACCCGCCAGCTGATCGAGAGCGGCGGCCTCACCGAGTCCGAAGGTGACGCCATCAAGGCCGAATACTTGGCCGCGCTCGAGGAAAACCTGGCCAAGGCCAAGGCGCGCGAGTCCGCCAAAGCCGAGAAGCGGAAGGCCGCGGCCGAGAATCCCTCGACCGCCGCCTTCAAGGGTTCCACCGCCGTGTTCCAACCGGACTACCATCACACCCGCGTGTCCACGGCCGTCGACGCCGCCACGCTTGACCGGGTCGTGAAGGCTCTGACCACGGTGCCCGCTGGCTTCAAGGTCCACTCCAAGATCAAGCGCTTCGTCGAGGCGCGCGCCGAGGCCCACCGCCATGGCGGCCCCTACGACTGGGGCATGGGCGAGGCCCTCGCCTTCGGCACGTTGCTCCTCGACGGCTGCCCGGTCCGGCTCAGCGGGCAGGATTGTGAACGCGGCACCTTCACCCACCGGCACGCCGTATTCAACGACACCGAAACCGGCGCCAAGCACACGCCCCTCAACGCCATTGCCGACAAGCAGGCGAAGTTCTGCGTGTACAACTCGCTGCTTTCGGAAGCCGCCGTGCTTGGTTTCGACTACGGCTACTCGCTCGACTACCCGGAAATGCTCTGCATCTGGGAGGCCCAGTTCGGCGATTTCGTCAACGGCGCCCAGGTCGTGATCGACCAGTTCATTGCCAGCGGCGAATCGAAATGGCAGCGCTGCAGCGGGATCACGCTGCTGCTCCCGCACGGGTACGAGGGGCAGGGACCCGAGCACTCCTCCGCCCGCCTGGAACGGTTCCTCCAACTCAGCGCGGAAAACAACATCCAGGTCGCAAACCTCACCACACCGGCCCAGCTCTTCCACGCCCTCCGCCGCCAGACGATGCGCGACTTCAAGAAGCCGCTCATCATCATGTCGCCCAAATCGCTCCTGCGCCACCCCGGCGCGGTCTCGAGGCTGGAAGACTTCACCCAGGGCTCCTTCCAGGAAGTCATCGACGATCCCATTGAATCCCAAAAGTGCGAGCGCCTGATCCTCTGTTCCGGCAAGGTCTATTACGACCTCATCGACTATCGCGAAAAGAACCGCATCCCGAACACGGCGATCATCCGCGTCGAGCAGCTCTATCCCCTTCACCGTGATCGCCTCGCCGAGCTCGCGGACGACTACGGCCGCGACGCCCGCCTGATCTGGTGCCAGGAGGAACCCGCCAACATGGGCGCCTGGTCCTTCATCGCCCCGCAACTCGAGGAAATCTTCGGCCGCAAGGCCGCCTACGTGGGCCGCGACGCCGCGGCCTCGCCCGCCGTGGGCCTCCTCGCGCTGCACCGCCAGCAACTCGCTACCTTCCTCCGCAACGCCTTCACCCTCTGATCCCGACCTTCGCGGATCCCAGCATCAAATATCCCAGACCCCACTTCCATGGCCATTGAAGTCAAAATCCCCCCGATGGGCGAATCCATCACCTCCGGCGTGCTCGCGAAATGGCACGTGAAGGACGGTGACATCGTGAAGAAGGACCAGCCTCTCTTCGAACTCGAAACCGAC
Source organism: Verrucomicrobiota bacterium (assembly GCA_023433275.1). Classification (GTDB taxonomy): domain Bacteria; phylum Verrucomicrobiota; class Verrucomicrobiia; order Opitutales; family Opitutaceae; genus Lacunisphaera. Next base: position 24,958 of record JAEZDN010000104.1, read on the forward strand.
AAGATCACCTCGGAAGGCACCGCCGAGGCCGCCGGCCGGATCAAGTTTTCCGTCGCGGCGGGCACGGACGTGAAGATCGGCCAGGTCGTCGCCACGATCGACCCAGCCGCCACGGCTTCGGCCGCGCCCCAAGCCGCCGCGACCAAGTCCGCGGCTCCGGTCGCGGCGGAAGCCCCGACCTCTCCCGCCGTCCGACGCCTCGCGGCGGAGACCGGCATCGATCCCGCCACCGTTTCCGGCACCGGCAAGGGCGGCCGTGTCACCAAGGGCGATATGCTGGCCGCCGTGCCCCCGGCCGCACCGGCGCCGGACCAGGCACCGACTGCTCCTCTCCCCGTCGCGACTCCGAAATCATCGGGCCAGGGCCCGGCGCGGCAGACGCGGACCAAGATGTCCAAGCTCCGTCAAACGATCGCAAGCCGCCTCGTCCAGGCCCAGCAACAGGCCGCCATGCTCACGACCTTCAACGAGGTCGATATGTCCGCGGTCATGGACCTGCGGAAAAAATACCAGGATGACTTCACCAAGCGCCACGGCGTGAAACTCGGTTTCATGTCCTTCTTCACCAAGGCGGTCGTCCATGCCCTGAAGGACGTTCCCGGCATCAACGCGCAGATCGACGGCGATGAGATCGTCCAGAATCATTACTATGATGTCGGCATGGCGGTCTCCACGGACAAGGGCCTCATGGTCCCCGTCATCAAGGACTGCGACACGCTCGACATGGCCGGCATTGAAAAAGCCATCGCCGAGGCCGCCAAGAAGGCCCGCGACGGCAAGATCACGCTCTCCGATCTCGAGGGCGGCGTCTTCACGATCACCAATGGTGGCATCTTCGGCTCGATGCTCTCGACCCCCATCCTCAACGCCCCGCAGAGCGCCATCCTCGGCCTGCACGCGATCAATGAGCGCCCCGTGGCGATCAATGGCCAGGTCGTCATCCGCCCGATGATGTACCTCGCCCTCAGCTACGACCATCGCCTCGTCGACGGCAAACAGGCCGTCACGTTCCTCGTGAAGGTCAAACAACTCATCGAGGACCCCGCGCGCCTCGCGATCGGAATCTGACATCCCGACAGTCGCATCAGAGAGAAGTTATAGTTTAAGTTCCCACCTGGGGTGCCTCCCGCTTCATCTTAGACTCAAAGCTTCAACTCCACATCGCCCCATGCCTTCTGATTCTTCCCAACCCGCGTCGTACGATGTGATCGTCATCGGCGCCGGCCCCGGCGGCTATGTGTGCGCCTTCCGCGCCCAGCAGCTCGGCCTCAAGGTCGCCCTCGTCGAAAAGCGCGCCACCCTCGGCGGCACCTGCCTGAACGTCGGGTGCATTCCCAGCAAGGCCCTGCTCCACACCAGCGAGCAATACGCCTGGGCGAAACACCATGCCGCCGAATCCGGCATCAAGCTCGGTTCCGTCGAAGCCGACCTGCCGGCGATGCTCAGGAAGAAGGACGCCGTCGTCACCAAACTCGTCGGCGGCGTCGGTTTGCTGGCCAAGGCCCGCAAGATCCCCACCTACACCGGCACCGCCTCATTTGTCTCCGCCACCGGGATCGAGGTGAAAGGCGAAAAGGAGACGAGCCGGTTGACCGCCAAGAACTTTGTCATCGCCACCGGCTCCGCCCCGGTCGAGCTGCCGTTCATGAAGTTCGATGGCAAAACCGTCGTCTCGAGCGATCACGCCATCGCCTTCGACGAGGTGCCGAGGAAACTCGTCGTGGTCGGGGGCGGCGCCATCGGCCTCGAACTCGGCTCCGTCTGGTCCCGCCTTGGCGCCGAGGTGACCGTCGTGGAATTTCTCCCGAAGATCGTCGCCGCCCTCGACGACGACATCGTGCGCCACTTCACCCGCATTCTCACCAAGCAGGGACTGAAAATCGAAACCGGCGCCAAGGTCACGGGTTTCGCCAACGGCATCCTGACGGCCGAACGCGGCGCGGAAAAACTCTCATTCGCCGCCGACAAGGTGCTCGTCGCCGTCGGGCGCCGCCCCTACGCGGATGGGCTCGGTCTTGATAAAGCCGGCGTGCAACTCGACGAGAAGAAGCGCATCAAGGTCGACGAGCACCTGCGCACGACCGCGAAGAATATCTGGGCCATCGGCGACGTCGTCGCCGGCCCGATGCTCGCCCACAAGGCGGAGGAGGATGGCGTCGCCGTCGCTGAATGGATCGCCGGCAAGGCCGGCCACGTGAACTGGGACCTCGTCCCCGCCATCGTCTACACCGACCCTGAGATCGCGAACGTCGGCCTCGGCGAGGACGCGGCCAAGGCCGCCGGCCGCGCCGTCAACGTGGGCAAATTCAATTTCGCCGCCAACGGCCGCGCCATCGCCGCCGATGCCACCGAGGGCTATGTGAAGATCATTGCCGACGCGAAGACCGACAGGATTCTCGGCGCGCAAATCCTCGGCAAGGGCGCCGGCGAACTCATCAGCGAGGTCGTCACGCACATGGAATACGGCGGCAGCGCCGAGGACCTCGGCCGCACGATCCATGCGCATCCCACGATGAGCGAAGCCGTCAAGGAAGCCGGCCTGGCCGTCAACAAGGCTGCCATTCACGCCCTTTGACCCGTGTCATGCGGGATCACCCCTGACTCAGGCGACGATTCCACGCGAAAGCGACCCCGCGATCGGTCCAGCGGTTCACATGAAGAAACTCATTCTCTGGGACATCGACGGCACGCTGATCAAATCCCATGGCGCCGGCGTGCGCGCCATGGAAAAGGCCCTGACGAAACGCTTCGGCGTCACGGTTGACCTCGGCACCATCGACTGGGCCGGCCGTACCGATAGTTGGATTACCGGAGAAGTGTTTCGCCATGTGGGTTTGCCCGACACACCCCGGAACTCCCTCGACTACCTGGAGGCCTATCTCGAGCACCTGCCCCTGGAACTGGCCTGTGGGCAAGGCGTGGTGCTGCCCGGCGTGCTCGAGCTGCTCGAGATATTTCACCACCGCTCCGACGTCGCCCAGGGCCTGCTCACCGGCAACCTCCGGCGCGGCGCCGAGCTCAAGCTCACCCACCACAAGGTCTGGCACTATTTCGATTTCGGCGCGTTCGCCGACGACAGCCCCCTTCGCAACCATCTCGGCCCGCACGCCCTGCGCCGCGCGAAGGAAAGGCACGACATCGATTTCGCGCCGGACCAAACGTTCATCATCGGCGACACGCCCCACGACATCGAATGCGGCAAGGTCATCGGCGCCCGCACCATTGCGGTCGCTACCGGCACATACTCGATCGACCAACTTGCCGCCCACCAGCCCACCGCCGTGTTTCCCAACTTTGCCGACACGGCCGCGTTCCTGAAAGTCATCGACTCCTAGTCGGTTCATGGCCGCGACCAACTCCGCCAGCGCGGAGCTCTCCAGTCCATTTGCACGGTCGGACCTTGTCCGACCTCGCGCCTGAGGTCGTTGCAAGCACCGACCCGAAAAACCTCACCCACGGGCACACTCAATTGAATCGCTCTAGCGCTGCTGGATAGTCTCGATCGCGACGATCTGCCCGTCCTGGAAAATCAACCGCAGCGACTCCATGTCCGGATCCGGGGTGGTGCTCATGCTTATTCCGGTGTTCGTGCTGCGATAACCGCCGCTCCCCACGCCGATGCCGAAGCTCATCCGCGGGCGGTTCCGGTAATAGATCCATACCTCGCCCGCTTCGTTGTCCGCCTCGCGCCGGCTCAGCTTCCGCCCCGGCTTGCCCAGGGCCATTTCCGCCATCTCGGTCGTGAAACCGATGTTCACGCGGCCTTCCCGAATAAGGCGCCGCACTTCGGGCGGATACTCCGCGTAGGCGCGATGATTGTCGTTGATGCGGGACTGGGGCGTGGAGCTGACACAGCCACCGGCCAGGAGGGCCAACAGGATCACGAAGGGTGTTAGGACGCGCATGGCGGGAATTTGGTTTGCGGCGGGCTCGGCCGGTCCAATCCTCGACACTCACAATTCTCCCAAGTTCATTTTCCGCCCTCGCCCCTGCATGAAAAAGTTCACCATCGCCATCGGTTCCGACCACGCCGGCTTCGCCTACAAGGAGAAGATCAAGGCCCTGTTGCTTTCCGAAGGCCACACCGTCCGCGATTGCGGCACGAACTCGGACGCGCCGTGCGATTATCCGGATTATATCCGCCCCGTCGCCGAGGCCGTCGCCCGCGGTGAGGTGGAGCGAGGGATTGTGCTGGGCGGATCCGGCAACGGCGAAGCCATTGTCGCGAACCGCGTGAAAGGCGTGCGCTGCGGCCTTTGCTGGAACGAACAAGTCGCGATCTGGAATCGCTCCCACAACGACGGCAATTGCCTCTCCTTGGGCCAACGCACCATCACGGAGGAAGAGGCGTTCAAGATCGTGAAGACGTGGCTGGCCACGGAATTCGAAGGCGGCCGCCATCTGGCTAGGATCAACAAGATCGACGGGATCTGACCCTCCCTCTCGGAGGGCAGCTCGATTCAGTAAACGAACTGCTCGGCTCCAGACTATTCCTTTGACATTGTAGTATTGATTATCAAATTAACCGAATGGGAACAAGACATCGCGGACCAATCGAAGAGATCAATGCCCTGAACGCCTTCATCAAGCTGCAACGGGCGGCGGAATCCGTCTCGTCCCGCGTTCATGCGGTGCTCCCACCCGAGCTCACGATCACTCAGTTCGGTGTGCTCGAATCCCTTCTGCATATCGGCCCGTTGTGCCAAAGCGAACTCGCCGAAAAGCTCCTGAAAAGCGGAGGCAACCTGACCCTGGTCGTCGATAATTTGGAGAAGGCCGGCTACGTCCTTAGGGAACGCGATCCCGCCGATCGCCGTTTCGTCGTGGTGAAGCTAACCTCCAAGGGCCAGGCTTTCATCGCCGCTCTCTTCCCCAAGGTCGTCGCCAACGTCACTCGGGAAATGGCCACGCTTTCCTCGACTGAACTTTTCGACCTGGGCCGGCTTTGTAAGAAAGTGGGCCGTCAGGCCTGAACTTTTCCTGCCGTTTACTTCAACATCAAATCAGCTTACTTTCATGAATCCTCCTGTTTCCGGTCTCCACCACATCACCGCCATTTCATCCGACGTCAGGCGGAATGTCGACTTCTACACCCACGTGCTGGGCCTGCGCTTCGTCAAGAAGTCCGTCAACCAAGACGATACCGGCACCTACCATCTCTATTACGGCAATTACACCGGCTCGCCCGGTACCGCCATGACGTTCTTCCCGTGGGCCGGATTAAGACGAGGTCGTCCAGGTCAAGGGCAAGCCTATGCCACCGCCTTTTCCGTCCCGGCTGATTCCCTCGCGTTCTGGCAGGAACGTCTCGCCCGCCTCGACGTGACATCGTTCCCGGTCGAAACCCGATTCGAGGACCAAGTCCTGCCCTTCCAGGATCACGACGGGCTCCGATTGGAAATCATCGCAACAGCGGAATCGGATCCTCGTCCGCCCACTCCGTCCAGCGTCGTTCCCGCGGAACACGCCATCCGCGGCTTCCATAGCACCACGCTCGCGCTCGCCGACACGACCGCCACCTCGGCGGTTCTGGAAAACCTGATGCGTTATCGCCTCCTCGCGCGATCCGGGCACCGCACGCGTTACACCGTCACCGACGGGGGACCCGGAAACTACGTCGATTTGCTGACTGATCCCTCCATCCCGCGCGGCCTCAACGGCGCGGGCACCATTCATCACGTCGCTTTCCGCACGCCGGACGACGCCTCGCAACGCGTGGCACGCGACACGCTCGTGGCCGGCGGATTGCCCGTAAGCCCTGTCATCGATCGGGCTTATTTCAAATCCATCTACTACCGCGAACCGGGCGGCGTTCTCTTCGAAATCGCCACCGATCAACCCGGCTTCGCCATCGACGAGCCCATCGAAACCTTGGGCACCAAGCTCTCGCTGCCCCCGCATCTCGAACCGCATCGGGCCGAGATCGAGGCGAACCTGCCCGTCATCAGCTAAGCCGCCATGCCCACGCTCTCCTACATCCATCGCTTCGAACCCGCCGCTGCACCCGGGCCCCGCCCGCTGCTCTTGCTCCATGGCACGGGTGGCGACGAATCCTCCCTGCTCTCCCTCGGCCGCCAGCTATCGCCCGGTTCAGCCCTGCTGAGCCCACGCGGTGACGTCAGCGAGCACGGCATGCCGCGTTTCTTCCGGCGTTTCGCCGAGGGCGTCTTCGATCTTGCCGACGTCGTCGGTCGCACGCACGCGCTCGCCGACTTCATCGGGGCAGCCGCACGCGAATATCGACTCGACCCCGCCAAACTGACCGCCCTCGGCTATTCCAACGGCGCCAATATTGCGGCCTCGATCCTGTGGCTCCGTCCCGAGTCCCTCGCCCACGCCATCCTGCTCCGCCCGATGGTCGTCCTCGAACCCGAGAAACTATCCGACCTTCACGGCAAACGCATCCTCATCCTCTCTGGCCGCCATGATCCCATCGTCCCCGTCGACCACCCGTCCCGCCTTGCCGGGCAATTCCGCCAAGCCGGCGCCGAGGTCACCCTGCAATGGTTCGACACGGGCCACCAATTGACCCCCGCCGACCTCGCCGCGGCCGCCGCCTGGCTGGGCCACGCAACGTCATCCTGAGCCTGACTCGGGCAGTTGAAAAACCGCCGATGGACCCAAACGGTCACAAACGGCCCGGACAAGCTGACGGCAGCGAGTTTTGATCTGTTTCAGGCGCGCGGGCCGGCTCCGCAATCCGTTCAGTTCCTCCGTCGCCAGGCGAAGCATCCAAGCGAAAGAACGGATGGGCGCCGACCAAGGGGAGCCTTCCCGCGCTCAGGCTGGTGGCGACAACGTATGTCCACTTTCGGGAAGAGAACCGGCCGAGACCGGTTGAACAGTCAGGCATCGGAGCGCCCCGGTTGACTCTCCCGCGCTCCAGGCAACACTGCTCGCATGCAGATCACGTACTACGGCCATTCCTGCTTCCTGGTCGAAACCGACCAAGCCCGCCTGATCATCGACCCGTTTCTGACCGACAATCCCGGGGCCCCCGTGAAGGCGGCGGACGTCACTTGCGACTACATTCTGCTTTCGCACGGGCATGAGGATCACTCGGGTGATGCCCTCCCGATCGCCCGCGCCAACAACGCCACGCTCATCGCCAATTACGAGATCGCCGAGTACTTCGGCGCCCAGGGCGTGAAAGTTTACGGCATGAACCCCGGCGGCGGTTTCAATTTTCCGTTTGGCCGCGTGAAACTCACGCTCGCCCACCACACCTCGAGCATCGAGGCCGGCTTGAATCCGCGGTACATGGGGGTCGCCTGCGGCATCCTTCTCACCGCCGACGGCCGCACCCTCTACCACGCGGGAGACACCGCGCTTTTCCTCGACATGCAATTGATTGGGCGCGCCGGCATCGACGTCGCCCTCTTGCCGATCGGAGACAACTTCACCATGGGGCCGGATGACGCCGTCGAAGCCCTCAATTTTCTGAAACCAAAGGTCGCGGTACCCATGCACTACAACACCTGGCCGCCCATCGCCCAGGACCCCGACGCATTCGCGCGCCAGGCTGCGGCTCAAGGGCACGCCGTCCGCGCCCTGAAACCCGGCGAATCCCTCGCCATCCCCTAGCCGCGCGCGATTCGCAGCCCGGGAAACCGGATTCCCCATCCCGGCCGTGCGTCGGCGCAGACACTCACGCCGCCGCTTTTTTGGATTCGCCCGCTCGCCAATAACCGGCAACCTGCCGCCACTCCCTTGCCCGTGGCCAAACTCATCCGACGGAAATCCCGCATCTCCTCCGCCCGCTGGGCCGCGATCCGCTTGTTCGCCATGGACGTCGACGGCGTGCTGACCGATGGCACCGTCGAGATCCATTCAGACGGCACCGAATCGAAGCGATTCTCCATCCTCGACGGCATGGGCCTGGTCCGCCTTCACAAGTCCGGCGTGGCGGTCGCGTGGATCTCCGGCCGCGCTTCCGCCGCCACGACCACCCGCGCGAGCGAACTTCGCGTTGCGCACGTCATCCAAGGCCGGACCGACAAACTCATGGCCCTGCAGGAACTCGCCAGCCAGCTTCGGCTCTCGCCGGCGCAAGTGTGTTACATGGGCGATGACGACATTGACGCCCCCGCCATCGATTGGGCCGGCATCGGCGTCGCTCCCGCCGCCGCCATGCCCGCCGCCCTGAAGGTCGCCGAACTGATTCCCGTGCGCCCCGCCGGCCTCGGCGCCGTCCGCGAAGTCTGTGAACAAATCCTCGCGTCCCGGGGTCGCTAAATCCGCCATGCGCGTCTTCTCCCGCCACACCGTCCTTTTCGTGCTGATCGCCGGAGCCGCCCTGGCCGCCAGCACCCGCGTGGCGCCCGACCGTCCCGTCATCAACTTTCGCCTGCCCGACTTCACCCCCGAGGGCCACCGTTCCTGGCTCGTGCGCGGCTCGGAGGCGCGCTACGCAAATGAAGGGCTCGTCGAGATCAAGGAGCTCAATCTCACGGTTTTCACCGGCAGGGCCGACGACAAGGTCGAGACGCTGATCCTCAGCCCTTCGGCCCGGCTCGACATCGCCGACCGCCAGGTCACCGGCAAGGAGTCGATCCGCATCATCAACGATCGCTTCGAAGCCTCTGGTTCGGACTGGCGCTATGATCACGCCAACAAAAAGGTTTCCATCGCCAAAAATGTGCGCGTAACCTTGCACACCCAGCTGCAGGACATCCTCAAATGACTTTCCCCCGCCCGCTCCTTCTCCTCGGTTTCCTCGCTCTGGCGAGTCTGCTCCCCGCCCAGGCCACCGCGCCGGAAACCACCGTCATCGAGAGCGAACAATTCGACTTCAGCAGCACCGCGACCGAGACGCACGCCGTTTTCACCGGCCGCGTCGTGGCGCTCACCACCAACCAGCGCCTGACCTGCGACCGCCTTGAGATCGTAGCCGTCCGTTCCGGCGATCCCGACGCCGCCATCGGCAAGATCGAGGCCTTCAAGTCCTTCGTCGCCACCGGTAACGTCCGCATCATCCAAGGCGACCGCGAGGCCGCCTGCGGCCGCGCCGAGGTCCGGCCCGGCGACAACAAGATCGTCCTCACGGGCCAGCCCGTCGTGGTGGACCACTCCGTCAACTGGACCTGGACCGGCGATGAATTGGAAATGCTCCGGGGCGAGCGCCAGATCCGCGGCAAGAACGCGCGCTTCACCGGCCCGCCCATCAAGGACTTGGGCGTCGACCTGAACGGGAAATCGGGCACCACGCCCGTCGAGGCCCCCCGGCAGCCTTGAGCATGGAGCCCGCCCTCGAGATCCGCACCGACGGTCTGGTCAAAACCTACGGGCAGCGTTCCGTCGTCAACGGCGTCAACATCCGCATCCGCGCCGGCGAGGTCGTCGGCCTGCTCGGGCCCAACGGGGCGGGCAAGACCACCACTTTCTACATGGTCGTCGGGCTCGTTCCCGCCACGACGGGGAAGGTTTTCATCGGGGACAAGGACGCCACCGATCTGCGCATGCACCGCCGTGCGCGCCTCGGCGTCGGCTACCTGCCGCAGGAGGCATCCGTCTTTCGCAAGCTTACCGTGGAGGAAAACGTCCTGGCGATCGTCGAGACCCTTCGCGTGTCCGCGGCCGATCGACCCGCCTTGGTGAAGCATCACCTCGACGAGCTCAGTCTCGGCCACCTCGCCAAGCAGAAAGCCTACACCCTCTCCGGCGGCGAGCGCCGCCGCCTCGAGATCGCCCGCGCCCTGGTCACGCGTCCCAAGTTCCTCCTCATGGATGAACCCTTTGCCGGCGTGGATCCCATCTCAGTCGCGGAAGTTCAGAAAATCATTCTGGAGCTCAAGAAACGCGGCATTGGCGTACTCATCACGGACCATAATGTCCGGGAAACCCTCCGCATCGTGGACCGCGGCTATATCATCAACAAGGGCAAGGTCCTCACCGAGGGCGATGGTGACTTCCTCATCAATGACCCCCAGGCCCGGGAGATCTACCTGGGAAAGGACTTCAACCTGTGAGCTCCCAGCATGCCGCCACCGGCAATCAGCGTCTTGCCTCCCAACTCAATAGCTGAAAGCTGACGGCTGAACGCTGACCGCTCCTCCCGCCCCATGCCCGCCAAAGCCATCAACGGCATTACCGTAGCCCATTTCTACGAGACCTATCGGGACAAACTGCAGCTTGAATTGCTCAACGGTGCCCCCGGCCTGCACCGCTTGATCCGCGAGGGCTCGATCAACCGCCCCGCGTTGGCGCTCACGGGCTTCTTCAAATATTTCGCCAACAAACGCATTCAGGTCTTTGGCGCTGCCGAGATGACCTATCTCAAGACCGTGAGCCAGCGTCAGCAGATCGAGATCTTTGGCGAGATGGCCCGGCGCGGCATCCCCGGCATCGTCCTCACCCGCAATTACACGGCCACGCATCCCATGCTCGCCGTCTCGGAGGAGATGAACCTGCCCATTTTCCGCACTCCCCTGATCACGATGAATTTCGTGAATGCGGCGACCTTGTGTATCGACAACGAATTCGCCCCCACCACCACCGAGCATGCGACCACGCTCGATGTGAAGGGCATCGGGGTCATGATCCGCGGCGACTCCGGCATCGGCAAGTCCGAGTGCGCCCTCGCCCTCATCGAGCGCGGGCACTCGCTCGTGGCGGACGATCTCACCTGCATCCGCCTCATGGACGAGCGCGAGCTGCTCGCGAGTTCCCGCCCCCTCAACCGCGGGTACATGGAATGCCGCGGCATCGGCATCATCAACATCGCCGAGATGTTCGGCGTGAAAAGCATCCGCCTCGACAAACGCATCGACCTCGTGGTCTCGCTGCGGGAATGGTCCCCCGATGTCATCGAGGAACGCACGGGCCTCGAGGAAAATTACTACAATATTCTCGGCGTTAAGGTGTCGCACATCGAATTCTACGTCCGTCCCGGCCGCGACATCGCCCGCCTCGTGGAGGTCGCGGCCCTGGTGCAGGCGCTCAAGATCATGGGGCACGACCCGGCCCGTACCTTCAACGAGCGCCTGATCGCGCACATGGCCGAGCAGCAGGCCGCCAGCGCCACCAGCCACAAGGTTGCTTCCGTCGCCCCCTTCCCCGACGAGCTCGAACCCGAGGAGATCGAGCCCGAACGCCCTTGAGCTCCCTTCCGGTCCTGACTTTCGCACCGAATCACGCCAGATAATGCCTGCCCCTCGCTCCGACCAGCGCCTCGCATCCCAACTGCGCCCGATTACCCTGGAGGCCGGCGTCGCCCCCAATGCCTCCGGTTCCGTTCTCATCAGCTTCGGATCCACCCGCGTCATCTGCGCCGCCACCATCGAGGCCCGCGTCCCTTCGTGGATGAAACAACAGGGCGTCAAGGGCGGCTGGCTGACCGCCGAATACTCGATGCTGCCGTACAGCACGCTCGAGCGCAAACCCCGCGACATCGCCAAGGGCCGCATCGACGGCCGCACGATCGAGATCCAGCGCCTGATCGGCCGCTCGCTTCGCGCAGTGCTCGACCTGCAAAAGCTGGGAGAACACACCCTCTGGATCGATTGCGATGTCCTCCAGGCCGACGGCGGCACCCGGACCGCCGCGATCACCGGAGCCTACCTCGCCGCCCGTCTCGCCATCCAAAAACTCCTCGATGCCAGGAAAATCACGGAGAACCCCCTCGTCGATTCCGTCGCCGCCGTGAGCGTGGGGCTCTTCAACGGCGAGGCCCTGCTCGACCTCAACTACATCGAGGACAAGGACGCCGAGGTCGACGCCAACGTCGTCATGACCGGCCGCGGCCAGTTCGTCGAAGTCCAGAGCAGCGGCGAGGAGTCCACCTTTTCGCACGAGCAGCTCGAAAGCCTCCTGGCCCTGGCCAAGGTCGGCCTCCACGAGCTGGCCGCCCTTCAGACGGCGTTTCTCCTGAAACACCTCCCGCCGGCCTCTCCCGCCTGAATCCGACTTGGCCCGCGAGCTGCTTTCCCTTCCGCATGAAATCGTCCCTCCCCCGCGCCCTCTCGACCCTGGTGTTCTTCCTGCCCCTTTTCGCCCACGCGCATCCCGGGCACGATGGCGACCATGATTTCGTCTGGGATTTCGGCCATCTCATCAGTCACCCGTTCGCCACCATTGCCATCGCGATGCTGGTGATCGCGGCCGGCTGGGGTTGCCGCCAGCTCCTCAGAAACCGTCCCGCGCCCAAATCGAAATCCGCCCGCCGCGATTGACGCGGCGCGTCGGCGCGGGGAATCCACGCACGCATCGACCAAAACAAAAAGGCGCACCGCAGGGTGCGCCTTCATGATTTGGGGGCCGCCCCGGATCAGGGAACGACGATGATCAGGTAGCGATAGCCGCCGCGGTAGTGGTAGAACAGGAGGTTGCGACCCTTCTGGACCAGATTGCGCGCGTGCGCCAGGTCGGAGACGGGAACGCGATTGATCTGCTCGATGACCATGCCAATGCCCAGGTCATCCGCGTAGGGCGAATTTTCGGCAATCTGCGTGATGATTAGGCCCTCGACGCGCGGGTCGATGCGGAACTGCTGCCGCAGCTCCTCGGTGAGGGGCACCGCGGTCACGCCCGCAAACAGTTCGCCCAGGAGCGCGTTGTCGTCCGGCCGCTGCGCCAGCGTGATCTGGGTGGTGGCGGGCTTGCCGTTGCGGATGTAATCCACATCGATGGTGGTCCCGGGCGTAAGCTGGGCGATGCGAAGGCGCAATTCGCTGGTCGAGGTGATCGGCTTGCCGTTGATGCTGGTAATGATGTCCTCGCGCCGGAGGTCGGATTTGCTCGCAGGTCCGCCCGGCGGAATATTCGTGACCACCAGACCTTTCCGGTCCTTGGGCACGCCGAACGACTCGGCCATCTCGGCGGTGAGCTCGACGGTCTCGACGCCCATGTACCCACGCGCCACGGTGCCGGTCTCGATCAGGCTGTGCATGATCGAACTCGCCAGGTTTACCGGGATGGCGAAGCCAATGCCGATGTTGCCCTGCGAGGTGGACAGGATCGCGGAGTTGATGCCGACCAGGCGCCCGCGGGCGTCGATGAGCGCGCCGCCGGAATTGCCCTGGTTGATCGCGGCGTCGGTCTGGATGAAATCCTCGTAACCGGCCACATCCTCGAGGATGCCAACGCGGCGGCTGGTGGCGGAAACGATGCCCATCGTGACGGTCTGGCCGACATCGAGCGGATTCCCGATGGCGAAGACCACATCCCCCACGCGAAGATTGTCACTGTCGGCCAGCGTCGCACTCGGCAGTTTCTCCGCCTCGATCTTGATCACGGCGACATCCGTCTTGGGGTCGGTGCCGATGATCTTCGCGGTAAACTCGCGCTGGTCATTGAGCAGGACCTTCAATTCGTCGGCTCCCTCGACGACATGGTTGTTCGTCAGGATGTAGCCGTCGGTCGAAACGATGACCCCCGAGCCCAGGCCCCGCTGTTTCTGTTCGCGGCCTTGCAATCCCTGGCGGCGGAAAAATTCCGGAAGCTGCTGGCGGACCGTCTTGCTGGAGTAAACCGAGACCACGGCCGGTCGAATGGTGTCGAGCACGTCGGCGTAGCTGGTCACGAGCGGCGATTTCGCCGCGGCCGTCGGGCTGGCGTCGACCCGCAGTTCGGGTTTCTTTACCGGCGCCTTGTCAGCGGCAATGAGGCCGATTGAAACGCCGGCCAGGGAGGAAATCAGGATGGACGCGAAGACGGCTTTCGGGATTTTCATGGGAAAATTGGGTGCGGGCAATGACACTACCCATGCCCGCCGGTTCCGCCAGAGACTTTAGAAGCCCTTGATCTTGAAAAGGCTGGTGACGCTTTCGTTCGTGTTGATGCGCAGGATCGCCTCCCCCAGCAGGGGCGCGATGCTGAGCACCGTGATCGGCAGCCCGCGGGTGTCGATCGGCACTGAATTCGTGGTGATCAACTCGTCGATCAGGCCGGTCTTGAGCCGTTCGTAGGCCATCTCGTTAAGCACGCAATGGCTGACCGCCGCGCGAATGCTCTTGGCGCCGTGGTCCTTCAGGATCTTCGCCGCAGCCGTGAGGGTGCCGGCCGTCTCGGTGATGTCATCAACGAGCAGCACGTCGCACCCGGCGACCTCACCAACGACGTTGATGGCCTCGACCTTGGTGGCGCTGGTGCGCTTCTTGGCCACGAGGCCCAGCGAGGCGCCGAGCACGTCGGCGTACGCGGCCGCCATCTTCATGCCGCCGACGTCGGGCGAGAACACCACGAGATTGTTGCTCCGCTTCGCCGCCAAATACTGGAAGAAGACGGGCGACGCAAAAAGGTGGTCCACCGGGATGTCGAAGAATCCCTGGATCTGCTGGCTGTGCAGGTCCATCGCGAGCACGCGATTGGCGCCAGCGGACATCAGGAGATTCGCCACGAGCTTGGCCGTGATCGGCACGCGGGGCTGATCCTTGCGGTCCTGACGCGCGTACCCGTAGAACGGGATCACGGCCGTGATGCGCTGGGTCGACGCCCGCTTGGCGGCGTCGATCATGATCAGCAATTCCATCAGGTGATGGTTGGTCGGCGGGCAGGTCGACTGGATGAAGTAGGCATCGGCGCCGCGGATGTTCTCGTTGATCTTCACGAACGACTCGCCGTCCGGGAAGCAATTGACCGTCGCATCGCCCAGCGGGACGCCGATGCACTGGCAGATTTCCTCTGCGAGCGCGCGATTGGAAGAGCCGGAAAAGATCTTGAGCTTCGTGTCCCTCATTTAGGCCGCTTGGGTACCGGAGATGGGAGCGAGCGGGAAGACTATTCTCGCCGGGCCTGCTCGAGCCGCTCCACGCGCTTGAAAAGCTCCGGCAGGCGCTGGCGCAGGATCGCAATGCGGCGGCTCAACATGACGGGAATCGCCGGGTTGCCGAGGACATATGCCCCTGGTTCCAGGTCGGAAAAGACACCGGTCTGGCCACCCGCCTTGGCGCCCTTGCCCAGGGTGAGGTGTCCGGCGACACCGGCCTGGCCGCCCAATATGACATAGTCTCCCAGCGTGGTGCTGCCCGAAATGCCCACTTGGGCGCAAAGGATGCAATGGCGCCCGATGGTGACGTTGTGCGCCACCTGAACCAGGTTATCAATCTTGGTCCCTTCGCCCACCAGAGTCCGGCTGAACCGGGCGCGATCAAGGGTGCTGTTGGCGCCGATCTCGACATCGTCGCCGATGGCCACGGTGCCGATCTGCGGCACCTTCTCGTGCCGGCCATTCACAAATTCGTAGCCGAAACCGTCCGAGCCGACGACGACGCCCGGCTGCAGCCGCACGCGCCGGCCCAAAGTGCAACCAGCGGAGATCACGGCTCCCGGCATGATGAAGGAACCGTCGTCAATCGAGGCATTGGCCCCGACGAACACGGACGCCTGCAGGACACAATCCGCACCTACGCGAGCACCCGCCTCGACCACACAAAGGGGCCCGATGTGCGCTGAGTCCGCGACCTGCGCCGAAGGTGCCACCACCGCGGACGGATGGATGCCTGGCGGGGGCTTGGGCCAAAGCGCCTGTTCGATGCGGGCGCAGATGCGGGCCAGCGCTACGGAAGGATTGTCGACGAACAGGTAGACTTGGTCAGACCGGGGTTCGCCCGCATAATCGAGCGGGAGCAGGACCACGCTTGCCTCTGTCGCGGGCACCTGGGTCTTGTACTTGGCATTCCCCAGAAAGGAGAGGTCTCCGGGTCGCGCGGACGACAGGGAGGCAATGTCGGTCACCGATTGGGCGGTCTGGCCTGCGGTCCGTTTCGGTCCAACAATGGCGACAATCTCCGCGAGGGTGTAGGCGACCTGCATGGGCACAAAAAAGCCCTGTTCGGTGGAACAGGGCTTGGCAAGATCCGTTGTTACTTCTTGGGCTGGCTCACGTTGGGGACGGTGAACGGCGCCGGGGTCGAGGTCGCCGGGGCGGCGGCGGACGGTGTCGCGGCGGGAGCGGCGGCAGTCGGGGCCGGGCGATCCTTGTTCACTTCCGTGAGCACGGCGTCGGTCAGGTCGTAAGCGGGGTCGGCATAGAGCACGCCGGGGATGCCGAAGAGCGTCGGGCCCGAGCGATCGAGGACGAGCGTCGCGCCTTGGCGCTTGGCGAGGTCATTGACCACCTTGGTGATCTCTTCGAGCAACAGGTCGCGGTGAGTCTTGATGCGCTGCTGGAGGGAACGCTGCGTGTTGGTGCGGAAATTCTGAACCTCGCCCTGCTTGCGCTGGATTTCCTCGAGTTTGCCCTGGGCATCGGTCTCCGCCTTCGTGCGGGCTTCCGTGGTGAGCAGGCTGTTCTTCGACTGGTCGATCAGCTCCTTGTACTCGTCCACCAAGGTCTGGCCCTGCTTGTTGAGCTCCTCGACCTGTTCCTGCGCCTTCTGCTCGGCGTCGCGGAACTTGGCGTTGGCCTCCTCCGTCTTGTAGTGGTTGTCGTAAACCCGGGCCATGTCGACGACGACCAGTTTCACTGCCGGCTGCGCGAGCAGGGCGGTGGAACCGGCGGCGAAGGCGGCGAGGGTGAGAAGGGAGCGGATGGTCTTGTTCATAGTGGGATTGGATGCGGAGGGTCTTAGAAACGGGTGCCGAAGGAGAAGTTGAACTGGTTGCCGGACTTGTTGAACTTATCCGTGGTCAGAGGAATGCCGAAATCGAGGCGCAGCGGCGCGCCGGCGACGAAGAGCATGATGCCGACGCCAAAGTTGTCGTTATAATCCGCCGGACTGAAGTCGTAGGCGTCGACGTTAACGAAGCCGGCATCGTAGAAGAACGCCATGCGGACCGGCTTCACGAGGTCGAATGAATACTCGAGGCTGAAGAAGCCATAGGTCTTGCCACCGAGCGGCTCACCGCTGGCGTCCTTCGGCCCGACATCGCGGAACTCGAAGCCACGAAGATCGTTGGGTCCGCCGAGGAAGTAGCGGTCGTAGAACGGCACGCCCGGGACGAACGGGCCAAACGTGACCGGCTGGCCGGTGCTCGGGTCGGTGATGGTGCGGAACTGCGCCTTGTCACTGTCGCCAAAGCTTTCCACCACGCCGGTGCGGCCGATGACGGCGATGACCTGTTCCTGGAATTCGGCGATGGGGAAGAACTTCGAGCCGCGGAACTCGACGCGGTAATAATGATTGTCGCCGCCCATCGGGCCACCCGCGAGATCGAGGTTGAGGGCGGTGTAATGACCGCGCGTGGTGCTGACAATGCGGTCGCGCGTGTCCTGGTTCAGCATGAGCCCGATACGGGAGGTCGTCGTCTCGCCCTCGTAGAGGCGGAATTGGAGGGGTGCACCCGGATCCACGTTGGCGACGTCGATCACCTCGTAGGTGTACGAGAGGCGCGACTCGAGCCAGTTGAACAGGCGCTTGCGGGCGTAGACTTCGCCACCCGTGCGGATTTCCTCGTAGTACGAGCTGTTGTAGTCGGAGGTCGTGCGGTAAAGCTGGAAGCCAGTGGCCAGCTGACGCTCGAGGAAGTACGGTTCCTCAAAGGCCATGATCAGCTCGCTCGATTGCGAACCGATTTGGAAGCGGAGCCGGAATTTCTGGCCGTCGCCCTGGAAGAAGGACCGGCGGTTGAACAGGTCGAAGTTGGACTGGGTGACCTCGGCGAAGACGACGGCCTTCTCGAGGGAGCTGAAGCCGGCGCCGAAGGTGAGGTTGCCGGTGCGGGCTTCCTGCACGGAGATCTTCAGCGTGCGGCGGCCCGGGATGTTGGTGGACTCGTCGGTCACATTGACCGGTTCCTCGAAGAAGCGCGTGTTTTCCAGGCGCAGCTTGCTGATCTTCATGCGCACGCTGTCGAACACATCGCCGGGCCCGAGCACCAGCTCGCGGAGGATGACGATGCTCTTGGTCTTGGTGTTGCCCTCGATCTTGATCGACTCGACCTGGACGCGCTCGCCCTCCTCGATCACATACTCGACGTCGATGTTGCCCGTCTCGAGGTTGGGCTTCCGCACCAGGCGGACGCGGGTGTCGGGCGGCAGGTAACCGGCCCGGCCGTAGAAGTCCTCCATTGACTCCGCGTCCTTGTCGAGAAGCGAGGGCTTGAAGACCGCGCCCTTGCGCTGGCGGGGAACGTATTGCAGGACCTGTTCGGGAAACAGTTTGTTGCCGGAGAACGAAATCTCGCCGACGCGGTACTGGCGTCCCTCGTTCACGCGGATGGTGATGACGAGCTTGTCGGGTTTCGGATAGTCGAAGGTGATCTTGTCCTCCGCGATCTCCACGTCGAGGAAGCCCTCTTCCTGGTAATAGTCCCGCAGCTTGATCAGGTCCTCGTCAAACTCGTCATCCTTGAGGCGGCCGCTGCCGAGCAGCCAGGAGAGCATGCTCCATTTCTTGGTTTCCATCTCCTTGCGCAGGCGGCGGGCCTTGATGGAATCGTTGCCGACGAAGTTGACGGCCGCGATCTTGACGCGGGCGCCCTCGCGAATCCTGAAGGTGACGGTCGCGAAGCCGGTGGTGCGGTTGCGGTCGATGACGTACGAGACCTGCGCCTGGTTGTAACCGCGCTTCTGGTAGTACTCGTAGATCTTCTGGCTGTCTTCCTTGATCTGGCGCTCGTCGAGGGGGCCGTTGGCGACGGTCTTGATCTCCTTCGTGAGGCGGCGGGACTTCACGCCATTGTTGCCCTCGTATTGGACGTCGAGCACGCGGAACTTGGGGGTGACCTCGAAGACGAAATTCACCACATTGCCCGGGGCTTCCTCGCGCTTGACCTCGATGAACTCGAAGACGCCGGTGCGGTAGAGCGAGCGGATGTCACGGTCGATCAGGGCCTCGTCGAGCTCGGTATCCTCGCGCAGCACCATGTTGGCGCGGACGATCTGTTCGCTGACCGACGCCATGCCGATGAACTTGATCGTGATGGTGCCAACGCGCTGGACCGGGGCTTCGGCTTGGGCTTGGGCGGGGCCGGCCTGCGCAAGCAGTGCGGGCGATCCGGCGGCGAGGAAAAGGCAGGCAAAAACTGCCAGCGGGAACAGCTTACGGGGTGAAGTTTTCAAAGCGCGTAATTTCTTGGAGGAAAGTCAGTTTCAAATCTCCTACCGGTCCGTTGCGTTGCTTGGCAACGATTAAATCCGCCGCCCCGGCGGCGGTCTGGAATTTTTCGTCGGCGTCCTTGGGGCGGGAAAGCATCAACACCACGTCGGCATCTTGCTCGATGGATCCGGATTCGCGCAGATCCGACAAACGCGGGGTGCGGTTTTCCTTTTCCGACGAGCGGTTGAGCTGGCTTAGGACTAGGACCGGCACGTCTAGTTCCTTCGCCAACGCCTTTAATCCGCGGGAGACTTCGGCCACCTGCTGCTCGCGCGGCGCGCGCGGATCGGAGCCGTTCAGGAGCTGGAGGTAATCCACGATGACCATGCCGAGCTTCTTGCGGGCATGGATGCGCCGGGCCTTCGCCCGCAGTTCCATGATCGTGAGGTTGCTCGAGTCGTCGATGAGGATGGGCGTCTTCTTGAACTCCTCGGCCGCCTGGCCCAGCGCATTGACCTCGCGGCCGTCGCGGCCAACCAGGCCGTCGCGCAGGAGCTTCATGTTCACGCGCGAGCGCGCGCAAAGCATGCGCAGGGCCAGCTGGGACGAGCTCATTTCGAGCGAGAACACCAGCACCGGCACCGCCTCGCCCTTGCCCGGCTTGGGCATGGCCGCGGCCTCGGCAATGTTGAGCGCGAAGCTGGTCTTGCCCATCGACGGACGGGCGGCGATCACGATCATTTCCTGCTTCTGGAAACCGAAGGTCATCGCGTCGAGATCCTTGAACCCCGAGGTGACGCCCGTGAGCTCGCCCTTCTTCATGAGGAGCTTGGCGATGACCTGGTTGGCGTCCTTGATCGCCTCCTTGATCTCCTGCGCGCTGTCGCTGACGCGGTCCTGGGTGACCTTGAAAAGTTCCTGTTCCACCTTGTCGACGAACTCCTCGAGCCCGCCGGTGAAGCCGTACGCCTGCTCGATCGCGCCGGTGGCGGTCTTGATCAGCTCGCGCAGGAGGTGCTTCTCCCGGACCTTTTCAATGAAATAGCCGGCGTGCGCGGTCGTCGGGATCTTGCCCGTCACCTGCATGAGGTAAGGAAAACCCCCGACCTGTTCAAACACGCGTCGGGTCGTCAGCTCCTCGGCCAGGACTTCGACCGTGACGGGCTGCCCTTTCTGATAAAGTTCAACGATGGCCGAGAAGAGCAGCTGGTTGGCGGGCCAGTAGAAGGACTCGTTCGAGACTCGGGCCTCGAGGCAGCGCGCCACCGTATCGCTGCCGTCCAGCAGACAGCACGCGATCACATGCTGTTCGGCCTCCTCGCTGGCCGGCATCTCGCGCGACGGCGCCGACCGGGCCGCGCCCCGCCCTTCCCCGGCGGAGGAACGGGCAAAGGGTCGGGAATCGGTGCTGAGTTCAGCCATGGAGGTTCAGTAAGTTTTCCCGGTGCAGGCGCGGCAACCCTTGTTTGCCGACAAATTTTTCACGAGCCGGACGGACAGAAAAGAACCACGGCGGTATCGCCGTGGTTCAGAAAGCAAAGAGTCCGGGCATGGCGGATGTAGAGGCGGGCACCCATACATGCGTCAGGCCGGACGTCGCGGGATTACGAGGCCGCGGGCTCGATCGGGTTTTCGGAAACGACGTCGAAGCTGAGCTCGACCGTGACCTCGGAGTGCAGGCGGATGGTCGCCGTATGCTTGCCCAGGGTCTTGATCGGCTGGCCAAGGTGGATGCGGCGCTTTTCCAGGTTGATGCCGGCGGCGGCCAGCTTCTCGTGGATGTCATTGCCGGTGACCGCACCGAAGAGCTTGCCGCCCTCGCCGGTCTTCACGGCGATGGCGATGCCCGCCTTCTCGATCTGCTTGGCGAGCGCCTGCGCGCCGTCGAGCTCCTTGGCCTCGCGGAGACCGCGGGCCTTCTTGAGGGCCTCGACTTGCTTGCGGTTGGCCACGGTGAGCGGCACGGCCTTGCCCTGGGGCAGGAGGAAATTGCGCGCGTAGCCGGCGCGGACTTTGACCTGGTCGCCTTCGGCGCCGAGACCGTCGACAGGTTGGAGGAGGAGAACTTCTGCGTTAGCCATGGTATTTCGATTGGTGAATTTTTATAGGAGCCTGCTTGCAGGCGATGGATTGTCGCAGGAATCGCCTGCAAGCAGGCTCCTACGACAGGGAGTGGTTTAGAAGGGGACGTCTTCGTCCAGGTTTTCCTGCGGGGCCGGAGCGGCGGGTCGCGGGCTGGGAGCGGCGCCGGCACGGGGAGCGTAGGAACGGGCTTCGCCACCGCCCTCCCCGCCTCCACCTTCGCCGCGACCGCCGCCGAGGAACTGGAAGTTCTCGAGGACGACCTTCATGCGGCTGCGCTTTTCCTTGGTGTTCTTGTCCTCCCACTGGTCGAGGCGCAGGCGGCCTTCGACGAAGAGCGGGCGGCCCTTGGTGCAGTACTTGGAGATGTTTTCGCCGGACTTGCCCCAGGCCTCAATGTCGATGTAGGTCACCTCTTCGCGCTCGCCGCCGCTGTCGTCCTTGAACTTGCGGTTGACCGCGATGCTGAACGTGCAGATGGCGGTGCCCTTCGGCGTGACCCGGAGTTCCGGGTCGCGCGTCAGGTTGCCGATGAGCATGACTTTGTTGAGGTTGGCCATGGGGTGAGGGCGGGACGGCGGGAACGCTTCAGGCGTTCTCGACGAGCGCGCGGTAAACGGTGTCGTTGAGGCGCAGGCGCTCGTGGAGCTGGGCGGGCGCGGTGGCGGGTGCCGAGAAGTTCACCTGGACGTAGACGCCCGCGGGGAATTTGTCGTCGGTCTTGCGCACGAACTCGCGGCGGCCGAGGTTCTCGACGGCGGTGACCTCGCCCTTCACGGCCGAGATCTCCTTCTTCACGGTCTCGATGATCTGGTCGACGGAGTCTTCCTTGCCCCGGTTATCGAGGATGAAGGTGGCTTTGTAGTTACGGTTGTTCTGGCTCATGATGGTCGCGGCGGTTGAGGAGATTCATGGCGTGGGCCGGGCCGCTGGAGAGCAGCAGGCGGAGGCCGTCCACGAGAGTGGTTAGTTTTTGGGCAATGAGGGTTGATTCTTCTGATGTAAATTTACCGAGCACGAAGTCCTTGATGTCCATCCCGGCGGGGCGCGCTACGCCGATGCCGAGCCGGTAACGGACGAATCCGTTGCCGAGGTGCTCGAGCAGGCTGGCAACCCCGTTGTGGCCACCGGCGCTGCCGGTGACCGATACCTTCACCAAGCCCAGGTCGATGTTGAAATCGTCATAGGCGGCGATGACGGCGGAAGGCGCGACCTTGTGGAAGTCGAGCAGGGTGCGAAGGGCGCGCCCGCTTTCGTTCATGTAGGTCTGCGGCTTGACGAGCAGTCGCGTGAGGCCGGGGCGGACATCCCAGCGGGCGATGAGGGCCTCGGCGCGGGAGTCGGACCTCCACGTGAGACCTTCGGCGGCGGCCAGCGCGTCAACCACGGTGAAACCGAGGTTGTGGCGGGTGGCGGCGTATTCGCGCCCGGGATTGCCCAGTCCAGCAATCAGCGTGACGGACATGACTCAAAGAACAGCGTGCAAAACGGTCCGCCCGCGGACGGGCGGACCGGGAAAGGGCATTACTTCTTGGCCGGGGCGGCGGCAGGCTTGGCGCCTGCAGCGGCCGGGGCGGCGGCCTTCGCGTCCTTGGCGGG
>JAEZDN010000124.1 GCA_023433275.1 Verrucomicrobiota bacterium
GAGGCCTCGCGGCCTCTCCCCTGCACCCCTCTCCAAAGTCCATGGATTTTGATCGGCGGAACACCAATACGGACTCATGCAGTCGAAATGCATTCCGCCGCGTGCACGGTCGAACGGTTCAGTTGTAGGGGCGTGGCTCGTCCACGCCCTCGGTTCCCGCAGCGGGCAATGGGCGCGGTCAAGCCGCGCCCCTCCATCCAAATGCATCGAATGGCTTGCAGCGGTTAAGAGCTCGCGGTTCGCATTCACCATCCAGTGAGAAGAGATGCGTGGGCGTTTGGTGAGGCCAACCTCCCTCCGTATCTGTGTTATCTGTGTTCATCTGCGGTTAAACTGCATGAGTCCGACGGAGTGCTCCGCAGTCCCGCCATGAGCTCGAGCCGCCGTCTGTTTCATTCCCGCGTCGCCGATCCGGTGCCTGCCCGCTTGCCCTGATCAGAGCGCCTCCCCATGTTGCCCTCGCATGGACGAAGCCGTTCCCTCCAGCCTGTCCCCTCTTGAACTGGAGAAATTTCTCCACGCCCGCATTCCCCTGACCGCCTCCATGGGCATTCGCGTGGTCGCGACCGGGCCGCGCGAACTTGTCCTCGAGGCCCCGCTGGAACCCAACGTCAACCATCTCGGCACCGTCTTCGGCGGCGCCCTGCACACCCTTCCCACCCTCGCCGCGTACGCCGCCCTCTGGACGCTCCTCGTCGAGGCCGGGGTCGACGGCCACGTCGTGGTGAAGGAAAGCCACGCCCACTACCGCCAGCCGGTGCGCGGCACCTTCCGCGCCAGCTGCACCCGCCCGCCGCCTGAACCCGCCGCCCGCTTCATCGAAGACCTGCGCCGCTTCGGCAAGGCCCGCATGAAACTGACCTCCACCGTCGGCGGCGCCAACGGCAAACCCGCCGTCGAATTCACCGGCAACTTCGTCGCCGTGCTTTGAAGGAGGGCCCGTCCCCGACTGGCCTTCGATTCGCCCAAGGCCCGCAATCATCCCAGCTCCCGCAGCCTCCTTTCCAAAAAGCGCCGTTCCGGCTCCTGCTGCGTCAGGGCGAGCGCTTTCTCATACGACGCTCGCGCCTCCGCCAACCGGCCCAGCTGCCGGCAAAGGTCGGCCCGCGCCGCATGCGCAAACCGATACTCAACCAGTTCGCCGTGCCCCAGGATCGCCTCGATGAGGTCGAGCCCCGCCAGCGGTCCGTCCCGCATCGCCACTGCCACCGCCCGGTTCAACGCAATGACCGGGGACGGATCGGCTCGCAGCAGCAAGTCGTACAACCCCACGATTTCCTCCCAGTCCGTCGCTACCTGGTCCGCCGCCTCTGCGTGCTCCCGCGCGATGGCGGCCTGCAACGCGTACGAGCCAACCTCGGGCAATGCGAAGGCCCGCGCCACCAACTCGCTTCCCTCCCGGATCAACGCACGATCCCACCGGCTTCGATCCTGCTCGGCCAGCAGGATCACCTCGCCCGTCGGCGACGCCCTCGCCTCCCGCCGCGATTCCTGGAACAGCATCAGGGCCAGCAGGCCGAGCGACTCGCCATCGGGCCGTAATTCCACCAGCAGTCGGCCGAGCCGGATCGCCTCGGTCGACAGGTCCACGCGCGTGAGCCCGGACCCCGTCGAGGCGGAATACCCCTCGTTGAACACGAGGTAAACCACTCGCAACACCGCTTCGAGCCGCGCCGGCCATTCGTCCGGCGCCGGAACCTCATAGGGAATCCGTGCATCCCGGATCTTCGCCTTGGCCCGCACGATCCGCTGCGCGATCGCCGGGGCCTTCGCCAGGTAGGCGCTCGCAATTTCCTCCGTCGTCAGCCCGCAGACCTCGCGCAACGTCAACGCCACCTGGGCCTCGTCCGCCAGCGCCGGGTGACAGCAGGTGAAGATCAACCGCAGCCGGTCGTCCTCCATCTCCTCGCCGCCGGTGGGCGCCGCCGCGGTTACCTCGATCTGCGTCGCCAGGTGCGACACGGAAGCGTCGAAGCGCGCGCGCCGCCGCAACGCGTCGATGGCCTTGTGGCGTCCCGTCGAGACCAGCCACGCCCGCGGATTGGCGGGAAAACCCTCGATCGGCCAGCGCTCCCACGCGACCGCGAACGCGTCCTGCAACGCCTCCTCCGCGAGGTCGAAGTTCCCCAGCAGGCGAATGAGCGTCGCCAGGACCCGCCGCGACTCGGCACGATAAAGCGCCGCCATCGCGGCGCGAAAATCAGCGGGCGGGGTTTCGTTCACACCAGTCAGTCAAGCGCCGCGCCCGCCCGCGTGTCGAGCGGGCACGCACGCCGGGTCACCAGCAACCCAACGAACCCACGTCCTCATGTCTGGGCCGGAAACTCGAGCACGGGACGCACCTCGACGCTGCCCAGGCGCGCCGAGGGAATCCCGGCGGCAATCTGGATCGCTTCGTTCAGGTCGCGGGCTTCCACCAGGTAGAAACCACCCAGCTGCTCCTTGGTCTCCACAAACGGGCCGTCCGTCGTGGTCACCTTGCCCTGGCGCACCCGCACCGTGGTCGCGGTTTCCGCGGGCTGCAGGGCTTCGGTCGCGAGCAACTGGCCCCGCTGGCGCAGCGTTTCATCATACGCGAAATGCTCGGCGATGATCGCCTCCTGCTCGGCGGCGCGCAGGACATTCCACACGTCGGCTTCCATGCCGATGAGGCAGAGATATTTCATGGGGAGAAGGAGAGGATCGGGTTCAGCGAACGGGAATATGGTAAATCGGCCGCACCTCGATGCGGCCGAGCTTGGCGAGCGGAATGCCGGCGCCGAGTTTCACCGCCTGCTTCAGGTCGCGCGCCTGGATCAGGATGAACCCGCCGAGTTGTTCCTTCGTTTCGGCAAACGGGCCGTCGGTCACCGCCAGCTTGCCCCGGCGCACCGCCACCGTGCGCGCTTTCGACGGCGACTGCAGCGCTTCCGCCGCCAGGAAATGTCCGCCTTTCTTCAACTCGACATCATAGGCGAGCGATTCGCGATCGAGCACGACGCGTTCGGCCTTCGAAAGGGCCAGCAAGTCACGGAGTTCAAAGTAAACGAGGCACAGGTATTTTTTCATGGGGATTCAGTGGGGTTGATGGTTCCGCGCGCGCGGGGGTTATTTCTTGTTCGTGGGAAATCCGAGGCCGTCGCCGCCGAAGAACACTTCGATCGAGGCAATCTTGCCGTCGCGGAACGTGAAGCATTCGACATTGCGAAGGATGCGATTGTCGCGGGTGATGATCTGCACGATGGCGAAGGCCGCTTGGTCGTCACCGCTAATTCGCGGGAATTCAAAACGCCGGATGTGATCCGCCTGGCTCCAGCACTTGGCTTTGAACGCCTCGACGCCGAGATGGTCGTCGGGCGCCGGACTCGTGAAGGTGAATCCGTCCGCCAGCTCGCGAGCCACGGCATCCCAGTCCTTCCGCTCCCAGCCCGCAAAGTACCGCTTGATGATCCGCTCATGGGCCGGCTCGGCCGACGGCATCGCCGCCGCCTGCCCATGGCCCACGGCCGCGGTGAGCAACCCAAGGTGCCACCAGGTTCTCCAGCGCGTACACGGGAAAGGGAAGACCGGGATTGGCGTCCCCGAGGGTAGAAATGACATGTTCATACTTCATGGTCGTCTGGCCGTGCGGGTTTTCGACCGACGCCCCGGGTTTTCTTAATTTTCCCAAGTCGTCCCTGCTCCATCCCATCCGGCCCAGCCTCGCGTTTCGGCTCGTTTAAGAATTTGCCCCGCTCCAACTCCCGGACAGATTGCTCCTTCCTCCATGAAAAATCCGTTCCGCGTCCTCCTCGGCCTCATCGCCCCCGCCGTCGCCTGCGTCGCGGCCCTCTCGTTGCCCGCGGCTGTGCCCTCCCTCACCGGCGACTACGACAGCGAGGGATCCGTCGTGGAATCCGAATCTGGATATAGCGGCACCGTTTCGCTGTCCGCCCTCCTCAGTCTCCAACTCGACCTCGCCGCCGGATCGATCGAACACGGCAGCGTCGCCCGCGTCGAAATCGAACAACGCGACCGGACCTTCACGGTTCGAACCAAGGACACCGACAACAAACAGGTGTGGACCGGCACGTGGGAACGCAACGGCGGCTATGAACCCACCGAACAGGGCGTGAAGATCCTCCTCCGGCACGCCCGCTTCGGCGATGACTTCTTCATGTTCATCCTCTCCCCGATCAACGACGGCGCCGCCCTGCTCGTCGACGTGCAACGAATTCAGGCCTCTCGCTTCGGCCCCACCGGCAAACCCTTCGGCAAATTTCTGTTTCTCCGCCGGTAGCAAAGGCCGCATCCCCGCCCACAGGGATCCAAAGCGCGATGCCAGGAATCCCGCTCGCAGCGCGACGGCTCAGATGTGCTTCGAATCCGCCTCGTCCTTCTTCACGTAACCACTCTCCTGGCGTTGATGGTTGACGGCGTTCTTTTTGAGATAGGCTTGGTAAACATCGTCCGGGGTCATGCCGAGCGTCTGGGCCAGCGAGACCAGGAAGTGAAACAAATCGACGACCTCGACCTTCGCGTTCTGCTCGTCGAATTTCTGGTACTTGGCCCACCATTTCCACGGCACACTGTCGATCAGCTCCGCCGTTTCCTGCTGCATCGCCCGCGTATAGTTCAAAATCCACTTGGCTTTTTCCTCCTCCGTCGGAGGCGGCAAATTCACCCCAATGCGCTTATTGAGCGCATCTTGCATACGAAAAATCTCCTCTAGTTTATCCATGGGCGGCGAGCTTGGAAGCGCCTCTTCCCTCTGGCAAGCCCCGCGCCGGGGAAAAATAACGTTGCCCTTCGAGGGGGGCTGCACGACGTTGCCCGCGTTATTGCCGCCGTTTGCCCCGCGCGAAATCGAGGGGCTGAGCACGATACCACGAGCTCCGGCTGGCATCCCTCCCGCGCCGCCTCCTTGGCTGGCGCTTTCACAACCAACAACATAGACATGTCCTCCTCAGAACCGTCCGGTGCTCCTGCCGAAGCCACCGCGACCAATCCGGCGCCCGACGCCGCGTTTCCTTCATTCGGCAGCACCCGCGGCTCGGGCCTGGCCCGCGGTAAGCGTCCGACCTCCGGCCCTGCCGCCCCCAGCGCGGCCCCCGCCAGCGACTACAAGCCCACCGCCATCGAGGTCGTCCACGCCCCCCGCGAATACACCAACCCGTTCGCCCCCGCGGAAGCCCCGGCTCCCGCTCCCGCGCCCGCGGCCCCCGAGGCCCCGGCGCCCCAGGAAGCCGCCCCGGCCGCCATCGAAACGCCGAAGACCGAAACCTCCATCGCGCCGGCCCCGATCGCGCACGCCGAGATCCCGGTCGCCAGCGAAGAACCCGCAGAACTCAACATCCTCCCGCCCGCCGAGCCCAAAAGCTCGACCGCCCAGACTTGGGAAAGCGAGGGCTTCCGTCCGGCCCGCTCCGAGCGATCGCGCCGCGAGGAACGCAGCGAAGCCCCGGCCGACGAGCCGGTGGACATCGATTCGATCCCGCCGCAGTTCCTCTACGTGCGCCCGGGCGTCACGTTCGTGCCCACGCCCCGCAACTGGGGCGGCGCTCCTCGCGAACGCCGCGAACGCCACGAGTCCGCTCCACGCCACGCCGAGTCGCCCCGCGCCACTCCGGCGCCGGCGGCGGCCCCGGCCAAGGCCGGCGGTTTCATCGGCTGGCTCAAGGGCCTCTTCGGCGGTTCCGCCGCCGAGCCCGCCACCCCCGCTTCCTCCAGCCACGCATCCCGTCCCGACCACGGCGAAAACCGCCGCAATCGCGGCGGTCGCAGTCGCGGCGGCGAGGGCGGTGGCCAGCGCCGCAATCGCGGCGGACGCGGTCGCAGCGGCGGCGGTGGTTACCGCGGCGAACGCTCCGAGGGCACCCGCTCCAGCGGCAGCCTCTAAAGGCACTTAAAAACTTGTCCGCGCCTCCGGCGCGAATCACGTTCCAAGGCGTCTGCTCCGGCAGGCGCCTTTTTATTTTTCCCGGGCTTAATCCTTCATGCTTACCGCTTAGCGCTCCCTCATGTCCGACCTCATCATCCACGGCGGCAAACCCCTCAGCGGCACCATCACCCCGTCGGGCAACAAGAACTCCGTCCTGCCCATCCTCTGCGCGACGCTCCTCACCGACGCCCCCGTCACGCTCCGCAACGTTCCCCACATCACCGACGTCGAGAAACTCGTTAACTTCTTCGCCGGGCAGGGCTCTTCCGTCACTTGGGATCGCGCGGCCGCCACGATCACCCTCGATCACTCCTCCTTCGACGCCGGCAGCATGAACGGCGAGCTTCCCGCCGGCATGCGCTCCTCCGTGCTGCTCTTCGCGCCGCTCCTGCAGCGCATGAAGAAAATCACGCTGCCCACCAACGCCAAGGGCTGCTCCCTCGGCATCCGCGAACTCGACCCCCACCTCGAAATCCTCGAGAAGCTCGGCGCCAAGATCACCCATGCGGGCGACGACCTGAATCTCACTCTGCCAGGACGCTTCCAGGGCGCACGCCATTGGCCGGACTACATGTCCGTCACCGCCACCGAGAATTTCGTCATGGCCGCCGTCCTCGCCGGGGGCGAGTCCGTCCTGCTCAACGCCGCCAGCGAACCCCACGTGCAGGATGTCTGCACCGTCCTCGTCGCGATGGGCGCCAGGATCACCGGGATCGGCACCAGCCAGCTCACCGTCACCGGCGTCGACCGGCTCAACGGCGGGACCTTCACCATCAACAGCGATCACCACGAGGTCGTCACCTTCCTCGCCCTGGGCGCCATCACCGGTGGCGAGGTGCGCGTGAAGAATTCCCTGCCGCACCACTTCGACCTCATCAACCGCTCGTTCGCCAAGCTCGGCGTGAAGGTCGAATACGACGGCGACACCGCCTTCGTCCGCGCCAACCAGCGGCTCGTCGTCACCGAGCCGTTCACCTCCAACCTCCTCCCGAAAATCGAGGCCGCTCCCTGGCCGTATTTTCCCGTCGACCTGCTCCCCTGCATGATCGCCCTGGCCGTCCGCGCCGAAGGCACCGTGATGTTCTGGAACAAGGTGTACGAGGGCGGCTTCACCTGGATGTCCGAGCTCTCGAAGTTCGGCGCCCACGTCGTCGTCAGCGACCCGCACCGCATCACCGTCTTCGGCAACAAGCCGCTGCGCCCCGTCACGGCCGAGGCCCCCTACATCATCCGCGCCGCCGTCGCCCTCTACATGGTCGCCGCGAGCATCCCGGGCAAATCCATCGTCAAGAACGCCGACACCATCCGTCGCGCCCACCCCCGCTTTGTCGAAAACCTCCACTCCCTCGGCGCCGACGTGGAGTGGAAGTGAACCGAATCGGGACAACCACAGATTGACACCGATCAGCACAAATCAATCCACTGGAGGGCCCGCGTCCCGGCGGGCCGGTTTCCATTTCACCCTTCATCTGGGTCCATCCGTGGCCATCCGTGGTTAAACAATGCCTTCCTCCGATAAATCCCCCAAGAAAGGCACCGACTTCCTCGCCACCGCGCTGACTTCGCCGGTGTCCCAAACCGAGGCCGCCCTCCGCCCGCTCTCCTTCGCCGACTTCGCCGGCCAGCCGAAGACCGTCGAACGCCTCCAGGTCATGGTCGGCGCCGCCAAACGCCGCGGCGAGGCCCTCAACCACATCCTGCTCTCCGGCCCCCCCGGCCTCGGCAAGACCACCCTCGCCTTCATCCTCGGCCACGAGCTCGGCCGCAACGTCCGCGTCACCTCCGGCCCGGTCATCGAGAAGGCCGGGGATCTCGCTGGCCTCCTCACCAACATGGAGGAGGGCGACATCCTCTTCATCGACGAGATCCACCGCATCCCGAAGACCGTCGAGGAATACCTCTACAGCGCGATGGAGGACTTCCGCCTCGACATCATGATCGACCAGGGCCCCAACGCGCGCAGCGTCCGCCTCTCGATCCCGCGCTTCACCCTCATCGGCGCCACCACCCGCGCCGGCCTGCTCACCGCGCCGCTGCGCTCACGCTTCACCCTCAACACGCGCCTCGACTACTACGACCGCCCCACCCTCGAGGGCATCGTCCGCCGCAGCTGCGATCTACTCAAGGTCGACATCGACGCCGGCGGCGCCGCGGAAATCGCCTCGCGCGCGCGCGGCACGCCCCGCATCGCCAACAACCTCGTCAATTTCGTCCGCGACTACGCCTCCGAGAAGGCCCAGGGAAAAATCACCCGGCCCGTCGCCTCCGCCGCGCTCGAGCTCCTCGAGATCGACGCCGCCGGACTCGACGAGATGGACAAGCGCGTCCTCCGCCTCATGGCCGAGAATTACCAGGGCGGCCCCGTCGGCCTCGGCACCATCGCCATCGCCGTCGGCGAGGAAGCCGAAACCCTCGAGGAAGTCCACGAGCCGTTCCTGATCCAGGAAGGCTACCTCGCCCGCACCGCCCAGGGCCGCATCCTCACCGCGAAAGGCTACGGCGCGATCGGCCTCAAGGCCGCCACCGGCGACCAGCAGTCCCTCCTGTAAGGCGACCCTCCGCCTCGCGTCACGACGCCATGGAGCAACCGCTGACCCGCCGCCGCTTCCTCGGCACCCTCGCCGGCGCGGCCGCGCTCACCGGTTTCTACACCTGGCGCGTGGAGCCCCACTGGACCGAGGTCGTCCGCCACGATCTCCCGATCGCTCATCTCCCGCCGACGCTCGTCGGCAAGACCCTCCTCCAGCTCAGCGACATTCACATCGGCCACCAGGTGGACGACAACCACCTCCTGGGCACCTTCGACCTCGCCTCCGCCCTTCAACCCGACTTCGTCGTCCACACCGGCGATCTCGTCACCTACGAGAACCCCGCCGTGCTGGAACAGGCGAAACCCCTCCTCGCCCGCTTTCCCCGGGGCAAACTCGGCACCGTCGCCGTCCTCGGCAATCACGACTACGGGGTCTACGCGGCCGACCCCAAGGTCGCCGACGCCATCTCCGCCCTCTTGACCGATCACGGCTGCCTCGTGCTGCGCAATGAACGCGCCACGATCGCAGGCCTCACCTTCGTCGGCTGCGACGATCTCTGGACCACCCGTTTTTCGCCCGAGCCCGTGCTGCGCACGCTCCGCCCCTCCGACCCCGCGCTCGTGCTCTGCCACAATCCCGACGCCTGCGACGCCCCCGTCTGGGCCGGCTACCGCGGCTGGATCCTCGCCGGCCATACCCACGGTGGCCAATGCAAGCCCCCGTTCCTCCCTCCGCCGTTCCTGCCGGTGGGGAACCGGCGCTACACCGCGGGCGAGTTCGACCTCGCCGATGGCCGGAAACTCTACATCAACCGCGGCGTCGGACATCTCCAGCGCGTTCGCTTCAATGTCCGGCCCGAGGTAACCCTGTTCCGCCTCACCGCCGCGTAGACGGGGAGTTTTTCCACCGCATGCCCACCCCCACGGCTGTCCCCACTTTTTCCCGCGGCGCCCTGCTCACACTCGCCCTGCTCGCCGCCACCTACGCGTTTTTCCTGGGTTGGTATCACAGTCCCTACGCAGGCGGTTCCGATTCCTCCGGTTACATGAACAGCGCCCGCCTCATGCTGGAGGGCCGCCTGACTGATCCACTTCGCCTGCCCGCCGGCATGCCTGCTGATCTCCTGCCCCCGCAACTGTTCGTTCCCCTTGGCTTCACCTCCGACCCCACCGGGCAACACTGGCTGCCCAGCTACCCACCGGGCCTGCCCCTGCATTTCGCGCTCCTCGGATGGCTCATCGGCCTTGGCCCCGCCACCACGGCCATCGGGGTGGGCTCCGCCCTCGCCTTCGCCTTGCTACTTTACTTCACCGGCCGGGAATTCGGCCTCCAGCCCAATTGGAGCCTGGCGCTCGCTCTCCTCGGCGCCCTCTCGCCCCTCACCGTCACCTACGCCCTCCAACCCATGAGCGATCTCGTCGCCGCGGTCTGGGGCCTGGCGACCATGCTCTTCGCCCTGCGCTCCCGCCGCCATATTGCCTGGGCCGTCGCCGCCGGCGCCGCGCTCGCCCTGGCCGTCCTGGTCCGCCCGACCAACGCGCTGTTTTTTCTCCCCGCCGCCCTCGCCCTCCAGCCCTCCCTCCGCCACGGCCTCGCCTTTGTGCTCGGCGGCGTCCCCGGCGCCCTCCTCCTCGCTCTCTACAACCGCACAGTCTACGGCCAGTTCGTGGCCAGCGGGTACGGCGACATGAGCCATCTCTTTTCCCTGGCGAATGTCCCGCACACGCTGTGGCACTACGCCCGCTGGCTGCCCGCCGTGGCCACACCCCTGGTGCTGGCCGCCCTCGCCCTCCCGTGGCAACCGATCCCGCGCCGGCTCAAGGCCGTGCTGCTGACGTGGGTCGCCGCTTTCCTGCTCTTTTATTCGTTCTACGACTGCACGTCCGAGCACTGGTGGTACCTCCGCTTCATCCTTCCGGCGCTGCCCGCGGTGGGCCTCGCCGCAGCGCTGGTGCTGCAGCGGATCAACTTTCCCTCGTGGTTCCTCGCCTCGCGCCTCCTGCCCGCCAACGCCACACCCGACCAACTCGTCCGCGGACGCATCCTGCGCGCACCTGTGACCTTGTTGCTGCTCCTCGCCGCGGCTGGCTGGCTCCTCGACTGGGGCCGCACCCTCCGCGTCACCCAGGTCGAGCTCGACGAACGCACCTACGCCCTGACCGGCCGCTGGATCGCCGACCATCTTCCCGCCGACGCCGTGCTCGTCGCCATGCAGGTATCCGGCAACGCCTACTACTACGCCAACCGCCCGTGCCTTGATCCGAACTTCGTCACGCCGGAAAATTACGCCCGCCTCAACGCCTGGCTGGCCGCTCACCGCCGCCCCCTCTATGCGGTGACCCACGAGTACGAGGAACCCACACTCCGCCAAAACCTGCCCGGGCGCTGGGACGTCGTGACCCGACTGCGCCAGGCCACCGTGTGGCGCCGCGTCGATCCATCCCCCGCCGCGCCCTCTTCTTGATGCCGCCCGCCTCCATCCTCCAACAGATCGACCCCGTGGCCCGTCTTGCTGCGGCGTCGCGTCACGCCCTGGCCGTGGGCATCCTGTTTTTGATTTCGAACTTCCCCGGCCTCGCGGCGTCCTCGCCCTCGAGCCTCATCCTCATCGAGACCACTGCAGGCATGATCGAGGCCGAGCTCTTTCCCGAATCCGCTCCAGCCACCGTCGCCAATTTCCTCCACTACGTTGGCGCGGGCGCGTACACCGGCGGACGATTCCATCGCACGGTGAAGACCGCACCCGATAACCAGCCGGCCAACGCGGTGAAGATCGATGTCATCCAGGGCGGGATGAATCCTGAATTCCAGGGCGACCACCGGCCGCCCGTCGCGCTCGAACGCACGCGCGACACGCGCCTCAACCACCTCGACGGCACGCTCTCGATGGCGCGCGCTGGTCCCGACACGGCCACCTCCGATTTCTTCATCTGTCTCGGCGCCCAGCCGGAGCTCGACTTCGGCGGAAAGCGTAACCCCGACGGCCAGGGCTTCGCCGCCTTCGGCCGCGTGACCCGCGGCATGGAGGTCGTTCGCGAAATCCACGCCGCCCCCGCCGACGGCCAGTCCCTGACCCCGCCGGTCCGCATCCTGAAAATCGTGCGCCTGCCCTGAACCGGGAATAGGCAGTCGGATGGAGGGACGCGGCTTGACCGCGCCCTTTCCTCGGCGGCGAAGAACTCGCGATTTGTTTCAGGGTTCAGTGAATGAAGTTTGGATTCACTGATGACGCCACCTCGGTCTTCATCCGTGTCCATCTGTGTTGGTCTGTGGTTCAACCGCATGAATCCGGCCGAGCGCCCCAGCCGCCGGTCCCCACCCTGGAGCCGGGGCGCCCTCGCCCCGGTGGCAGCGCTCAACGAGCGCAGCGAGCCACGCCGCTTCTTCACGCCTTCGCCCGCGGCTTGCCCACCTCCTGCGCAAACCAGTCCACATGGCGCGTGAAGTACATGATCGCCGCCAGCACCACGAACAGCGCGGTCGTCCCCGCCAGCAGCGCAAAATCCTCCATGCGCAACACCACAAAGAGCACGCCATGTTCCGCGCCCAACAACACGGCAATCGACGCCGCCCGGCCATAACTGTGCAGGATCGAGATGCTGTAGCCCACGATGAGGAGCGATGAAGCCACCGCCGCCCCAACGTACGCCTGCCCGGGCGGCAACACCTCGCCCAGGGCCAGCAGCGCCAGGTAGAACAAACACAGCGCGCCACCGACCAAACCATAGTGCACCGCATGCAGCTTCAACCCCGCCAGCGTCTCAAAGAGGAAGAACGCGGCGAACACCAGCGTCAGCACCAGCACGCTATGCTTGAGCGCACGCTCCACCATCCGATAACCCTCGGCCGCCGCCCGCGCGGGATCGTAGCTGGTCGAGCCGGCGCCGCCCTCCCCCGCGCGCTCGATCGCTTGCCGCGCGTGCGCTGCCTCGCGGTTTCCGGCGCGCTCCTGCCGCAACCCATTGATCAAACCCAGCGGCACGTGCAGCACCAGCACGAGAGCGGCGATGAAGAGCAGCTTGAGGGTCACCGTGTGCCGCGGGCGCACGGGGGCCGCAGCGACGGGAACCGGAATGAGGGGAGGTTGGGCGTTTTCCATGCCCTCACCCTGCCCCGCTTCCGTGAACACATCATGAAGCGCACGTGAAAAGCCGGGGAATTCTCCCCCATCGCCGTACGCTGATAGGGTCGCCGCTCGCGACGATCTCACGCGCGGGGTCAAACCAAGTCTGACCGGAAACGCGAGCGACCCCGGCTTCCTCAGCCGCTTTGGCGGCCGCGCAGCTCCACCGGCACGCGGAACACCGCTCGCGCGCCGCCTTCCGCGCGATTCTCCAACGAAACCTCGCCGCCGTGCAAATGGGCGATCTCCCGCACCAGCGCCAGCCCGAGGCCCGTGCTCTTTCGCTCGGTGCCCGGCCGCGGCAGCGAATAGAACCGCTCAAACACCCGCGGCAGCGCGTAGTCCGGCACCCCGGGCCCCGCATCCTCCACCCCGAAGGCCACCTGTCCTTCCTCCACGGTCCAGCCCAGCGTCACCACTCCACCCGACGGCGAGAACTCCACGGCGTTCTGCAACAAGTTGACCAACGCCTCGCGCAACAGCACCGCCTCGCCGCGCACCACTGCCTCCGCCCCTTCCCCCACAACCATCGTGATTCCCCGGGCGCTGCCGGCCGGTCGCACCACGTCCGCCGCCTCGCCCGCCAGCCGCGCCACGGGAATGCTCTCGGTCTGCCGCAGCTGCTTCCGCGCTTCCAGCGACGAGAGCTCCAGCAATCGGTCGATGATCCGCTGGATGCGCGCCGACTCGTTGCGGATATTGGCGAGGAACCGGCGCTGCTGCTCCGGCGGCATCCCTTCCTCCAGCAACTCCGCCGCGCCACGGATGGCCGCGAGCGGCGCCTTGACCTCGTGCGCGAGCGTCTGCGTGTACCGCTCGACATGCTGCCGCCCCTCGAGCGCCTCGCGCATCTCCTCAAACGCGCGGCCCAGGTCGGCAATCTCGCGCGCTCGCGATCCCGGCGGCAGGGCTCCCCTTCCGTCGCGGACACTTCGCGCGTAAACCGCCAGCTTCTCCAATGAATCCGTGAGCCGCGCCGCGATCCACCACCCCAGCAGCACCATCACCGCGGCCAGCGTGCCGATCATCAGGATCAATCGCGTGCGCGCCTCGCGCACGCCCGCCTCCACCGCGGACAGCGGGCGCCCCACGCCGATCCATCCCGCGTGCCCGGCCGCCGTCAACACCCGCGACGCCACGCGCAATTCCCCGCCCACCTCCGCCACGTTCGACTGGGTGTAGTTTTCCGATGCCCGCGGCCCGCCTCCGAACATGTTCCAGCGATAGATCTCTCCCACATCCCGTCCCGCGGAATCAAAAATGACGCGCCCTTCAGGGTCGCACGCAAACACGCGCAGTCCCTCCGCCTGTGCGGGCAGGCTCGTCAGCTTTCGCGTCCAGTCATCCGCCGGCCCCTCCGGCGCGGCGAACGCGGCCAGGTACGCGGCCATGTCGCCCAACGTCCGCCGCATCGATTCGACATAGCGCAGCCGCACGTCGCCCAGCACCAGGCTCATCATCACCGCCAGCCCGATCGCCGAGGCGCCGACATACACCACAAAAATTGCCGTGCGAATTCTCATGGCCACGCTTCCTGCACCGAACCCCCATATCCTGTCGCGCGCCTGCTCGCGTGGCGGTGGGGTACAAACCTTGCGCTACCAGAATCCCCCGGCACCCAGTCCAGGCCATGCCCATGAATGTAGGGGTGCGGCTTGACCGCGCCCTTCCCCCGCCGCGGGGAACAAGGGCATGAACGAGCCGCGCCCCGACAACGGAACGGTTCACCGCGTACATCGCGGACCCCCGCTTCAGCTGCATCGTTCCGGATCAAGCGGGGTGCCCGAAGCACGGAGTGTCCAAAGGATGCGCGCATTTCTCTACGGCCCCCTCGCCTCACTCCTCCCGCAGCGAATACCCGAGTCCGCGATGCGTCATGATCGGGTCCGACTCCGGCGCCACCTCCCGCAGCTTCGCCCGCAGGAGCTTGATGTGCGCATCCACCGTGCGATCGAGCGCGGCCCCCGGGTCGTCCCACGCCGCCGTCATCAACTGGTCGCGGTTGAACACCCGACCCGGCGACGACAACAACGCCACGAGCAACCGGTATTCATTGCGCGTCAACTCCAGGGCGCGGCCGCGATAGCTGATGCGACAGCGCGCCTCATCATGAATCCACACGCCCCCGACCGCCGGGCCCGGCGCGCTCCCGTGCCCATTGGTGCGCCGCAGAACGGCTCGCACCCGCGCGGTCAGCTCGCGCGGGCTGAATGGCTTGGCCAGGTAATCATCAGCGCCCAGCTCAAGCCCCACGATCCGGTCCACCTCGCCGCTGCGGGCCGTGAGAAAAATCACCGGCGGCGCTCCCAGTTTCTGCAGCTCCCGGCAAACATCGAAGCCGCTCATGTCCGGCAAACCCACGTCGAGCACCACCAGCGCCACCGCCTGCTGTTTCAAAACCCCGAGCGCTTCGCCCCCGGAACTTTTCCAAATCGGCGCGAAGCCCTCCGTCTGCAGGGCATACACGATCGTGTCGGCAATGGACTGTTCATCCTCGACCACGAGAATGGTGGGGCGCACCGGCGGCATGGCGCTGTTATGGCCCTGCCTCGTCCGCTGGCAAGTTCAGCCCGGCCGCCTCCACCGCCTTTCGCGCCAACATCGAGCGCCACGCCCGGCGCGACCGCCTCCGCGTCAACTCGAAGCCGGCCGCAGCAACTGCTGCCGCAACCGCAAGGCGATCTCTTCCTCCTCCGGATTTTCCAAAAGCTGATAGAGCGAGGGCGACGCCAGCCGGCGCACATCCGCGAGGGCGACCGTGAAATCGAGCGCGTCCCCCGCCGCCAGTCGCCGCGTCCAGCCCACCATCTCGATCGCCAGCACGCTCAGTCCGCCCACCGCCTGCATGACGCCCATGAACATCATCCAACTCGCGCTCGCGGGCCGGAGGGGCGCGAACTGTTCCGGCCACCAGCCCGGGACCGCGGCCATCCCCAGGCCGATCAGCACAAACAGCAGCGCATTGCAGGTTTTCATCGGCCAACATGACCGCAGGTCCCTTGCCAAGGTCCCTGGACGAAAACTTTTCCAAAAAATAGCCTGATTTCGGGGAACCCGCTTCCACCCCGCCTCCGGAAGCCGCCGGCCAGCTACACGTCGCCGAGCTGCGGTCGCAACACGATCTCCTCCACCACGGTTCGCCGGCCCAGCCGATACACGTCCAGAATGGCCCGGGCCACATCCTCCGCCGGCATGATCCGTTCCGGCTTCACGCCCGACTTCTCCCACGACGGCGACCACGTCGCGCCCGGGTGCACGCAACACACCCGGATCCCATGATCCCTGGTCTCGGCGCGCAACACCTTCGCCAGGCCGGTCACCCCGAACTTCGCGGCGCAATACGCCGCCGCCTGCGGATACGCCCCCAGCCCGGCAATCGAGCTCATGAAGAAGACATCCCCCGACTTCCGCTTCGTCATCGCGGGCAGGAACGCCTGCGTCACGAGGAAGGCACTGCGCAGGTTCACCGCGATCATCCGGTCGAACTCGTCGACCTTCGTCTCCGCGAACGGCGCCATGGCGAACGCCCCGGCATTGTTGATCAGCACGTCCACCGCCCCGAAGCGCTCCGTTACGGCCTCGGCCATCAGCCCCACCGATGCCTCGTTGCTCACGTCGCATTCATACACCTCGACCTTCGCGCCAAACCGGGCGCACGCCTTCGCCACGCCCTGGAGATTCCGCACATTCCGCGCGACCAGCGCCAGCCGCACTCCCCTCACTTCCGCGGCAAATTCCCTGGCGATCGCCTCGCCAATCCCCTGCGAGGCGCCGGTGATAAGAGCGACCGGCTTTTTTCTTCCCGCGGGTGACGCGGATGGACGCGGATTAAGGGCAGTTTTCATGAAGAATATGAGGCGTTAAATGGTTTGGTCCTATCCGCGCTAATCCGCGCCATCCGCGGGAAAAATCCGTCTCAGCAAATCAGCGCCCCGAAGTCCATGAAGTCGGCGTTGAACCCGCCCTGCACGCCCTTGCAGATCACACTCACCGCGTCGTGCGAGTGCAATGATTCCAAGTGCGTGCACGCGATGCGGAAATCCGCAATGCGCCGGTCCCGGTCGAACTCGAGGTACAGCAACCGTGCGGCGTCCTCGACAAACTTCAGGTACGCGCCGTTGAGCTCGGCAAAGGCCTGCTCGTCCTCGCGCTTCACCATGACCTGCGTCTCGGTCTGCAGCGCCTTCAGGCACAGCGCATGCACGTCCTCGATCCAGATCTTCTTCCCCTCGACCTCCTCGAGCGTGATCCGCGCCTTGCTGCGCTGCGAATGCGGCACGCCGTACGCCCCCCGCTTGTCCCGCGCATGCTCCGTCAACTCGGCGGAACACGGGCACGCGGAGGAATAGACGAAATCGAAATGGATGAAGCGCCGGTAACGCCCGTCGCGCGTCATCACGCCCTCGAACGCGACATCGTAGAACTGGTAACCCTCCAGCCCCGTGCGGAGGCTCGTCCGCAGCATCGGGTACGAGAATGCGATCTTCAGGCGGGCATCCTTGGTTTCCACCTTGCGCAGGTAGCCCTTCAGGATCCGGCCCATCCATTCGCCGGTGGTCACCTCGCCCCGGTGCTCATAAAACGTCCGCATGATGCGGCTCATGTTGATGCCCTTCAGATCCGCCTCGAGCGACACCGTGCCCGTGACACTCGTCTCGAGCGTCAGCGTCTTGCCCGCCTTCGTGCGATACTTCAGCGGCAGCTTGAAATTATGAATGCCGACCTGCTGGATCGGGACATGCGCGCCCTGGATGGTTTCATGGGCCACCTCCATCATGTCGGGCAGGCTCTCGTGATACGCGGCGTTGGGCTTGAACTTCCGGTCATACTGCCGCCGGATCGGCGGTTCCTTGCCACAGTTCGAGCGGTGGAGATACATCTGTTTCATGGGCGTTTCGTTTTTGGTTTAAGGCGGGTGACGTAACCGCCCGAAAAATCAGGTGGGCAAATGGAGCCCCGGCCCGTGGTCAGGGCGCTGCGCTTTCCGCGCGCCGGCCGGGCCGGCTCCCTTCGTGTGTCGCGACGCACGCATCAGTGGTGCGCCGGGCCGAAAAACTCCGCATGGTTGCGCGGCGTTTCATACAACCGCACACAATGCAGGCGCGCCGGCATCGGGATGTGCGGGGCGATTTCATGCCAGAAGGCAATCACGAGGTTCTCGGTCGACGGGATGATCCCGCGCAAAAATTCGACTTCGTCGTTCAGGTGGCGGTGGTCGCACTTGTCGACCACGGTGCGCTCCAGAATCTTCTTCAGCCGCGCGAGGTCGATGATGTAACCCGTCACCGGATCCGGCTGGCCCTTCACCGTGACCTCCAGCACGTAGTTGTGGCCGTGCCCGTGCGGGTTGGTGCAGATGCCATATTGCTTCTGGTTCCACGCGAGGCTCTTGGTCGGGTTGCACAACCGGTGGGAGGCGCTGAAATGCACCTGGCGGGTGATGAACACCGTGCCGGCCAGCGCCCGCACGGACGGCTCCCGGCGCTTTCGACTCGAGGACGTTTTCGACATGAAGGGTCTAGGGAACTGAGATTGCCCCCCGCGTCAATCCCCCGCGCCCCGCCCCGCCCGAGTGGTGCAAATTCTCCGGACGTGCCGCACGCCGGTCCGGCCCTCGCGTGCTCCAGGAATTCCGCCTTTCCCCACGTCCCGGGCCGCCGCGATCTGCCTTTGACGTATCGCCTTCCGCACTTGCATGCTGGAACGCCCTTGAACCTGAAGATCCCTACTTCTTCTCCGCCCCGGGTTGCCGGTCGCGCCGTCCGCGCCGTCCCACCGAAGCGCGGCGCTCTCCCGCAAGGAAAGTTGGCTCTTGCCGTCTCGGGCGCTGTCGGTTCGGAGGCGGCGCTCCACTCGCTTCCGACTCACCGCCACCGCCTTTCCGCTTCGTCCCTCCCCCACCGTTGAATCCGCCGTCCCCGCTGCCCGCCGTCGATTTGCCGCCGCTGACGATTTCACTCGGCGCATCCGCCGTTCCGGCGCTGGAGCCCGGGCTCCCCGTGCTGGCCGGACCAACGGAGGAATCCCTTTTCCCCGAGGCGCAATGGGCGGGTCCATCCGGCCTCCTGCAACTTTTCCGAGCGGGCGCGTGGCACGTCGGCGGTGCCTCGGTTCCCATCGCCCACGGTCTGGAACAGGCCACCCGCGAAGTCTACACCGCCCTTTTCGCCGCCACCCGCGGTCTCCACCTGGCCCGTATCTGGCATTACATTCCCGCCATCAACGAGGCGGGACCCGGTGGCCTGGAGAACTACCGCGCATTCTGCCGGGGGCGCTCCCTCGCGTTCGAGGGACACCACGGCCCCGCCTTCAAGGGCCTCTTGCCCGCCGCCTCCGCCGTCGGCGCACGGTCCAACGCCCTGACGATCGTCTTCGCGGCGACGACCCTGACGCCGCGCCACGTGGAAAATCCCCTCCAGATCCCGGCGTACGACTATCCGTCCGACTACGGTCCCCGTGCGCCCAGCTTCGCCCGCGCCACCGTCGTGGCGCACCCGGCGTCCGCCACGGTCTACATCTCCGGCACCGCGGCCATCCGCGGACACGCGACCGTCGCCCCGCACCGCTTCCAAACCCAGCTCGAATGCACGCTGGAAAACCTCCGCGGCATTTCGCAGGCCTGCGGCCTCGGCCCCGACTTGGATCGCGCCGGCCAATCCGCCCGCCACTTCAAGGTCTATCTGCGCCACGCCACCGACCATCCCGCGGCGGCGAGCGCATTGCAACGCCACCTCCTGCGCCCGTCCGATCGCGTCTCCTATCTCCGCGCCGACATCTGCCGCGAGTCCCTGCTCATCGAGATCGAGGCCACCCTGACCGGCGTGCAACTGAGTCACGCTTCCCGGCCGGCCGGACATCCCTCTTCCTAAGCCGACTCATGAAACGTGGAGCCACGGCGACCCCGCCGTGGGTTTCGTGGCCCTGTCCGGAGGCACGAGCGTATATTCCTCCACCTCGCCGGAATCGCGGTCCTGTGCTTGCCGGGGCTGCCTATCACAGCGAATCAGGTGTTGGAGGGCCGACGACCCCGCCCGCGAAACGTCTGCACCACGTCACAGTGCCTTCTTGTCGGGTCGCGCTCGCGACATCCTCACCCGCGAGATCGGATCCAGGGCCGACTCTATAAGCCGGAACTCTGCAGATGGAGCGGAACTGCCCCGTGCGCGCAATCGAACTATTCCGTGGTAGGCGCGTGGCTCGTCCACGCCCTTGTTTCCCGTAGCGAGAAACGGGCCCGGTCGAGCCGCGCCCCTCCATCATCGGCATGATTCCGGATAAGGGATCGGACCCAGTTTCCCGCAACCGACACCTCCATACCGCGCTAACGCCCCTCACTCCACCATCGCCCGCAGTGCCCGCGTATCCGTCTTTCCTCGCGCCGTGAGCGGCAGCGCGGGAATCACCACCAGCTTCTTCGGAATCATCCAACTGGCCATCACCGGCAGCAACCCCGCCCGCAGTTCCATGGGACTGCCCTCGCCCGCCACCACGGCGGCCAGCGACGGTCCCGCCCCCACCGCCGTCACCCAGGCATCGCGCACGCCCGGCAGTCGACGAAGCTGCGCCGTCACTTCGAGCAGGTTGATCCGACGCCCCGCAATCTTCACGATGCTGTCGAGGCGACCGGCCAGAAAAATCCCCGCGCGCTCGTCCTGCTTCACCCGCTCCGCCATCAACCACGATCCGAGCGCGCCCCTCCGACGCCGGTTGCCGTGGGTCACCACGGCCGCACTGGCCACCAGCAGACGTCCTCCACGGCGCACGGCCAGGTGCACGCCCCGCAGGGCCGTGCCCACGCCACCAGCCAGCGTGGCGCGGCCCGTGCGGTCATAGGTGATCCCACCCGTTTCGCTCGAGCCATAAAACCCGTGCAGGCGCCGGCCGAAACGCGCCGCGAACGCCTGTGCCACCTCGGGCGGCAACGGCGCGCCCGCCGAGATCCCCACGCGCAGGCTGTCGAGGCGCATTTCCGAAACCGCGAGGCCGCGCCACATCGCCGGCACGCCGGGAAACACCGTCGGTCGCCAGCGTGCAAAATCCGCGGCGATCGCCTGCGGCAACGCCGAGGTCCCCACCACCAACGGCACTCCCTGCGCCAGCAGCGGTATCGACAGGCTGCCCAGGCCATACGAATGCCCCAGCGGTATCAGCGCATGGTTCAAATCCGACGCGCGCACGCCCATCGTCGCCGTGACCTGCCGCGCATCCGCCAGCATTTGCCCCGCCGTGAACACCAACGGCCTGGGTTGTCCCGTCGATCCCGAGGTCAGCTTGATCACGCAGGCATCCCGATAAACCCGCGCGCCCGTTTTCCTTTCCAAGGTCGTACCCGTCCACCAGGCCCCCGCGCGCAGCGCCTCCGCCACCCGCTGCTGCACCGCCGCCGGCTCGCCCGGGTCCAGTGGCACCGGCACGGCGCCGACCTTCACCAGGCCCAGGAACATCTCGAACCACCGCGGGCCGTTGGGCTCGGCAAAAACGACCGCGCGCCCCGCCAACTGCGCTGGGTCCGGCACCTGCGTCGCCACCCAGGCGTCCGCGGCCGCATCCAGATCCAAAAATGAAAACACCCGCGCCTCCGCTGCCTGCACCACCGCCCGCGCCGCGCCCCGCCGCGCCAGCGTCGCGCGCCAGGCCTCGCGCAATGAGGCGTGACTCGTGCCTTGCTGGCGGCGTTTTCGCGGGCGTGTCCCCTTCATCGCTTGCTCCTCAATCCGGAAAGATGCTCGAACTCGATCACCAGGAGTGCTCCCACCACCATCAGCGCCACGGTCATGCCCAGCGCGCGGATCACCGGCAGGCTGCTCAGCGCCAAAACCCCGAACGACGCCGCCGTGGTCAACGCCGACACCCGGACCGAGACCGGCGGCGCTTCCCCGCGATAAACCGACGTGGCCGAAAAGATCGAATAGTTGTGTGTCAGGCACACGCCGAGAAAAGCCCCGATCAGGTGAAACAAGTTCAACGGCTGCCCCAGCCAACCCAGCACCCCGAACAACCCCAGACAGGCTCCGCCCGGGATGGAAAAGATCCGCAGGCCATCCCTCAACCCGTACGACGCCAGCACGCCCACCCCCACGATCGCCAGCCCGATTGCGCTCAACCGCAGCGCCGATTGACGATACTGCGCGAAAACCCGGTTGAGCGACTGCAACTGGCTCGTGCTGACCGTGCGCGCTTCCGGCGGCGGCGCCCCGGCCGGAGGTGCGCGGACCAGCGTGACAAACCATGACAGCGGCGCGCCGTCGCGCATCAACAATCCCGCCGGCCCGCGCAGGCGCGATTGCAGCGCCGTCACCGCAGCCGCCACCTCGCCCGCACCCTCGCGACTCGCGTCCGCATAGGCGGCGAAGAAGGGCTCGAAACTGGACGCTTCAAAACCCGCGCGTTCCAGCGCGTCACGCAGCTTGGCCGGAAAATCAGCCTGCTCGCGGAAAAAGTTTTGCGCCGCCGCCGCCTCGCCGGCCGTGGGAATCACTGCGCCCAGGTTCACCGCCGTGGCCCCGCCCTCCTCAAGCCAGGCATCGAGCTT
This sequence comes from Verrucomicrobiota bacterium, assembly GCA_023433275.1. GTDB lineage: Bacteria > Verrucomicrobiota > Verrucomicrobiia > Opitutales > Opitutaceae > Lacunisphaera. The sequence continues at coordinate 22,086 of JAEZDN010000124.1, forward strand.
CTCCAACGCCTGTCGCGCCTCGGCCAGCGTGGCGCCGGTCGTGACGTACGCCACGCGCTCCGGACCTTCACCCAGCAACGCGCGGATGCGCTGGTCCTCGCGCTGCACTTCGGGCGATGGCACCTCCAACTCGCGGATGTCGTCCCTCCATTCCAGCCGCGTGAGGCCCGGCAGCGCCGCCAGCCACAGCGAAAGCAAAACCACGCGCATCACCCGCCGGAAAGCCGCCGGCCAGCGGGAACCCGCGCCAAACTCGCGCGCCTCCAGGAATGGATCCCGCACCGTGGAGAAATAGACGATCGCCGCACCCAGCGCGCACACGAGCCCCGTGCCGACGAAAACGCCGAGCTGGCGGATGAAGGGCAGTTCGGAAAACAACAACAACGCGAACCCCGCCACGGTGGTCAGGCAACTCGCCAGGAGCGGCTTCGCCAGCCGCCGGACCTTCGCCCAGTAATCCTCACCCGGCACCGCGGGCGGCTGCATGAACAAATAAAAACCGTAGTCGATCGCCACCCCCGTGAGCAGCGCGCCCAGCGCGAACACCATGATGTGAACCCGCTCGAACACCAGCGTCGTGCCGACCCAGGCGCCCAAGACGGAGAGCAACACCACCGGGACCAAGTGCAGCCCCCGGTGCACCCGGCGAATGAACGCCAGCGCCACCCCCAGCACCGCCAGCAGCGAAATCGTGTTCAGCCATTTCACCTCTCGCTCGATGCGCGCGCGGCTGGCGGCAGCATAGCGATTCACGCCCGTGTCGGCGGCATGCAACCCCGGGAACTCGCGCGCACATTCGGCCACCGCCGCGGCGAGCGCCGCAAAGGCCGGCCCCTGCCCCGCCTCGCTCAAGGGCGAGGCCGTCAGCCGCGCCCACACGAGCGTCGGCGCCGCGTCGCGTGCCATCGGTTGCACGAGTTCCAGCCCTCCCTTCAAGCGCTCCACCGCGCCGGGCAAGAGCAACAGGGGATCGGCCGGCACGAGGTCCTGGAAGGCCAGCGCCTCGGGCTTTTCGAGAAACCGCTCCAACCGGTGCACGCTGTCCTCCGCCAGCCAGGACGCGGCATCGCCCGCCAATTCCCGCGGTTGTTCCGCCATCCGCTCCGCGAGCCAGCGGGGAAACAACAACGCAAAGCGCTGCGCGAACAGCGCCGCCCCCATCTCGTCGCGCGCGGCCGTGTCACCGATCGCCACCGCCTGGTCGAAACTCCCCGCGCGCAGCAACGCCGCCGCAAAGCGCGGGCCGGCCGCCGCCGGTGCCGGCCGCCCGTCCACCGTCAACTCCACCAGCACGGTGCGCGCCTGCGCCTCGCTGGCCAGCGCCCGCACCAACGCCAGTTCCGGCGCCTGCCCGTCCGCCGGCACCAGGTCCAGCACGTCGGTCGATATCTTGCTTGGGTAGTCCAGACGCAGCAGCCACAGCCCGCCGAGCAGGGCCAGCAGGCCCAGCCCCACCCAACCAAGGAGCTGCCGACGGCGGAAATCCATGCTCACCGAAAAAATCGCGCCATTTCCTCCGCACTGAAATCCGCCGCATGCGGGGCGAGGATGCTGATGCCGATCGCCTGGCGCTCCGTTCGCCGGAGCTCGATCTCTCGCACGAACACGCCCTCGCCCGCCGCAAAGATCCGGCCGACGCTTCGCCGCAGGGCGTCAGTGCGCGCGACCAGCGCCAGCGACCAGGTCTCCCCCTGCCGTCGGCCATAAATCTCAAAATCCTGCGCCAGCGCCGCGAGATCGAGCTGAAGCACACGCAGCAACGCCTGGTTGGCCGCCGCCGCCCGCGGATCCGACGGCAGCGCTCCCCCATCCGGGCCGCGCACGAGCACGCCCCCCTCGTCGAGAATCACCGTCCGCTCCTCCGGCTCCCGATAACGCAGGCTGAGTCCGCTTCCCGGCGCGACGCGCACCTCGCCCCGAAGCGTGACCGGCTCGCGCTTGAAGGGGAAATGCCGCCGCTCGACGAAATCCGCCTGGATGCCCGGGGTGCGGCCCAGGGCGTCGGTCAGGTCGCGCCACGTGCCCTCCTCCACCGCCAGCCGGTGGGCCGGGTCGATGAGCAATTCCGGCGCGGCCTCACGCCCGCGCCCCACCGCCCCGGCGGCCAGCGCCGCCAGACAACCCGCCATTCGCCACGCGCGCGACCGGTTGCTCCTTCGGAACACTGCCCACTGGACATGGCGGAATGAAAACATGACGGAAGCGTCAACCCCTAGCCCCGCACCTCCGCCCACGCAAGCCGTGTCCCGTCCCGGCCAAATCGTTCTCGTTCTCTTGCTCGTTCTCCTTCCCTCGCGCGCATGGGACGAATTGAACCACCGCTCCTCATCGCGTCGCCGCCGCCGTCGTCGCCTCCTCCACCACCGGATTCAGCGGGAGGAAATTGAACCACAGATAAGGATACCGCCGCAACACCAGCTCGAGCTGGTCCAACACCGCCTGGAAATGCCGGCGTCCCGCCGCGAGATTCTCCTCCCTTGAAGCCAGCGGGTCCGGCCGGAACACCGGCGACGCGCGCACCTGCAACGCCAGCTCCCGCTCCCCTCTCACCGCGATGCAGAAAACGACCGGGAGGTTGAAGAGAATCGCCAGGTGATAGATCGTGAAGGGAAACAGTCGCGGCGCGCCGAGAAAGCGGAACGGCTCGTTCCGCGCGCTGAACTCCATTCGGTCGCATTTCAGGGCCAGCGACGCGCCCGCTTCGATGGCGGTCTTCAGGTCGAAGATCAACCGGGCCGGGTCGTTCACCCACAGAAACGAAACCTTGTCACCGAAGCGCTCCGCCAACGCCCCCGTCTCAGGGGAATTGTCCACCCGCAACCGCAGGATCGAGACCCGCCGCCCCCAGTCAGCCAGCAGGTAACCGAGCAGGTCCGACGCCCCAAAATGAAATGTGCCGAAAAGCGCCGGTCCCGGCGCACGCGCCAGCGCCTCGAACTCGCCGGCTTCCGCCGGTTCCACCGCGCAACGCACCGGCGCACCCTGTCCCGCGCGCATCAGGTCCATCAGCGCCTCCATCAGCGCGAGGAAATGCGCCCACACCTCCACCAGCCGCGCCGGCCGCCCGAACACCACGGTCAGGTACTCGCGTGACCAACGCCGCTGGTCCGGCATCCCCGCCACCGCGCCCCAGACACCCACCTTCAGGAGAAACCGGAAAACCGCGCGCGGCAGCACACCCTCCGCCCGCAATACAAAGGCTGGCCCCCAGTCCGGACCCGGATTGCGCCGCAGCGTGGTGCCTTTCATGCCGACAAGCGATCGAACTCCACCGTCCACTCCCCGCCGGCACCGGACCACTTCATCCCGGAACCCGCCGCCACGGCGCGCGCCAGTTCCATCAAGGTCGGCACCGGCCCATCGGACGCGCCGGACGGCACAAACGCCACCCGGCCGACCCGTCCCTCCGACTCGCGGCCCAACAGCAGGCCAACCGCGAAGGCCTCGCCGGACGCCACGCCCTGTTCCAGCAACCAGGTGCCGCGCTCCTCGCCGGCCAAAATCGCCACCCGCGGGGCCGGTTCCAACAACGCCGTGAGGAACGCCTGCTCGACGAGCCGACGGCAACCCGCGAGCGGCCAGAGCCGCGCCAGCGGCTGCTGGCGCCCGATCAGCACCTGCTGAATGCCCCCGGGATGGATCGAGGTCTGGAACAACAACGGACTCGCCGCCGGGAAACTGCGGAGAAAATCCTCCAGGGCCCGCGTCTCCGCGTACGTCGACGCATACACCACCGCGTCCTCCGCCCCGAGCGCGAAGTTGTGGGAGGACGCCCCGAGCAACATCCCCAGATGCGTCATGCGCCGCAGCGCCGTGCGCGGAAACCGCTCCGCCAGGCGCACCCGCGCCTCGGCCGCCGTTTCGCCCGGCGCCGGCAATTCGACCGCCAGTTGATGGATGAATCGCTCAATCATGGGTCAACAACATCGCCGCGTGCGCGCCACCGAAGGCATTGCTCGCCAGCACCGCCGCTTCGAACCCAGCCGCCGCAAACGGTTCCAGCGCCACCTCGGGCACGAACGTGGGCCCGGCGGTACCCACGGTCGCCGGGATCTCCCCTGCGATCCACGCCGCCCGCGCCACCGCCAGCTCCACCAGCCCACAGCTCCCGAGCGTGTGACCCAGCGCGCCTTTCCACGACACCAGCGGCGCGCCGGGAAAATGGCGCGCCACCGCCGCGGCCTCCAGCCGTCCAGCCTCGAGCGTCCCCGTGCCATGCCCCTTCACCCAGCATCGACGCCCACCGAGCGCCGCCGCCATCGGCGAAAACACGGCGTCGAAACCCGCGCCCTCCGGCTGGTTGCCCGTGAAATGGAACATCTCGTTGTGCAACGCATGCGCCTCGAGCCGGTACGCCGCCGGCGCGCGACTCAGCACCGCGAAGGCGGCGCCGTCGCCCAACCCGATCGCACCCGTCTCACGCACCGCATAGGGCGCCGGCATCACGCCGTTGAGAATCTTCAGGCTGTGGAAACCTCCGGCCACGAATGGGCTCACAAAATCGTAGCTGAACACCAGCACCCGGTCCGCCAATCCCGCCCCCAGCAGTCGCCCGGCATGCACGAGGCCAAGATGCGCCGTCACGCACGCGTGCGAGAAGGGCTGCACATGCTCGCCCCACCCAAGCTCCCTCCGCAACAACTCCACGCTCGCGAACGGCGGCCCATGCGCGAGGTGCCGCGCATCCCCATCGAGCGTGAACGCATGCAGGCTGCCGACGCCGAAATTGCTGCTCGTCACCAGCACCGGCTCGCGCGCGGAACCCCACTTCCCCGCCGGGATTCGCTCCGCCAGGCGCTTGAGTTCGGCGAGCCAGCGCGGCGGCAGCGTTTCATCCATCGGCCCGAGGAGCGCCAGCGGCACGGCGTCGCCGCCCGACTTTCCCAACACCGGCGTCAACTGCAGGGCCGATCGTCCCGCCCGCAAGGCAGTGACCGTGGCCACCGCATCACCCAATGGGGTGAGGCAGTCGCAGGCTTCCAAGCCCGCGGACATTTGATCAGGGGAAATCGCCATGCGCGGCACCATGGCCACAAAAACCCGCGGAGGATGCAAGAGGCCAGTGCGGCGTGAAACTCACCCGCCCCGCTCATGGCTTGGACCTTGCATGCAGGGCGGGATCGCAAAACCCCGCCTGATCGCTGCAGGGTCTGCTCGCGGCGACCTCGGGGCGTGAGACCGGGCAAGCACCGAACCTACCCCCCCACCGCCGCGGTTTCACCCCGGAGCAATCCCGCCCGCGACTCAAAGATCCGGCCGCTTGGATCGAATGAAGGCCGCCAGCGCCGTCACGCTGCCCAACGCCGCGCGCGATTCCTCACTGCTGCCGATCTTGATCCCGAATTCCTTGTCGAGCGCGAGCACCAGCTCGAGCGCGTCGATCGAATCGAGACCGAAACGAGGCGTGCCGATCAGCGGCTCATCGTCGGGAATGTCCTCCGGGCGGACGCCCTCGAGCTTCAGCGTGGCGACGATCAGGGTCTTGAGACGGGAAAGGAGCGGGTCAGGCACGGCCGGAAAGCAAACGGCTTTCCCGGAACCTTCAACTCCCAACCGACGGCACCCCGCGCCCCTCCATCGTTCTCTTTCTCGCAATCTTTCTCTTTCTCCGTTCGGCGTCCGAAACGCCCCGCCCCCACATCCAACTGCCTCATTCCAACTCCGGAGGGAACTCACGATCGAATGCCTTGATTCCCCTCTATGAATAGGGGTGTCGCGCAGCGACGGGGTGTGTGGGGTCGCCTCGGAACCGTGCAAACACGCGCTCATACGCACGCGCCCTGCGTCCATTGGGCCCGACCTTGCCCGATCCACGCCCCCCTCCCATCATTCTCTTTCTCGTAATCGTTCTCTTTCTCTTT
>JAEZDN010000009.1 GCA_023433275.1 Verrucomicrobiota bacterium
CCCCGGGGCCCGGTCGCGCGGGGAGGACGGGGGGGCCGGCGGCCCGGTCGTGGCTCCTTCGCTACGCTGCTGATGAACTGAACGGGTTTTGAGCCTTTGAGCCGCTTTCGTGTTAGAAATACCCAGAACCTCCCCCACCGTCATCCTGAACGCAGTGAAGGATCCAGGAGTCGCCGCACGTTCGTCCTTTCTCTTGGATCCTTCGCTTTGCTCAGCATCACGGTGGCGGGTATTTTTTGTACTCTCCAGCGTGTTCATCTCCGCAGCTGGATGTAGGGGCGCGGCTTGACCGCGCCCTTTTATAGCTGCGGGAACCGAGGGCGTGGACGAGCCACGCCCCTACAACTGAACCGTTCGACCGTGCACGCAGCGGAATTGCACCCCGTCTGCGTGAGCCGGCTCAGGTGGGATCGGGTCTGGCGACGGCGCGCTTCAGTTGCCGTCGCGGATCAGGCCGAGCTGGTCGAGGAGGAAGGCGTAGTATTCGGCGGCTTCGCGCTGGCGGCGGAAGCGGCCGGATTTGCCGCCGTGACCGGCGTCCATGTTGACGCGAAAGACCACCGGATGCCGGCCGGTGTTGAGGTCGCGGAGGCGGGCGACGTATTTGGCGGGCTCGAAATATTGGACCTGCGAATCCCACAGGCCGGTGCCGACAAACATGGCGGGGTACGAATGGGCGGCGAGATTGTCGTAGGGCGAGTAGGCCAGCATGGTGTCGTAGTACTGCTTCTGCTCGGGGTTGCCCCATTCATCATATTCGTTCGTCGTGAGCGGAATCGTGGGATCGAGCATGGTCGTGACGACGTCGACGAACGGAACCTGGGAGATGATCACGCGGTATTTCTCGGGGGCGAGGTTGGCGACGGCGCCGACGAGCAGGCCGCCGGCGCTGCCGCCCATGGCCGCGACGCGGTCCTTCGAGGCGTAACCAAGCTTCACGAGGCCGTCGGTGACATCAATGAAGTCGGTGAAGGTGTTCATCTTTTTCAGGAGCTTGCCGTTCTCGTACCAGGCGCGGCCGAGTTCCTGACCGCCGCGGATGTGGGCGATGGCGTACACCGCGCCGCGGTCCAGCAGGCTGACGACCGTGGCGTTGAACGCGGGGTTGATCGAATTGCCGTAGCTGCCGTAGCCGTATTGCAGGAGCGCGGCGGTGCCGTTGCGCTGGAAGCCCTTCATATACACGAGCGAGACGGGGATCGGGGTGCCATCGCGCGCGGGAATCCAGAGGCGCTCGGTCGTGTAGAGCGAGGGATCGTAGCCGGGGACGGGCTGTTGCTTGAGGAGACGGCGCTCGGCGGTCTTCACGTTCAGCTCGTAGGTCGTGACAGGCGTGGTCAGCGAAGTGTAGGTGTAGCGCAACCAATCGGAGTGCGACTCCGGATTGGCGGAAAGGGACATCGCGTAGGCGGGCTCGTCGGCCTTCACGGGTTCCTCGTCGCCGTCGGGCTTGATGAGGCGCAGGCGGCTGAGGGCGTTGGAGCGCTCGGCGATGGCGGTGAAACCGTCGAAGAGCTCGAACTTCTCGAGAAAGACGTCGTCGCGATGCGCGACCCAGTCCTTCCAGTCGCCGCGGGCGGTGGAGTTCGTGGGCGCGGTGACGAGTTTGAAGTTCTTCGCGCCGTCGGCGTTGGTGAGAATCACCCAGCGGTCGCCGAGGTGGTCGGCAGTGTATTCGAGGTCGCGTTCGCGGGCGGCGAGGAGGGTAAAGGTGTCGGGTTGGGCGGCGGGGGCGTAGCGCAGTTCGGCGGACACGGTGCTTTCAACCGCAATGGTGATGAAGCGCTCATCGCGGGTGCGGCCGATGCCCATGTAGAAGCTGTCGTCGGATTCCTCGTAGACCAGGACGTCCTGCACGGCGGGTGTGCCGAGCACGTGTTTCTTCACGCGTTTGGTCAGCAGCGTCTCGGGGTCGTTCTCGACATAGAAGAGCGTGCGGTTGTCGTCGGCCCAGACCAGGTTGGGCGACACGCCCTCGATGATGTCGGGAAGGACCTCGCCGGTCGCGAGGTTGCGGAAGCGCACGACGTATTGGCGGCGGCCGTTGGTGTCGTCGGCGTAGGCGAGCAGTTGGTTGTTGGGCGAAACCTCCCAGTCACCGACGCTGTAATAGTTGTGGCCTTGGGCGAGCACGTTGAGGTCGAGCAAAACTTGCTCGCCGGCGAAGTCGGCGGCGTCGTTGGCCCGCTGGATCGCGAGGGCGTCGACGCCGGGACCGTCGGCGCGGCGCGCGTGGATGGGGTAGTCCCTGCCCTTTTCGAAGCGCGTGTAGTACCAATGGCCGCGCTTGCGGTAGGGGACGCTGGCGTCGTCCTGTTTGATGCGACCGATGATTTCCTGGTAGAGTTTTTCCTGCAGCGGTTTCAGGGGCGCCATCACGGTGTCAGCGTAGGAATTCTCGGCCGCCAGGTAGGCCAGCATCTCGGGATCCTTGCGCGTGTCGTCGCGCAACCAGTAGTATTCGTCGGTGCGCTCGGCGCCGAAGGGAGCGCGGACGACATGGGGCTTTTTCGGGGCGTCGGGGGCGGTCGTGGCGGAGGCGGTGAGGAAAGAGAGTGGAAGGCTCATGAGGAAAGAGAGCAGGCGGCGAGCAGAGGGTTTCATGGGTGCAGTTTTGTCGCCAACGTAGGACGCGGGTGCGGGCGTGCCGAGGGGAATTTGGGGGCAGGGAACCGCAAGGCGGGAGCGGCGCGAGCGGGTCGCGCGCCACGGCCTCTCGGGAGCTCGGCCCTCCAACGGGAAAGAAAAAGGCCGCGCTTGGGGGCGCGGCCGGGGAAGACACCGGGGCGAGGGCGCCCCGGCTGCAGAATGAGATCAGCTCTTCGCGTCGACGAAGCGGGTGATGCCGGCGATCTGGTATTCCTGATGGGCGCCGGCGATCTTCAGCTTCACGTGCTCGCCGACTTTCTTGCCCATGAGGGCCTGGCCGAGCGGGGTCTTGTAGGCGATGCGATGGGCGTCCGGATCGCTGTCCCAGGCGCCGAGCACGGAGTACCGGGTGGCCTTGCCGCTGGCGATATCGCGCAGGTCGACGACGGTGCCGACGGAGACCTGGTCGGTCGTGGCCTCGGAGAAATCGGTGATGCGCGCGCGGGCCAGGTCGCGTTCGAGCTGGGCCTTCTGGCCCATGAGCACGGACTGGTCCTGCTTGGCCATCTTGAATTCGGAATTCTCCTTGAGATCGCCGTGCTCGCGGGCAACGGAAATGGCCTTGGAATTCTCGGGAATGCGGCGGGAGACGATGTCCTCGTACTCGACGCGTTTCTTCTCGTAGCTCTCGCGGGAAACAAGGAACTGCTCGTCCTTGGTCTCGGCTTCGCCGGAAACGAGGGACTGGAGGGAGGGGAACAGCTTGATGAAGCGCGCGAGCAGGGATTTCTTGGTCAGTTCCTCGAAGCCTTGGTTGAGGAGCAGGCTGTTGCCGAGGTCGCGGGCGGTCTCGGTGTCGGCCGTGGCGAGGAGGTCGGAAATCAGGTCGGTGTCATCGCTGAGCGCCTCGGCCAGGGGAATGCGGCGGGTGCCGGCGGACTGGAGGGCCTCGTAATCGATGGCGAAGAAGATGGCGCCAAGGAGGCGGGGCGTGATCAGGTTGTGGAGCAGCTTCGAGAATTTCTTGGAGTGGCGGTTCTTGATGACCCAGAGGAGGACGGGGGCGCGGAGATTCTGCTCGGACTTCCAGCGGTTGAGCGCGGCGGCGAGCTCATCGGACTGGCCGTTCTCGACGAGGAAGTTGATGCACTCGGTGGTGAACTTGCCCTGCGAGGTCTTGAGGAGGGCGAACACGATCTCACGCCACTCGAGGGGATGCGTCTCCTTGACCAAGTCGAGGAAGCGGGACTGGAAGTGGACCGGGATCTTCTCGGCGATCGCGGTGAGGCCGCGGACCTCCTTGATCAATTCGGACTGGCTCGGGGTCGCGTTGTGGCTGTCGTGGCCGAGGATCTTGGCGAGCTCGTCGCGCACGAAGGCGCCGTAGAGGCGCTCGGAAGCGTCGAGCTGGTTGCTGTCGCGAACGGCCTCGGTGATGCCGTTGAGGACCGTGCCGAGGGATTGCTTGGACTCCTCCTTGATGGAGGCGGCGAGGAGATCCTCCGCGAGGGAGATGCGGCGGCGGGCGGAGCGGGTGTTGGCGAATTCCTCCATGATCTCCGACTCGGCGGAGACCGGCTCGTCACGGACGATGTAGAGCTCGGTTTTCTTGGCAGGAACGCCGACGCGGGGGTCCTTGATGAGCTGTTTCTTGACGTTGGAGAACCACTTCTTAAATTTTTCCTCACCGATGACCTGGGCGAGGACGATCTCCAGCTCGATGGCGCTGGCGGCCTGGTTCGGGTAGGCGGAAAGGGTGTCGATGACGAGCTGGACGGGGTCGTCCTCGATCAGCTGTTTGATCTTGGCCGGCTCGGTTTCCTTGCGGGCGAGGATGTGCTTGGGGGAGAGGACGTCCATGCTGCCGACGCAGAAAGCGGGGTCCATGCGGTGGCCCTTCTTGCCCTTGAAATCGATCACCAGTTTCTGGTCCGCCTCGTCGTATTCCTTGATCTGGCCGAAGCCCCAACTCCGGTGCACCACGTACGAGCCGGGTTCCATCGCCTCCAGCTTGGCTTTGGACGCCTTGAGGGCGGGATGCTTGCTGAGAGTCGCGGAGATGGCTTCGGAATTCATAATTGCGTATCGAGTCGGTGAACCGATTAGTTCAGGCGACAATGATGCATGATGTCAAACAGGGTTTAGAGAAAGGCCCGGCAGGGTCGAAACCCGCCTTTTCCGGCTGGGTTGCCGCCGCCGGATTGGTCGAGCGGTGGCTGGCGCGGGCCGAGCGGGTGGACGCGCTCCTGGAAGGACTTGCGACGAATTTGAGCGGCCAGGAACGGGCGCGGGCGCAGCATCTTTTCTATGGCGTGGTGCGTTGGGCGACGCGGCTGGAGGCGGCGTTGGCCGGGCTGATGGCGCGGGAGCCCCGGACCAAGGTGAAAGCGGTCCTGATGATCGCGGGTTATGAGCTTTTGGAAGGAGGGTCGGAGCTGACGGCGAAGGTGATTCATCATGCGGTGGAGCAGGCCAAATCGGTGACCAGTCCCAAGGAGGCCCGGTTGGTCAATGCGGTCGCCCGGAAGATGGCGGACCGGCTGGTCCTGCCCCCGTCGGACCTCGCGACGGAATTTGCTCATCCGGAGTGGCTGGTGGCGCGCTGGCTGCGGCAGTTCGGGCCGGAAACAACCCGCAAGCTCCTGGCGTGGAACCAGCAGCCGGCGCCGGTTTATGCCCGCTGGCGTCGCGCCGAGACTCCGGTGCCGACATTTCTCGCCCCGACGAAGTGGGCGGGCTTTTACGAGGTGAAGGCGGGACATTGGGAGGAAATCCGCCGTCTCGCCAGCGAGGGCGTGCTGTACCTGCAGGATCCGTCGACGCGCCTGTGCGTCGAATTGCTGGCGCCCCAAGCCGGCGAAACCATTCTTGATGCGTGCGCGGCGCCGGGCGGCAAGAGCCTGTTCATTGCCGACACGATGAAGACGGGCAAGGTGGTCGCGCTCGATGAGCCGGTGGCGCCCGGGAAGTCCGATCTCCGGCTGGTCCGCCTGAAGGAGAATCTCTCGCGCGCGCCGGAGGGGGTTGACGTGGCGTTGATCCAGGCGGACCTGACCAAGGTCAACACGGTGTTCTATCGCAACCTGAACCTGCCCGAATCCTACGACGCGGTGTTGCTCGATGCGCCGTGTTCCAACACGGGCGTGATGCGTCATCGGATCGACGTGAAGTGGCGGCTGCAGGACGGCGATTTCGCGCGTCATGCGCAGGCGCAGCTTGAATTGCTGCATGCCGCGGCGCGGCTGGTTCATCCCGGCGGCCGGCTGGTTTACAGCACGTGCAGCATCGATGCGGATGAAAACGAGAGCGTGATGCGATCCTTCTTCGACAGCCGGGCCGGCGGCCCGTTCACGCTGGCGAAGCAGATCCTCGCGCGGCCGTGGCAGGACGGGCATGACGGCGCCGGCGCCTTCCTGCTGAGGAAACAGTAAGCTTTAAACGGTAGGCTTTAAGCCTAGAGCGGTTTCAAAATGTCGCAGCCATTTTTGTAGAGCGGGATCGCTGATCCCGCCACGAAAGGTGGCATCGTCTTCGCACGCAGGCGGGATCAGCGATCCCGCCCTACAGTCCAGGCAGTTCTAAAGTCCAAAACGAATGGGACTTTGCTATAACGCAGCGGGCGGGGCGCTTAAAAGCTACTCGCTTATCGCTTAAAGCTGCGGCGCGCCTCGCGCCGTTACGGCACCAGCTCGAACACGGGGACCTCGTAGTCGGTCTCGCTGGCACCGGAAAGAAAAGTGTACGTGATCTTCGAAGCGGTGCGGACGAGGTCGGCGTAGCGTTCGAAGGTCCAGTGTTCCACGAGTTCGCCGTTGATGCGGACGCACAGGTCACCGGGCTGGGCGGAGAGGCGGCTGTTGGGTGTTTCGGGCACCACCGCAAGCAGGCGCCAGTAATTGGGAAAGCGGCGGAAGGAGAGTCCGGTGCTGCGCCGGCCGGGCAGCTCGACGGGGCCATCGGTCGTGCGCACCAAGGTGAGCGTGTGGCGCTGCTGGTCGAACGTCAGGCGGAAGTGACGGAGCAATTCGCCACCGAGCGAGGACAGGTGCTCGGTAAGGTCGACGACGGGCTGCTGGATGAGTTGGGTGCCGACCGTGATGTTCTGTTCGAGACGGCCGACGAGCTGGCGGTTGTCGCCCTGGAGGGACGAGACGATCAGGCCGACGCGCGGCCCGTGCACGAAGCGCGGGTGGAGGCCGGTGGGGTTGAGCGCGAGACCGCCGTCGCTCCCGGTGTCGACAAGGGCGAAGAAGGATTCGTTCCCCATCTGCACGGGGATCAGCGGGGTCGGCTGCTCGCGATTGTAGGAAATCACGCTCGTGCGGGGCTGGCGCGCCGGCGGGGGAAGGTTGACTGGGTTGGGCGCGATCTCGAGTTGCGCCGCGGGATAATCGAGGGTCAGCAGCGTGTCGCGGAAAAGCGGGAATCCGATCACGCCGTCGATGGTCACGCCGAGGTGCGCGGACAGGTCGGAGAAATCGTAGACGATGGCGGGCAGCCGGTCGAAATGAGCCTCACCCAGCTGGAGATGGCTGAGGGTGATGGCGGGCAGCTCGACCTCGCGACCGTTGGCGCCGCGGACGCGCAGGGTGCGCGGGGGGGCGGAGCGGAAGCGTTCCTTGCGTTTGAGCACGTCGGCCAGCCCGGGGGAGACGAGGGTCACGGACGAGCCGGTATCGATCATGAACCGGTAGGTCTTGCCGTCGGTCTGGCGGGATTCGACGAGGAAGAAATTGGAGAGGATGGTCGCCGGCAGGCGGACGGGCTGGGGCTCGATGCGGGTCGAAGCCGGGGCGCGCCCGCGGCTCACGCAGCCGGAGGCAAACAGAAGGATGAAGGAAGAAGTAAGAAGGAAGAAAAGCAGGCGGCGGCCGCGGGAGGCTGGCGGCCCTGAAATCCGAGGTTTCAAATGGGTGGTCATTTCTTCGGGCGGGGCAGGCCGGTGCCGAGCGCGGCCGCGACCAACAGGAACAGGCTGGCGATCACGAAGGTGAAGGTGCCGCCCGAGTTGAAGAAAAGCCAGCCGGCGACCGCGGGGCTCAGGGCGCGGGCGAGGAAGCCGAGGGAACGATAGATCCCGAGCACCTTCCCCTGTTCCTCGGGCCCGGCGTAAAGTGAGACGAGGGAGGAGAGTGCGACGTTGGCGAAGCCCGATCCGAGCGTGCTCAGCGTGAGCATCACATACATCAGCGGGGCGGAGCGGGCGATGCCGATGGCGTAGCCGAGGCCGGCGAAGGAGAGCCCGATCAGCGCCATGCCCAGGACGGCGGAGAGTTTCTCGCCCACGCGGGGCACATAGCGCCGCGCCAGGACGCCCTGGGTGACGATGGAGACGAGGCCGATGTTCACGAAGATGAGCGTCAGGTCGCGCGGGGAATAATCCAGCGCATCCGCGGTGAAGAAACTGATGACGGATTCGAAGAAGCTGAAGCCGAAGGTGACGACGAAGCCGACGAGGTTGACGCGCCGGATGGCTCCATCGGGCTGGCGAAACAGGGAATGGATGGGGTTGCGCTCGCGCAGGGTGGTGGCGCCGGCGCCACGCGCCACCGCGGGCAGCGTCTCGCGGAAGCGGCGGCGCACCCATATCCAGTTGCCCACGCAGAGCAGGCATGCGATGGCGGCGGGGACACTGAACGGGTGGACGCCGAAGGCCGCGAGGCCGGGCCAGCGTTCCAACAGGTTGAACGGCGCCGTGAGGCCGCCGATCACGGGGCCGGTGAGGAATCCGAGGCCGAAGGCGACACCGACGATGCCCATGCCTTTGGCGCGGTTTTCGCGGGTCGTGACATCGGAGACGGCGGCGATGGCGACGGCGATGTTGCCGCCCATGATCCCGGCGAGGATCCGGCCGATGAAGAAGAGCAGGAAGGATCCGCTGAAGAAGAGGAGCAGGTAGCTGAGGGCGCTGCCGGCGATGGTGAACAGCAGGACGGGACGGCGCCCAACGCGATCGGAGCGCGCTCCCCACAACGGGGAGAACAGGAATTGCATCAACGAATAGACCGAGCCGAGGGCGCCGGCGAACAGGGCGCCGGTCGCCAGTTCGGAGGCGTGGGCCGCATGGGCCAGGGCCTCCAGGCGCTGCACCAGGCTCGCGAACAAGCCGCCGGTGCTTTCCTGGTGGACGTACCATTCCAGCATGGCCGGACCGACCGGGAAGAAGATCGAGAAGCCGATCAAGTCGATGTAGAGCGTCAGGAAAATGACACCGAGCGACAGGGGCTTGGGTGCGGGAGAGTTCGGCGGGGAGGATGGCGTGGACACGAAAGGCGCCACGTTGAGGAAAACATCCCGGGGCGCAAAGCCTGTTTCTGCGCGGGTTCGCGGAACAAATGGACCGGCGGCCGTACCGTTCGCCCCGACCGCCCGGGTCGTCCCGCTCAAGTGAGAAACGGGCGGATCTTGTGGGTGAGCGCGGCGAGTTCGAAGGGCTTGGGGAGATAGCCAGCGACGCCGAGCGACGCGCAGCGGCTCATGATTTCCCCTTCGCTGTAGCCGCTCATGATGATGACGCAGAGATCGGGTCGGATTTGCCGGAGCTCCCGGAGGGTCTCGTCGCCGGCCAGCCCGGGCATGGTGAGGTCGAGCAGCACCAGATTGATGCGGCCGTCGTGCGTGCGGACCAAGTCGATGGCGGCCGGTCCGTCGGGGGCGAGGAGGACGGTCAGACCGAGCTGGGTGAGGACGTCCTCGGCCACGTAGCGGACGGGCTCCTCGTCATCCACGACGAGCACGGTGCCCCGGAGCGCGCCGGGCGGCAGTGGAAGGCTGGGGATGGCGGGCGGGAGTTGGGCGGCGGTGGCGGGAAGGAAGAGCCGGAACGTGGTGCCGCGGCCGGGCTCGGATTCAACGAACAGGGCGCCGTCGTGGCTTTGGACGATGCCGA